>JANOBM010000001.1:0-15135 GCA_031411655.1 Planctomycetaceae bacterium
AAAGACAAATCCGCGAATGAACTGCGTCTACTCTGGCAAACCGCCGACGACCTCGACGCAATCTTGCGGCTACCGCGCGAGGTATCTCGCCGAAAATAATTTGAATCAGTTTCGCCATTTGTGCGTTGAAGTCGGAAGGTCTAAGGGTAGAGGCAGTGAGTTAACAACGCTGCCAGTTATTCGCTACCCGTACTGGACGACTAAACGTATGAAACATCTTGAACGCGAATCCGCAAAAACGCAACGCGAGGAAATTGCGGAGATTCTCGCGAAGGCGGTTGTCCGCTACCTGATAAGCCAGCCACTTGAAGAGTCTTCCACGAATTCGCCGATTGTCTCGCATGTCGGCTTGAGTTCCTCTCCAAACGATCGCTCTCTGTGACCGGCGGTAAACGCGCCGCGAGAAACGACTAACAAGACCATTCACAACGGAGAGACGTATGAGCCTCAACATCAAGCAGGAGGTCGCGCGCATGAAGGGCATGGCGACTGCTGCACTTCGAGAACACTTCGAGACGGTTTGTCTCGAGCCACCACGCAGTCACAATCGCGACTGGATGATCAAGAAAATCGCATGGCGAATGCAAGCAAATGAACAAGGAGGTCTACCGGAGCGAGTCCGACAACGCGCTTTGGCAATGGCCGACGACGCCGACTTGCGAAAACGCCCGCCTCAATCGTTCACCGATCAGATTTCGTTCGCATGTGAAAAAACGACCGTCGTCGACTCTACACGCGATCCTCGTTTGCCGCCCGCTGGAGCACAATTGCATAAAACCTATAAGGGCAAGAAACTCGCGGTCTATGTTGGCGAGGACAACTTTGAGTTCAACGGCACCACCTACGGCACACTATCAGCCGTAGCGAAAGCGATCTCCGGATCGCACGTCAACGGCTTCACGTTCTTTGGACTCAAGAGTAACAAGGAGCGAGCCCAATGATCGACACCAACAGACGAACCAAGGAGATTCGATGTGCGATCTACACTCGCAAATCAACGACAGAGGGCTTGGAGCAAGAGTTCAATTCGCTCGACGCCCAGCGCGAATCGTGCTCATCGTACATTGACAGCCAACGCCATGAGGGTTGGGTGGAGATCGACAAGCTATACGATGACGGCGGTTTCACTGGTGGTAATATGGAACGCCCAGCGCTGAAGCAACTGCTAGATGACATCAATGCGGGCCTGATCGATTGCATTGTGGTCTATAAGGTCGATCGACTCAGTCGCTCGCTGATGGACTTTTCACGTATCATGGACACGCTCGACAAGACCGGTGTCTCTTTCGTATCGGTCACACAGCAGTTCAACACCACATCCAGCATGGGGCGATTGACGCTGAACATTCTGCTTTCGTTCGCCCAGTTTGAACGCGAGATCATCAGTGAACGTACGCGAGACAAGATGTCCGCTGCCCGACGAAAGGGTAAGTACATTGGTGGCCGTCCGCTCTTAGGTTACGACGTCGATCGAGTAACCAAGAAGCTGGTCGTCAATGAGCTGGAAGCAGAACGCGTACGTCAGATCTTCGATATCTATCTTCAGAGCGAGGGGCTCATTGGAACTCTCGAAGCCATCCAGGCCCGAGGTTGGCGATCAAAGAGCTGGATTACCAAGACTGACAAGCAGCTAGGTGGCGGCCAATTCTACAAGACGACACTTCACGCGTTGTTGACCAATCCGATCTACCTCGGCAAAGTCTGCTATCGCGACGAGATGTACGAAGGTGAGCACCGAGCAATCGTTGATCCAGAGGTATTTGCGGCGGTGAAGAAGAAGCTCAATGCCAACCGTGTCAGCTTGGGCGATCGCATCCACGGCAAGTCACCCGGCGTGCTCGCTGGTTTGCTGCGTTGCTCAGCCTGCGATTCCATGATGACGCATTCGACCAGCGGCGGCAGCGGACGTGGCAGCAAGCGATATCGCTATTACGTTTGCAACAAAGCGAAGAAACGCGGCCATAAGACTTGCCCGAGGCCTTCGCTGCCTGCGGAAGAGGTCGAACGTTTTGTGGTGGCGCAACTTCAATCGCTCACAATCGACGAAGACCTACTCAACGAAACCAGCATTCGTGTTAGCCGAACCATTAACGACAAAGGGGACACGCTTCGCAAAGAGCTGTCCCTACTGAACGAAAGCTTGGTCAACCTTGAGCGAGCAATTGAAGCCATCTCGATTCCCACCGGCGACGATGCTCGCGAAGTCAAACGTCTCGACTCACTTGCATCGCTCACCGAGCAACAGACTCGCGACCTACGCCGGCGCAACGATTTGAAAGAGCAGCTCGCGAAGATCCAAGCCAGCGCTCCCGATCGAAAGACAATTCGAAAGGCCATCAAGAATCTCGAAGGATTGTGGGAGCATCTCACGATGGGCGAACGCAGCCGACTGATGTCACAGTTGGTAGCACGCATCGAACACGATCCCACCGACAGCACCTTGTCCATAACGCTCAGTCCGCTCGGGCTGAAGTCATTCGCAAACGAATCCACGAAAGGACATGAATCATGCAAGAACTAGCCACAGCAAAGTCCCTCAGCAAGATACCTTTTCAAACTACCACGTGCGGGCATGGGCGACAGCAAATCGGAGCACCCAAGCCTAAGAAGTCCAGCGCGCCGGCCAAGCTACCTCACATCACCAAGCTGATGGCGCTGGCCATTCGGCTCGAACATCTACTCGCCAGTGGCCAAGTCAAAGACCAAGCTGAGATCGCACGCGTCGCCGGCATTACCCGCGCTCGCGTAACGCAGATCATCAACCTCACCAACCTCGCCCCAGACATCCAGCAAGCGATCCTCGACCTCGAACCCACCACCGACCCCGTCCCCCGCTTCCGCGAACGCGAAGTGCGAACCATCGCGATCCTGCCGAACTGGGAGACGCAACGGGTGCTTTGGAAGCGGCTCGTCAAGCGAACTAGCTAGACCAGTCTGTGCAGTGACGAAGCTAACTGCCAGACGACAGTCGATGCTGGGGATTTTGAAAATCCCTCGCCATTGAAAGCCTCGAAAAACGCTCTATATCGCGTGTTTCACGCTAAGATCGATCTTGACCCGAGTTGGTAATTTTGGGGACAATAGTGGGTGATCGAATCCGCGCAATCCATGGACGGGAAGTCGCTATGAATACTTCTGAAGCAACCTTAACCGCTAATGCCGTGCAAACGTTGAACGCAGTCTGTGATGAGTTTCGACGGCAGCTCAAAGTTGGTTTGTTAGAGGGCCGTAGCAACTCACCGATGACCCCCGCCGATGTCCTGCGTACTGCTGAAGCATTGCAGAGATCACCTTGGCTCACGAAATTCCAGAAAGACGATTCTGATGACTCCGAGCGACGAGCAGCCTGATCAGCCGACGAGGGATTCAGAGCTTTCGTTCTCGGCCCTTGAAGAACAAGACGTCTTGGTTCAAGCATTTCGTCGCTTCTTGAACATTGAATTGACAAAGCACAGTCCGAAGCACATTTCCGACGTGGTCACGGAGTTTTCTCGTCGCGTAACATTTCTGACAAAGCACTTCGGTATTGTTCAGCTCACAGAGGATCTCGCGTATCAAATCCCAGGACTAACCGATGCGAAGATGGCGGAACTCGCCCTGGACGCTGCAGACTCAGCGAAGGGACGTGAACGACTAGCACGCTACCTCAAAGCGCAGCCATATCCTCACTACGAGTCTGATCCGTCCAATCGCGACCTACTTGTTCGGGTTGAAGAGAACGGTACCCGTGTCCGAGGGCACTTCGTCGATAAGAACTTCGTGGTTGTGAACGATGAGCAGTGACGGCTCGGATGACCGTCCGACAATCATCGCCCTGGCTGGATCAAACGGAGCCGGAAAATCCACCTTCTACGAAACGCAGCTAGCGAGTCTGGGCTGGCCATTTGTAAACGCGGATCTGCTGGCGAAGGAACTGAGTCTCGATCCCTATGAGGCAGCTGAGCTTGCGAAGCAGCAACGTGCTAAGCTCGTCGAACAGAAGGCGAGCTTCATTTTTGAAACGGTGTTTTCAGATCCGGTTGGCGAGAAGGTGCGTTTCCTTCAAGATGCCTCGAATTCCGGCTACCATGTGATCCTTTGCTTCGTGGCGATCCAATATCCTGAAACCTCGATTCAGCGAGTTGGAATGCGTGTGAGCCAAGGTGGGCATGACGTCCCGATTGAGAAGCTTCGCTCACGGCACGCCAGAACCCTGGAGAATCTCAAGTTGGCAATTCGATGTCTTCCGCAGGTTCGCATTTACGACAATTCAGATCTCTCCAAACCTTACGAGCATGTTGCCACGTTTATCAACGGGATACCACAGTTCAGCCTTTTCAAGTTGAGTGAATGGTTACATGAGTATCTCGCGTCTGAATTCTATCCCGATGTGTGACTCGCTTGTCGAGCAATGTGCCAGTGGTGGCATGCTATCGTGATTTAAAAAAGGTAGGGACTTATTGACATCTCCCGACGAAATCGAAATGGCGACGTCCGACACGGTCAGACGTCCAGAAGAATGCCCCCTAGCCCAATCTACGTAGAAAGCACTTGTTGATTGATTCGCACTCGATTCGTTTACCTAATCGCGGCCACAGTGGTCGTTTTTTCTGGCCTGGCATCGCGCAGATACCGTGGGCTGTTACCGGCGTTCTTGGCTGAGTACGCCGGCGACACACTGTGGGCGCTGATGGTGTTCCTGTTGGTAAGCACGCTGCTGGTTGGTCGGCCGGTCCTGGTACGGGCTGCGATCTCGCTAGCCCTCGCTTTCCTGGTGGAGATCAGCCAGCTCTACCACGCTCCATGGATCGACGCGATCCGTCAGACCACGCTGGGAGGGCTGGTGCTGGGTTTCGGGTTTCTGTGGACGGATCTCGTTTGCTACTCAGTCGGCGTGATGATCGGTGTCATCGCTGAAAGGGCGATCGTCGGTAGAATGAGAGTTTCTAACGAGGCTTAATCGTGCAATCGAAATCCGTTCTCATTCTGGCGAATCGTCAAGCTGCTGGGCTCGTCTTTCCGCTGCTTGACGACCTGCAGTCTGCAGCGCTCGTTTCGCCGACTGTCGGCACTGGCAACCATGCTCATTGGCTGTTGGGGCATTTGGTTTTCTCCGAAGGCCGTTACCGCGAAATGATGCAGGGGATAGAGAATCCCTGCCAATCGCTCCACGACAAATTTGGCGGAGGTTCACAGCCAGATCCCAACGCGGCCGAATACCCGTCATACGAGGAGCTTTTGAGTCGTTTGCGTTCTATGGACGAAGAGTTCATGGCTTGGCTTGAAAGCACGAGCGAAGAGGAGCTTGATCAAGCGATCGCAGGAGTCACTCCTCAGTTCGAGCTCTATTTCGGAACGTGGCGACACATGTTCTTAATGCGAGCCATGCACTGGATGAACCATCGAGGGCAGCTCGCCGATTGCCGTCGCGCCGCCGGCCGACCACCGTTGATGATTTAAGCCATCACGAACGACAGGGGTGGCGAGAATTGGGACTAGGCATTTACGAATCGAGAACGCTGATGGGAAGAACAATTAATGTACCACTGCGATGGGTCGAAGATGTCGCCACGCTCCGGTTGCCAGAAAAGGCAGACCTGCATCTGCAGCAATTGATGGATCTGAATAACGAGGGACTACTGACCGACCAAGAGCGAACTGGCCTAGCGGCCCTGGCAGAGCTGAGTGAACGTCTATCGCTGGTGCGCGCCGAAGCTCTACATCTGCTTGGCCGGAAACCGTGAAGTAGGCATTTTGCAGCGGGCGACTAGCTCATCGCAGCGTCGAGTCTTTGTTCTGGCTGGCTCGAATGCGAGCCTTGACCAATCTCATGAGCAGCTCTGCCTGTTCGAACTGATCCAATTCGCGGCGCGATGCCTCGTCGAGCGCATTGGCACGATTCAACTCAAGCAACTGGTTGGCTCGCTCGATGGTTGCGTGTGATGGGCGGAATTCGAGGATACTGTTTTGCGACGGTGCAGAAGCAAACAGAGTTGCTACTTCGTCGAACAAAGACGATGCGGATGGTGTGGTCGACATGATGACTCCCTCGGTGGGCGCGACGATACATTTTATGGGCTTCTGAGGCGAGGAGTACTTGCCACGCTCCCACGGCAACCGCAATGTGCCACCCAAAAAGAACGACTCTCAAACTCTCTGTTTTCAGCCGCCGGCAGTACTCTCTAAAGCCCCGATTCTGTTAACCCGTCTGCCATCGTTAACCGAGAGAGTCTGAGAGATTTCGCTTTCCTGGACGGGGTGGGGACCAGGAAACGGGCGATCCTGGACGTTGGCCGGGCGGGAAGCGACGCGAAGTTCGAGGCAGCGGTTAACAAGAAAGCCGCGAAACCCTAGGGTTTTAACGCAAAAAAGCCGAGTTAGAGACCTCGGCTTTCTGCGTTAACTAAACCAGAACAGTTTCGATACTGTTCTGAAAGGCTCCCCGAGCGCAACCCTCTTCGTAACAATACTCTCTTTGCTCGGAATTCGTAAAGCCTTACAATGAAAGGACTTACGAATTTCGAGACCTGTTCGGTCGTATTGTAGGGAAACGTCTTCGAACTGCCGAATCGACGAAAGTTAACACAAAAGCCAAGCTTTGAATCGATGAGAGAAAGTTAGCGAATATCATCGTCGTTCGCAACTGCTTCCGTGTACTGCACCCATGGGTTCTGCGGCCACAACCGCAACATCCCGGCGACTGGACCACGCAGCAGGCCCGCAACTTCGACATGTTTCTGCAAGAAGAGAATCTGCCATGCAGGACTTATGGTTTACAAATAACCAATGGGGGCGAGCTCCCAGAATGATTGACTTAAAAGCTGGTTTGCAATAGACTACTGCGGTGGTGGTGTGCTCACAGAGGTCGCATTGCGAACGATGAAAAGCTTCTTGAACGATCGATTATCGTTTCTATTGCGGGTTTTCGTCGGATTCTCGGCACTGGTGCTCGTTTCTTCGACTGGAAATCGGGCGTCAGCATCCTGTGGCGATTACTTGATCCACGGTTCTCAGGCGCGCGAATCACGCCATTTAGCGACTGATGATGACGCCGAAGAACCTGTGCCTCGGCGATCCTCTTGCAGCGGCAGCCATTGCCCCGGTCAATTCAAGTCGATTCCGCTGGCCTCCACGCGAATCGAAGGCCCATGTGCATCCTTGCTTCAGTCATGCGAGGCGGCAGTACTTGATTGGCATCCACCGCAAACGTTCGATTTTGCTCGCGAATCAAGTTACACGACGGTCTTTCTCACGCGCGTGTTTCGACCACCTATTGCGATTGGCTAGGTTCCGTCCGTGGGTGTCTGCGCGACAGCCCCCGAAGCTGCGTGCACTTTCGCTTTGTGCCGGACCACGATCTGCACAGTTCATTTTTGGTCGGTCTCGCCATTTACTTCCCAGTTAATGGTTTGAGCAGCCTTCCCCTCAATCATTACCCATTCGTTGTTCTTTTTCGTTTCAGGCCATCTCTATGTTCTTATCACATCATCATTACCGTCGTAAGGCATCCGCTTTCACTTTGATCGAATTGCTGGTGGTGATCGCCATCATCGGCGTCATGGTCGGCATTTTGTTGCCTGCCGTCCAAGCGGCGCGAGAAGCGGCACGACGGACGCAGTGCATCAACCACATGAAACAAATCGGTTTGGCGCTGCACAATTACATGAGCGTCCATAAAACCTTGCCGTTCGGCAAAGGCCCTAGCTATCCCGGTGCACCGGTCTACGCCCGCTGGTCCCAACACGCGTTGATCCTGCCCTTCATGGAAGAGTCCGCGCTGTATGAAAAGCTGGACTTCAATTATCCGCCGGAGACGCCCGGAATGGGCGGAGTGTTGGCGTTCATGCCACCTTATGTAAATGCCAATGGCAAGAACGCGATCGGCAGCCGCACTCCGGTCGCAGGATTTTTTTGTCCATCCGACGAAGCACCCTCTGATCCGTGGCAGGCACAAAACAACTATGTCGCTAACCAAGGCAGTTGGTTGTGCGACCGAGGCGATGAGCCTGCATTGCCAACCGATACGAATCCCAGCGAACTGCAAACAGGCGTTTTCTACTTCAAAAGCAAAGTCAGTTCAGCAGGGATTTTGGATGGTATGAGCAACACCGCTTTCTTCAGCGAGAAGATTCGGGGGCATGGAGTCCCTGATGTTCGGTCGGACCTTTACGTCATTCCTAGTCAAACCACCCTCGCCGCGACAACCAACGTGTGCAACAGTTTGAATCCGGCCACGGCGACGCCGCTGAGTAGCAAGTGGGGTTATAGCTGGGTGATGGGTGAGAATTGTTGCTCGCAATACAACCACGTCGCGGTCCCCAATTCAAAAAGTTGTGGCGGTACGGGATTCCTCGGCACAATGACGAACATGGCGATGCAGATTTCGCCAGCCAGTCATCACACCGGCGGCGTCAACATGTTGATGGGGGATGGTGCCGTTCGGTTCACCACCAATAACATCGATCTGACGCTGTGGCGCGCCATTGGCACGCGAGCCAATTCAGAAGTGGTTCAATTGGAATGAGTCGTACGACTTCTGTGGTCTACCAGTTTGGCATCGTGATGTTGATCGCGTGTGTCGGCGGCTGTGGCAGAAAGAACGAAGATTTCGTGCCAACTCCCGAGGTCGCGTTGGAAGCGTTAACGCAAGTGCTGGACGCTTGGAAAGCAGGCTTGCCCGCCGGAGAGATCGCTGGCACCAAGCCGCTGATCTTCGGCACCGACACGTCTCGCAAAGCTGAGCAAAGGCTGGTGAACTACGAGATTCTGGGTGAATCGCCGGGCGATGCGGGACGCACTTATGTTGTCAAAGTCAAGCTTACGAACCCAAGCGAAGAACTCAAGCTCCAGTACATCGTCGTCGGGATCGATCCGTTGTGGGTGTTTCGCCAAGAGGATTATCAATTGCTGATGCATTGGGATCACTACATGCCTGAGACTCCGTGATGGGCGAGAAGCGATTACAAACAGCTGCACGAGAGCGTTGGCTGTGGCGAGCTGTCGGTGTGCGATTACGGTTTTTGCTGTTGATCGGATTGCTGGCTGGATTGATGGCTGGCTGGCCGTACCTACGCACCGGGTGGGACCGCGTAATCTCGCTTGGCACCGGTTCGACTGCGCAATACTCGGTGTCCGCCGACTCCGAATTTTTCTGCCCGATGGACCCCGGCATCATCACCGCTTGGCCAGCGATCTGTCCGATTTGTAACATGGATTTGATCTCGAGAAAAAAGACCGATGCGGTCATCTTGCCTGCTGGTGTCTTGGCCCGGATGCAATTGTCACCGTACCGCGTGCAGTTGGCTGGTGTAAGGACCGAACCGGTCGTGACCAGTGATGCAGTTCCGCTGGCGATCACGATTCCGGCGAGTGCCGTGGTGCATCGCGAAAGCGGCGATGTCGTCTACGTCGAAACGATGCAGGGTATGTTCGATGCTGTACCGGTGAAACTGAAGTCAGCGACTGGCAACGATCGATACGAAGTTGAAAAGGGGTTGGTCGCCGGGCAAAGCGTTGTCGTCAGCGGTGCGTTTTTGCTCGATGCTGAGACGCGGCTCAATCCCAGCATCGCGACCCAGTATTTCGGTGCCAACCACCAACACGCTGCCGCATCCATTTCGTCATCACGAAGACCGACCCTTGCAAAAGCAAAGGTAATAGAGACAACGCCGCTGTCACAGGCCGACCAAAAGATTGTTGATAGCCAAAAGATTTGTCCCGTTACCGAAGCACCGCTTGGCAGCATGGGCCAGCCCGTGTTTGTTTTGGCGGGCGGTCGTCGCGTGGCGCTGTGTTGCAAAGGATGCGAGCGGGCGTTGCTCGCCGAGCCTGACAAGTATTTGGCGGTATTGGCAGTTCATCAGGGTGCCCCGTGATGGAGCGGTTTATCCATGCGATGATCCGGCATCAATGGATCGTGTGCTTTGTCGCTGTCTTAATCGCGGTGGCGGGAGCATGGTCGATCCTGCAAACGCCGATCGACGCCCTTCCCGATTTGTCCGAGAATCAGATTCTGGTTTACACGTCTTGGCCGGGGAACAAGCCGCAAACGATCGAAACCAGAATCACGAAACCGCTGTCGCGATCATTGCAGGGGATCGAAGGGTTGGTGACCATTCGCGGATCGAGTGAATCGCATTTTTCACTGCTGCATCTGTTGTTCGATGACAGCAAGTCGTTTCGCGAGTGCCGGCAACTTGTCGCTGACAAGCTGGACACGATCAAACTTGATCTGCCGACCGGCGTCGCTCCGCAACTAGCCGCCGAGGGCATCCCGACGGGGCAGATTTTCTGGTACACGGTTGAAGGGATTGATACAGACCTTGTTGAACTGCGCGACATCCAACAGCGCCTGGTGGCTCCGCAGCTCCGTAAGATCAACGGCGTGGCCGAAGTTGCCACCGTGGGTGGCTTTGAGCCGGAAACTCATTTTCAACTTGACCTCGTAAGATTATCGCAAACCAAGTTAACGATTTCGGACGTCGAAGCGCTATGGAGATCAGGTGATAACGCGGCGTTGCAAGCTTTGAATGTGGGCAAGTTTGTCATCGGCACTGCCCCGCGCGTCGGTGTCTTCGAGAAGAATGGCTCGGAATCGGTCGCGGGATTGGTGCATCTGAAGTTTGGACACAATCCATTGCAGGTGACTCGCGATGTGCTTGATGCGATGCAATCGCTCGCCGATTCGTTGCCCGCGAATATCCGGTTGGCGCCATGTTACGATCGCACGTCGCTAATCGAAGGAGCCGTTCGCACCGTCACTTGGACGTTACTAGAATCGATGCTGGTTGCCACGATCTGCGTACTGCTGGTCCTGCGTCACCTGCGGACTTCGTTGGTTATCAGTCTCACGTTGCCGCTGGCCGTGTTGGCTGCGTTCTTGATGATCGCGATGCTGCGATGGAGCGGCCAGGTCGAGATTCAAACCAACATCATGTCGCTGGCGGGCATCGTGGTCTCGATCGGCGTGTTGGTCGATTCGGCGATCGTGATCACGGACAGCGTATCGCATGATTTGCACGAGCGGTTTGGCAAGGCTCCTGTTGCAGGCGACACGAGCCAGCTTGTGGCCAAGGCGTGTGCAAAGGTCGCTTGGCCGGCGTTTCTGGCGATCATCGTGATGTTGATTTCTTTCTTGCCGGTGTTTGCCTTGCAGGGCATCGACGGTCGCATGTACGGGCCGCTGGCGTGGACCAAGGCGTTGTCACTGATCAGTGTTGCGGTATTGACCGTCACGGTGGTGCCAGTGATGTGTCATGTGCTGATCCGTGGCCGCGTGAGGTGCGAATCCGAGAGCGCGATCGTGTCCGGGTTTTCGTCCGTTTATCGACCGCTGCTCAATTACCTGCTCGATCACCCGTTGCCACTGATTGCCTTCTTGGGAATGACCATTGTGATCGGTGCCGCAGCAACCGGTGTCGATTGGCTGGTCCGTGGTGCAGTGGGGCTGGGTCTTGCTGGGGTATGGTTCGCCGCTCGAAGTCGACTGTCCGCGGGTTTCGCAATTTTGCTGGTGCTGTTGGTTGGGCTATCGGCAACAAAGTGGATCAAGCCGATCGGACTCGAATTGCGGGTCCCGCTGGACGAAGGCATGGTGATGGACATGCCGATCACGGTCCCCAATATCCCGATCTCGCAAGCGGTTGATGACCTGAAGGCGCGGAACATGATCTTGTGCCGGTTCCCTGAGGTGGCCATGGTCAGCGGCAAGGCAGGACGTGCCGAAACCGCGTTTGATCCCGCACCGCTGGATATGATCGAGACCATGGTTGAGTTTCGTTCGACCGATTTGTGGCCCAGCCGTCGAATGCGGCGCGAAGATGCGAGAGCTGCCGCGAGTGAAATGATTAACTCGTTGCAGGTCGCCCGTCTGATCGCGCCGGTTCAAGACCTCGATGCGCTGGCCAAAGAGATCACCGAAGCTGGCCTGTTGCGTTTTGATGCCGTGATGCGAGAAGTGTGTTGGCAACGTCTATGCTCGCTACGAATTCCGCTGGGTCGCGAACTGGCGATCGAAATTGCTCGTCATGTTGCGACGGGGTCTGAAGCGACGCTACGAGGTATGGCCAGCGAGATCGCGATTAACGATTGTCAACGACTCGGCGAACTGCCCGATCGATTGAGCGTAGCTGCGATCGCAAAGAAAATGACTAGCCACGAACGATCGGTTTCACGCGACGATGAGTTGTACACGCGGTTGAAGGCAATCTGGACCGAGCGTCAGCGCCTGTCCGTGAAGCAACTGAACGCTGAACTGCGTGATCGCGCAGCGGGGACTTGGTTGCAGATCGTATGTAGCGAATGCGTTTCGCGAACGCCAATCATTGAGCCAGCTCTCCAATCCAAATGGGAGCAAATCCTTGACGCTCGCTATGGCGTCACACTCGCATCGGCCAACTCATCTGAGATCGCAAACGGCTCAAGCCCACCATCGCTACATCAGCATAATGGCATTCCTTCCATCGCGCGTTTGCCGATCATCGATCCGCATCCAAAATATGATTTACTGGTGAGCGAGTCGACTAAGCGACTCGCGGGCAAGCTCTGGCTGTGGCCCCACGACCGTAGTTCGTTGACAGGCAGCGGCGGCGAGTTGGACATGGCCGTTCAGATGCTGGGTTGGGCGAATGTCTGGACCCGTCCGATTCAAAACCGCGTCGATATGCTCGCTTCGGGTGTCAATTCCGAAGTCGGTGTGCGTGTGCTAGGAGATGATTTTGATGCAATCGTCAACACATCTGAAGCGATCGCCGAAGTCATCGGCATGATCAGCGGCGCAGAGAATGTGATTGCCGATCCGATTCGTGGTAAAGAGGAAGTTCAGTTCGTTCCCGACGCCCGACGATTCGCGGAATTGGGGCTGGATGAAACTGAAGCACAATCGGTCTTTGAATTGGCGAAGTCAGGCCGTGTGTTGGCGCCCCCTTTGGACTCTGGACTTAAGCCGCGACGTTTATTGATTATATCACCCGCGGTGGACTCGCTGGGAATCTTGACCGTCACTTCCGGTCCCGCATCAATCAAGAGTGAAAACGGCAGCCTAAGAAATTACGTTCGATTCAACGTGCGCGGTCGTCAGCCGCAAGACGTGATCGACGATGCCAAGCTCGCGATTGCCAAGAATGTGCCACTTCCTGCGGGAGTCTCGATCCAGTGGACCGGTCAATATGAACATGCTACGCGAACCCGTGCCACGTTATTGTGGATGATACCGCTTGTCGTCACGTTGATCGGCGTCGTGTTATACGCAGTGTTCCGCGACGCTGTCGATGCGTGCTTGATGTTGATCGCGGTTCCGGGCGCGTTGGCTGGAGGCGTGGTGTGTCAATGGTTATTGGGCTATCCGTTTTCGGTCGCGGTGGGCATTGGTTATATCGCCTGTTTCGGGATGGCGGCGGCGACAAGCATGATCATGCTTGTCTACATGCGCGAGTCTGTTACGCGTGCCGGCGCATTGTCTGATTTGTCAACAGATGAACTTCGTCTCGCGGTGATCGACGGTGCGGTTCATAGGCTGAGGCCCAAACTATTGACCGAAGCGACCATGATTCTTGCGTTGGCACCGATGCTATGGAGCAGCGGAGCCGGAGCCGACATCATTCGCCCAATGGCCGCTCCTGTGCTGGGTGGAATATTAATCGCCGATGAGGTCGTCGATTTACTGATCCCGCTGTTGTTTTATGCTTCTCGTCGCCAACGTCAACTTCAGTGTAGAATATGAACGCCATGAAAACACTTGCCATTTTGAGAAACACACGATTTTGGACGCTTGTCGTATTGGCGATGTGTTTCGGCTGCGGTGACTCTAGCACAACTCGCTACGTGCCTTCCGCCGATACAGCACGGACGGCATTGAAGCAGGGCTTGGACGCTTGGCAATCTGGAGCCGCTTTGGCAACGATTACCGTATCCACTCCGGCTGTGGATGTATTTGACATGCGATGGCAACAGGGCGCAAAGCTAGAAAAATACGAGATTGTCAAGGCAATCGAGGGTCGCGAGCATCCGACCTTTGAAGTGCAAGTGACACTGGATAAGAACTTACCCGAGAAAAACACCTACATCGTCGTCGGCATCGACCCGTTGCTAGTCTTTAGAGACATTGACTACCAAAAAGCGACTGGGCAATAGTAGACACCTAAAAGCTTAGAGGTTTTGTCTCTGAACTGCGTACCAAACCTCCCTGAATAGGTCTCGAAATCAAACGGGATGTACGAGCCAAAGGACTGCCGTGCAATCAGCATAGGTTGCATGTTTTCGCTACATAGCCGAGCTTATCGGACGGTGAAGCAGCAGCTCATTCGTCATCCCCAACTTCGAGATCAGCAAAAACAAGTGATACATTCTCTCGAATAAACTTTCTTGCTTTGTCGCAAAGGCGCACGGCGGAAATCCCACCGTCGCTCGGAACGAGTTCTAATAATCCGAGTTGAGCCAAAACCGCCGCTCGTTCTCGTGCAACGGACTGCAATATCTTGCAGCCCAGGACCGGTTCAGCGAGAAGCTGGTTCATGTTCACGTAGTCGTACTCGCCTGTCTGCAACAAATCGATTCTTCGGAGCAGAAGGATGTTCCATAAGTCATCGGCCTGTTCGTATCCATCGTGGGTCACGCGGAATACAGTATCGTTTCCAAGATCTTCGATCAGCCCACATTGCTGCAGTTGAACGAGTCCTCGCTCCCATCGCGCCTCCGATCTCTGATCGCCCGTTTTGTTGAACACGATGCCGCTGGCTGATAACTCATGCCCGGCAAGCATGCGGCTCAACAAAATCTGACCTCGCTCGGCAACCGCGGCGACTACGAGGATCGAATTCGCTTCAGGATGCAAGCTCACTTCCTGATTTTGAGGTCCGACGGATGCTGTCGAGAACTGATCGCTCGCCAGAATCTCATTCATCGCCATATCGAGCTGCTGGCGAAACAATTCAGCGAATTCGCTCGGCTCGGTGTAGGGTCTGTAAAGTCCTTCAGATTGGACGCTTTGCTTGAAAGAGCGAACCGCTTGCACCTGTTCCAGATCCACCGAGCTTGGATAAGGACGATCACAAAAAAACAGGAGTACGTTTTCAGGCCCGTGTGTCTCAGCAAATTGGTGGATTTCCTGAACGGTACCAGACAGGTCCGACGCCGTTGGTGTGCCCACAAGCGGGATCG
>JANOBM010000002.1:0-12323 GCA_031411655.1 Planctomycetaceae bacterium
CCTACATCGTCGTCGGCATCGACCCGTTGCTAGTCTTTAGAGACATTGACTACCAAAAAGCGACTGGGCAATAGTAGACACCTAAAAGCTTAGAGGTTTTGTCTCTGAACTGCCCCCCGCCCCGGGTCCATTTTCAATGTCTATCTCCAACTCGTCTCACGCTGTCGCAAGGCGAGCGAACGAGAACGCTGCGAAGTTTGGCACAGCCAAAACATCTCTCGTTCGAAAGTCACACTCGACGCGATGGGGCCGTGTGTCACAGGCAGCCTCGGCGCCCGATGCGCGCTCCAGCCGAGAGCAGCCTTCTTGAGCAATGAGCCTATCATCATCGCGCGCTTCATCGACCACCTCGTCATTGTTCCATTTACAGAGAGCAATTTCGCAGCGCGGCCTGTGGCCGCAACCAAAGGAGTCGTCATGATACCAATCGCGGAATAAAAATCTTGACTTCCTCGCTCCGAGCCTTATAAGTAGTCGAGTGAATCAAAACTTTTTGCGTCCCGCCCGAGGCATACCGATGCGCATGATTTACTTTTTTATCCTCCTGCTCCTACTCGGGGCGATCGGTGTCTTTGCCCTGCAAAACCAGGCGGTGGTCACACTAAAGTATCTCGACCGGAGCGTCTCGTGCCCCACCTCGCTCTTGATTGCCGTCGTCTACCTGCTGGGCATGGTGAGTGGCTGGACGGTGGTCGGCGTCGTGCAGCACTCGCTTCGGCGGGTCTCGGAACCTCCATCATGAATTGTGATCCCATGCGTCCTGTGCGTTAAAGGCGTTTCTGCTGCCGTTTGCGCTCGCCATTCCGAAAGAGTAAGAGGGGCAGATTTTGGATATCGTGCGGAGCCGTGAAGCATAGCGTCAGTCAGGGACAGAGCATGTCTTTGACCGCTGCCCACATGTCAAAAATCGACGCGAGATTGCTATCATTGAAAGAATGAGCTATTGTCAAATCTTGTGTTTTGAGATTTTGAATTAGGCGGCGACGATGTCCTGCAGGATTCCGTCTTTGAAGGAACGTCCTTCGATGACAAATGCTATTTTCTCATGGCAGTTCAGTCGCCTCCATTTGTTCGCGGCGGATTGAGCTAATTTGAACATCATGGCCAAGCTCGTTCGCCTCGTGCCGCTCCCTTTGGTTTTCCGATGGCGAAGACGAATCGTTGCGAAGGTTGATTCAATCGGGTTGGTGGTACGAAGATGGCTCCAGTGTTCCGCTGGAAAATCGTAAAACGCAAGCAACTCGTCTCGGTCTTTTCGAAGGCATTCGCAAGCCGCGGCATACTTTGCTTCAAATTTTTCATAGAAGGCATCCAGTGCTTTCTCCGCCGCTTCTTTCGTCTCCGTTTGCCATATTTCGTGAAGATCTCCCTTGGCTTTAGGTTGTACGCTCTTGGGCATCTTGTTCAAAACGTTGGCCGTCTTATGGACCCAACAACGTTGCTCGCGAGTCTCAGGAAATACCTTCCGAAGCGCCGCCCAAAACCCCAACGCTCCATCACCGACGGCAATCTTCGGTGCGGTCGTGAGACCTCGCTGCTTCAAGTCCAAAAGCAATTCGCTCCAACTCTGTTCGCTCTCGCGATAACCATCCAGCACCGCGATCAGTTCCTTCTGGCCATCGGCGGTCGCGCCCATCAGCACCAGTAAACACTGCTTTTTGTTGGCATCATCTTCCAAACGAATCTTCGCGTGGATGCCGTCAGCCCAAACGTAAACGTACTGCTTGCTTGAAAGATCTCGCTTACTCCATTGCTCGTACTCGCCACTCCATTGCTCTTTGAGACGCACGACGACGTTGGCACTGAACCCTTTGGCACGCTCTCCCACAAGCGACTGCAGGGCTTCGGCAAAGTCTCCTGTGGAAATCCCTTTGAGGTAAAGCCAAGGAATCAATTCTTCAATCGACTGGGTCTTTCGGAGGTAGGCTGGCAGCACGCTGGGCGTGAAGGTCACACGTTTATCGGGATCGGCGGTATTATCTCGGACTCGGCCTTGCGTCAGCGGGATCGGCCCCGCTCCGGTGGTGAGTTCCCTCTCGGGCAGTCTTCCGTTTTTGACGACCAACCGCTTTCCTGTCTCATTGCGTCGATCTTGATGCATGGCCACAAATGCCTCGACTTCAGCATCGATCGCGGACTGCAGCATTCTCCTGGCTCCCTCGCGAACGAGTTCATCGAGCGGACTCTTCTGGTCAAATTGAGCTCTAAACGAAATCACTTCGGGATCGAGCTGATCGTCTACTGGCGTTACTTGCCTGTCTGTTTTAGTCTGGTTCATGGCGTGTCCTTGTGCCCACTTCGGGCTGCTGAGGTGTTGAAGTTTCAGCAGGATGCGCCACCTTTTTCATTCATTCAAGAACACAACTTTCGATAATACCTCTCGTTTAGTCACCGCCGAACTGGAACGGCGATGGGAGGACGCGCTGAGAGATCTTCGCAGTGCGGAAGAGTTACTTGAGCGAGCAGATCCACAGAAGGCATGTTGGGCCATACCAACTGATCTGATCGAGATCCTTCGAGACCTTGGACCACAACTGCCCAAGCTGTGGGAGTCTGGTCATCTCAATTGGGCCAGAAAGAAATCGCTGATTCGGACTATGGTGGACAAGGTAGTACTGAAGCGAGTTAGCGATGAATTTGAAGTAAGAATCATTTGGCGTGGCGGAGCGAACACGACAAGTCGAGCTCGCATTACGGTTGGACGCTTTGAACAACTTGAAGATGCTGAAGGGTTGCGCACAGAGATTCTACGCATGGTTGCTGACGGCAAGAACGATCGACAGATCGCTGACGCATTAACTGCGGCAGACCATCACTCGCCACGTAAGGAATCCTTCCTGGCTTCCACTGTAACTCGCATTCGCACGCGAGCGGGAATCATTCGACCTGGCTGCAAAGCGCAGCTGCATCGAATTGTCGGGCACCTGCGTGCCAACCAAATCGCCAAAGAATTGGGGGTCCCGGCCTATTGGATTTATGATCGCATCCGCAATGGCACGATAACGATAGCAAAAGACGCGAGATTCCAAACGTACGCGTTTCGCGACACCGAAGAAACCCGTGAAAAGCTCAAATCACTTCGAGTTGGCGCGGTTCAAACAATCACGATTACAGGGGCATCAACATGACACATCGCAGCAGGAACGTCTCGACCACTTTATCGTGTTTGGTGAAGCGCACATGAGTTTGCTTTGTTCGGAGTTTGGCGAGCACTATCTTCGGGATCGACCGCATCGGGGGCTGGACAATAGTTGATCCAAAAGCCAACGCTGAAGAGGCGAAAAAAGTTTGATTCGTCCCTCGAAACCATTCGTCTGAACGATATCCGCTGTCACGAACGACTAGGTGGATTGTTGAAGAGCTACTCGCGAAAAGCAGCTTAGTTCAGTCGCATAGCAGCATCTCTTCGGTCCGCCGATACAAGCGTGGCTGCGATCAATGTCTGCACGCATCAAAACGCCAAAGTCAACTTTCCGATTCTACAAGACGTTACGCGTGTACTTCAACGATCGACTGTGGCGAACTGACGAAGCAAACCAATCCACCCCGATCCCGATTTTGTCGGAGCGCAGTTTTTGCACAGGGCGGAGGTGGGGTAGGCGTCGAAAACTAGGGATTTCTCGTTCTCGGAATGCCACTTGGAATTGCTTTTCGTTAAAATTGGGTCAACTCAGCCATTCGAGAGCCACGCCGGCTGCCCAAAATTACTGCTGAAGCTCCGTTCCATCAGACGTGCCAACCATGCGCCAATCAATAGTTCGGCTTTCCGGTTTCACGCTTATCGAAGTGCTCATCGTGATCACGATTGTTGGCATCTTGCTGGCCGTGCTCCTGCCCGCCATCGGTGCCGCCAGGGAAGCGGCTCGCCGGATGGATTGCAGCAACCGGCTCAAGCAGGTTTCCCTGGCGATGAGCAACTACGAATCGGTTTATGGCAAGTATCCGACGTCGCGGCGTGGTTCACTCTACCGCGACGATCCGTATGCACGCGTCAGCGGCTTCGTCTCGATATTGCCGTTCATGGAACAGCACGCGCTATATGAAAAACTAGAAGGCTCGATCTCCTACACTCACATCGCTTCCACGACTCCCAGTTTCAGCAGTTTGTGCTTCCTGAATTTCTTTCCATCAACATGGATGATGTGCCCAGCTCCGCCTTCTGCGACCAGCACGGTCCGAATTGAGCCGTGGCTCGATCAACTCGATCCACTGCGTTGCCCCAGCGATCCGCGACGAGAGTATCCCGGCGAAATGGGCTACACAAATTATGTGTTCTCGGTCGGCGATACGATCGTGGATAACGCCAACGGACAAACGCGAGGCATGTTCGAGGCATCGACGTTTCGTCGGCTACGCGACGTCACCGATGGGTTGTCCAATACCGTTTTCTTAAGTGAAATTAAGGTCGATGGTGAGATGATTGAGTGGCTCGATGACTCGGTGCTTTCTGTTCCGATGAATTACTCCAAGAACAATGGTCGCAGTTCGAGTATTGTCGCCAACGCACCACCGGATGCACCGGAGTTTTACGGACGAGGCCGACGCTGGGTCGATGGAGCTCCGACCTTTTCAGCGTTCAATACGATTTTACCTCCCGGCGACGTGAGTGCGAATCATCGCAATGCCGATGACCTAACGTACGGCAACTTTGCCGCCGGTTCTCACCATGGCGGTGGTGGCGTGAACTGCGCCTTCGGTGATGGTTCGATTCGATTCATCGGCGCGCAAATTGATTGCGGAGATTTGAGTCGATCCGCGCCCACAGGCAAAGACCGTCAGAACAGTCCTTATGGAATCTGGGGCAGCATGGGAACAATCGCCGCGGATGAAGTTGTATCGGGCGAGTAAGGGCTATGTCGGTTACATGCTTGGTTTGGGCGCGATGAGTCCTCCAGGGATTTTCCGGCCCTTTGGGCCGCAGGAAAACTTTTGGTGCATCCGTTTGGTCCACCGACTTTATGTACGGTCTTTGAGGGTCGTAGCGATTCCCCGCCTTATACCCCTAGGATGTATCGTGCCTAGTCAGGTTGACGTCGTTTCACTTGGCAATCATGCCGATTGTTCCAATTTAACGGACTGCGTTCAATTAGCGGAGGGATCGCGATGCGAAGATACACAACAGCTTTGATGCTTGGGTTGCTGACGGCGGGGAAAACTCTCGCTCAGCAACCGATGAGCAGCTACGACATGCAAGCCATGCCGGACGTTGTTCAAGTCGTACCCGATATGGCAGTAAACTCCACCGGAATTTCTTTGGCGGAGCTTCAGTCGATGGCGATCGGCAGCAATCCTACATTGCGTCAAGCGGCGGCACTGGTCGAGGCTGAACGCGGCGCGGCACTTCAAGCTGGTTTAGGCCCGAATCCTTATGTCGGATATGTGGCTGAGCAAATTGGCGTCAACGGCACGGCAGGTGAATTGCACGGAGCGTCCGTTCAGCAAGAGATCGTTCGTGGCAATAAGCTTGGCCTGAGCCGCGACAAGTATGCTCAGCGTGCCAAGATTGCCGAGACTAATTTTTCCGCACAACAACAACGAGTGCTCAACGATGTCGCGATGCGTTTCTACGAAACCTACGCGGCGCAGCAACGCATCGACCTTCAACAGCGAACCATCGACACTGCCGATGATAATGTGCTGACCTTAAAAGAGATGTTGAACATGGGCCAAGTCGGCGAAGCCGAAGTCTTGAAGGCGGAGGTTGAGTTGCGAAGAGCCACTGTTAGATTGAAACAAGCAACCAACGAGCAGGACAAAGCATGGCGCGAGCTGGCTTCGTTTGTAGGCATTCCAACACTGCAACCGACGACGCTGCTTGACCAAATGGATTCTCGACAATCGCCGCTGGACTGGGATGTTGCACAGTCGAATCTGATTGATTCTAGCCCTCAAGTCATCGCGGCTCAGCAGAAAATTCGCCACGATCGAATCGTGATCCAGCGCGAGATTGCCGAACCGACGCCGAACTTGTTGCTTGGAGCGACCACCGGTTACAACGCCGAAACCAATCAAGTGGTCGCCGGCGTGACGGCAGGCATGTTCCTGCCGGTTTTCAATCGCAACCAAGGCACCATTCGCCAAGCTCGTGCTGATCTATCACTTGCTTGCGCCGAACTCGAACGTTTGCAACTCGAGTTGCGCAACCAGTTAGCGAAGCAGTACAGCGACTACTTGTCGGCGTGGCAGCGAGTCCAGGAATACGACGAAACGATGTTGCCAAAGTCTCGCAAGGCCGTCGAGATGCTTGAGCAGAGTTATCGTGACCGCCGTGCCCCTTGGATCAGCGTTCTGGACGCAAATCAATTCCTGCTGAGCCTGGAGGCTGAACAAATCGACAATCGCCTCGCGTATCAAACTGCGGACGTTGCGATTCGCGGAAACTTGTTGACGGGAGGACTAACCGTTCCAGATGTACCAGCATCTGGCGGACACATCGACGCCAACAACCAACCAAGATAAAGCCGAATTCGTTCCGATCAGCTCGGCTGCTAAGTACAGTAAGAGTCGGCGTGCTCTCGAAGCTCGCTACGAAAGCGTTGCGAGTTCTGAGGACTCGCTGACAAGAAGCTTTCTGTCGGCTTAAAAGCAAGCAAGTTCACTCCACCGGGAAAACATTATGAGCAACCTCGAACAACGTAGAAAATTCTTGCTTGGTGGCGCCGTTGCGACAGGCGGTTTGTTGGCGGCGCGCAGTTTGTCGGCACAGGACCAAGCACCCGTTCAGCCAGGACACGCGGGCCATGGCGACAGGAAGATGCCCATGCCGAAGGATGACTCCGTGAAGGCGGACGACTCCGAGATGAACATGCAGATGGAAATGGATAGCGAGTATCCGCGAATGCATCCGGGCGTGGGCGGACCTGTCGGCAGCCCAACAGATCGCGGCAAACTCGTCGCTGGTTTGCGTGATGTCAGCTTACCGCCAGTGCCCATTCAAACGCCTGACTTGAAAACGCTGCCTTGGAAAATGGTCGATGGTGCCAAAGAGTTCCATTTAACGGCCGAGCCAGTGCGACGCGAGATTCTGCCCGGCGTATGGGTCGACACCTATGGATATAACGGCGGTATGCCTGGGCCGACGATCGAAGTGAATCAAGGCGATCGAGTCCGAATTGTCGCTCATAACAAATTGCCTGAAGGAACTTCCATGCACTGGCACGGCTTGGAAGTGCCAATCGAAATGGACGGTGTGCCAGGGCTAGTGCAGTCGCTGATTGAACCGGGTGAGACATTCGTTTATGAGTTTGTCGTCCATCAAGAAGGAACGTTTTTTTATCATTCCCACGTGGGGATGCAAGAAACGATGGGCATGGTCGGATTGTTCATTGTGTATCCCAAGGCAACTCACTTGCCGGCCGTCGATCGTGATTTTTGTCTGATCGCACAAGAGTTTCAGCTTCGGCCCAATTCGTCGGTTCCTGATACGTTGGCGATGGAATGGAACTACTTGACATTCAATGGTCGCTGTGGTCCCTACACGACCCCGATGCTTTGCAAGCTGGGCGAGCGAGTTAGAATCCGATTCGTCAATTTCAGCGTTATTGATCACCATCCACTTCATCTTCATGGACACACGTTTTGGGTTACCGGCAGCGAAGGTGGACGCATCCCAGAGCCAGCCTGGGTGCCTAGCAACAATGTCTTGGTCGGTGTCGCTCAAGCACGCGAAATTGAGTTCATCGCCAACAATCCGGGTGACTGGATTCTGCATTGCCACATGTTTCATCACATGATGAATTCGATGACTTCGCAAGCCGGCCCGATCGTCAGACAATTTTCTAAACCGAATCAGTTGAAGGTTCCTGGTTACCCTCAAAACATGCTTGGCATGGCGGCGATGGAGAAGGGCGACATGAAGATGGACGGAATGAAAATGGATTCCATGAAGCCGTCGTCGGGAAATGCGTCCAATCGCTATGCGATGGACATGAGTTGGATGGGGATGATCGAAGGACGTCGCGAAGCGGCGGGCATGCGATCTGGTTGGTCGATGGGCATTGAAGGCTTATCGACGGTCCTTCGAGTTCTACCGCCAGAATTTTTTGACAAACTGACCAACACCAACGATCCGATCCCACCCAACACCAGCACCCCTTGGGGACCGGGCGATACCAAGCCAATGGACCACAGCGGCCACGGTGGGATGAAGATGTGAAAGAAGCGTGACCGGCGCTCAACTCTCGAAAAAATCAGCCGGTGTCCCATGTAAGGTTCGTCCGGCTGATCCAATTACTTCTTCGGCAAAACTTCGGACTAAGGGAGCTAACCTTTAGTTCTGGTATCGACGTGGGGCCGTCTTTGGGTATCGCCATGGCGGAGGCATTACGTTCACAATGATACAACCCCACAACTTGGAACTGCCGCCTTGATGATCACCTACACGCCGTGAATCGTATCGACGAGACAACCCTAGACTTTTCAATTGAAAATCCTTCATCCACCGTCTTCTTCGAGCGTACGCGAAACTGTCGAAGAATGGCAAGCAGAGGCACTCGCGACTGATTCATCCAATTGCAAAAGCATCGTTAACATCAAGGACGAATCCTCGACCGCCTTTAATGAATGCGGTTCCCCCGTCTTCAAATAAAACATGTGTCCCGCTGGCAGTTCCAAGTTCTTCCCCATCGTGCTGAAGGTGACGTGGCCTTCGAGGCACTGCACGATGATGTTTCCTTTGGCGGCGTGGACCGGAATCTCTTTATTTTCTAACAAGACAATGCGAATGATCTCGAATTGATGAGTCTTGATGAGAGCGGTCGTTTTGGAGTCAGCGATCGCTACTCCAAGCGGTCGAATATCGACAACTTCGCCTGCCTGCGCATGAAGGATGGCCATAATGTTGTCTTTCCTTGAGTCACTTAAACGGTTTTGTGTAGTCCCCAGTTATAGAATCCAGCGATCATGCCACCCGCTAGCCCGCAACCGATAAACGTGGCGATCAATCCCAATACGGCTTCGTCGATTAGTACGCTTGGTCTGAGGATCGGCGCGACGTCAAATTCGTGCAGCATGCTGTTGTACAAGACCAGGGCCTGCGAATGAGGCACGATGGCCATCGTTAGCGTGCAGCCGAGATAACCCCCAAGTCGCGTTTGGCAGGTTCGCGTGGCATTAAGCTGTTCCCAAGTGATGCGAACTGATGGTGCCACAGCAGCATCCTGCGTCATCGACCACCGGCAGGCTTGTCGCTTGATGCGTGTCGAGCTTCTGCCTTGCTTCTTCAACCGTGTCATTCATGCCGCAACAAGCGGACGCAGGCCGCATGATCTTTTCAACCAAAATTTCCGAGGGCCGCTGGTCAACCGTTGCTACTTCGTGACACCAATCGCGTTCGGTTACGACGCCCACTAAGCGGCGGCCCGGCTGGTCTTCAATCACCGGTGAGCAACCGCAGCCGGTCGAACGCATCTTTTGCGCAGCGGCCTGCGCCGTATCTTGTGGCGAGCAGCACGACTCCGACGCCACGGTTTCCATCTTGTCTTTGCAACAACTCATTTCAAAGTTTCCTTAAAAACTAGTTGTGAACCCCAGGCGCCAGCCGTGGGCCTTACCCGGCTTACCTTACCCACGCATCGTGTTGGCTCAACGACGAATGATTGAGTGTAAGGCCCACGAATAGCGTCTGAGGTTCACGATTTTGAAAGTACGGACTGACGCTTTTGAGTTCCGTTCGCAACTTGGAACAGTCGAACTAGAGTCAAGCTGTGATAGAACAGTAGCGACTCGATACTATCGAAGTCCGGTCCGATCAGGCATCAATTGACGGCAATTGCTTGCGTCATTCGACAACTAAATCGGACCGTACAACCACGATTGGATTACTTAGTCGCTGGCGCTGGCGCGAGGGTTTCGGCTTTCGCATGGTCGTGATTGACCGCTGCGTCTTCGTGACCCATCGTCGTCAACAGCTTCGCATGATCCTTGGCGACCTGATCAAGAGTGCTGGTGATCTTTCCCGCCATCTCGGCGCACATCTTGCCATTGGGCGAATCCTTGCAGCACTCTTCGTGAAGCATCTTCTGCGTGCTGACGGCTTGTGCCAACTTGGTTTCAATCCCCGTTACCTGCTGAACGACTTGCGGGTTGCTCAGATTTTCTTCACGTACGACAACCATCTCGCGTTGAATCCCTTGAATCTGCTGGCCAAGCATCTCGGATTCAGACTTCGTGACGACAGGATTAAGCTTCGGGACCTGAGTAGAGTACTGCTGGATGCTGCGCGAATAGTCGCGGGCGTGTTGAATGCCTCGCGACGCGCGACTGTTCTCCCAAAAACCGCCTCCGCTGTGCCGAGAAACCGAATCCCTGATCTTTGATTGTGCCGCTGCCGGTTGCGTTCCCAACGAATTGAGAGCGAGCACCATTGCCAAACCCAGAACAACCTTCTTACCAATCTTGACTAACATTTTTCTAACCTCTGCAAACAGGAAATCGTGGTCACCTTTGAGGAAAATCCCCAACCGCCTGTTTGGATGCATCGAAACACAGGCTTCTTCTGTCAATCTAAGAATGTTTATTGACTGTTTAAGTAAATGTCGCAACAAGGACAGCTAATTCTTCTGTGTCGCGCAGTCCCACGACAGTAAGCATTCGCTTCCCAACACGCCAGGAAGCAGCAAATTGCCTACCAATTGTTACAAGTCGACAGTTCTTTCCGGCACAATCAACGTCCACGCTTGAACGGCCTGCAAACCAATCGTCCACGGGCTCGTTATGCTCAAAAATCGCGACGCTTGTGCCGTTCGAGCGATTCCATATCACTTCCACACACCTGCAACAGGGCATGTCAAGGACGTACATCTTATCACGCGTGAACTCTTGGGGCGGTGATTGCATATTCGCAGGTCGATAGCCCACGAGTTGAGTTGCTTCATCAGCCGAAACAGATCGCCCTGAATAGTGATCCGTCAACTGCATTTGGGCGCGTAATGGATCGGTAGCAAATTGCTCAATGAATGCTTTCAGCGGTTGATGATAATGCGCGTGATTATGGCTTGTCGGAATGCTCCACTTGATTAAGAATCCAATCAACATGAGAGCTGCGGTGCTTAAAACAGCGAATCCCAGCCAATGCCTTGAACGAGTGCTACTTGTTCCCTCACGTTCTAAAGTTGCGGTATCATTCCCTCCGGCGGCCTCGCTTTGCGAAAGGTACTCGTCATTCAACGAGGTTTTGATGCTTTGCCACAGGTTTTTAGACGGCTTAGGAACGGGAAGCGATAAAATGGTGGATGATAACCGTCGAATTTCAGCCAACTCGGCTAAGCACTCTGGGCATCTTTCCAGGTGGACCTCAAGCTGAATACGCCGGTCGCTGTCCAACTCACCATCATGGTAGGTGGAGAGTAGATCTTGAGTTTCTTGGCAATTCATTTTCGCTTCGCTACGACACCCGAATAGACAGTTCACAATTAAACGCGGTACTCAACACACGAATCAATTGGATGCAAAATTTATGCGTTTATTCTTGAGATTGTTGCATTACTTCAATGTATTGCAACAACCAGTGGCCGACGAAAGCGGACGAGAAAGAGAATTAGGTTATCGGGAGGCAGCATCAATCAATTCTCGAAGGCAGCGTCGTGCCCGGCTCAACCGCGATGCCACCGTGCCTTCCGCTATGTCGAGCGTCAGGGCGATGTCGTAGTACGACAAGCCTTCACTTTCACGCAGCAGAAAAATTGCTCGCAGTTCGGGATCAAGCCGACTTAAAGCAAATTCCAATAACTCTCGCTGATCGGCTTGATCGGTGGCATCCGATTGATTGTCCGCAAGTTCGCAACGTATTGGCTGCTCTAAATCACGATGGCTTTCTCGCAAAAATTGCAAGGCTTCGTTGGACGCCACTCGATAGAGCCAAGTCGAGAACAAGGAATGCCCATGGAACTTGTCCAGTTTCCGAAGGACGCACAGGAATACCTGCTGCGTCAGGTCGTCAGCGTGGGACGAACCAACCATCCGAAACATCAGTCGATGGACTCTTTCACAGTACTGCGCGTAAAGACTCCGCTGTGCCTCGCAATCACCGCGCAAACAGCTTTCAATCAGGACACGCTCGGCGGTAGGCAAGCCCTGCAATGTCAAACTTGGAGCGCGGGCAGAATTTACGTTGAGTTGAGTTCTCATTTGAGTCAGCGACTTCGTGATGGTAAAGCAATACTCGAGGGTCTCCCGCTAGCGTGCATTACCCGTACCGTGTACGGGTATTAATGTGAATTGAAGTGCTTATCTCGAAAATGCCGGAACAACCCAACGGTTTCCGCTCACTAAAGAAAGTCGAAATGACGTGGCCAAATTGGTAAATGCCCCGAATCGCACGGGTC
>JANOBM010000003.1:0-15067 GCA_031411655.1 Planctomycetaceae bacterium
GCGGAGCGATCCACGACTATTGATTTTGCCTGGCCCTCATCCCACACTGAATCACGTTGAGCGGCAGACGCGACCGAATTGATGATAATCTTTTGCTGCCTTCGAAATAAGACTTAAGTTGATTCAATCAGCTAGACTACGGTCGACTCATGTCGACTCATACGCGTCCAGGCCGCAACCAATCGGTGATGACCAGAAAGTCGAGGGCCATGCGATGACGGAGTCATGCTTGATTACAAAAATAGGCGCGTTGTTCAGCACCGGGTTTGGATGTCGAATACAATCACTAACATCCGCCAAATTCGCTGTCACGGCGATGAGTCGGTACTGTTCAATCTTAAAGTGTGACAAGCAGTATTTTGGGGACGGTAAGACGGGAAATAAACTGTCGGGATGAGGTTGAATATTGCACCAAAGTGAGCGGTTCAAATGAGACGAAGAGATTTCTTGACGCAAAGCGGTAACGGCTTTGGAGCGCTCGCGTTGGCAATGTTGCTCCATGATGATTTGCGATCGGGCGAACCGGGGGTCCTGCAGACACTGCATCATCCGCCGCGAGCTAAGCGGGTGATCCAGTTGTTCATGGCAGGCGCGGCCAGTCACATCGACTTGTTTGATCACAAGCCAATGCTCGAAAAGCATCACGGCAAGCCGTCTGACTTTGGGGAACACGTCGAGGCGTTTCAAGATGGGCTCGGCCCGTGGATGATGTCGCCTTTCAAATTTTCACCCTATGGTCAAACGGGAAAAATGCTCAGCGAAGTGGTTCAGCCACTCGGCGAAGTGGTCGATGACATCGCGTTCATCCACAACATGACCGGAAAATCGGGGGTTCACTCACAAGCGACCTACTTGCAGGCGACTGGATTTCAAAGTCCGGGGTTTCCGGGGATGGGTGCCTGGATTAGCTACGCGCTAGGTTCGATCAACGACGATTTACCGAAGTTTGTGGTTCTTCCAGACCATCGCGGATTCGCAAGCAACGGTCCAAAGAATTGGGGTTCGGCATTCCTACCTGCTAGTGCGCAGGGTACCGCGATTTTCCCGCAACGCGAGAACCCTATCGAGGACTTGTATGCAAAGGCCGATTTCGTGACCGATTCAAGCGATCGAGACGGGCTCGCTTTACTCAATCGGATGAATCGTCGGTTCCAACAAGTACGACCGGAGGATTCGCGCCTTGAGGCCCGGATTCGTTCTTATGAACTTGCCGCAAAAATGCAATTGAGCGCACCCGAGGCACTCGATATCTCGAAGGAACCGGCACATATACTAAAGATGTATGGGCTTGATCGGATGGGTGCTACCTACCCTGATACCATCAATGCCCCCGAAGAAGCCGAGTACTTTGGTAAGAAGTGTTTGATCGCCAGAAGACTACTGGAGCGCGGAGTTCGATTTGTGCAAATCTGGTCAGGCAATGACAATGGATTTCCGCGGCGCAATTGGGACAGTCACGAAGACATACGCCGCGACCATGGTCCACTGGCAAGCGGAATGGCAGTTGGCACTGCTGCGCTCATTAAAGACCTAAAGCAATGTGGCCTGCTCGAAGATACGATCATCCTTTGGACGACCGAGTTTGGTCGCATGCCAAGTACTCAGGGCAGCGTGGGGCGAGATCATAATCCCTACGTGTTTACCAATTGGCTATGTGGAGGCGGGATCAAAGGTGGCATCAGCTATGGACCATCGGACCAATGGGGCTACAAGCCACTGGATCGAGAGAACTCGACTCAGGTCTACGACGTGCACGCAACGGTGTTGCATTTGCTGGGAATTGACCACAAACAATTGACCGTACGCCATGACGGCATCGATCGCCGGTTGACGGACGTGCACGGCCATGTGATCGAAGAGATCGTCGCGAGCTAACCCGGCTAGAGAAAGGAACCCGGTGCTCCGTCAACTCTTGAATCGTAGGTAGCCACGTTCGCCAGAACGTCGGAATCCAACACTCTGGCGATTGTGGCTATCCAAAAAATTAGATCTGGCCAGGAACTGAACCGTCTCGAAAATAAATATAGAACCTAGCTGAAACCTAAAGAGAGACGCAGCTAGCGATAAAGCGGTGAATGGTTCTCGGATAGATTCTTAATGTCGCCATTGACTTTGATTGCCATTACGGATTCGCATGGGGTCGACCTCCAATGTTCAACTGTTCGTGAACGACGACGAAGTTAACTCGATGGTGTACCGAACTCAGCGAGAAAGGTACGCGATCGATGTTTACGTTTGGCTGATCGCTGCTTTCGTCCCGCCTATATGAATGCGGTCTTGCCAATCAACCACCTGCCAAGGCCGCGATGAGCGTCAGTTCATCGCCATCCTGCAACGAGGTTTGCACGCCTTGAAGCTCACGAATGTTATCGTCGTTTTTGAACAATTGAAGGTAACCTCGTAACGTTCCAGCTTCATTAAAAAGGTGATGGCCGAGTTCAGGGTATAGCGAGACAAGGACCGTCATGGCGTCGTCTACCGAGCTCGCAGCGACGTCGCACGCGTCTTTACCATTCGTGAATCGGGTCAACAGAGACGGGATTACAATCTTCACTGTCATGGTATTCTCCCACCTTCAATCGGGATCGCACCGCATTCTTCACAATCGATTCGACGTGAAACATTCAGAGTACGAAACTGCATCGTACGCAAATTCATTCGAAGCAACCGATTGGTGAGTGGGGTGCCAAGCCCTGCAACCACCTTGATCGCTTCCATTGCCGCGATCGAACCCACTGTGCCTGAGACCGCACCGAAAACGGGAAACTGTCTCTTCCATTGCGGAGGTGGTTCAGGAAAAAGGCATCGCAAGCACGCGGTCTGGCCCGGAATTACCGTCGTAATCTGTCCCTCCAATTCGTACATCGCACACTCGATCAACGGCTTCCGCTGCCGTACCGCCTCGCGGTTCATCGCATAACGTTCGTGAAAAAGCGGAGCACAGTCGATGATCAAGTCACACTGGGCAACCAGCTTCGCCGCATTCTGATCGTCCACGTTCGCCGCCACCGCGACGATTTCAAGTCGCGGATTCAGATCCAATAGCCTTCGTGTGACCGACTCGATTCGCGGCTTACCAATTCCTTCATGAGTCATCAATAATTGCCGGTTGAGATCGCTAGGTTTGACATTTCCGGCGTGAGCCAAAACCAGCCGCCCAATCCCCGCTGCCGCCAATTGGTACGCCGCTGCGCCTCCTACGCCTCCCACGCGTGACACCATGATGCTGGACTGCTTCAGTTTGCGCTGGCCATTTTCACCGAAATCGGTGACCCACGTTTGCCACTGGTAGATCGCTCGCTCCTCGTCCGAAAGGCCGACATCATCAGTCATGTTTGCAACCAGTGTTTGAGTCTGCCAAGGCTTGGTAATACAGGATGTAACGAAGTTAGTCCGAACATGTTTAAACGACAGGACTTGCGATATACTTGCCAGAGCCCTGTGAGTCTCACTTCTGATTTGCCCGATCCACTCAACCTCCATTTTGAACAACGCGATTGTGGATAGTATCCTCGACGCCAAAAGCGTTCTACAAGGTGGAACTAAAATGGTACCACGCGTTTTTTGACAAGCGAATTAGTTTAAGAATGGTATAAATGAGAATCATTGTCCTCTACGCTTTGCTTGACTTGATGAAATCGCTTTTACCAATGCCATTGTGCTTCATCGCTATCGTCCCGGTCATACTGCTTGAGGTTTTGTTTTCAAGTGCACTAGCTGATGACAACCTGAGTTCGTTCACGACGACCTATTGTGTCGAGTGCCATGGCGTTACTGAACCTTCGGGCGGACTTGACCTGGAGTCGTTGTCGACGGTGATCGATCCTCAAAACAGTGGCAAGTGGGAAAATATTTCACGGCGATTACTCGCTCGGCAAATGCCACCTCAAGGCGCACTTCGACCCGAAGAAAAAACCTATATCGAGACGTTAGCAAACTTGAATGCGGCACTGGATGCGTTTGTGGACAACCATCCCATGCCAGGACGTTCTCCGTCACTTCGACGTCTGAATCGAACCGAGTACCAGAATGCAATTCGCGACATTTTCAACCTCGAAATTGATGCAACCGCGTTATTGCCGCCGGATGAGTCGAGCCACGGCTTTGACAACATTACGGTCTCCGACTTGTCGCCGTCACGGATGGTGCGATACGTATCGGCGGCACAGAAAATAAGCCGGTTGGCATACGGCATTCGATCGGAAACGCCAAGCGGCGATACCTTTCGTACGCCCGCCGACCTAACGCAGGATGTGCCGATCGAAGGATTACCGTTGGGAACGCGTGGAGGCCTTCTGATTCCATATACGTTCCAAACCTCTGGAACCTACGAGATCGAGGTTCGTCTTGCGCGAGATCGCAATGAAGAGATCGAAGGTCTCCACCGTCCGCATGACATGGACGTGTTGTTAGACGGGAAACTCATTAAACGCCTTCGGATCGTTCCGCCGAAAGAGAATAACGATGCCCTGGTCGATGCAAACCTTAGGGTGCGATTCGAAACACCCTCGGGATTCCATCGGATCGGTGTGACTTTTGTAAAACTTCCCACGATTGTCATGGAGACGCTAAGACAACCGCACGAAGCGCACTTCAACATGCATCGTCATCCACGATTAGGCCCCGCAGTTTATCAGGTGTCAATCACTGGGCCTTATGCTGCTGCAAGCCCTGCGTCGGATAGTGCTAACGATAAAGTTTCGCCCGCGACGCGACGAGCGATGGCGGTTGAGAAAATTAAAACTCTCACCCGTATGGCCTATCGTCGGGATGTTTCTGCGGAGGACGTGGACGTGCCGATGTCCTTCTTTGATGATGCATTTGCGATAAGCAAAAATGATGATCAGGGAATGCAGGCAGCGGTGAGTGCGATTCTCGTAAACCCCAACTTTCTTTTTCGCGTCGAACGCGATCCGATTGGCATTCCGGCGAACACAGCTTATCGGATCTCCGACTGGGAACTTGCGTCTCGCCTGTCATTCATGATTTGGAGTAGTGTCCCCGATGCCGAACTCCTTGAACTCGCCCAGCAAGGACGCTTAAGCGATGACGGAATACTTGCTTCGCAGGTGCAGCGGATGTTGGATGACGTGAAATCCAAAAGTTTGGTTACCAACTTTGCAGATCAATGGCTGTATTTGCGGAACCTGAATTCGATTACGCCCGATTTGCGATTGTTCCCTGATTTTGACGAGAACTTACGGCGGGCGATGCACCAAGAAACGTCACTTTTCGTCGAGAGCGTTTTCAAGGAAGACCGTAGTGTTTTGGACCTAATCAATGCTAACTATTCATTTCTCAACGAGCGATTGGCAAAGCACTACGGGGTACCCAACGTTTACGGACAGCGTTTTCGCCGTGTTGCCTTGGACGAAGACAGTCATCGGGGAGGATTGCTTCGCCACGGCAGCATCTTAACGGTGACTTCCTATGCAACGCGAACTTCACCAGTCATTCGTGGCCATTGGGTTTTAAAGAATTTACTTGGAATGGCACCCCCGCCGCCGCCACCCAATGTTCCCACACTTCCGGATGTTACGGTGAACGGAAATCTGTCCGTCCGAGAACGCCTTGCCGAACATCGCGCCAACTCGGCTTGCGCCGCGTGCCACGATTCCATGGACCCTGTCGGGTTCTCGCTTGAGAATTTTGATGCGGTGGGACGATGGCGCGACTTCGATGAAGGCGCGATGATCGATTCGAAGGGCCGATTGCCAGACGGCAGTGAATGCGACGGCGTTAGTGGCCTCGAGTTCGGACTAATCAATCGCATACCTGAGGTTTTCATTTCAACTTTTGTGGAACGTCTGTTAACCTTTGCACTGGGGCGTGGAATAGAACCCGAGGATGGTGCTGCGATACGTGCGATTGTCGGCGCAGCAAGGGCAAAGGAGTATCGGTTTTCTTCGATCGTGCTAGCCGTCGCACGCAGCAAACCGTTCCAAATGAGAATGTCGCAATGATCGTGATGAAAAAGTCTGTCAATCGTAGGTCGGTCCTGCGAGGCTTAGGTTGCAGCGTCGCGTTACCTTTGTTGGATGCGATGGTTCCTGCAATGACTGCGATCGCGTCGACGCCTGCTAACCCAGCGAAACTGCGACGATTGGGATACGTTTACATGCCGATGGGTTGTGACGTGACGCGCTGGACTCCGCCACACGGCGACCAGCAGGATGAACCGCTTGGCGAGTTGTCATCTTCTTTAATCTCGCTTGAGCCCGTTAAGAATAAAGTCAGTGTGATCACGAACCTGGAATTGCAGAGTGCCTATCCTGGTACTCATGCAACATCCAACGCCGCGTTCTTGAGTGCGGCACGAGCGAAGTTGACCGAGAGCACCGACTACTATCTCGGAACGACGGTTGATCAATTGGCGTCCAAGCAGATTGGTCAGGAAACCGAACTTCCTTCACTTGAAATGTCGATGGATCTGTTGGCGACCGTTGGACAGTGTGATAACGGTTACGCCTGCGTCTACCAAAACAACCTTTCGTGGTCGTCACCGACGACACCACTCCCTTCGGAAGCTCATCCTCGAATCGTATTTGAATCGCTCTTCGGCGACGGTGGATCACCCGCAAAACGGCGGCAGGCGAATGCCCAACGCGCAAGCCTACTGGATTCGGTAACCGAAGAAATGAAGCGGCTAGAACGCACGTTAGGTCCGAGCGATCGTGCCCGAGTCAGCGACTATCTGGAATCGATTCGAGAAGTTGAACGGCGTATCGCACAGGCAGAGATAAAGGCTGAGGAACGGCCACTTCCCGATCTCGACCGACCACTCGGCGTACCCGCGTCCTATGCGGAGCATGCAAAGTTGATGTTTGATTTGCAGCGTCTGGCCTTACAAGGTGATATCACGCGCGTCATTACATTTCAGCTAGCCAGAGAAACTAGCAACCGCACCTACCCTGAAATCGGCGTTTCGGATCCTCACCATCCGTTAACCCATCACGGAAACGACCCAGAGAAAATTGAAAAGGTCGCGAAGATCAATCAATTTCATGTCTCGCTCTTTGCTGACTTTCTCCGCAGTCTAGACGCGACGACTGAAGGCAACGGAACTTTGCTCGATCACTGCCTTTACTTGTATGGCAGCGGAATGGGCAATCCAAACTTACACGACCACAACAACCTGCCGGTGCTGGTCGCCGGAGGGGCCGCAGGCAACATGCGAGGCGGTCGCCATATTCGCTACGCCAAGCCAACTCCCCTTGCCAATTTGCACCTCACGTTGCTTGATAAAGTGGGTGTGAAATTGGAATCTTTCGGTGACAGTCACGGCCAGGTCGACGAACTGTTCGGTCCACTGGCGATGTAATCAGGGATTCCAGTCGATCCCTGTTGACTGACTCCGCTGAGAACGCGTGGGTTTTGATAACCTGGCGTTCTCCCAAAACTCGTTCGTTCATTGATCCGAACGGGCCTTCGTGCGTTTCAACGCGCCCGCTTTCAAACGTACCTAAGCACTCGTATCAACGACGAATGCACCTCACAAGTACGTCTTAGATTTCAAATCATCTGTCAAATCAGCGAAGCGCGATTTGACAAGTACGATGGCGGTGCGATTGAACGCACGAGTACGCGCCTAAAACCGACGTGCACTCGTGCCTTTTTCATTCACGTTGTCTACAGGTCCAATTCAAGGAACGCGGCATCAAGTGATTCGATTTGGTTCGCTCGTCGAACGTCCTTATCATCCTCTTGACCTGCGTCCCAAGCAAACCATTCAATCATTTCATCGCTTGGAAGGCGAACTTCCGATGCGATCAGGTCCGCGTCGACGGTTGGCACCATGTTCGTCGAAACCGGATCGACGATTTGATTGACCATGACGTCAATGGACTGCGATTGAAGCTCGGGCGCTGCCCGCAACGCTTCGCCTTCGCTGGCTCTTCCGTTACGGCGTTGGCGAGCCATGAAGTTAAGCACCTTCAACGCATCGAGGGAGGCAATCGTACGATTGCCGTCCACGTCAAAGAAGCTTGGTCCGGCATCGGTGCTCAACACCGGAATCGTGTTGCCTTGACCAGCGCGACTTGCCCGGCCTAGCCGGTTAAGGATCAGCAAGGCATCTCGTCCAGCGACGGTTCCGTTCGCATCGACATCGAAGAAGCTGCGAGGGTTTTGCAGTTGACTTGAAACGGTGTTCATCGTCACCACGACCGGACTACTTCGTCGACCCTTGGTATCGCTGATCGTGAATGCGAACGTGTCGGCACCAACGAAGCCAGCGTTAGGCGTGTACCGGATTTGTCCATTGGCAAGAATCGTCACTACACCGCTAGTTGGAGGCGTGGTAATCACAATCGATGTGAGGTCCAGTGTTCCAGCCGGTGCGTTAAAGCCCGTGGCGACGTCGACCACAATGGGTTGACCTGCAAGGGTTCCGGTGGTGATGTTCGCTGACGTTGGAGCAGGCGCAATATCAAGTGATATCGTCGCTTGCTCACTTTGTTGACCGCGATCATCGGCCACCGTGTAGGAAATCGAATCCAAACCACGGAAACCAGTCGTCGGCGTGTAGATCAGCGTGCCATCGGTCTGAACTGAAAGCGAACCATTTACTGGTTGTTCAGTGATGATGATTGTGCCCGGAGCGACCGTGCCGTCAATGTCTCGGTCATTGCTCAGCGGGCGCAATGTGCTGCTAACCGGACCGGTCAGCAATACCGCACTGTCATCAACCGTAATAGGAGCGTCATTACGTCCTGCGACGTTGATAGTGATCGTCGCACGTTCACTGAGACTTCCCAAACGATCCGACAATCGGTACGTGATCGTGTCCGTAACCGTTTGACCCGGCCGAAGCGCCTGCAAAGTTGCTGCGTTACGTGGATCATAAACAACCCCACCCGATGAATTGATCGAGACGGCAGCCCCCGACACGGACGTTGTAGACAACTGCGTGACAGTCAACGTCTCGGTTAAGTTGGACAACAAGTCTGGGTCAACCGCGTTGCTGATAAACTCCTCTGACGTGATGACGATCGCGTTATCTTCATCGCCCGATACCGTGAAATTGTTTGCGATCGGTACGTCGTTGATCTCGGTAATTGTGATCGTCAAAAGTGTTGGCGCACTCACCGCGTTCAAGCTATCGACTGCGGTTACCGAAAGCACCACCGAACCCACGGCATCGTCGGCCGGAGTGAACGTCAAGAATCCTGTCGTGCTAATGCTTGGCAGTACTGCAAACAGCGCCCTACCTGCCTGTGGAATCGAAACGTCAAAGCGGACGGTCTGTCCGTCGGTCACTTCGTTTGGTGCACCAGGACTGATATTGGTTGCGTAAGGGGTCGGCCGCGAGTACGCGCCCGAGTCTTCGGCAACAGTCACGTTCGGACCAGCCGTAAACGTTGGTGCATCGTTGGCTGAAGTAACGGTGATGGTAAACGTCTTCGGTGCACTGGTGTTGGTTTGACGCGGTGCCGCGTTCGAACCACTGTCTACAGCAACAATCGTAAACGTGGCGACGCCATTCGCATCCGGCGCAGTGATAAACGACAACGTGCCGGTCGGCGAGACCGTTGGTGCGGTCGAGAACAACCCAGCTGGATTCCCAGCCGCTGGCGAAACCGTGAATGTCACCGTTTGCCCTGTACCTGCGGCTCGCTCGTCAGTAGCGTCCAGAGGGCCAGCGGCGATGTTGGAGACAAAATCGGTAACGACGGTCTGCCGAATCACAGGACCCGCAGTGCTATCTTCGGACACCGTCACTGAAGCAGCGCCAGTGAACTCAGGAGCATCATTTAGAGGATTGAGGACAAACTGCACACGTCCCGTTCTTGGCAATCGGTCCTCGACAAGCAGACCTGTCGCCAAGTTGAACGTTTCGCCCCGATTCGTTGCATCGTCTTCCACCGTGTATTCGAAGGAATCTGAAATTCCTTGCAGCGAGTTGTAGTTCGCAGGCGGCGTGTACTCGATTCGAGTGGGATGGTTGTTGGCGTCACGAGCGACAACCCGTAGAGTTCCCCCAAGAATGGTTTCGGTCGGAACATCAATGATCCGCAGAACTTGCGAACCACCGAGTGTGGTATCCGATTCGTTGGTGGGTCCAACGGTGAACACATCGAGCAGTCCGATTCGACCGTTTGCAGACGCCGAGCGATTGATATCGATCACGTAAGGTGGATTGACACCGATCGACTGCGTATTGTCCTCACCAAGCGTATAGGTAATCAATCCCGCGTTGTCTACCTGCCATGCCTCATTCGCGTTTGTCGTAAAGCTTGTACCAACAACCGCTGCGTTCAATCGTGGCGGATCATTTACCGGTCGAACATTGACGGTAACAAGAACCGGCGGGCGCGAATTCAAATCGCCACGAGCCGGGTTGGTCGCGCCGTTGTCCACTAAGGTTACCGCATAAACAATCGACCCAACCTGATCGGGATTCGGCGTGAAGGTTAGCGTACCCGAAACACTGATTGCCGGGCTTACCGCAAACAGACCATTTTCTGGAGCTTGTGGTACCACGTTGAAGGCGAGCGTCTGGTTCGCTTCGTCGATCGCCGTTGCAGGCCCTGGAAGGATATTGGCAGCAAATCCGGCCACCGTTACGGCGCCGGAATCCTCAAGAACGGATCGCGTTGCGGTTGGAATCGTAAATAGCGGTGCGTCATTGACGGGGTTGAGAGTGAATTCGACTCGAGACGACCGGCGCAACCGATTTTCGAGCAGTGTGCCGTTACCTAAGTTGAACGTCTCACCCAAACCGATTGCGTCATCCTCCACCACGTAGTCGAACGAATCGCGTGCACCTTGCAACGAGTTGTAATTCGCTGGTGGTACATACGTCACTCGGGTCACGTAGTTATTCGCGTCACGTGTGGCGGTCAATGTTCCGCCAAGCGTTGTCGTGGCTGGAACGGTTAGCACGCGAAGGGTCTGCAAGCCACCGAGCGTCGAATCAATTTCATTGGCAGGTCCAACGACAAACGGGTCAAGAAGACCAATACGGTCAGCCGTTGACGCGGTTCGACGCACATCAATCACAAATGGAGACGTCGCACCGGCCGCACCCGTGTTGTCTTCTTTCAGGGTGTAGGTGATCACACCGGTATTGCTAACCGTCCAGGCTTCGTCGGCGCTGGTCGTCTTACTGGTACCAACGACAGATGGATTGGTTCGCGGTTGATCATTGACCGGTCGAACGTTGATCGTGATTGTCACTGGCCCAAGTGAATTAATATCGCCTCGTGGGTTATTCGATAGACCACTGTCGTTCATCGTAACGACATACCTGATCGAACCAACCGCATCGGGCGCCGACGTAAACGTCAGGTTACCGTCAGCACCGATCGATGGACTCACGGAAAACAGACCATTTTCCGGGGTCATCGGAGTCAGCGTGAACGTGACCGTTTGATTGGCCAGCTCATCACCTGCCGTCAACGGGCCTGGCAAGATATCCGTAGCAAATCCTGGAACGATGACCGCACCAGCGTCCTCGAGGACGGAGTGAGTCAAAGTTGGGATCGAGAACAACGGTTGGTCATTCACAGGATTGAGTAAAAGCTGAACCGTTCCCACGCGAGTCAGTCGGTTCTCGATCAGGTTACCTGGAAGCGTTGCCAGACTCCAAGTTTCACCTAAAGGATTGGGAGCATTGTCCTCAAATACGTAGGTAAAGGTGTCGACCGGGCCCTGAGCCGAGTTGTAGTCGACTGGTGGAACGTATCGAACACGATCGACGAAACCGTCAGCATCTGTATCAACCGCCGTGAGGGTTCCGCCCAAGCTGGTCAAAGCATCGACGCTGATAATGCGCAGGATCTGTTGACCGCCAAGCGTCGCATCCGCTTCGTTAGCGGGACCAACCGTGTACGGATCAAGCAGGCCGACACGATTTGCCGTCGCGTTTGTCCGGCGTGCGTCTAGCACGTAAGGTGACGTGCTTCCACCAGCGCCCGTGTTGTCCTCTTTGAGCGTGTAAGTGATGGTGCCAGTCGTAGCGTTGACGGCCCATCTTTCGTCTGCATTAGTCGCGAGACTGGTTCCGGCAACCGGACTTAACCTCGGTGCGTCGTTGACCGGCCTCACATTGACGGTCACCATCCCACGCGTCGCCCGAGGCACAAAGCCAGCGGTGCCCGCTTCTGCATCGACCGCGTCAAAGACGTAGACCGCCGTTCCGACGGCATCCGGAGCGGGGAAAATTACCAAAGAACCATTCGGCAAGAACTGCGGATTTTGACGCATCAGACCAGCCGGAATGCTTGTCCCAGGCGCACCCGTTTGTACAACGAATGATACTGTCTGCCTTTGCAATTCGTCCAATGCGGTCGACGGCGCCGGCTGAACATTGAACACAAAGTTCGGTATGACCGTGCCACCGTTGTCATCCCGTTCAAGGATATGAAGCACGGGAATCGAACTGAATATCGGTGGGTCGTTGGCCGGCGTTGTGGTGACGGTGATCGTCGCCGCAACAGATCGCTGTTCTGGAATCGTAATCGTGCTATTGGTACTACTTCCGTTCAGGTTAATGAACCCGCTACCTGGAAGTGTCGTTCGACCATTGTCAGAGATCACATAGGTGAACGTCTCGTTCGCAACGAACGGTGTTCGCTGGTTGTAATCCACCGGTGGAGCATAGGTGCCGTCAACAAATGCGCCGGCATTGAAATTAAATGTCAACCGAGAATTATTGAGCGTTGTGCGGGTAATGGATCCCGTACCACCAACCAAACTTGTCACGTCGACCGGAGCGGCCCCCGGAACGTTGAACGCAACAACGCGAAGCGTTTGTTCAATTTCGTTGTAAGGGGCGATAAGTGCTGGCGGGAACGAGCCAGCGACGTTTCTCAGTTCAGGAGCCACACCGTTGATGAGACCGGCCGCAGTGAAGGTAAGCACTGCCGTACGCCCGTCGACCTCCACTGCTTCGGCAACACTAATGTTGCGATTGAACGCGACCGGAACGTCATTGATCGGATTGATCGTAATGGTCAGCGTCTGAACGGCGGTGCGTGGCGCGGTGGGATCATTGTCGATCGCAGTCACGCGGTAGACCGCATACCCATACGCGTCAGCCGCAGGGAATACAGTCAGATTGCCCGTGCCAGGCCAGTTGCCAGCGCTACCGACGACCGTGATCGTTGGCAATGCAGTCATCAAACCAGTGGGTACATTGATTGCCGCGAAGGTGATCGTGACGTTTTGACGCGCTAATTCATCCAGTGCCGACAGAGGACCAGGGCTCACTGCCGTGATGAAATTGGTCTGAGTGACCGCGGTTCCTGTATTCTCATTAAACGTAAAGCCACTTGGCATTGTGAACAGCGGTGCATCATTGGACTGTAACACCGTGATCGTTGTCGTCACCGGCAACGATCGCTGACGCGGTAACGTAACGACGTTGCCAAGCTGCGGATCGGTCGTGGCACCGTTGTCTTCCACGACAAATTGGAATCTTTCCGTTGCCGCGAATGGCGTTCTCTGGTTGTAATCGGCGGCGGGGAAGAACCGTCCGATGGTGAAGGCGCCCGCTGTGAAATCGAACTCGTATCGACCACCGGCGTCGCTATTGAGCCTGAGGGTGCCGTTTCCACCAGGAAGCGTTGCACCGTCAACCGATCCCGCGGTGGTCGTAAATCGAACCACGCGTAGCGAAGCCAATTGCTCCGTTTCATTGAACGGTGCGGGAAGATTGGCAGCGAACAGACCGGGGATGGAGTCGGCTTCGGTAGCCGTTCCATTGATCAGTTGCAACGCGGTAAACGTGTGCGCGGGGCTGTCCACGCCTGGAGCGTTCGATTCTGTGAACGTGACACTGCGGTTGAACGTGACGGGCACATCGTTGATTGGCTGGATGGTAACCGTAGCGGTTCCTGTCGCGGTTCGTGGAACCACAGTACGCGTACCGTTGAGGGCTTCATCAACGCCACTGTCTTGGACGACATACGTGAATACCACGTCGCCGTACACATCCGTTGGCGGGACAAACACAACATTTCCGTTGACATCCAGTGAAACGGCTGCATTCCGATTATTGACCGCAACCGAGATGATTCTCAGCGGCGCATCGTTATTGCTGATAAACAAGTTCTCATCGATCGCTGTGACTGACCCGGCCAAGTCATTCTTAAGCAAGAACGCCGAAGGAATCACCAGCGTGGTATCCTCGGTTGGCACCGGAACCGCTTGATTGAGTCCGACAAAGTGCTGCCGCCAAAGCGTATTGGTATTCGTGGTACCCACGACACCAACCGAAACATTATCGGTAAACGGAGTCGGCGCGTCGTTGCGTGGGGCAACGTTGATGGACGTCGTGGCAGTGTGCTCCAAAGGCGTCCCTGGAATCGTCGCGCCGTTGTCAGGATCGATCGATTCACCACTGTCTCGAATCGTGAACTGGAACGTCTGAAGGATCGGCGCCCCCACCCCACGGTTATTATCGCGGTTCAAATCTTGTGCTGGTGTGTAAACAAGATTCGTAAGAATGCCAGCTACGAAATTAACAACAAAGCTACCGCGAGTGGTCACAAACGGTCCCGTTGCCGCATTAGCCGACGTGACGACGACCGGCCCGGTCGTGGTTTGGATGGTAATCGCTACCACACTCAACCTCTGGTTGATCTCGTTCCATGGCGCCGTCGGCGCAGCGATTGTCGGATACTGCGGCGACGCATCTGCGATCGCACCGACTAGCAATTGAGCCGCGGTGATCGTTACCGCGGTATCTTCGAGCGCCGGGAACGACTTATTGGTTGCCAACGGAGCATCGTTCACCGGCACGACGTTGATTGTCACCGTGGCGAGTTCGACATTCGGCGGCAAGACGGTCCCAGGAACCGGTTGTGTCGAAACCCAATACGTGAAGACATCTTGACCGTGGAAGTCAGCAAAAGGCGTGTAGACAAATCGACCGGTTAATGGATCGGTGATTGTGAGGGTGCCCTTGATCGGCTGCGTATCGACGATGAATCGAGGCGGCAGGAACGCTTCCACGGGCATCGGATCATTGTCAAACAACGAGGCCAACGTAAGCGTGGTTTCGGTGTTGAGTATTGCATCCTCATTCACTGAGAATGTGTCATCGGCCGGGATGGTCGGCTCG
>JANOBM010000004.1:0-26277 GCA_031411655.1 Planctomycetaceae bacterium
GCAAAAGCAGGTTTGATCGATAAGGAGCGAAGTACAAATGACACCCTAAGCACAGCAACTCGGTTACAGTCCGCACTTGGGTTCAACGAGAGAACTCGCTACGAGACGATCGGGTCGCTTACGAACTTGGACACGGACTTTTTAGTTTTCCGAAGCCCATCTCAAGTGACTTCGACGATGTCAATTCGCATCGAGTCGCTTGGTGTTTCCAAAGCCACTATCCACGCCGATATCTTCGATAGTGCTGGCCGACGCGTGCGCGCCACTGCTGCGCCAACGGCCGATGGTTCGGTCACGTTCCTGGTGAATGCTCCAACGCCAAATAGCGACTACTTTGTTCGCATTCGTGCGAAGAATCAGCCAGTTCGAACTGGCAATTACGTTACAACCGTGGACTTCGCGACCTCCGCAATGGGTGGCCCGGAGACTCGCGAAAAAGTTGCCACAGGAGTTGCTCCTCAGACCCAACCAAAATGGTCACGATTTGAGGTTTATAAGACACAGCTGTTCCGATTCGACTTAGCCGCTCAGGCTCCTTCGAATGGCTCGGGGGTTCGTATCACGATTTATGATGCTAAGCGTGCTACGGTCGTGTTTTCAATGGCCACCGCAGCCCTATCCCCTGAAGTCACATTCGCTTGGTTACAGCGAGGTGTATATGCCGTCAGGATCGATGCACTCGGTCGAAGCGGTGTTGCAACTTCGCCGGTTCGATATTCACTTTCGGCGACAGGCATCTCAGATGATCAGGGACCGCTGCCAGTTGACCCCACAGATCCCTATGGCGGCCAACCTCCAACTGATCCGTATGGTGGCGTTGACCCGTTCATTTCTCCGATCCCAGACCCCTACGGCGGCGCCAATCCGTTCCCGTTTCCATCTACCACGACCGGAGAGCCCTTGCCACCAGCGTCAGATCCTCCAGAGCCGTATGACCCATGGTATATCGATCCCTATTACGACTTTTACTATGACACTTGGCCCTATGGGTGATTGATTGAAGGTTCTTTGTGCTTGGGAATGGGGAGCAGGCTCAGGCCACCTACGTAGCTTCGTTCCATTGGCGTCGCGGTTGAGAGACTCTGGACATCAAGTGTCAATTGTTTCGAAAGAACTTCATCGACTTCCGAGGCTATTTCCCGTTCAAGATTATGGCTGGATTCAATCGCCAGATTCGGGTAGGGCAGACATCGCAATTGCTAACGCATGCTCGTTTGCGGACGTCGCGTTCAATCTAGGTTTCGACAACAACGATAAAGTATTGGCCGTATGCGCGGCTTGGAAGGTCATTCTCAGTCAACAGCGGCCCGATCTAGTGATTTCCGATTTTGGAGTTGCATGCCTGTGGGTTGCTTCTGCTATGGGTATACCAACGGTTCGGATTGGAACGGGATATACGTGTCCGCCACAAGGCACTGAATCGACATCGTTTCTTAACGGTGTCCCAGGTACATCGCGCACCGCCGAAGCAATCATTGCTCGTGTGACTTCGGCTATGATTGAATTGCATATCAAACAAAAAACATGCTGGAATGATGTATTGCTTCCATCGAACCGAACCATTCTTGCCTCAGTCCCAACCCTCGATCCGTATGCGCAACTTCGTTGCGAGACAGACTACTCAGGGACGTGGGACCATGACGGTATCACTCAACCGGAATGGCAGGGGAACGGAAAATTCCGAGCTGTCGCTTACCTGAAGCCGTTCCATCAACTCAGGCAATTGATCGCTTCGCTTTATTCGGCCGGTATCGAGACAGTACTCTACGGAGATGGAATACCTAAAGGGCTGATTGAACCCGTGCTCAATCCGCTATTGAGGGTAAGCGAAACTCCGTTGCGTCTTTCGGGACTTTCGAACGTCTGTGACTTGGTGATTTGCAATGGTAATCACGGTACGACCTCGAAGTCGCTTGGCCAAGGAATTCCTGTATTTGCAATACCCCTATTTCTCGAACAAAGGGTGAATGCGGAGCGAATCCAGCGCGAGGAGTGGGGCGTGTACGCAGACCCGCGCACACCCGATCAATTCGCAGCGAAATGCCACGAAGCAACCAGCGAAACCGTTCGTAAGTCAGCGTCGCGATTTCCAGAACTTGTAGCTCAATATGACAGCCGCGGCCTCGATCACGCTTGGGAGAAGTTGCGGGCGTTCCTGGATTGACGACCGATCATTCCGCCAGATTCAGCAACTCAGACAATGCGACCCGAACCTGTTGCAATCGCCGTTCGACCGTACGTGGAGAACAGCCAATCTGCTTCGCTATCTCTTCGACCGAATAGTTTTGCATTCGAAGGTTCACGACTGTTTGCTCCTGCGGCGAAAGGCACTCAATCGCTTCGCGAACGGCGACTTCCATTTCCTGCTTGGATTCAAAAGCACCCGCTTGTTCAAAGTCGAGCGACTCAAGCGACTCGGTACGTCGTACATCTCGCATCGCGGCAAGCCGCCGTGACACATTTTTTCGAACTTTGTGTATCGCGACGACTGCAATCAAATGCCAGAGAGTGCCTCCCTCCGGCGCCTCATAGCCTCGACTTTCCATACCGCGAAAGACGCTCTTAAAGATACTCTGGACGATATCTTCAGGTTCGACTTGGTGCTTCAACTGATCCGAGGCACGGGACTGAACAAACCACTTCACTCGATCGGCGTATCGCTCATAAAGTGCTGTTGCCGCATCGTCGTCGCCACCGCGAATACGTTCGATGAGCGATTTATCCGATGGCGACTCCGAATTCATAACGACAAGCAACTTTCATGAGCTCAAAAAATTAAGAAGCAACAATACGACGGCTTGATGCCATCGACAAGTTGCTATTGTACCTTGAGTGGCCGCTTTGAAAACGAGAATGGGGGCCGGATTTTCCAGCCCCCGCTCTGCTTCACAAGCCATCTACTTCCATTCGACGCGGATTTCGCCGACCATCGCAAGCTAATCCAACACCCTTTACCTGACTAGCGTCGAGTTTCAAAATCTTTGACGTCCTTCTTGATGCCAGCCGTGATCCCTCGGTCTGTGAACACGTCAACACCGGCCCCACCCTCGAAGACGGCATCTTCAACTACCGAAACTCGTGTGCCGGTGAAGCTATCGTTGCCTTCGTCAAGGCTTACCGTTAGCGACTTGCCGCTTGTGACATCGGTTAGCGCCACGGTGTCATTTCCAGCGCCGGTGGAGATTCCAATATCCTCGATTGCAGTCACGCGATTCATCGTCACGCGATCGACTCCAACTCCGGTAGCATCGGTATTGACAAGCAGGGCCAGCGCTGAAACATCGTTCATCGAGACAACATCTGAACCGCCCTTGGTTTCAATTGACACCGCATCGCCAACTCGAACTCCAGCCAAAGCGACACTGTCGTTAGCATCATCACCAATGATCGTAAGAGCCTTGTCCACTGCGGCGGCGTTGAGGCTGGCGTTGAGCGTACCCACACCACCTTGAATCATCAGGTCCTCACGGACGGTAATTCCGCTAAGTCGAACGATGTCGTTGCCCGCACCCGCCTCGATCATTGCGTTCGCGCCGATGACAACAGGCGTTGCCGCAGCGGTGGTAAGCAGGTCGTTCCCAGCACCTAGGTCGGCGAACAAGTCATTTGCGATTCGCACACCGCGAAGAGACACGGAGTCATCTCCACCCTCCATGCGAATTTCCATCGCGTTTAGTTGTGGGTTGATAAATCGAACCGAAGGCAAGCCGTTAATCAGTGTTCCGTTTTGGCCTGAAATAGTCACCGCACCCGCTGCGTTTTGCGATACGACAACCTGATTGCCCAAGTTGTCGCCCTGGACTGTCAATAGTTGCCCTTCAAGTGCAACAGACACGTCACCGGCCATCATTTTTCGGCCTTCGAGCGACTCCAAATTTAAGCGACGGTTTTTACGAGTTCGTAAATTCATTTTCATAATCTCCAAAGAATGGGTGTTGGGCCCGAATAGAACGGGCAAGTTGAAAGGGGTCTACAGAAATAAAAAGTCACTGAGCGGCAAACAGCCGCCACTATTTTCGGCAAATTTGGTAAGGGCCGAAAATGCAGAGAATTCCCGCCGTAGATCACTGCTAGCGGAACTCGGGGACGGAAAAGGGGACGGGGTTAAATGGCACTTAATCGGCGGCAGGATCTTGTGGTGCAAGAGGTTAAGTTCCGTTGACCGTGAGAGGCTTCTCATGCAATGAGTTTGGGTATCTGAACACCCAAACCCACGAAGCAAGAAAGACCCTCGTGTATCAACCGGTGTTCAGTCCGTTCCGTCAACGCCTTCAAATCGCCCGTGCGTCTAACGATCTTTATTTCGCTGCGTTGCTCGATCGCCAGACTATTCGATCTGCGTTCGGGCAAGTAAGCGGCATTCTCGATGCCGCCAGAAACCATACCACTGCAGTGACGCTGTGGGTTATTTCTCTCGCAGGTTCTTTCGACCGATCATGGTTGCGTTTCTGCCGTCGCTAGGCTCATCCATTTTCGTTGTGCCAGAGGGCTTCGCGCCTGCAGCAGCGAAACCGGAATTTACTGCATCGCTCGCGACAAGCTTGATGAGCAAGCCATGCATCGTCTGGTTACCAAAATTGGTCAAGACATTGAAGATTCTGTGCCCGATCACTGGCTTTGGCTTGGTCATCGTGTTGTGCCCGCAGATGGTACCACGATCACGATGGCCGATACACCGGCAAATCAGTCCGAGTACCCACAGCAACGAGTCCAAGCAATCGGTTGTAGCTTTCCGATCATGCGCGTTGTCGTCCTGTTCGCACTATCAACGGGAACGGTGCTAGAAGCTGCGATGGGAGAGTACCGCGGCAAGCTGACCGCTGAAGTGAGTTTGTTTCGTGAAGTGGAACAAATCATCGGCAAAGTCGATGTCTTTCTTGCGGACCGAGCCTACTCAAGTTGGTTTGATATGGCGCGATTGATGGCTCGCGGGAGTCGTGTAGTGGTTCGCAGGCACCAGCTTCGCAAAAGTGATTTTCGCACCGGCATTCGTTATGGCAAAGACGATCACTCGATTCAGCTTGACAAGCCACAACGTGCCGACTGGATGGCTCAAGAAGAGTACGACCGTTACCCAGCTTTCATCGTGATCCGAGAAGTCAAAATCAGAATCGAAAACAATGGTTTTCGCACCACTGAAATCATTGTCCACACTTCGCTATGGGATGATATTAACTACAGCAAAGACGACATCGCCGCTCTGTTTCGCAGGCGATGGCAAGCAGAGTTGAATTTGCGAAGTCTAAAGTCGGTGATGCAAATGGACCACCTGCGGTGTAAGAAGCCGCATCGAGTTCGCAGTGAACTGCGGGCTCACTTGTTGGCGTATAACTTGATCCGTCAAGTGATGTGCGATGCAGCGTTGAATGGTAGAGTTAAACCATGTCAACTGAGTTTCAAAAGCACTCTGTCAACTTTGGTCGAGATGCTACCGACGCTTAACGAGACGTTGAATGCCGATACTCTGTACGAAGTGCTATTACACAGCTGTCAAAAGCACATCGTCGGCAATCTTCCTGATCGCTATGAACCACGGGTGCTTAGGCGACGAGCGAAAGGCTATAAACTGATGCAAAAGCCAAGGCACAATTACAAGCCCGGTGAGGCATGAGACTTACGCCGATTAAGTGCCATTCACCTCCGTCCCATTTGATCACGCACGTCCCATTTGATCACGCATCCCAGATTCGAAACTATCTCCCCATCTCAGTTGATTGGTTCGTCCTATTCGATTGGATTGCATCTGACCTTCTACACGGCCGCACCCTTGGCTATGGCAACGCTACTGAGCTGATGAAAACGATTGGCATCCGCGAAGGCTTGCCCCCAATCCCGTCACTCGACTCAGCCTAAATTGCTTAAAGATTGCGTCATCCCTGCTGCCAATCCTAGTCATTTTCGACACTGCGGTCACCTGCGGACCTGATGCAGTACAAGTGCTGGCCGGTGCGTATCAACACGGCTTCATCGACCGCAGCAACGCCATAGACGAGCGGATCACCATAGGAAAACATTTGGTGCATCTGCGCCTCTGGCATTCCCTTAAACACCTTCTCAGGACCTGTTTTTGGAACTGCTTGTTCAGGGGGAACTGTGTTGCTCTTGCGAAGAAGTGTCGCCGCCTCTGATGCTTCAATCATCTCTTCACGGCTCCAAAGTTGATTCTTTGCTACCACGTCAAATGCTTCACCCGGACGGAGAACGGTAGTGAAGCCATTCTTTGCAAAAAAATAGATCCTAGGTTCGCCTTCGTTTACTGCACCTATCGCCGAGGCCCAGCATGCTTCTCCCATTCTCTTAGCAAAAACCTGCTTCCCGGTTTGTTCGTTGACACAGTACAACACGCCGACGTTATTGACAAAGTAGACGTAACCAGCAAACGCGATCGGCGACGAATACGCGGAGTTTGCTCGCTCAGCGCCCCAAACGACTTGAAAATCAGGCTTCGAGTTCGTTAGGATCATTTCGACACAACAGTTGGAACCAGCCACGGCATCTTCATCGAGGTCTTGCATTGCCATACTGCTGGACCCGACATAGATACGGTTACCAACGACTGTCGCCGAAGGAATGTGGTTTCCAACCAGCCCATCGAGTTGCCACAACCGTTTTCCTTTGCCCGTATCGTACGCGTCAAGCGAATCGGACGAACTGATCAGTACCAATTCGCTATCTCCTTGGCTGGTGACGATTGGCGATGACCAGGAGGGCACCCGCTTTCCCCGATCTGTCTTCCATGCGATTTCTCCGGTTCGCTTGTTGATGGCAACGATGTACGAAGGTCCATGGTGGTCGATCACGATGAACAGCTTATCGGAAGACTGAGCTGGTGATGTCGCGATACCTCGCTCGTTTTCGACTGGTCCATACTTCTGGAGCAACGGGATGTTCCAAATCACTTCGCCCTGATGGGTGAGCGCTGTAACGTCGCCGCTGGCGAAGAAAGAGTAAACCGCATCATTATCGACAGCGCAAGTCGGTGCCGCTCGACTGTTGCGAAAATAGTTCTCGACTTTGGTCGACGCCTCGATTTCTCGCGTCCAGCGTTTGTCGCCACTGGCAAGATCGAAGGCGTGGACCTGAAGGTTTTCTTGGAGCGGCCCATCGCTGGAGGTTACGAAAACCGTACCGTTCCAAACCACCGGCGCGGATTGACCGTAGCCCGGAATGAGTACCTTCCAGGCTATACCGCTCTGCGGCGACCAGCGATCAGGAAGGTGCGTCGCCGTCGAAACATTGCTCCCGTTGCCACGAAAACTCGGCCAGTTGTCCGCTGCTAGCGATGAACTGGCAATCAAAACGCAACACTGAATAACCGTGCAAGATGCTCTGGCCATACTTCTCTCCAAGAAAACCCATCCATCGCAACCTATCCTACACTCTATGGTACAGAATAGCATCTTCCCCATGTGTGTCGCGTCCCCACGCTTATATTGGCATCCTCAGAGGCCTGTATATTGGCATCCTCAGACGCCTGGGCATCGCGACTGGCTATCCTGGAAGACGATTTCGGACGATCGTCGATAGTGGGACACTCGGCATAATCGTGTCGCTCCACAATTCGCCTTCAAAGCGATAGCGGATTTGAATGGCAAGCGCCTCGCCAAGTGCGAATGAGGCTCTCGCTTGAGCAAGAATCACGGCAGTGTCAGAGTTTTTGGTTCGCAGTTGCACGTTTTGGATTTCAGCACCTGCGGCCAAATCGGAAAACAACGCGAGGACCTTTTCATGCGGCCACTCCGCCTTTAGCAGTTCTGGAATTGGGTCATCGATATCGAACGTCTCCACGCGACTTAACTCTGGCTAGGTGGAAGGGGGCGGCTGAATACAGGCATCAACAAAATTGCATTTTCAGGTGCTGGGCAGACGTATCGACACACGCCGCAACCGGTACAAGCTTCTTCATTCACCCGCGGTTTACCATGGGACACGACTATCGCATTATCAACCGGGCAGCGTTCACTGCATACCGTACAAGTCGTACCGTGATGAGCCACGCAGAGATGTTCAGTAACATGTGCGGTACCCATGACCACTGGAATCTCGGCGGACAGTACCCGAGGCTTGCAAGCCGCGATGCACGGAAAATCTTCGCACATCATGCAGGCCTGAAGTTCAGCAACGATGACTGGGGTTCCTGCGTCGGAGCCGAGTCGCCCGGTATCCTTAGTGATGGCCTTGGTGATGGCATTGGTGATGGCCTTGTGCGGACACGCCTCGGAGCAATCGCCGCAACGAGTGCAACCGGAAAGGAAAAGTTGCTCCTCGATAGCACCGGGAGGCCTAAACAAAGGAATAGCTGCCGGGCGCGTCCCCATTGAAAGGCGAGTAGTGGGAACAGGTTCTATCGAAATACCTTTGACGGTCAAAGGTTTTGATGGCGTAACAACTGGGGCTGCCCCATCGGCCGCGTTTCGAACGTCGCCTAGGACCTTCGGATACCGCATGACAAGGGGTTGAAGACGAGTTGGCTTCAGCAACTTCCAAAGCTTGCCTTGCAATAATTCGCGACGAGTGACCCTTCGCTTTTCGCTACTCACGGGTAGAGTTCTCGATAGGCGGCAGCATTGACAAGCCCTGCGCGGGAATTGCTTGGTCAAGAGTCGCAGACGGCGCGTGGCATTGGGTACAATTGGTTCGCCACGGATGACTCGATTCCATCCCAGCCCAGCCATTTGGTCCTCCATGACATGCATGGCAGTTTTCTCGCATCCACTGCGAATGAGGGATGGTAGGTGGCGCACCTGGAAACGCTCGCTCGCCAGCTTTAGGTGCTTGCAAGCCAACGAAGCGGCTGCGCACGGAAGAATCGATTTTTTCAAAGGGCTTAGGAGGCGGCGGTGCATGACACTGCAAACAGTTTGCAAGAAAGCCATGTGACATGACGCTTGCCTTTAGCCCTTCCATTCTCATCCCGTTGCTATGGCAGCTATAACACGCTGCGTCGTTTGTGTTTTCGACCGTATGCGGGATCACTGGAGGAGCGCCGTTGAATGCCCGCCGTGAAGCACGGACAAAATTCGATTTCTCCTTGTCCGATTCGCTAGGCTTGATTTCTGCGAACAAGTCATAAGGTTGAACCTCATGGGCGGATTTTGGCAGCGATTTGGGTATCGCTTGCCAAGCGACCGAGGGCCCCATCGGCACGTTCGAAATCTCACTATAGGTGACCGCCGCCACTACCTTCGAATCGGCCTTGGCGGGATGGTGCGTGCCTTTCAACAATGGTTCGGAATCGATTCCGCTTGGTTGGGGCACACCGTCGGCCAGCCCCACAAAGTAGCCAATCACTGCGAAGGCCATCAGAGAAGCCAACGCCAGGGTCGTGATCCTTCCTGCCGAATCGAGCTCACTGTCTGGTTCGCCAACAATTGGCTCCACGGGACGCTGGCCGGTTTCATTCATTGCGTCACCTTCGATAACTTACGAACTCGCACGGCGCATTTCTTGTAGTCCGGTTGCTTTGAGAAAGGATCGTGCGCCTCAAGTGTGCAATGGTTAATCAACTTGGTCTCATCAAAGAAGGGAACAAACACGGTCCCTCGCGGCGGACGCCCGCGCCCATTGATCCAAACGGCAAGTTCAGTGCTACCACGCCGCGACTCGATAACGACGACCTCCCCCTGACGGACATTCGCAGCTTTCGCATCGTCGGGGTTCATCTCAACGTATGCGGTTGGCATCGCTCGATTGAGTGGCGAAAGTCGGCGCGTCATGGTTCCTGTATGCCAGTGTTCGAGGACGCGACCTGTACACAGCCACATAGGAAACTCTTCGTCAGGCACTTCAGGCGGAGGAGCATAATCGTGAAACCAGATCTGTGCTCGACCATCTCCGCTCGTCGAATGGTAGAAATCGAATCCTTTACCCTTTTCCACAAATGGGTCATCGAACTCGGCAAATCGAAACATGGTTTCGCGCCATGAACCATCTGGTTGTTCGACCACGGGCCAACGTAAGCCACGAGCGTTTACGTATTCATCGTAAGGAGCAAGGTTCTTATGTTTGATCACCGAGAACTTGCGATACTCTTCGAATAAATGCTTATCAACATTAATGTCGTAGTAATGCTCATACTCCCAAATCGGTACTTCGTTGCCGGCGTCGTCTTTCACTGCAAAAAGAAAGTTACCGTCCTTGTCTTTCATCCCATCGTGCCCAAGTTCAAATAGCCGATGAGCAATCGCGATCGTCATCCAGCAATCATCCCTGGCCTCCCCTGGGGGATCGACCATCTTGAACCACTGCTGCGTACGACGTTCCGAATTACCATACATCCCATTTTTTTCTACCCAGAGCGCGGCTGGCAAGATCAGGTCAGCGAGCTGCGTGGTCGCGGTGGGATAGATTTCGGAAACGATCAAGAACTTATCTTCTAAACCGACTTTACCATCAATGAGCTTGCTCAAATTGGGCAGCGACTGTCCAGGGTTGGTGACTTGGACAAAGAGGGTGTCGATGTCTCCGCCTTCATTGGTCGGAGTGCAAAACTTTTCGAACATTTGCAATGTGTGATAGCCGGGCGTCGGATTGATCCGTCCGCTTGGGAGATTCCATAACTCCTCGCTCTTGGCGCGATGTTCGGGTTTCACAACCAGCAGGCCCCCAGGCAGCGCGTGCACCAGAGTTCCTACTTCACGCACAGTGCCGCAGGCGGATGGCTGGCCAGTCAAGCTTGTTGGCGCATCTCCCGGACGACCAAAGTGACCACTGAGCAAATGCACTCCATGGACCAATGAGTTGACAGCCGTGCCCATCGTGTGTTGGTTCATCCCCATGCACCACAGGCTTGTGATGCGTAGATTGCGATTGCCGAATAGGTCTCCCAACATGCGAATTTGGTCTGCAGGTACGCCTGAAAGTTCCTCGACAAGTTCGGGAGTGTATTTGGCGATCCGCTTGCGAAATTCGCTCTCGGAAATTGCTTCACCTTGAAGCGTTGGCGTCGTGGCCTCCGCTCCTCGGAAGGCACAGTGCTTCTGAACAAAATCTTTATCGTAATTACCGTTCTCGATCAACAAATGCATGATCCCTAATGCGATTGCGACATCGCCATGGGGCTTCATTTCCAGATAATCGTTCGCGGCATCGGTGGTTCGCGTTCGCCGCGTTCCAATGTCGATCAAACGGACATTTTCGCCACGCGCTCGACGGTCGGTGAAGCGAGAAAAAAGAACCGGGTGCATCTCAGCGGGATTGTTACCCCATGCGATGAGAACGTTGCATTCATCTAAGTCGGCGTAACATCCGGCTGGCTCATCAACACCATAGGTCGCGAGGAAGCCGGTAACGGCAGAAGCCATGCACAGCCGAGCGTTGGGGTCAATGTGATTGCTCCCTAAGCCCCCTTTCATAAACTTTTGAGCAGCGTAACCTTCGGGAATGGTCCATTGTCCACTTCCGTAAAACGCAAAAGTGGCCGGCGACTTAAAGATCCTTTGGGCAACGATTTCGATCGCCTCATCCCAGCCAATCTGAACGTACCTTCCATCGCGTTTTAACAATGGGTGCGTCAGTCGGTCTTCGCCATAGAGAATTCCGCCAACGTGATATCCCTTCACGCACAACAGACCTTTATTGACGTCGGCTGCTTTGTCTCCGGCAATCGCAACGACGCGACCATTCTCAACGCCTACCTGGACATGACATCCCGTTCCGCAAAAACGACAGGGCGCTTTTTTCCAAGAGAGTTTGTCGGTTTCCGGTAAATCGTCGGCGCCGAGCACGGGCAAATTCGGAAAGGGATTACCGAGCGAAACCGCAGATCCCGCTGCGGCCATCGCAGCCACCTTCAACAAAGCACGCCTTTGAACGTCCATCATTTCTTTCCTAAGTTGTGTACTTCATGGGGCGGGGATGCGTCTTCGTGACTGCCAGCGTACGGCGGTTGCTCTGCAGCATCCTCCATACCAACAAAGGCGACACCCACTGAGACCACACCGGGCAGCGCTCGCAAGGCCTCCCAGATTTGTTGGTCATGGGATTTTGATTGTGAGTCGACAACGATCGCAACTCGGTTACCGCTTGCAACACCAACGGTGACGGCGGGTTCAGAACGCAACGCCGCCATCGATTCTCGGTGATTAGCAACCGTATCGTCAAACGTGAGCACCAATCCGCTAATGGGCATCTGCACTGGCCTTTAAAAACTAGGCTTCCCGTAATCTGCATATGAATGTATACATTTAGGCTTGCGAGCGAAATATCTGTTTTGAGAATGGCCCATGCGAAAATCTTCATCCTATTTTCTACACGGTCTCGCGGTTGCAGTTTGCGTTACGGCGCTCGGGGCGGGTTGGCAGTGGATGGATGACGTGGAGTCGTCGTCGCCGACCTCGGATACCACGTTTTTGACGTCGGCGGAATCGGCGGTCGGCGGCCTCAACGTTCCTTCGCAGGCGGCGCCCCCTGCGATGCGGTTTGAGGTGCTCGTTCGGCGCCCCGAGGGCCCGCCAAAGATTGAGCTGATTACCAACGACCCGCTGGGCCGGACGACATCAGTTGCTTGTTCCACGTGCCATAGCATTCGTCAACCGAATCGAGATAACCGTTCACCGGAGATGCTAGACGAGTTCCACCAAGGGATGCAGTTTGACCATGGCCGGTTGGCGTGTTACGCCTGCCACAACCCCGAAGACAGCGATTCGTTGCATGGAGCGGACGGTACGGTCATAGCGTTTAGCGACGTGATGATTCTTTGTTCCCAGTGTCACAGTTCTCAGGCAATCGCGTTTGAACATGGTGCTCACGGCGGGATGAATGGTTTTTGGGATTTAACGCGCGGACCACAAACAAAGAACAATTGCATCGATTGTCACGATCCTCATGCCCCTCGTTATCCCAAGATGATCGTTGGCTTTAAGCCTCGTGATCGCTTTCTGGAAAGAGACAAGCCCCATGCAACCCACAACTGATTCGCCGGCGAATCGTTCGCTCCCTGTCATTGAAAACGTGACGCGCCGAGCCGTGGTGAAGGGCGCATTTGCGACTCTTGGAGCCGCCGCTTTTGTCGCAGCCGCATCGCCCATTCGTAATGCGGCGAAGAGTACTACGGCGGACGAGTTCTTGCAGCAGCATTACCAAGAACTTTCGGTGGCGGATAAGAGGGCCGTCATCGCAAGGCTTGAGGCTGAAACGAAGCAGAAATATGGCGCTGATGTCGAGATTGGAGATGACCGGCCCATCCCAGGCACGAAGTTTGTGTACGCGATCAACCTCAGCGTTTGCAATGGAAATGGAAAGTGCGTCGAAGCGTGCCACAAGGAAAACAACCACGACCGCTCAACGCATCAGTCCTACATTCGAGTCATCGAGATGCCCAAAGGGACGCTCGATATGGAGCAAGGATCGACCACCTACACAGGAACGGTTCCAAAGGACGATAAGTTCTACCTACCCGTACAGTGCCAACAGTGCGATGAGCCACCCTGTGTTGACGTTTGTCCCGTCCAAGCGACCTGGAAAGAAGCGGATGGCATCGTGGTTGTCGACTACAACTGGTGCATCGGATGTCGGTACTGCGAAGCGGCCTGCCCCTACCACGCAAGGCGTTTTAATTGGAAGCAACCGGAGATTCCGGCAGAAGAAATCAACCCTAATCAAAGCTACCTAAGCAACCGAATCCGGCCGGCGGGTGTTGTTGAGAAGTGCACCTATTGCCTGCATCGTACGCGCCGCGGGCAGCTTCCAGCATGCTTGGAAGCGTGCCCCACTGGCGCTCGGGTATTTGGCAATATCCTCGATGAGAGCTCCAATATTCGTTGGATCCTCGAGAACAAACGCGTCTATATCTTGAAAGAAGAACTCGGGACGAAGCCTGCGTTCTTCTACTACTTTGATTGAAAGCATTGATCACCATGCGCGATCTATCCACAAACGAAATCGACATCCGATCGCATCTCACAAGCTACCCCCGATTTCTAGGGCGATCGCTTTGGCTTGCAACGGAAGGGTCGCTTGGTTTTTATGCATGGATGACAATGCTCACGGCATTGTTCTTAGTTGGCACAAATGCCTGGGCACACCAGGTCGCTGGCGGAATGATCAGTACGAACATGACTGACCAGGTAAGCTGGGGACTCTATATTGCGAACTTCACATTCATGGTGGGGCTTGCCGCCGGAGGAGTCATGATGGTCATTCCGGCCTACCTTTATCACGATCGAAAGATGCACGATGTCGTCATCATTGGTGAACTGTTGGCAGTGGCCGCGATAGTCATGTGCTTGATGTTTGTGGTCGCAGATCTCGGTCGCCCGGACCGATTTTGGCACTTGATTCCAGGCATTGGTAAATTCAACTTTCCCCTATCGATGCTGACCTGGGACGTAATCGTACTCAATGGCTACTTGCTCATTAATCTGCACATTTGCGGGTACCTGCTTTACACTCGTTTCTTGGGGCGCACTCCCAATCCGATTTGGTACCTTCCTTTCGTGATGCTATCGATCGGCTGGGCTATCTCCATTCACACGGTAACAGCATTTCTTTACTGCGGCCTCGGTGGACGACCGTTTTGGAATTCGGCGTTGTTGGCCCCGAGATTCTTGGCATCAGCGTTCGTCTCGGGACCGGCATTCATCATCGTTACTTTGCTTTTGATGCGGCGTTTAACACACGTTACTGGCCTCGACTCACCCATCGCGACACTCACCAAGATCATCCGCGTCACGATTCTCATCAATCTGCTGATGGTGGCATCCGAATTATTCACCGAGTTCTATACCGGTGGTTCGCATGCGAGCGCTGCAAAGTATCTGTTCTTTGGAATACACGGAAAAACGGCATTGGTCCCGTGGACGTGGACGGCCATCGTTCTCAATGTTGCGGCGACAGGCCTATTTCTTTGGAAAGGCGTGCTCCGCGAGAACCGACGCTTGTTACTAGCGATTGCTTGCGCCATGGCGTTTACCGGAACGTGGATTGAAAAGGGCATGGGACTGATCATTCCGGGCTTCATTCCCAGTACCTTGCACGAGATCGTTGAATACGTTCCGAGCCAGCTCGAATGGAAAGTGACCATCGGGATCTGGGCCGCGGGCTTAATGGTGTTTACGATCGCTATTAAGGCAGCGCTGCCCACTCTCAATGACGGTAGATTTCAAAGCATGGATCAAGTCGCCTAGGCCCTGACGTTTACTTTTGTCCGTCGACTTGAAACACATGTGCCCGCGATAGCTATTAGCCAGCTATAATCTGCGCCACGTGTGATGCGTTTTCATTCGACCCCATCTTCGATCGTACTGCTATCGTCATGAGCAATCCCTATTCCCCTGTGACCCCTCAAGGCGCCTTCCCAGAGACATCATTAAGAAAGGTCGATGTTCGGCCCATCGACCTGCTGAAGCGTTCGTACTCCCTCATCCAAAATCAGTACTGGCTTTTTCTTGGCCTTGTCTTGGTTGCCATCCTTGTCGGTTCGGCCGTGCCGTTCGGGATATTGTTTGGTCCGATGCTGGTAGGAGTCTTTATGTGCTTTCGCGACCGAGCCCACGGACGGGTGGCTGAGTTCGGGACGCTGTTCAAGGGATTCGACGTCTTCATGGAGTCGTTCGTTGCCTATTTGCTCATGACGGTAGCGAGCATCGTTGTGATGCTCCCATGCGCCATAGCGATGATAGCGTTTCTAGTCGCCTTAGCATCGGGAACTGCTCCCGGACAAGAGCCGCCTCTGATCGTTGTACCAATCGCGATCGTGATGGTTCTCATTGCCATGGCCTTTTGCATGCTGGCATACATCCCCTTTATGTTTGCCTTCCAATTGATCGCGGATCAGCAATTGGGCGCCGTTGACGCAATCAAGTGGAGCTACCGCGCCGTTGTCACCAACCTTTGGGGCGTGCTTGGTCTTACAGCGGCATACTTCGCGATTTCGCTATTACTTTCACTGATGTGCTACATCCCACTGCTGTTCTTCTCACCCATTTTGTACGGCGCGATGTACGTACTGTACAGCGACATTTTTGGCAGGACACTCTTCGAAAAATGAGTGTTGGTTGCATTGCCAAAAACTTAGTATTCGGTCGGAATGAGATCGTGCTCGATCAGTCGCACGATAAGCTTAACGATGTCGATCGGCTTTTCAGCACCTAGCTGTTCCATAATTCGGTTGCGGCGATTTTCGATCGTACGAGTACTGCAGGCCAATAGCTCGGCCATTTCCTTCTGCGAATGCCCTTCGGTCATCAGTCTGCAGAGACACCGATCTTCCTTATCAAGCAATTGGTATTTCTTCAAAAGGACTTCAAGCTTCTTTTCATTCGTCATCGTCGATGACTGCTGCGTTTTTTCTAAAACACGAGTGATCCCAAGAATCGAAAGGTGTCGAGCGTTGGGTTTTAGCCAGCGTTTGTGCGAACGCATGAGATACGTTTGGCCGTCACATCCCACCGACCAATGCTCGAACTCGATGCTTTGTCCGCCACTGATCAGCAGTTCATCACTTTTTGCCGAAATTTCCAGCGTGTTGGAATCTAAAAACTGCTCACCAACGCCGCTTACAACGGCCGGATCACTACTAAAAAACTGTTGATACGCACCGTTTACGTGAGCGAGGACGCGCGAGGACAGCTTCAGGTAAACACAATCCTGAAATGAATCGAAGTTGATAGGATCGTCGGGCTTTGAATGCAGTGTCGACTCAACTGCGTCAACGATCAATTTCACCGAGGTGCTGAAATCGTTGACGTACTGAGGAATGATAAAATTGGACACACCGTACCCCTTTAAACGATCATCGTGAACACGAACGTAGGGCGCCGTGGAAACGGACGACTTGACCACTGTGGCGATGAAATGGTTAGCGGACCGTTCAGAATGGGGCACTATTCTGAACGATCCGCGTCACCACTCGTTGCCCTAGCGAATCACTTACGAAAGGGGCAGTCTCGAAAATGATTCGTGGAATCGTATTAGCGGAATCTGATGAACAAACCGTCATTTACGATCCACTGCTAGGGACACAATCGCGTCCAAACGATGTTTGTACGCGTTCAACTCGACGGAAACTAATTTCGTCATTGCGAAATCGTTTCCCCCCTGTTTTACAACGGATTGACCCTTACTGAATGCCGCACCGTTCCAAAATCCTATTTTACCGGTTGTCGCATCCGACCGCCCTATTGGCGGGGATTCGGCTCCCGAATATCAGCTACAACCCATGCTATTTCCGCAGTTGTGGCAGAGATAACAATTGCCATTGCGGACGGTAATGCTACCGCAATTGTCACAACTGGGCGCATCGCTCTGGAATCTCGCGAACTGTTCTGCGCGACCTCCTGCGGAGAGGCCACGACTGTTGTCATTGGCTCCCGACGCGTTTGCCCCGGTGCTCTTGGCGCGGATATCCATCACAAACGATTCGCCCACGAAAGGAGAGGCGAGCCCCAATTCCGTGGATGGTGTCGCAAGTGCAGGGCCACCATTACCAACCGTCTGTTTCGAGCCAGCGTCATTGGTTGCCGCTTTGCCGAATTCAGGATGGCCGGCAAGGAACGTCAAGCCCAACCAACGCGCGATGTAATCGACAACGCTCTTGGCGATTCGAATTTCCTTGTTGGTTGTATGTCCCATCGGTTCGAAACGCGTATGGCTGAACTTATTGACAAGAACTTCCAAAGGCACGCCGTACTGTAACGCGATCGACAAGGCGGTACCAAAGCTATCCATGATACCTCCGATCGTACTGCCTTCTTTCGCCATGGTGATGAAGATCTCACCAGGTCGACCGTCAGGGTAGAGTCCCACACAAAGGTAACCTTCGTGACCAGCGATACTAAACTTGTGTGTGATGCTTTGACGCGTATCTTCGAGGCGTTCGCGTCGCGGCTTATAAACGATTTTTTCAACCGTTTTGGTTTCCACCTCAGCGGTTGCCGTGGCACCGTTGCCGGATTCTTCTTTCTTGGTATTGAGCGGCTGGGACTGTTTCGAACCATCGCGATAAATCGCGATCGCCTTGAGTCCCAATTCCCAACCCCAAGCGTAAGCATCGGCGATATCCTTCGGCGTCACGTCGGTGGGCATATTCACCGTTTTACTGATCGCACCAGAAAGGAACGGTTGTGCCGCAGCCATCATGGTGATGTGTGCACGCCATGGGATGCTGCGCACACCATTAGCGGGCTTAAACGCACAATCAAACACAGGCAGGTGTTCGTCGGCTAACTCTGGCGCCCCTTCGATGGTGTCGTGCTCATCCACGAACTTGATGATTGCTTCAATTTGCGGCTCGCTATAGCCAAGCTTACGCAAACCGCCCGCCACCGTATTGTTAACAATCTTCAGCATTCCTCCGCCAGCGAGCTGCTTGTACTTCACCAATGCGATGTCCGGTTCAATCCCGGTCGTGTCGCAATCCATCATGAAGCTAATTGTCCCGGTCGGCGCCAGTACGGTGGCTTGCGCATTACGGAAGCCGTGGCGGGCACCGATTTCGAGCACGCCATCCCACAGAGCGCGAGCCGCCTCTTTCAATTCCGCCGGGCCTTCATCAGCGATTTTTTCGACAGCATCGCGATGCATCTGCATCACACCTAGCATTGATACTTCATTTTCGGCATAGCCATCAAACGGCCCAACCACCGCTGCTAGTTCGGCACTGGTGTAATTCGCTGTTCCATGCATCAACGCGGTGATCGAGCCGCAAAGACTTCGCGCAGCGTTTGAATCATAAGGAATCCCGGCGGTCATGATGACACTACCGAGATTTGAATAACCCAAACCGAGTGGCCGGAACTTGTGGCTGTTCTCGGCGATATCGGAGGTCGGGTAGCTGGCATGGTCCACAAGAATCTCTTGAGCAATCAAAAAGACTCGGCAGGCCGCTTGGTATCGCTTGTAGTCGAACGACCCGTCATTGCGAACGAACTTCATCAGGTTGATCGACGCGAGGTTACATGCCGTATCATCAAGGAACATGTATTCGCTGCAAGGGTTGCTGGCATTGATACGACCGCTCGTCGGGCATGTGTGCCACTTGTTGATCGTCGTGTCGTATTGAACACCGGGATCTCCGCAATGCCATGCACACTCGGCCATCCGTCCAAGCAATTCGCGTGCATCGTACTCAGGAGGCGTACCGGATGCCTTGTCGCTTACCCAGCGAGTCTGCCAACGGCGGCCATCACGGACCGCCTCCATAAAGGGATCGGTCAAACGTACTGACAAGTTCGCATTTTGGAACGAGACGCTGCTGTAAGCCTCACCATTGAAGTTTGATTCGTAGCCTTCACGGATCAGTGCATGTGCTTTCTGTTCTTCCTTGAACTTGCATTCGATGAACTCAAGCACATCGGGATGCCAGACCTTTAACGACTGCATCTTCGCGGCGCGGCGCGTCTTGCCACCACTTTTCACCACGCCAGCGATCGAATCGTATACCTTCATGAACGACAGCGGACCGCTAGGCGTTCCACCACCGGATAGTTTTTCTCGCTGGCTGCGGAGCGTCGATAGGTCGGTACCGGTACCGCTACCGAACTTGAACAACATCGCTTCGGCACATGCCAGTCGCATGATGTCTTCCATGTTGTCTTCGACATGCTGAATGAAACAGGCCGATCCCTGCGGATACTCGTAGGGGTTCTCTGGTTGCGATACCTGGTTGAGCGTCCGGTCCCAATGCCAATTGCATTTCGCACCAGCCACGCCGTACTGGTGATACAACCCAACATTGAACCAGACGGGGCTGTTGAACGAACCGTGCTGATGAAGGCAAAGCCATGTCAGATCGCGGTAGAATCGCTCGCCGTCTTCCGCCGTGTGGAAATATCCATCCGCCAGACCCCAGTCCGAAATCGTGCGAGTCACACGATGAATCAGCTGGCGAACGCTGCTTTCGCGCTCATTCTTGTTTCTCGGATCGCCGTAAAAGTACTTACTGACCACCACATTTGCCGCCAACTGCGTCCACGATGCGGGAACTTCACAGTTGGTTTGTTCGAAAAGTGCCTTGCCGGACTCGTCCTTAATCGACGCACTTCGCAGCTCCCACTGCGTCGTCTCAAAAGGGCTTGCGCCGTCGTCGGGGCAAAATGTCGCCTTGACACGAAGGCCCGCCGGGCCCACTCGCTGGGAATCGTCAAAACGATCACGGGCATAGTCTACGCCGTGTAATTGCTCGACTGATTGGGGGGAGACGGTCGGTACCAAGGTTGATCCGGAAAGTACTGTGGCCATAGCAGCAAAGACTCCTTGCTTTTCATCCGTGTATCGCCCCTTCCACCATTGCAGATCACGCACTCCGTGCGCGGCGGTCGAGGGCGACTTGGGTCAGAACAGAAACATGAACAAACGTTTATCACCACGCCGCATATCCCACCGCACCGAGTTACTGGGGTGTAAGGTCGAAAGACGAGCGATTGACTCGCGATTGACCCATTTTAACTATAGGTAGTGGATTCCTGCCATTGAAAGCACTAGATATGGCGATGTTCGAAGTTTATCGATTGTTAACTTCGTGTCAACAAAGAGTTTTAATTGTCGCTAAGTCATTACCACTGAACGGCTTTAGATAACGTGTTAAATTAGGGTACTTGCCCTCGCAAACGCCTGTCGGGCGAGCAAACCTTTAAGCGTGAAGGGGTTACGAAAACGGCGCTAGCTCATTGGCGTTAGGTATACAATTGTGCATTCTAAAAAATATAATGGGGCTGCCAGAAACACCCATTGGCAGGGAATGTTAGAGGGTTTTTTCTCCCCAAAGCCGAAGCAGTTCGATCAAGTGCTCGGCTGCCTCCTCCATTTCATCCAAACACGCAAATTCAAGGACCGAATGAATGTTGTGCTGGCCACTTGAAAGATTGGGTGTTGGCAGGCCTTTCTCGGTCAATTGAGAGCCGTCGGTTCCGCCGCGGACAATCGCCCGGGTGCAGCTCCGTCCAAGGTTTTGAAAGGCCTGCTCGGCGAGTTCGACGGACTCAGGCACCTTTCTCAGGCCCTCGGCGAGGTTCCGGTATTGCCTTCTGCGCTCTACTTCGCACTGAAGTCCCGGTAGGTGAGACTCTGCTTGGTTAGCCGCTTGATGGACGGTTGCCGCGAATTCGTCGAGCTCGGATTCGTCAAAAGAACGCAAGATTAAGTCGACCTCACAGCGGCCCACCCCGCCACGTATGTCGTGAACGTGAATGAATCCGTCTCTCCCGCTTGTTGTCTCTGGCGTCCGTTCGGTGCGAGGAAGTGAATGGACAAATTCGGCCGCTGCACGGATCGCGTTGACCATTTGCCCCTTGGCAATTGCGGGATGGATGTTGTGGCCTACGAACGTGATTCGCATTGCATCGGCTGAAAAGGTCTCGACGTCAAGCATACCTTGGCCGCCGCCATCGATCGTGTAGGCCGCATGTGCATTGAGCAATGACAGGTCGATTCGATCGGTACCCCTTCCAATTTCTTCATCGCAGGTGAACAGCAAACGAACCGGCCCATGTTTCAAATGGGGACGTTCAATCAAGTGATGGGCTACCTCCATGATGATGGCGATACCGGCCTTATCGTCGCCACCAAGTAACGTCGTCCCATCCGTCGTGATCAAAGTTTTTCCGATCAACTCGGCCAGCGATGGCGAGTTTTCTTGCGTCATCATCTTACCGCTCGGAAGCGTGATGTTCCCGCCGGAAAAGCGATGGATGACTTGCGGCTGCACGCCATCGCCTGGAGCTTCGGGAGACGTGTCAAGGTGCGCGATCAGCGCCACGGTTGGACTTGCGGCTCCGCTTGTACAGGGGATCGTCGCCCAAACCAAGCCACTTTCATCTTGCCGGGCTCCGTCAGCCCCCATGTCCATCAATTCGCGCAGCAATATTTTTCCCAACTCCCATTGTCCCGCAGAGCTGGGATAGGTGCGGGAATTCGCGTCCGCAGACGTGCCAACCTGCACATATCGCAGGAAGCGGTTGAGAAGACGGGATTGATTGATCAAAGTTGTGAACACTTTCGAATAGGCATGGGACGATCTGGCGCCGCTACGATAATATACCCATTCAGACACCCAAATGCCTTGGCATGCTCTGCACCTGACCGTAACGGTCCTGACCGCAACATTACAGCGCGACTCGTGTGGAAAACTCGAATTCCGTAACTCATTGAGTTCTTCAATACCTTCTTCAATTCTCGAGAAAGATTAGTCGAATATGGATCCCGTCGCTCACTTGATTTTTGATATCGAAACCGTTGCTGATGGCGAGCTTATCAATTCGATCAAGTATCCTGATGCGGAGTTGTCCCCCATTGAAGCGATCGCTCGTTTTCAAGCAGAAATGGTCGAGCAGAACGGCAAAACGTTCGTGCCATACACGTTCCAAGTGCCGACCGCCATCGTGATTGCCAAGCTTGATAAAAACTACGAGCTCATTGACCTTGTGTCGCTCGATGAACCCGAGTTTCGTCCCCACGTGATGACCGAACATTTCTGGCGCGGATGGGAGTCGTACGGGCGACCGCAATGGATCACTTTCAATGGTCGCGGGTTCGACCTTCCGGTAATGGAGTTGTCCGCGTTCCGTTATGGGCTTTCCGTGCCAAACTGGTTTAAGAACGACAGCAATTCTTATAGTCAACCGCGAAACCGCTTTAATGTGACAGCCCATTTCGACCTGCAAGAGTTCATTACCAACTCCGGGGCGACTTGGTTTCGTGGTGGCCTTGATTTATTGGCGAGAATGCTTGGCAAACCCGGTAAAATGGAGGTCAAAGGCGAGCAGGTGCAGGAGATGTTTAATGCTGGCCAGCTCATGGAGATCAGTGACTATTGTCGCTGCGATGTACTGGACACGTATTTCGTTTTCTTGCGTGCAATGTTAATGCTTGGACGAATCGATCGAGATCGCGAAGCCCAGATCGTTGATAAGGCACACCAGTGGCTTATCGAACACAAGATGCAATGCGCTGCATACGGAACCTACCTGGACCGCTGGACTGAATGGAAGAATCCGTGGCTGGTTAACGCCTAGGTGCGATCTGTCATCGCGCACCGTTCGACGTCACGCGAACTCAAATGGCTGAGCCGAACTCAAATGGCTGTACTGCTACGGATCACCGGAACGAGTAGAGCAAGCACGACGATCATCACCAATAACGCCATGACGAGCAGCATCACCGGCTCCAACAGTCGAACGAACAAATCGAGTCGCCGAAACGTTCGCTTCTCCAGCGAGTCAGCGATCGCAGGCAGCACTGAGTCAAGCGAGTTGCTCTCTTCCGCAACGCTAATCATTTCGACCACCGTCAGCGGAAAGTGACCCGAAGAACGAAGTGGCGAGGCCAGTGTATCCCCAGCACGGATATTTTCCGATGCGTCAGCAATGGAGCGACTGAGCAGTCGATTGCCCGTGGCAGTACGGCTGATATCAAGCGATTTCAAGATCGGCACGCCGTTGCTGAGGAGGGTCCCCAAGACACGGCAGAACCTGGCGACGGCAAGGTTCATCAGGATTGACCCTAGAACGGGGATCTTCAGTTTCACTCGGTCAGCCCACTCCTTACCCTCTTCCGATTGCAACCGAAACCGCAACAAGAAGAGAGTAGCAGCGATCGCGACCAATACGATCCACCCGTAAGATTGTAGGTACCGGCTCAGACCAAGAAGGGCATCGGTGACCCATGGCATCTGCCCTTTCTCGCGCAGGCGATCAAACAGCATGTCGAATTTTGGCACAAAGAACACGATCAAAACCGTGATGACGATCGTTCCAACACTGAACAGAAAAATCGGGTAAGCAAGGGCACTGATCGTTCGACCCTTCAGGTCTTCTTGCAATTCGGTAAACGTCCCCACCCGATCGAGTGCATCCTCGAGGAACCCGCCCTCGGCCCCAGCTCGAGTCATATTGATCGCCATGTCGCTGAAGACTCTGGGATAGCGTGACATCGCTTGCCCAAGCGGTTCACCGTCTTCGACCTTACCACGAATTTCAACCAGCACTTCCGACAACGTGGCGTCGCCCGATTGCTGAGACAAAACAGTGATCGCGCGGAGCATGGGCACCCCGCTGCGAAGGAGTGAAGCCAGCTGGGAGTAGAACGTGGCCATGGTTTGGCCTTTGACTCGTCGAGTCCGCTTAGTCATTGCGGAAAAGGATGACTGTCCGTCGACAGCCTTGACTTCTACCGGAAACAAATTCTTTGCAGAGAGTTGAGACGTGGCATCTCGCTGGTTTCCCGCGTCGATCGTGCCGGTAACGCGAGCGCCCTTGATGTCGCGGGCCACGTATGCGAACTGCGCCATCAGATACGATCGCCTTTTGTCAGCCGAACTACTTCTTCGACGCTGGTTTGTCCCAGCATCGTTTTATCCCAAGCATCCATTCTCAGCGGCTTCATGCCTTCGCTTAGTGCTGCTTTCTTAAGTTCCCAACTGCTCACCCTATCGTGAGCAAGTTGCCGGATGGTCTCGGTCGTGACCAACAATTCGTAAATACCAAATCGGCCCGAATAGCCCGCGCCACGGCACGTACGGCAGCCAGTTGATTTATAGAGAGGCCGATCACCAAGAAGATCCCAGGGAAAGTCTGGCGGCAGATCGGCGCGGGTTGGCTTGTAGGGCGTTTTGCATGCCGGACACAAGCGACGGATGAGGCGTTGCGCCATGACCGCCTCGACAGTACTGGCAACGAGGAAAGGTTCCACGCCCATATCAACCATTCGCGTGTAAGCGCCCGCGGCATCGTTGGTATGTAGCGTACTAAATACGAGGTGTCCGGTCAGCGACGCTTGGATCGCGTTTTCAGCTGTCTCCAAATCGCGTATTTCACCTACCAAAACCACGTCCGGGTCATGGCGAAGAATAGCGCGAAGACTTGCCGCAAAAGTGAGCCCAATTTTCGGGTGCACTTGAATCTGATTGATGCCGTCGAGTTGATATTCAACCGGATCTTCGGTCGTGATGATCTTGTTGTCTGGCCCACGAATTTCAAGCAACGCGCTATAAAGAGTCGTCGTCTTTCCGCTGCCCGTCGGTCCGGTCACCAGGATGATTCCGTGAGGCATCCGGATCAGATCGTGGAACGTCGCGTAAATCTCCTCCGACATTCCCAGACCGCGGAGCTCGAAGACCATGCTGCCCTTATCGAGCACACGCATGACCAAACCTTCACCGTGAATCATCGGGATCACGCTGACGCGGATATCGACTTCACGCGAATGGACGCGAAGTTTGATGCGTCCGTCTTGTGGCAACCGTTTCTCGGCAATGTTCAACCGTGCCATGATTTTAAGACGACTGATGATGGCTGCTTGAAAACGGTTGATCTCCGGCGGTACAGGTTGTGGATGCAGAATACCGTCGATGCGGTAGCGAATCACTAGACCATCGGACTGTGATTCGATGTGCACGTCGCTGGCCCGCGACTCGATCGCTTCAAGCAGGATTTCATTGACCAGTCGAACAACGGACGCTTCCTGCGCCATCTCCGATAGCTCGCTGCCATCCGATTCGATCTCATCAAGCAACTCGACTTCGTCGTCGCCTGCAGCGGCCATCAGTCCTTCGACCGTTTCGCTACCCACGCCCATGTGACGTTTGACGAGTCTTGCAATTTCGTCACGCTCAGCAACGACAGGAATCAAATGTTTTCCCGTCGCAGCGCTCGCCTCATCCAGCGGATAGAGGTCAAGCGGGTCAGATGTCGCAACGATGATTGAACCGTTGTCTTTGCCGATTGGGAAAAGCCCATGCCGATAGATCAGCTTTTGCGGGAACCCTTGCAGTGCGGTGAGGTCAACGTTGTATTCACGTAAATCGACGAAATCGAGCCCCGTTTCTTCCGCAACGGCGCGCAGCGCATCAGCTTCTTGAACGAATCCAAGGTTGACGGCTGACTGAATCACCCCACCGCCATCGTCTAGTAACGATTGACGTAGTTGATCGTCGGTCAGCAATCCTCGGCGAAGCAGGATTTCGCCAGCGTGCATTATCATGGGGTACCTGAATTCAATTCTTAAACGACTCGACGGTGCTCGGATAACGCGATCATCGAAAGTTGTCCCGCCAGCCACCTGATTGTAGGTTCAACCGATCGAAACGTGCTAGCGACCCCGACCGCCATCACCGCCACGGCCACCGCCACGATCGCCGCCAAATGGACTTCCTCCGGGACTGCTGCCTCCTGGCCCACCGCCACCTGGAACACCTCCACCGCCAAAGCCGCCTGGAGGACCACCGCCAAAACCGCCTGGAGGACCACCGCCGCCGAATGGGTTTCCGCCACCCTCGCGGAGTGAACGGAAGAAGTCAATTCGCCGCTGAATATCTTCGGGGCTCGAACCGGGAACGCCAGTTGG
>JANOBM010000005.1:0-11584 GCA_031411655.1 Planctomycetaceae bacterium
CAAGCGATATGAGGGCAGTTATTCACAAGGCGGAGTTACTAGCTGCGCTTCAACAGTGGAAAGAGTCGGAGGCAGGTTTTCGTACCGCGATGAACGTGGATGCAATGCTCCAGCGCGGACGTCGTGGATTAGCGAGGGTCCTTTTGGAGGCAGGTAGGGATCGTGAAGCATTGGAATTGCTTGATGTCGCCATTGCCGCAGAGCCAACGAATACCTCATTGCGATTGCTTCGCTGCAAAACGTTATTAGACCTACGGCAAAACGATGAAGCGATTACAGGACTGCGCGAGGTATTGGCCGTCGATGAATTCAATTTTTTCGCAAGGCACGCTCTCGCATCAACGCTTGTAGAAAACGGAGACTATCGAGAAGTTTGCGAGCTCATCGAGCCGCTCATCGGAGACTTCCCGGATGATGTGTCGTTGAATTACCTGTTGGCCTCCGCATACACCGAACTCGGCGAATCAGCAAAAGCGGATGCGTATCTCCAGCGTCATCTCGACGGTCGCAAGAAGCTGGATGATTTGAACAGTACAGTGCAGGAGCTGAAAACGAAGAACGGACAGGGAGCCGTCGACGGTAACGAAGTGCTACGTCTTGCGAAAGGATATCTCCAATACCGATGGGATGACGCTGAACCGTGGTTGCTGAAGGCGAACTCGGAATTGCCGGATTCCATCGATGCCCAGTCAGCCATGACGCGTTTTCAAACGTTGAAAAAGAAATATGTTTCAAAACGCTGACTCGAATCACCGTTCATTGTTAAGCCATCCAGGCGGCTAACATTCGTCGCACAATGGGCAAGCCGCCTCACGACAGGCAAGCTCACCAATTGATAAACCAGAGCGTTGTTTTGGTCTCTCATTTTTTCGATGCATTCGAGGTGTTTGATGAGTCCAGGACGCGAACCCGTTTGCCGATACCCGCTGTTACCCTATGCGCAGTGACCACGCAACCTTGGGCTGCGAATCCACTGTATCAGGGCAAGAGTTCGGGTACGACCATGACCGGCTTCCGTTGAATTGGTTGGATGGTATCTTTAGGGAGCTATAGACGGCATGAAACCCGCTCTTGTGAGGGTTTGATCGCCGTCTTGTTGCTCCCGTATAAGCGGACGCCGATTTACGCGGAGGCCTGAATACGAAGTGCACTTCGGCGGAATGGGTAGATTCGATGGATGGTTGCTCAAAGCTTTCTAGAAGGACAGGAACTCGATGAAAGTCGCAGTCGTTAAGGAATTGTTGCCGTCGGAACGCCGTGTCTCGATCGTCCCGGCGAGTGTGTTGGCCCTCGTCAAGGCAGGACTGGAGGTCGTAGTCCAAGCGGGCGCTGGCGAGGCAGCGGGTTTCCCTGATTCCATGTATGTCGCCAAAGGGGCCTCAATCGCCAAGGACCGCAAAGAAGCCTTCCAGAGCGACTTGATCCTGCAAGTGCGTGCGGCAGGCGCCAATCGCGCGTTTGCGGCAGAGGATCTCCAGTTGCTTCGCAGCGACCAATGGATGATCGCAACCTGTGATCCACTCGGCGAACCACAAGCCGTTGCAGCGGTTGCGAAGACGGGTGCGTCGCTGTTTTCTCTGGAATTGATCCCTCGTATTACTCGCGCTCAGAGCATGGATGTGCTTTCGTCTCAAGCAACGATTGCTGGCTATCGCGCTGTACTGATCGCGGCGATGGAACTGAATAAGATCTTCCCCATGATGATGACGGCAGCAGGTACTCTGCCGGCCACAAAGGTCTTTGTGATCGGTGTCGGTGTGGCGGGCTTGCAAGCGATCGCGACGGCTCGAAAACTGGGCGCGATCGTCTCCGCGTACGATGTTCGCCCTGCCTGTCGTGAGCAGGTAGAGAGCCTTGGGGCGAAGTTTGTCGAACTCAAACTAGATGCTGCGGGTGGCGAAGATAAAGGTGGGTATGCGAAGGCGATGGATGAGGACTTCTATCGACGACAGGGCGAATTACTGGGTAGTGTGGTCGCTCAGAGCGACGTGGTCATCACGACCGCCGCGATTCCTGGAAAACGCTCGCCACTATTGCTCACTGCGGATGCGATCGAAGGCATGCAACCTGGCGGCGTGATTGTCGATCTTGCTGCGGAGCGAGGTGGCAATTGTGAGCTGACCAGAGCCGATGAACGAGTGGTGCACAACGGCGTCGTGATTCACGGGCCAAGTAATATCGCCAGCGATATCCCCCAGCATGCGAGTCTGATGTTCTCAAACAACGTGACTAAATTCATTCTCAATCTCGTCAAGAAAGGTGAGGTTGATTTGAACAGGGAGGATGAAATCATCCGCGAAACCCTTGTCACTTATCGAGGTGACGTCACCTTGCAGCGTGTGCGTGACGCGCTGAACCTTGGTCCTCTTCGTTCTGAATGAATACATACGGTTTCTTAATGAACACACACAGAACAAAAATGCGTCTGACTCTATTTTATCGAGCGATTGGACTTTGTTTCGCGATGCTTTTCGTTCCTGCGGCTTCCTTCGCTGCCGACGATGTAGTTGTGGCTAAAGCTGATTTGGCACCGGCAATGGCGGCTGCCGAATCCGGAGTAACCCCGACGAGCGACGCCGCAAGGAATACCCCATCGACTCCAAACCAGCCGCCGGCAAAATTGTCGCGAGTACAAGTCCTTGTGGCGAGCTTTACTGTGTTTGCGTTGGCGGTGATCGTCGGTTTTGAAGTCATCGCGAAGGTGCCGCCAACCCTCCATACGCCACTCATGTCCGGTTCCAATGCCATTAGCGGCATTACCGTCGTAGGTGCAATGATCGCAGCCGGTCACCACATGAGCGGCTTCGCAAGCATCCTAGGCTTACTCGCGGTCGTGGCTGCCAATATCAACGTTGTCGGTGGATTCCTTGTAACACATCGCATGTTGAGGATGTTCAAAAAGCGATAATTCGTTCGTTTTGGAACTTACTCACCTGCCGATGTGAAGAACCAAAACGCTTTCAGGCAGTGGCTGCATTGAACTTGTCGAAAGTCCTCAAAAGTTAAAGAATCATGCTTGCTGTCATTCAACTTGCTTACCTTTTCGCCGCCACTCTATTCATCTTTGGCATCAAGCTGATGTCGCATCCTCGAACGGCTGTTCGAGGAAACCTTCTGGGTGCAAGCGGAATGGCGGTCGCGATCGTCGCGACGTTACTCGATAGCAGTATTACTGACTATTGGCTGATCGCGATTGGCCTAGCAATAAGTTCGGTTGTTGGCTGGATACTGGCAGCAAAGGTTCAGATGACCGCGATGCCGCAGTTAATCGCGTTACTCAATGGTTTAGGCGGTGCAGCGTCAGTCTTGGTCGCATGGGCAGACCTATTACATGGCGACAGCCATGCGATCGACACCTTGGTTGCGGTTGGTGCATCGGGAATCATTGGTGCCGTTACCCTGATGGGAAGCTTGATTGCCTACTGCAAACTTGAAGAATGGCCTCGGTTCAAAAAGCCGTATGGATTGCCCGGACAGTCGTATATTAACCTTGCCCTGCTAGTCGCCGTCCTATTGCTAATCGTGCCGCTAACGGTCAGTGGACATACTAGCATTCAGGTCTCCTGTTATCTTGCCATCGTCGTCCTTTCGTCGATTCTTGGATTATTCTTAGTCAATCCGATCGGTGGCGCGGACATGCCAGTGGTTATTTCATTGATGAATTCCTATTCAGGCATCGCAGCCGCCGCCACGGGGTTCATCCTCGACAACAATGCCCTGATCATCTCGGGCGCACTCGTTGGAGCATCGGGTATTATTCTCACACAGATCATGTGCAAAGCGATGAACCGCTCATTAACAAACGTACTGTTTGGAGTGATGGGGAGCGGAGGCGAAGCCGCTGATGTTGATGAGATCTATTCAACAGTTCGCTCAACATCCGCCGACGACATTGCCATGCTTTTGGACGGAGCGCAGCGAGTGGTCATTGTTCCCGGTTATGGTTTGGCGGTTGCTCAGGCGCAACATGCAGTCCGAGATTTGAGTACCCTGTTAGAAACTCGTGGCACCCAGGTCGAATACGCGATCCATCCGGTAGCCGGCCGCATGCCCGGTCACATGAACGTGTTACTCGCCGAAGCTGATATTTCTTATGACAAATTGAAAGAAATGGATGAAATCAATCCGACGTTAGGGACGGTAGACGTGGCCATTGTTATCGGCGCTAATGACGTCGTGAATCCGCTGGCTCGCACTGATCCCAAGAGTCCTATCGCAGGGATGCCAATCATCAATGTCGACCAATGTCGAACGGTGATTGTTATCAAGCGAAGTCTAAGTCCCGGTTTTGCGGGTATACACAATCCCCTTTTTGCCTTGCCCAACACGCTGATGTTTTATGCCGATGGACAGAAGGCCGTACTTGATATCGTCAAGGCGCTCGAAGACCAGTGACCCGCTGGACAACAACCGTCCCCCGTCCAATGCGGTTGAGAGCAACCATGAAATGCCCGGAATCCTGCTACAGGAACTGACTGGACAGCGCCACTTTGCAATGGAAACCCTGCAGATACTAGCACGAAGCGCGAGCGAGTGGGTTTTGACGTAGGTGATTCACTCGCTCGCGCGTCGTGCTGGTATAAACGAGAAGGTGGCACTTTCTAACTAAGAGTAGGCGTTCAAAACACAGGATTGGTGTTCCGGGCAAATTGTAGACGACACATGACCGACAAGTATCTTCACGGTCAACATTAGAATAAAATGCACGGTGCGCTTCGGGCGCGATGTTTATAGCAATGAATCGAAGGGTTGTAGATGAATATCTTGATCGCAGACGATGACCCAGTATCGCGGCGATTGCTGGAAAATTATTTACACAAATGGGACTACGACGTTACGGTGGCGAAGGATGGGTTGCAGGCATGGGAACTGCTCGAACAGGGAGGCTTCCCCATCGTAATCTGTGACTGGATGATGCCCGGACTAGATGGACCCGATCTCATTCGTCGGATTCGCGAGAACAGCCATCATGGTTACGTCTATACCATCTTGTTGACTGCCAAATCTCACAAAGGAGACTTCGTGGAGGGGATGCAGTCGGGAGCCGATGATTTCGTGAGCAAGCCGTTTGATCATGACGAATTGCATGCTCGGCTTCGCGCGGGTGAACGAATCGTTAACCTAGAGCGGTCGTTACGTGTCGCTCAGTCAGCATTGAACCGCGACAGTGAAATGCCAACATGATCTAGCCCAGGCTTTTTCGAGGATGTCAAAGTGAACACGCTTTTGCGGGATGGCCAAAAAGAAGTGTTCGACACACGGCAAAAAGCACTGGAGATCAATCTCGATCTACAGCGTTATGGTACGTTTGCGGAGATCGGCGCGGGTCAAGAAGTCGTCCGCTGGTTTTTTCGCGTGGGTGGCGCGGCGGGAACGATCGCTAAAAGTATCTCTGCCTACGACATGACCGTCAGCGATGCCGTTTACGGTCCTTGTGAACGATATGTTTGTCGCCCAAGGCTTCAAAGCATGCTGGACTATGAGTACGCCAGCAATTTAACGCAACTTGCAACCCCACGTGGCGATACCACTGCTTTCTTCGCGTTCGCTGACACCGTGTCGGCTCGCAATTTCAAAGGAACAAACGAATGCCACGGGTGGATGGGCGTCAAGTTCCAGGCATTTCCACTCGACGTCGAAAGTCAAGTGATCATTCATGTTCGCATGCTTGATGCGGATAATGCTCTCCAGCAAGAAGCGTTGGGCGTCGTCGGTGTGAATCTGCTTTATGCGGCTTTCTTTCTGCAACAAGATCCCGATCGCTTCATCGCCTCACTCTTAGACGGGTTGAGCGTTGCAAGAATTGAAATCGACATGATTGAATTCTCCGGAATCGCGTTTCGTCAGATTGACAACAGGGTAATGAGTATGAAGCTCGTCCATTCTGGACTGACCAATGCGGCAATGTTCGCTGCCAACGGAACCGTTCTTCAACCCTCGGAAGTTCTGTATAAAAAACCAATCTTGGTGGAGCGGGGCAGGTTTCGACCTGTCACGCATGTCCACGTCGACATGCTTCGCTGCGCCCAAGAAAAATTTGCATCCGAACCGGGCATCGACTCAGAACATATCGTGAGCCTTATGGAGATCACCATGAGTAACCTGTTGACCGGCGGGCAAGTCGACTATCGGGACTTCCTGGCACGGGTTGATCTGTTGGCGGCGACCGGAGCGACAGTGCTCATTTCTAATTATTTTGAATACTACCGATTGGCCGCTTACTTGGCTCGCTTCACCAAGGCTCAGATAGGAATCACGATGGGAATCGCGAGCCTTCGTGAGCTATTCAACGAAAAGTATTACTCGCAACTCGAAGGCGGCATTCTCGAATCCTTTGGAAGGCTGTTTAAAAATGACTTGAAGCTTTACATCTATCCGTTACTGGATACCGTCACCGGCGACTTCACAGCGGTACAGAACCTGGAAGTGTCGCCTAGCCTGCGCAAGCTTTATGAATATCTGGTAGAGCAAGGACGAATTGAACAACTCAATAATTTCAACGAAGCTTTTCTGCCAATCTTCTCACATGACGTCGTCAAGAAAATCGAGTCGGGTGATGACACGTGGAAAGAAATGGTCCCGAAGGAGGTGGCGGATGTCATCACGCAACGATGCTACTTCCACTACCACCGCACCTGACCTTATCGACCCCCTAAGACAGGATACTTCTTCCGCGAAAAACCCGTGTCCAAAAGGATCCAGTGGCACGAATGCCTACCCACCCGCTTCAACCACTTGTCGCCTAACTGGGGCGCGGTGAACGAAAGTCAATTAAGCGAGCAACTCTTTGATCACCTTACTGGGTTCGACTCCCGTCAAGCGTTGATCGAGACCTTGTGAAGCAAAAGCAAATCCTTCGTGATCGATTCCCATGCACTGCAGGATCGTCGCATTGAGATCGTTTATGTTGACTGGATTCTCAACGATGTTGTAGCTGAAATCGTCGGTCTCACCATAGGAGATACCGCCTTTGATTCCGCCTCCGGCCATCCACATTGAGAAGCACCGTGGATGGTGGTCACGGCCATAATTTTCACGGGTCAAACCGCCTTGGCAATAAACCGTTCGACCAAATTCTCCGCCCCAAACGACAAGAGTTGAATCTAACAGGCCTCGCATTTTCAAGTCCGCCAAGAGAGCTCCACAAGCTTGATCCACATCGCGACACTGCGCCGGCAGGTCACCAGCGATGTTCCCGTGCTGATCCCATCCGCGATGTAGTAGCTGGACCACACGAACGCCTCGTTCAACCATCCGACGCGCCAACAAAGCACTCGCAGCAAACGATCCAGGTTTTTGAACGTCAGGGCCGTAGAGGTCAAGCGTTGACTGGGATTCTTGATTCAATTCCACCAGTTCGGGAACACTTTGCTGCATCCGGAACGCCATCTCGTACTGGGCAATCCGGGTTTGGATTTCAGGATCTCCCAGCCGGTCAAACGACTGCTGATTCAATTGTCCGATCACGTCCAGCATCTTGCGACGGTCGCTTCGCGCCACTCCTGGAGGATTTTGCAAATACAAAACGGGGTCACCACCGCTACGCAGCGCAACACCTGTGAATCGCGTGGGAAGGAAACCACTACTCCACATGCGAGTAAAGAGCGCCTGTGCCGCCGCGCCCGCACTCCAAGACGGAGTGAGCACCACGAAAGCGGGAAGCTCGTTACTCTCACTTCCCAACCCATAAGCCAACCATGAACCAAGACTCGCTTTCCCAGGAACTTCGCTACCCGTCATCACGAACGTACATGCCGGGTCATGGTTGATCGCATTCGTATGAACCGATTTGATGACGGCAATATCATCAACCTGTTTCGCCGTATAAGGCAGCAGTTCACTCATCCACCGGCCACATTTACCGTGCTGTATAAACTTGAATTTGGAAGGAGCGACCGGAAGACGTGCTTGCCCGCTGGTCATGGTTGTGATGCGTTGCCCTGAACGCACCGACTCGGGGAGGTCCTTGTCGAACAAATCGTTGAGCACCGGCTTATAGTCGAGTAGATCGATCTGCGACGGACCACCATTCATGTGAAGATAAATGATCGACTTCGCTTTTGCCGGGAAATTTGGAAATCCGGGAAGCGGAGGATGCACGCGTTGGCTAACGGACACGCTATCTCCAGCAGCATTTTGCGAGCCCATCGACGCCAGTGCTATCGCGCCGAGTCGCAAGCCATTGGTGCCAAAGAATTGTCTGCGATTTTGAATGATTTCTGACATATTATATTTTAAGTTCCGTATTCAATCTTGATTATCGATTGATCGTTTCATCTAAGTTCAAAACGAGGTTGGCGACCAACGTGTAGGCGGCAAGTTCTGGCTCGTTGATGCCGTCGGGAACTTTCGTTTGGCCAACCTGCACGAGTTTTCGAGCATCATCGGGGGCGTCGATGTACCGTTTTTCCCATTCTGCAAGCAGCGACAGGATGGGGCCAGACTCGGAAGGACGAATGGGACGAGAAAGGACATTAAGAAAAACCCATTTCAATCGTTCCTCATCGGTCGCTCCACCCTCCTCTATCATCCGCTGGGCAAGTGCTCTTGCCGCTTCGACAAACTGTACATCATTCATCAACTGAAGAGACTGTAACGGCGTATTGCTTCGCTCGCGGCGAGTGCAAAACAGTTCACGGTTGGGCGCATCAAAATTGCTCATAAACGGGGCGGGTGCGGTACGCTTTAAAAAGCTATAGATACTCCGTCGGTAAACCGACTCACCGCGATCGCGCAAGTAATAGCGTGTGTTACTGTCGCCGTACCCTACCGGTTCCCAAATGTTTTCGGGCTGATAGGTTTTTGTTCCTGGTCCGCCCATCTGAACACTGAGTAGCCCACTGACCGCCAAAGCGTTGTCTCTCACTTGTTCTGCATCGAGTCTCAACCGGGGTCCACGTGCCAGGAATCGGTTTTCTGGATCAGCGGCTAATAAGTCGGGAGTAACGCTGGCGTCCCGTCGAAATGCGTCACTTAATACAAGCGTCCTGATCAGTGACTTTACATCCCAACCGTCATCGCGAAATGCCGTTGCTAGATGGTCGAGCAACTCTGGATGACTGGGCAGCGAACCTTGAGTGCCAAAGTCATCGCTCGTTTTGACCAATCCAATCCCAAAAATCTGCTGCCAAAAACGGTTGATGGTCACACGCGACGTCAGCGGATGATCATCGGAGACCAACCACTTAGCCAAGTCCAAGCGAGTCGGCTTTGCCGGATCCGCTGGACGCATGGGCGGCAAGAAACCTGGGGTCGTCGCTTGGACCGCGTCGCCTGGCTTGTCATATTGACCGCGCACCATCACAAAAGATTGCCTCGGCTGTGGCGAGTCCGCAAAGGTGAATGTACCTGGGATCTCCGCTTGCACCCGTTCAATCTCCACTCGTGTCGCTGCAACCGCACCGCGAAGCTCTGCAATCGTCGGCTGAGGAAAAGGTTCGACGTACGCGCGGTACAAAGTCTCTACCGCGGCTAGCAACGGGCTTTCACCTTCGAGCGGTGGGCCTTGTTTAAGTGCCGCTTTTACCTCGTCATTGCCGATCGGAGTGTCCTTGTCTTTTCTCGACGCCCACCAAGCTTTTACATCCTTCCGAGGATCGGTTTCAGCCAATGCGGTCCCTCGCACGCCAAGGTCATCCCACCAGCAGATCCCACCAAATTGCCCCAGCTTGATTTGAGTCACCTGTGCACCGGCAGGCAACTTGATACTGGCTGCTGGAATCTCAAGCGTTGTCCACTGATCGACAACAGGAAGTGGCCCCAACGGTGTCTCGCCTCCAACTTTTTTCCCAGACTCTTCGTCGTTACTCCATATCCAACGCTGGCTTCCTTTATCCGTAATGATTTCAAGAAAGGTTGCCAACGGCGGATGAACGCTGTCGACGCGGAGCTGCACATGCACCACAGGTTCAACGGGTAGTACAAGTGGAAACCATCCGGCGGCGAGGCGTTCTTCACAACGATCGCCGAATTCTTGCCTGAGTGCCCGCAGCCCTTTCGCAACGGGCCCGCTCGATTGCGACCCAGGCGAAACGTCACTCCATCGTGTGGCATTACGTGACGTGTTGCTGCTTGAGAAGCCAATCGGCAAATCATCGTCCATCCACGTTTCATCGACGAGCGTTGAACTCGGAGGAGTCGATACAACTTGCAAGGCAGCCAGTTCGAGATCTGCCTTGGCCTTTATCTGCTGTTGTTCAAGCTCCGCTCGCCTCGCATCTTGCTCTGGCTTCGATAGTCTCAAAAATGGCGCGGTGCTATCGATGTTTCCATCCATCGGTGGATCCATCGCATTGTTGAAAAAAGCATAGAAGGAATAGTAGTCTCGACTGGTAATTGGATCGTACTTGTGATCGTGACACACCGCGCAGCCACCGGTAAGTCCGAGCCAGGTTTGAATCGTTGTGTTGGTGCGGTCCACTGCGTAGCGATAGCGAAACTCATCATCGATTGCTCCACCTTCACCAGTGGTCACGTTGCACCGATTGAAGCCAGTCGCAACGAGTTGTGATTGGGTTGGCGATGGTAATAGATCACCCGCGAGCTGTTCGATGGTAAATTCAGAGAATGGCAAATTGCGGTTGAAGGCATCGATGACCCAGTCTCGATACGCCCACATCTGACGCTCATTGTCCAAATGCAGGCCGTGCGTGTCGCCATACCGCGCGACGTCCAACCAGTGCTTCGCCATTTCTTCGCCATAGCGTGGCGAATTCAGATAATGGTCGACCATTTCACGGTATGCCGCTTCACTTGGATCTTGCTGAAAGCGGGTCGTTTCTTCAAGTGTCGGGGGCAATCCCGTCAACGCAAAAGACAATCGTCGCAAAAGCGTCGACGGGTCAGCGTACTGTCTACGGGAAAAACCACGCGATGCGATCTCGCGTTCGATGAACTGATCGATTAATGATGATGCCGAATCCGATAGGACAGGCGCATTCACGATCGGTTCGAACGACCAATGGTTTTGGTAGGAAGCGCCCTGTTCGATCCACTGACGAATGACTTCCTTTTGGGCGTCGGTAAGCTGATGCTTGGATTCCGGGGGAGGCATGACTACGTCGGCGTCGGGCGAGGTCACTCTCTGCCAAACCAAACTCGCATTCAGATCGCCAGGTACGATCGCAGAGTCGCCGTTTTCCCGCTTTTCAAACGCACCGTCGGCCGTATCTAAACGCAGATTTGCTTCGCGCGTCTTCACATCAAAACCGTGACAGCGAAAGCATGCTGTCGACAGGATCGGCCTCACGTCGCGATTGAATCGGATATCATTGTCTGCTCGCGATAATTTTGCTGACGTTAGCAAAACCATGAGCAAAAGGTATCGCTTAACAATCAACCACGAAGTGAATCTGTGGGCGGATCGAGCTAGAGTACACTGACCATGCATGATAGGGTTAGCAGTAGGGCGGTGGCGGAGGGACGCAATTCGACCGGAGGCCTGAGTGCAAGTTGGCTAAATCGGCACCGGATTGCCTTTGGAGATTGTAGTCGATGGCGACGGCGGTATCCACGATCAAATGCGCGGTCGCGGTGGGATCACGATGGCTCGCAAACTACAACTCTAGCTGAATACGGACCGAAC
>JANOBM010000006.1:0-2121 GCA_031411655.1 Planctomycetaceae bacterium
ATGCAGCCGTTGGGACTATAAAAGAGTAAACGACAAGCAAGCACCGGCCCCAAGCGATACCAACACAAACCGATGCCCAGCGTGATGGTACCGTTGGCACGGGTGCTGCGATGGAGACAGACCATCTCAAACGGTGGCCGCGCGGAAGCAATCCCCTAGGGACGAGCGTGAACCCATCGATGGTCCACTCAAACTGCCGCTGGTCTTCTTGAACCGGGGCTTAGATGTTGGCTGACTCTCGGCCAGTCGGCTGCAAAGCCTTCGGCACCACGTATCCCGCCGGATCGCTCATCGCGTTGCGACGCAACATCTAACCCTTAATGTGTTATCGCTTCTCAGTTTCCGAAAATGCGCGTTGAAGATCATCAAAATCGCGCAAGTCCAAGGTGTACGAACCCGTTTCGATCCACTCGTCTGGCGAGTCGGGGGGCGCAACGTTCACTTTTGTAGCTATGCGAAAAATTGGCCTCAACGAGTAAGGCGAATTCTCTGTAAATGAAATGCGAACGACTTTCGTCGGCGTTTGCGTCGACATGGAAGTTTCATACATCCTTAGATCCGGCGGATTCTTCTCGTAGTCCGTTTTAATAGCCACAAAAGTAGTGTGGGTGTTGCAAACCGCTTCCCTTTCTAGCAAGAGCTCGATGGAATAGTGGTTCCTACCCGACATTTCCGAGGCGATGCTGAGTGAAATCCGCTCTCGATGGGCCTTCACCCACGCGGGCGTTACGCGAATAGTCTTCGGTTCTTCTGCGACCACCATGTCAATGCAGTTAAGAAGCAGAAAGGTCAACATGAGTGCGAGTTTATGCATTTCTGTCTCATTGCGATAACGTTACCGATCACCTCGCCGCGACGAGCGATCGACCACTTCAAAAGACCTCAACTCGCGGCTGAGGTGCATCGGATGGTTATGCCCTCTGCGGTGCTATTGTTTCCGGCGTGTGTTGGTGCCGCCGAAACGGCCGACGACTTCATTGTTTTGATTTGTGGTGATGAACAACCACTCTTCGATACCATTGTCGCTGAACTTTGCCGTTGTTGTCGTCGTTGTCCCATCCTGCCGGCTGGTAGAAGTCATCGTGCGGGTCTTTTCATCCCATTTTCCGGCCGCCTCGCTCGTTGATCCACTCGATAGAAACGACCACATCCGATACATCTTTCGTTCGGTGTCGTAGGTCATCAACGTGGTGACCTTGATCGCGTTGGAACCGTCAGCGGATTTCAACACTCCAGTTTGCTGCACGAATCTGCCATCGAGCACCCACGTCGTTGAGGACTCGCCTTTCGTGAACGGCGAATCTTTGGACGTGATCGCAACGTCCCATGTGCCGACGTAGCTCGACAATACCTGCAACTCAGGGATGTCCTTTGCAGGCCCATCCGCGGCCCGAACATGTACGGTCTGGGAAGCAGCGACGAGAACCAAGAACAAGACGAATCGGACAACCATGGATTTCGCTCCAAGTGAGTTCTGAGGGCATAACGGCAGCCGTAACCGAGCGGCGACGATAGATTTTCCATTTCAATACCGCTCGACTTCGCCGCTTCGGTTCACGGCATTGTTCGTCAGATTTGTTTTTGATGTGTGGTGTTGATTCTACTACAAGCCGAATCCGCGAGTGTAGCCCCACGACCATTTTCGGGAGCCACATCTGGGGCATTTTCGCAGGCTGTTCGCCGGAATTGGAGATTAGCAGCCCGAACGCCCTGCGTCCAGATTTGTCACTTCACGCCTGGAAGATTCTCACCGATTTTGACGATCCGCGAAATCGTCTCGTCTGTCAAATCGCTTGTTTTCAAGCCTAAATCAAAAATGAGCCTCCCGTCACTCTGACCAAACTCCGGCGGCAACTCTCCCCACATTAGGATAGTAACTTCCGCGTGATGATTCAATTCATAGGACTTGGGACCTTCCACGTCCGGAAAGACCGTAAGTGGAAAACGCTTTATGTCGTTATCTTCTGACAATGACTTGAGCATGCTGTTTGATTCTTCTGCATTATCTGATAGCAGTACAAAGTACCCCGCCAATCGTAGATGCCTGTCTTGGAAACTTTCTATTTCTTTGGAATCGATTACGACCTTATCCGCAGCACTGATTAGGGCAATGACTTCTGG
>JANOBM010000007.1:0-1792 GCA_031411655.1 Planctomycetaceae bacterium
TCCGGCAATGGGCATTAGCGTGGGCAGCGGTATTAGCGGTTGGATTGCTTGTCCTCGCCAGTCACTATCATTCGATTAGTCGATTACAACAAGAACTCGATACTCTGGCAAAACGGGTCAATCCCCTTGAACAGTTACAAATTGAAACGGTTGGTTTTGATGCCCAACAATCCGCTCTACAACGTGAAATTGGAGTTTTGGAATCGATTTGCATTCCGGATCGATCTTTGACCTTACTGACCATTTTGGGCACGGCGGCAAAATCACCCGATCGCCGCATACAGATCGAAAAACTGAGCCTTGTCTCGAACGGAAATCAACAATCGACAGAAAAGCAGTCGGACGCGTTAAGTCCAAAGCGAGTTTCCAACCTATCGTTGCAGGGTATCGCCGACAGTGATGTTGGCTTGGCAAGCTACGTTGAGCGACTGCGTGAGTCGAATGTGTTCAGCCAGGTTGAACTTAAGTCGTCTTTGCAATATCGAGCGGATGATTCATTAGGCCGTCAATTTCAGATTGAGTGCCAATTCTTAGAGTGATTTGAAAATGATCTCGATCTACCGAAACGAAAAGACCTTCAATTACATGCTGCACGGTATGGGCGTCGGTGGCATCGTTTTTATCATTTTTGTTTTGTGCTTGGTTCGCAGTGATGTTCATGGCAAGCTAGTGATCACCGAGTCCGCTCAGGTGGATGCGCAAACGTTACTCCAGCGTAGTAGCCAAATTCATGCCGACCATCACGCCTCACTTCAAAAACTGGATTTAGCGAAGTCAAAGGCAGTGCATATCAAGTCACTGGTACCGGCAACCGCTGGTGAGATTGATTTCATGACCAAGCTTTCGAAATTGGCAGAAACGACAAAGTTTCGAATTCGAGATTTCCGACCCGGTACAGTATCCACCGAGGCATTTCATAAGGAGATGGAAGTCAGGTTTGTAGGCGAAGGAGACTATGACGCCTTCTGCCGTTTTCAGTTCGGACTGAGCGAACTGCCGCTAAGTTATCGAATTGCAAACTTGGTAGTGGTCGCGCCACGAAACGGCACTCAAGACTTTTCAGCCGATTTCCAACTGCGATTGGTCTTTGACTTGAGCCCCAACCTCATCGTTGCAAAGAAACCGATATGATCCGACTATCCCAATCCTCGCACTCCAAGGTAAACGGCCGAAGTGCAACGCTCATCGCGACGTTAGTCTGCGTGGTGATTGGCGTGGCCTTTCTGCCTGAACGAGAGACAAATGATTTCCCGGAGCCGCCTCCACGTCGACCTCGTCCCGAGATCACCCAAGCATCTTTGCACCAAACGAAATTAAAACTCGTACGAGCTCAATGGCCTGCGATCACGTTGGAGGACGCGTTAGAAGCCAATCCCTTCCAGGTGATCTTCGAGAACGATGAACTACAGCCAACTATCGAGAACGTCGCAGACGACTCGAGTGAATCGGTGCTACAAACCAATTCGGAACTGCGTTCACTCGAAAACGTAAATATCATTTTCGAAAACGCCTACGGACGAGTGGCGATGATAGGTAGCCGCCTGGTCAAGGTAGGAGACATGCTGCCCGAAGGCCAGGTCGTAAAGATTACCAGCGACGAAGTGATGGTTGACGTCCAAAGCGCTGTCGAAATTCCTGAAGCAGATCCGGAACAACCGGTTATCGTGACGGAAGAATCGTAACGGATTATCAGGCCAAGCGGCTCTTCAAGTAACCAGTACCTGTTACCCAGTGAAACCTTGGACGACTTCATTCGATAGCGCCATCGTCTCGTTCCATCGGCGAAGCCTTG
>JANOBM010000008.1:0-3213 GCA_031411655.1 Planctomycetaceae bacterium
AAGGAGCGCGCCGACAAGATCGCAGAACTGCTTTGGGTCCTCGAACGGCGGCGAAACGTCTGGGAATGGCTCTGGGCTACGCTTCTCCTTACGAGCGCACTCTGCTTCCTCGTCTCATGGGTGAACTGATGAGCTGTGAGACTCGTTGCCCGACGGGCGGGTCCGTCAATGGCCCTTCTTCCACCCGTGCGCCGGTCTGCCTAAGAATGGAGAAGCCACAGGGGGACGATCAGTGGCTCTATTTCGCCGCGGGAAGGAAATCCTTACCGGAGAACGATTATGGAAATAATTTGGATTCTGGTTCTCGTTCAAGCGTATGTGTTCGGGAAGTTCTGCGCGTTCATCGCTAAGGAGAAAAACAGAGATTCAGCTAGTTGGTTCTACCTCGGGTTCTTCTTTAGCCTCCTCGCATTAGTCGCGATTGCAGCTGTTCCGGCGAAACAAGACATCGGTGGTGTTGCGAATGCAGTAAGTGCGCCAAGCGTTGTTGACGCCGAGAAGTTAAGGGATGAAGAAAGGCAAGAAAGGCGCACCGGCTACATGGTTCTCCTCGTAGGAACAGTCGTTGCCATTGTCCTAATCGGGTCCTTTGCTTGATCGGCCTTTCGAGCCAGAAAGTTCTTCGGAGCTTCTCCCTTAGCGCTCCTCGGGCCGACGTTTGCCTCTGTGGCGGTCTCGTCTCATTTCACAGGTTGAGCGGAAGACGTTTCTGCGTGCGTCAGCTTCCTTGTCAAGCAGTGGCCCGGCTGTTGTGCATCGGTGCTCACTCAGCACCTGTCGTGACCGGCTCGCGATGTACGTGCCCGTCAGGAGAGTTGCCTGATCCGAACTTTGAACAGTGATGTACACGCCTCGAGTGGGTCACACCACTAGTCCGACTAGAGGTGAACGAAGCGAGCAGGCCTCGCCGGTCATCTCTTCGCCGTCATAGATCTCGATTGTGACACGTGATTGCCCGCTGTAAACGGTAATCGATAGCCCAAGACTCCTCTTGTCATCGCAGACGAGGCGATCGTCATCGTCAATCCGAACGTCTTGGACGAGTGCTTGCGACGTCTGCCGGTAAACCATCTCTTGTTGGCCTGAGGACTGAAGATCGTCGAGGAGTTCGGCCGCGTCGACTGGTTCTCCTTTCACGTTGACCAAGCCTGTTGGTAGCGCATCGGCTTCGAACTCGAATATGTAGGCATCCCTGCACGGAACCAGCTGCATCGACACGAAGGGCATTGTCGTCTGCTGCCTCGCTTCAGCTATAAGCTTCTGTAGGCGGGACTTGTAAACGAGCACTAAGAACTCGCTCTCGCCATCACTGGCGTGGTACGCGAGAAATGGTACAGGACTTCGCTGAGGCGTTGACGCCGGGCTCGATGAGTCTAAGTGGCCCCACTTCAGTTTTGGCTCAGCTTCTAGCTCGAGCATAAATGGTATGTCATCCGGTACGTCGACGGCACGTGCCACTGCCCGGACAATTTCCTGCTCTGAGTATCCTTCGTCCGCCAGTCGTAATGCGGTTGCCTCAAATTGATTCCCTGCATAGGTGAATTCCTTGAGTAACCGCGCGAACAGTGGGTGCTGCTCCAGTGGCGTCTTCATGATTGCTGCAGATTGGAGTTTTAAGGCCGCCCGTCGGTGTTGTGGCTGCCACGCAGCCCTTCGTACAGCCCCGCAAAATTGAGCAGGATGTCCTTGATCGCCTTCTGCACGGCCTGCGAGTTCAACGCTTGCGTGCTCATCGCCTGATGCGCGTCGTACGCCCCCATGATCGCCTGCGTCACCGCGTGGTCCAGGTCGGGCGAGTTGCGGAACTGCTCCTTGGAATTGCTCGCCGCCTGCTGCTGCAGCGTCGTGTTCTCCAGCAGCTTCCCTTTGATGACGTTGTTCACGTACACCAGCTTGTCGTCTTCCGACAGCTCCCCTGTGAACAGGTCGTTGACCTTCGCGATGATCTCACCCAACAGCGCCTTCTCGCGCGCCTGCACACTCCCGCTCCCGGCTTCCGTGACCGGGGCCAGCGTCGTCGCGTCGCCGGTGTCCAGCGACATCCCTGCGGTGGCCTTCTTCTTCAGCGTGTGGTGCGTCAGGACCACCTTCGACAGGTCGATACCCTCACGCTCGCGCCCGAACTCCAGCAGGGGCAGCAGCCGCTTATAGAACAGCGCGCGCTTCTCGATGGCCGGGTCGCCGTAGTTGAAGATCTGCGACAGGAAGGTGTACAGCCGCACGTACGCGCCCATGTCGCCCTTGAACAGGACGAGTGCGTCCATCGTCGCCTTGGCCGCGTCGGCACCGGCGGTGTCGCCGCTATCGGTCGCGGCTCGGAGGGCCTTCAGCGCGGTGGTGTACCGCGTTAGGACGCGATTGGCGACGGGTGACACGGCGGCCACGAGGGCGCTCTGCTTCGCGGTGGGGTCCAGCTCCACGGCGGCCACCCGATCCACCTCGAACTCGTCATAGTTCCCCGCGGCATCGAGCTTCGCCCGCAGCTGGAACACGAGGTTCGGGTCCGTCGTCGCCGACAGCTCGGCCGTGGTGTGATACAGCTTGAATGCCGCCAGCACATCCGCCGGCTCGTTCACGAAGTCCACCACGTACGTCGTGTCCTTGGTGATGCCGTCCTTCTTGTAGGCGCGGTTCAGGCGCGACAGGGTCTGCACCGCCTGGATGCCGGCGAGCCGCTTGTCGACGTACATGCCGCAGAGCAGTGGCTGGTCGAAGCCGGTCTGGAATTTGTTGGCGACTAAGAGGATCTGATACTCGTCGCCCTTGAAGGCCTCGCGAATGTCGCGACCCTTTAGACCCGGGTTCAGGACCTTGCTGTGCTCCGTGAACGGCTCTGGGCCGGTCTCCGGCTCATTCACCTCGCCGCTGAACGCCACCAAGGTCTTCATCGCGTACCGCTTCTCGGCGATGAACTTCTCGATGGCGAGCTGCCAGCGAACGGCTTCCTTGCGACTGCCCACGACCACCATCGCTTTGGCCTTCCCGCCGAGCAGGGGGGCGACGTGCGTGCGGAAGTGCTCGACGACGATCTTCACCTTCTGCGCAATGTTGTACGGGTGCAGGCGCACCCAGCCCATGATGCCCTTCATGGCGGCGCTGCGCTCGACCTCGAGGTCGTCCATCTCCACGCCCTCGTGCGCCAGCTTGAAGGCCAGCTTGTAGGGGGAGTAGTTCTGCAGCACGTCGAGGAAGAACACCTCCACGATGGCCTGC
>JANOBM010000009.1:0-9305 GCA_031411655.1 Planctomycetaceae bacterium
GCGTTAGCCGACGGGAGTGTTCGTTTTGTGACTGAGTCGGTCACCACTGAAATCATTGGCGGCATGTGTACTCGCGGCGGTCGCGAGGACCTGGACTCATTCTTTGAAAACTAAGTTTTAGCAATCCGTTTTCCCCATCCGTATTTAAGTGTGGGCCCACGTTAACCCTCTTCAAGGAAAGGTTTGCGGCGCACATTCCCGCCCCTCAAATGCAAAGGAGTCGCCTGGCAAAGTATTAACGTTTGTTCGTAATGACCCAGTTTAGTTTTTGTTTCGAGTTTCGCTTCTAAGTTTTAAGAGATCAGAAAATGAATAAATTGTGCTTGGCTCTGTTGATTGCGTTCGCTGTACCAACGATTGCGTCCGCCGGTGGTGGTGGATCGAAGGCGACCGGTTCGATTACCTTCAAGAACACGGGAACCAATGACGTTTACGTCATCGTTGACCCACCAGCTGTTGTCACCGTCGCGAACTTCTTCAACGTTGGTGGTCGTTTGCTTAAGGCTGCCGAGTCGACAACGTTCGGAAGCTTGAAGAGTGGAAAGCATACGTATGCATCATTGTCCAAGGCAGCGGGCGTCGTGCCAACCGATGCTGAAATCAAAGCTGCTAAGGTCGTTTCCGTGAACATCGCTGGTGGTCAGGCGCTGAATGTTCAGTTGAAGTAAGCCTTTTGGCTTATGATTCAATCCGTTTCGATTTGTGTCTCGAGTTTCGCTTCTATGTTTTTAAGAGATCAGAAAATGAATAAATTGTGCTTGGCTCTGTTGATTGCGTTTGCTGTACCGACGATTGCGTCCGCTGGTGGTGGTGGATCGAAGGCGACCGGTTCGATTACCTTCAAGAACACGGGAACCAATGACGTTTACGTCATCGTTGACCCACCAGCGGTTGTCACCGTCGCGAACTTCTTCAACGTGGGCGGCCGCTTGCTCAAGAAAGGCGAGTCGTCAACGATTGGTAGTTTGAAGAGCGGCTCGCACAAGTATGCGTCGTTGTCCAAGGCGCCCGGTGTCGTGCCAACCGACGCTGAAATCAAAGCTGCTAAGATCATCAGCGTGAACATCGCTGGCGGTCAGGCGCTGAATGTTCAGTTGAAGTAAGCTTTTGGTTTATCTTGCGATCCGTTGCTCGATGCGACGGACCCCCCTTACAGGTCGGCTGCCAAAAAACAGTTTTTGGCGGCTGGCCTTTTTTCAACCCTCCATAAAAAGTAATTGTGTCGACGAATGTCAGACATTCCACTGTCGATGGATGCAGCGGGCTCAACAGGGATGAGCGGTTGGAAGTTGCTTGTCCTTAGTACCGCAACCACGGTAAGCATCGGGGTCTTGATCGGTTTGCCTTGGCTATTTGAATCGTGCTATTTGCTAGGTTTGATCGGATATAGCTGGTTAATGATTCGTGCATCGCGCGAAACTTCGTACCGCGCTACAGGGGATGCTTTTGCCGCAGGCTTCATCGCGCTCTGGATTGCGTTTCATTGGGCGGCAAACTCGATTGAAGATACGACCAACCTTGGACGGTCGCTTTCTGTTGTCGTGTTCTTTGGGCTGATACTCTGGGAGGCGATAGCGTTTGCCTGGCTAGGGTTGGTATGCAGCCTATTGGGCTTGCGAGGGCCTCGATACCTGTGGTTCGTGGTGCCTGTGTGGGTCACGATCGAGTTTTACTGGCCCAAAATCTTTAATTGGGCTACTGCACATGCGTATCTTGGTTTCCCACCGATTCTACAGTTAGCAGAGTTTGCTGGAACCAGCGGCGTTACTGCGTGTGCGGTTCTGGGTTCAGTCGCCTTGGTAAGGGTGTGGCTGCATCCCAAAGATAAATCGGCGCTCGTCGAGTCCGCAGTCGCTCTCGGAATGATCGCCTTTGCTTGTGGATGGGGAGCGTTGCAACAGTCTTACTGGAAGCAGCAGGTACTCCGGGCACCATCGATTCGCGTCGCCGCAATTCAGGTCAATCCAACGTTTGTTGAGTCTCTCGATCAAATGCAGGCGTTCTCCGATCAAGTGGATGGTGAAGTGGATCTGATTCTTTGGCCTGAGTCGACATTGGGGAATTACCATGTCGATTTGGACCATTTCGGCGACGAGACCTACACCTACGACCATGCCGAAATGCCCAACCCCGCGATCGATCCGTATCCTAGGATTCACTGTGACCTACTCGCCGGTGGCAAGACTTACGATGATGGTGGCCGCCACAAAGGGCCCTACAAGAACACCGCCTTTTTGATCGATAAGGAAAACCGGATCCGCGGCCGTTATGTCAAGCGATCGTTGATGCCGATTGGCGAATACGTTCCCGGAGAGTCCGTTTTGCCTGTGCTGCGAGATTGGGCTGCGGTGGATGTCGAATTGGTTCGGGGAACGAGCGACGCGCCGCTGCAACTGTCGTCGGGGCATCGGGTGGCGATGCTGGTTTGCTATGAGGACATGGTGGCTGCCAATGCATCGACATCGGTATTAGAAGGAGCGGAATGCCTCATCGCCCTGGCAAACGGTTCGGCTTTCAAAGATCCCGACACTCTGCTCCAGCACCTAAAGTTGGCCCAGTTGAGGACCATCGAAAATCGACGCGCCCTCATTCGTTGTGCTGCTACCGGGGTCACTTGTCTGATCGGTCCCGATGGCAAGATCGAAAAGCGATTGCCAGTAAGCGAAAATGGGCTGCTGGTGGCAAACGTGCCGTTGTTCAGCGAGCTGACTTTTTACACGAAATTCGGCGACTGGCTCCCTCGAATCGCGACGTTTATTAGCTTTTTTGCCTTGGTTGGGTTGGCTTTGCCCAGTCGTAAAAGGGACCCGCGTAAAACGGACCCGCGTAAAGTGGACTCGCGTAAAATGGACTTGGAGCGAACCGAAAGCTAATTCTTTTGCGAAGAGCGGTTGCCTGGGGATTGGAATACGACCACACAATTGCGCGGTTCCGCTAACCGTCCAGCAAATCCCAAGTTATGATTTGAGCTGGTCAAAAGGGAATGTCGTTTCCACGGGTGTGTGTCCGTGCCTATCGAGTTCTCCCATCGGTTCAAAGTCAGTTTTAACGGTAAGGATCTTTTGAGCATGACTCGCACTGTCAATGTGGCCATGGTCGGTCTTGGTTTTGGTTCCGAATTCATTCCTATTTACCAGGCCCACCCTCACACCAATGTCGTAGCGATTTGTCGTCGCAATGAAGCGGATTTAAACCGAGTCGGCGATCAATTCGGGATCGAAACGCGTTACACCGAGTTCGATCAAGTATTGGCCGATCCAAAAGTTGATTACGTTCATATCAACAGTCCGATTCCGGATCACGCTTGGATGACTTTGCGTGCGCTCGATGCGGGCAAGCACGTCATGTGTACCGTGCCGATGGCCACCACGATCGAAGACTGTCGGAAAATCGTTGAAAAGGTGAAGCAGACCGGTCTGAAATACATGATGGCCGAAACGGTCGTTTACAGTCGTGAGTTTCTCTTTATCCGTGATTTGTACCAGCGTGGTGAACTTGGGTCGCTTCAGCATCTCGCCGCGTCCCATCCGCAAGACATGGATGGTTGGCCCTCGTACTGGGAAAACATGATTCCGATGCATTACGCAACGCACGTTGTCAGTCCCTGCCTCGGATTGGTGGGCAAACCGGCGGAGTACGTCAGTTGCTTTGGGTCGGGTCGTGTTCGCGAAGATATCGCCGTGAAGTCAGGCAATCCGTTTGCGGTTCAATCGTGTCACGTAAAAATCAAAGATAGTGACGTTTCGGCTCACATATGGCGATTCCTTTACGATGTGGCTCGACAGTATCGCGAAAGCTTTGACGTCTATGGGACAAAAAGAAGTTTTGAGTGGACTTTGATTGAAAACGAGCCACATGTGATTCACACTGCGAAAAAGCCAGAACCTGAGATTCCCGAGAAGATTGAAGTTCCAGACTTTGCACACCTGCTACCCGAATCGATTCGACGTTTCACTTTACCGGCCGAGATTCACGACACAGAGCATTTGTCGTTCATTCAAGGCGGGGGACACGGAGGCTCGCACCCGCATTTGGTGCATGAGTTCGCAAGCGCACTCGTCGAAGGGCGTGACCCGTGGCCCAACGCGGTGACGAGTGCAAACTGGACTTGTGTAGGGCTTTGTGCTCATGAATCGGCAATGAAGGGCGGCGAGATCGTACGGTTGCCAGAGTTCACCATACAATAAGCTGACTCGCCAGTGAGCCAGTGGCCGATGAGGCCGTGGCCAATGTGTCCGTGGTTTGATTGATACGCCTCCCAACCCCCAGGGATTTGGAACTACAGACAAGTTGCCAGCTGACTTCCCGTAAATACGACTGGTGGCCGCGCCGGCCACACCTCCCCTAAACCATCCCATTTAATTTCGCCGATTTTCGCCATGTGCCGATTTACTTCGCTTGCCTTTTTCGTATTCGTATCGCTCGGATCTTTGTATGGCGGATCTTTGTATGGTGCGAGCGGTGGTGATCTAGACGTACTTTTTCTGGGAGACAATGGGCATCACAATCCGCGGGCAAGGTTTAGCCAATTGGAGCCAGTGCTTGCCGCTCGCGGTATTGCGATGGTTTACACGGACAATGCCGATGACTTAATAACGCTGTCGCGAGACAAGTACGCGGCGCTGGTTGTCTACGCGAATATCGATGAAATCACTCCTGAACAGGCAAAAGGTTTACTTGCTTATGTAAAGGGCGGTGGCGGCTTTGTCCCGCTTCATTGCGCTTCTTACTGCTTCCGAAACAACGACGAAGTGGTGGCGTTGATCGGTGCGCAATTTCAACGGCATGGAACGGGTGTGTTTCGCACGGTGACGGTCGCGCCGTCCCATCCGATTCTTCAGGGCCTCGATGATATTGAAAGCTGGGATGAAACTTACGTTCATACCAAGCACAACGAACTTGGACGCACTGTACTGCAGTTCCGAGTCGACAATGAAGGCCGGGAGCCATGGACGTGGGTGAAAGAGGTTGGTGATGGTCGAGTCTTCTACACCGCATGGGGACACGATGATCGAACCTGGTCAAACGTTGGTTTCCAGCTTCTAGTCGAACGTGGAATTCGCTGGACCTGCAAGCAGGAACTGAGTCCGGCGGTTCAGGTGGCCGTCTCAGGACCGTTCCCTGTTCCAGAGATGACGTCATTACCTCCGGGTGAAAAGCCTTTTGAATTCATGGACGTTGGTGCGGAGATTCCGAATTACACGCCATCGAAGAGTTGGGGAACGCAGGGCGAACCAAAGTCAATGATGCAAAAGCCATTGCCTCCTACGGCATCGATGAAACGGTTCGTCGTACCAAAGGGTTTTCATCTTGAACTCTTCGTATCCGAACCAGAACTTGCGGGAAAACCGATTGCAATGACATGGGACGAGCGGGGTCGTCTGTGGGTCGCGGAAACCTACGACTATCCCAACGAGCTTCAACCCGAGGGCAAGGGACGTGATCGGATTCGGATCTGTGAAGATACGGATGGCGACGGAAAGGCCGATCGCTTTACGGTCTTCGCCGAAAAGCTCAGTATCCCAACGAGTATCGCCTTTTCCAATGGCAGCGTAATCGTGCAACATGCCACCGAAACATTGGTGCTAAAAGATACGAACGGCGATGATGTTGCCGATGAACGCCATGTTTTGTTCGCGGGTTGGGAACTCGGCGACACGCACGGTGGGGTTAGCAACTTTCAGTACGGTCTGGACAATTGGGTCTGGGCGATGCAAGGCTACAACGGATCCAGACCGGTGGTCGCAGGCAAGGCCCAAGAAGAGTTCCGAATGGGTTTCTTTCGCTTCCGTCCCGACGGAAGTCAGCTCGAATTCATTCGATCCACCAATAACAACACCTGGGGACTTGGGATCAGCGAAGAAGGGCTTATTTTCGGCTCCACTGCCAACGGTAACCCAAGCGTCTTCATGCCAGTCCCCAATCGTTACTACGAACGCGTTCGCGGTTGGGCTCCGTCGTTGACTTTGTCATCCATCGCGGACACGAATACGTTTCATCCCATCACGGAAAATATTCGGCAGGTCGATCATCACGGTGGCTACACCGCTGGGGCTGGGCATGCAATTTACACGGCCCGCCAATTTCCGAAGGAGTATTGGAACCGCACCGCATTCGTGAACGGACCAACCGGGCACTTGGTGGGTACGTTTGTTCTTGAGCGGGAAGGAAGCGGATACAAATCCCATAGTCCCTTCAATCTGCTCGCATCCGATGACGAGTGGGCCGCTCCGATCATGGCCGAAGTGGGACCCGACGGATGCGTTTGGGTGATCGACTGGTACAACTACATCGTCCAGCACAATCCTACGCCGAAAGGTTTCAAGACCGGTAAAGGCAACGCTTACGAAACCAAGCTTCGCGATAAAAAGCACGGTCGAATTTATCGAGTTGTGAATGATGCGAGCCCCGTTGCCGCCACGCCGAACCTTGCCACGGCGAAGAACGAAGAACTCGTCGCTGCCCTGCGTCATCCGACGATGCTAGTCCGAAAACACGCCCAGCGTTTACTTATCGAGCGAGGGGGTGCTGGGGTTAAAACGTCATTGTTGGCACTGGTCGGCGATACCAGTTTCGATGAAGTGGGCCTAAACGTCGGCGCGATTCATGCGATATGGACTCTCGAGGGATTGTCTCTTATTAACGATGCGAATCCAGATGTGGTCTCTGCCATCGTATCCGCATTACGCCATCCGTCTCCCGGCGTTCGCCGCAATGCAGTCGCCGTACTGCCGGCCGCGAAAGCCTCCGTCACGGCGATGGTGGATGCCGGGGTATTGTTCGATACCGACGCACAGGTTCGCTTGGCCGCTACACTTGCCCTCTCCGATATGCCGGCGACCCCGGAAGGTGCTGCAGCGATTGTCAAAGTCATTCGATCCGCTGATGGTGCAAGTCAACTTTATTTGCGAGATGCGGCGACCAGCGCAGCGGCAAGCCATGACTCACTGTTTTTGCAAGCTGCTGCATCAGGAAAGGACAGCGACGCGAAGATCCTCGAAGTCGCGACGATCGTTTCTGGCCACTACGCCCGCGGTGGAGATTATTCACAACTCGCTGAGTTGATCGGGTCATTAAAGGACGGCAACGTTACGGTTGTCGCCCAGATCATCAGCGGACTCGTCAGTGGGCACCGTGATGACTCGAAGGCAAAGCTCACGGAGGAATTCGACGCAAATCTTGATGCGCTTGTCAAACGATTGCCGCCGTCATCGCAAATTGAATTGATCACGTTTGCAAGTAAATTGGGTTCAACCAAATTGGCGGACTACGCTGCAAACATCGAAAAAGGCCTCTACGAAACACTTCAGGATGAGTCAGCCGAGACTAGCCTGCGAAGCAATGCTGCGCGTCAGTTGATTGAGTTCCGACCCACGGAAGATGCGGCCGTCAAGTCATTGATGGAACATTGGAACGCGCGAACCGACGCAGAGTTTGCTGCAGGCATTCTCAATGCACTCCAGCAAAGTCGGTCAAAGATCGTGGGTGAAGAACTCGTTAAACGCTTGCCAATGATGACCCCTGCCGTTCGGACGCTATCGCTTCAGTTGTTGCTCAAGCGGCCTGAGGCGACCACCGCACTGTTGGCGGCTGCGGAGGCGGGGACGGTAACGATCGACGATCTCTCGCTCGACCAAAAGCAATCGCTCGCCAACCATCCCGATGAAAAAATTGCGGCGTCCGCGAAGAAGATTTTTGAGACCGGCGGCTCACTCCCGAACGCCGATCGACAAAAAGTTCTGGATGAACTGATGTTTGTGACTAAGCAAAAGGGCGATGCTGCTCACGGTAAAGAAGTCTTCAAGAAGCAATGTGCTGCCTGTCACCTCCACTCCGGGGAAGGTGCCAAGGTCGGCCCTGAGTTGACCGGTATGGCGGTCCATCCCAAAGCGGAGTTGCTGACGCATATCATCGACCCAAGCCGAAGCGTTGAAGGGAACTTCAAGCTTTACACGGTTGTGACTTCCGATGGGCTCGTTCTATCGGGGACACTCGCTTCGGAATCACGCACAGCGATCGACCTATTCGACGCGCAAGGCAAACGCCGTGCGATTCTGCGCGAAGATATCGATGAGATGGTGGCTTCGCGCAAGTCGATCATGCCCGAAGGCTTTGAAAAGCAAATCCCTCCGACGGACATGACTGACTTGCTCGAATTCTTGACCAGTCGCGGTACCTACCTGCCTTTGGATCTCTCCAAAGTTGCTACGAATTCCTCCGGAACGAGCATGTTTACTGGTGGCGGAAACCCAATCGAACATCTTTTGTTCGAGGATTGGAATACCAAAACCTTTGCACATGTTCCGTTCACTGTGATTGACCCGCAGGGCGGTAAAGTCGCAAACGTTATCTTCCTGCGGGGGCCAAATGGGACAGCAAGCCATCGAATGCCAGAGCGTGTCGAATTACCCTGCAACGGTCCGGTCAAGACGATCCACATGCTCAGCGGTGTGAGTGGCTGGGGCCATCCTTATGGTGAACCGGGAACCGTATCGATGATTGTGCGTCTGCACTATGCAGATGGAAAGACTGAAGATCATGAGCTGAAAAACGGGATCCACTTCGCAGACTACATCCGTCGAGTCGACGTGCCTCAATCGCAGTTCGCCTTCGATCTCGATGGACGCCAAATCCGCTATCTGGCAATCAACCCGCAGCGAGCCGATTCGATTGAAAGGATTGAGTTCGTAAAGGGGCCGGATGGATCGGCCCCCGTCGTGATGGCTGTTACACTGGAAGCAAAGTAGGGCTGTCGCTCTCGCTTGACGAAAGTCACCAATTGTTTTGCGACATCATGTCGCATGACAACGGAGGCGCTGGACGACGTCGGACCAGAGGAGTACGATGTCGGCGGTGAGGAGCGAGCTTGAAGTTACCATTGAATTGGCGATTCAGCTTGTTTGGGATTGAGTTAATACGATTGGCAACGAAGGCAGATCGCCGTGTGGGCAAATTGACCGCATGGGCGTTGTTGCTTGCTATGATCGTCGTGACTCTTGGAATACCCATGCCAATCCGCGGGACGAAAGCCAAGTCCACGTCGGAAGAGTTTCCATGCCAAGGTTGTGCGTGCAGTTGCAATTCCGCTGCGCAGTGTTGGGACAGGTGTTGCTGTCATACGGACGTCGAGAAACTCGCTTGGGCGAGTCGAAGTGGTGTCCAGCCGCCCGCATTTCTAGTCGCGCGGGTTGCCAAGGCGTCAAGTGAGCTATCCATCGCAAAGTCCCTAGGGCGCAAGGCGTGTTGCAGTCGTGGCCCGATCCATTTCGCAAAAGAAAAGGATTTGGATGCCGACAAGACTTACG
>JANOBM010000010.1:0-8308 GCA_031411655.1 Planctomycetaceae bacterium
TCTTCGTAAGCCTTACCGATCGTATCTTCATAGGCGCGGTACGAACCGTCATTCATTCCATAGCAAGTTGTCACAACGTTTGGATTCCATGGGACCAAATCGTTTTCCATACGACTGGCGAAACCAGGAGCCCGTTCCCCACCCCAGCCAAATTGGAAGCTCTGGATTTCCAGCTCAGGATAGCACGCTAACAGGTACGTTTCGATGAACTTACTGTATTGCTTTTGTTCAGTGATCGAGTCGCCAACGATCGCCAAGCGATCGCCCTTCTTCAAAACGGGTTGATCGCTTAACGCAAAACCGGCGATGTTGACAAAAACGCAAAATGCAAGGGAAGAGATTCGCATGAGCTTGGGCTTTCGGTGAAAGGCGGCTCAGGGAATGAGGCGTGAGCCGCCTTTAGATGGGAGGATGCGGAAGTCACGACTTTAGCTCTCCCGCTACCGAAAGCAACCATTGTCTACGCACGAGACAGGAATTGTCCGGTGCGCGTGTCCACTTTGATTTTTTCGCCGGCCTTGATGTATTCGGGCACCTGGACCACCAAGCCGGTCTGCATCGTCGCGGGTTTGTTACGCGACGTCGCCGAATTGCCTTTGACCGCAGGGTCACACTCCGTGATCTCAAGCTCAACAGTCGGGGGCACGTCGATCCCCACACACTCATCGTTGTAAATCAACGCCCGGACCCCGATCAACCCGTCGGGCATGTACGGCAATTGGTCCGCCGCATCGCTAATCGCGACTTCGTATTGGTTGTAGTTCTCCGTATCCATCAAATGCAGGTGGGTGGCGTCCGAGAACATCACTTGCACGTCCCGTCGTTCAAAATCGGCGACGTCAAGCGAATCGGTCCCCTTCATCGTGATGTCCACTTTTTGCCGAGTGACCGCGTAGCGTCCACGAAACTTATAAAGCGTTGCCGCACCACGTGCCGACGGGGACTGGACATTGAGCGTTTCGATCACCACCGGTTCGCCTTCGTAAACGACAACTTCACCGGGTTTGATTTCTTTGGCCAGCATTTTTGGGCCTCCTGCGTCGAGCAAAGGGATGTACGGGCTGCGAATTATGCTTTAGCAACACGATTTGTGAAAGACCGAGCGATCACACGACAACATCAACGCCAAATCCATTGGCGAAAGTCCTGAACGACCTCCGTCGGCGCCGAAAACACCGACACCGATACGATCACCAGCAGGCTGATGCCAATCGTAAAGCTCAGCACCCCGCGACTGCTGTTGGCGGGTTGGGCCTGTCGCAATTCGTCGCGAAACACAACCAGCAACCTTCGCCAAAACATCGGCGTTACATTCGACTCGAATGCCTGGATATCGCACCAATCGCCGTATCGATAGCCCTCCACGCGAAGATGCAGGCCAGATTCAGGCAGCTCGATCTGCCCGCCATCCACATCGCTCTTCGCATTCGGGTCAATCTTTTTTGCCGCTTCAAGCAGGGCGCTCATGACCGCCGATGGCCCAGCACCATAGACGACCAACTTTGGCCGCGAACTGAGGATCACCAACGATACAAACAGGAAATAGAGAAACGCCAGCAGCGGCCACACGCCGGTTCCAAAAGCCGCCCCAGCCGCTGAGGGGAAAAAAAGCTCGATCGGACCCACTGCAACCATGCCAGAAATAGCAATCGCAACGGCAAAAATATCCCTTCCACCTGTCGTCACCATTGGCCGCCCTCTTAGCCGGATCGCGCCAAATAATGTCATGTAAGCTGCAAGCGGCAATAGCGCGATCAAGGTGACAAAGGGTGATGGCATGAACGATCACGATTCGAGTTGCAAACAGATTGACGGACATGTTATCGCGACGGAATGAGCCATGCGATTCGGCTGCAAGGCAAACCGGTTGACGGGTACTTTGCCGCTAAGCAGGCTCGAAAATCCGATCACCCAGGCGCCGGTACGGACGCGATTACCCAATTCAGTTTAACGCATGGAAGGGAAGCACGGAGGCACTCATCTTCCATCCGAAACGTTATCACTTCCAAATGAAAATTTAAAGCGGCGCGGGCAGGTCTCGGCGGCGAAAAACGACCACCGCAGCGGCATAAAACAGGACACCTCCAATCACCAACATTAACGGATAAACCACCGGCCCAAACCATGAATCATCGACGGCACCCGTAAATCTCCACGGGCCCCAAGGACCATCCTCCAAAACCTTCGCAACCTGCTGTTGCGGCCGGTAACAATTAAAGAACGAAAAACCTCGGAGCCACGACAGCTTGTCCGTTGCTTTGCCTAGCCCAAAAATCACCAATTGGACCACGTAGATTGCGACCACCGCCCCGACGGTTCGCCATCGATATCGATCGAGACTGCTTAACCAAGTCGAAAGGCCGAGCAAAAAGAACCCCAGTGCAAACAGACTAAAAACGCCAGTTCCAAATGACTCCCAATCCACGCGATCGCTCATCAAGAACGATTCCTTCACGGGGGCAGCGTTGGATAGCGGTACTTCAAAAACGGTAAACGGAATCCGAACGGTCGGTGGGGGAATCGTTTCAGTGGCAGTGGTATTCGCGATTCCCATCGCCATCCCTCCCCACAAAAGTAACGTTAGCATCGCCAATCCCCCCACCGATACGGCCGCATGAGAAAGGAGCAGGGTCGTGCGGCTGATCGCTTGCGCTAAGATCATTTCCAGCGTGCCCCTGCTCAGTTGCCCGCTGACCACGTCAGAACCTCGTGACACACACCAAATCACCGTACAAAGAACGACTACCGGCTCGTCAAAGGTCATCGCGATGCGGCCCGTATGGGTAAACAACGCATCAAATCCGATCGGCGTGAACCGCTCGAAGTCTCGAAACTGTTCTAAGATCGTGCGGAACTGCCCCATATCGATCAGGCTCGATACCCACACGCGTACCCACGCAAAAGAAAACAATGCGGCGGCACAAGATGACCAAAGCAGCAGCGATTGCATCGCGTATTGTCGGACAAGAACATGATGGATCACGGTTCAAGCCCCTCCAATTCGCTTCCACGATGGATCGAATCGTACATCGCGCGCAATCCAAACGCCTCAACTCGCATTTCCTTCAACCCCATCCCGTGCAACCACGGCAGCAGGGGCGCTAAGTCACCCGTCGTATCCAGTGTGACCCGATCGCCGCTCACCGAAGATACCTCAACAAGCTCGCGATAAGGCTCGGGTACCGTCAAATGCACTTGGCCCTGGCTTGTGTCTTGATTCGGAACGTCAGCGATTCGCGCGACAATTCGGTGGCGTTGCCTGAGTGAGCCCAACGATTGCTCATGCACTAATCGACCTTTTCGAAGGAACGCCACGCAGTCACAAACGTCCTCGATTTCCGATAAAACATGCGATGAAAAGATAACCGTGCGCCCATCTGACTGCGCTTCCGTCACCATCGCTAATACGTCGCCCCGTACCGTCGGATCCAAGTTGGCCGTCGGCTCATCGAGAATCAACAGCGGCGCCCGCGATCCCAGCACCACCGAAATTGCGAGCTTCTGCCTCATCCCCGTCGACATGAAACCGACGAATCGGTGAAGGTCAAGATCCAGGCGATTTGCGACATCGAGACTACGCTGCAAATCGCCACAGGGCTGAAGGTCGGCAAAAAAACGCAATACGCCAAGGCCCCGCATTTCACGAGGCAACCTCGCATCACCGGGCAGATAAGAGACGAGGCGCCGCACCGAAACCGAATCCGCTATCGCATCCACACCCATCACCGACGCCGTGCCGCTGGTCGGCGTGATGAAGCCGAGCAGGGTTCGAATCAGGGTCGTTTTGCCCGCACCGTTGGGGCCGAGTAATCCGAAAACTGTGCCATTCAAAATCGTCAAGTCCAGGTCCGTCAAGGCTTGAAACGACCCGTAGCGCTTCGAAAGCCCCTGGACGCGCACCGCAGCCTCCGCCTTCCGGGAAGCCGCCGTGTCGCCACCACTATTTCGCACATTGAGCCCATCGCCAAAACCCGATCTGTCGTGTCGTAAATTTTCGGTGCGTTGAGCCGGGAAGGACACAAGAAACTTTCTATCGAGTTAAAGGATCACGAAAAGAAAAACAATCGGATAACGTTGTAATCGATTCGGCAACGGAACCGAACCCTTCGGCATGCCATCAAGCCACACCAAGGTTGCTAAATACCGTCTTACCGGGCACGGTCAGTCGCATACCTCAGACTTTGCCGACACGCCCCATTACTTCCAACACTCCCCACGCGTGGCTATTCCTGATAATAGTGGGCTGGGAATCGTCCTGGACGTGGCCAGAGCAAATTGGGTAAAAACATCTCCCAGGCGGTCAAGCCGCTTGGATTGATCGCAACCATGGAGGCGAATTGCCGCTCGGCGTGGCACTACGCAAGGCCAGAAAATAAAAACGAGTGCTTCAACCAGCTTAGACATTGGAGTTGGCGGGGATCCGTACGATGGACTTCTAGTCCGTCGTTGACGATGTTTGCCGACGGACTGGAAATTCGTCGTACCCTCAAATTGAGCGTTGACGAAGCACTACAACCAAAACCAAAACCAAAACCAAAACAACTAAACTTGGATCGATTGAAAATGATACGCTGCTTGCTGATGTCGTTCGTGATTGCAATGCTTGCTACCGGGGGCTTAGGAAGTGCTAACGCCTCCGCAGAGGAAATCGTGCGATATCGACTCCCGGAATGGAAGCGCAAACATCTCCACGATTCCGCGAAGGCGACCAAGATCGGCGATACGTTGAAGAAGATTGGCTGCGAAGTTGAGAAGGCTGCTCACAACGGACATATCGATGTCAAATATCGCTGTCCAGAATGGAAACAGCTTGACCTGGACACTCACGAAGAAGCCCACAAGTGGGAATCTTGGCTCAAAGAATTCGGCTTTCAAACCGAGCACAAGCATTGAACGGTGGACCGTCATTAGCCGTCTTGCGGACCATCTCCGATGTCGCAAGTACGGCAACTCAATCGCTTGCACGAGCCGCGGAGCGAGTCTCCGGCGCGCTGTTGACGCCATCGTTCGACGCCGCGCTGGCGGGTGAGCAAAATCCTTCTGGTACTCGCGTCGCGGAATCGCGAATGTCGCTGACCAAGGCGATCGAATCGTTGCTCGGTTCTGTGGGCATTACTGCCAATCCGCCCATTGCCATCCAAGCGGACGAAAGTGGCGCGTTGACCGTCGTCGAACCGCATCCCCGCGCCGCGGAAATCGAATCCATACTTGCGAGTGATAAAAACATTCAAGCTTTGGTTTCAACGTTTCCCACTGCCACCACGCCCGCCGATCGACTTATCGTGTTGCACAACGTTGCGTGACTCGGCTCGTCGGCCGATCGTCGAATCGTCGAATGGAAGGCACATTGATAACCTGCTATTTCGTCTCTCGATAAAACGCCGCGCCGGTTCTTGCTAACCAAACACACGATCGGCAGGACTTTTTACGGCGATACCTGGGCGATTCATCACATGCGTATAAATCATCGTGGTACTCACGTCTTTGTGTCCAAGCAGCGCCTGAACCGTACGGATGTCAGACCCATCCTCCAACAAGTGCGTCGCGAAACTGTGTCGCAGAGTGTGCGGAACGGCGTTTTTCAAAATACCAGCCTTCTTCATCGCATCCGAAAACAAATCGCCAAATAAACTCTCGCCGACATGATGGCGCCAAGTCACTTTGGTACGCGGGTCCTTCGCCAAATTCCTTGCCGGGAACACCCACGTCCAACCCAATTCGCGACTCGCCTTGGGATACTTGCGTGCTAATGCAAAAGGCATGTAGACCGCGCCAAGGCCACGTTCCAAATCCAAATCGTGTTGAATACGAACCTGCTCAAATTGCGCTTCCATCGCCTCAACACAGCACTCCGGCAGTACCGTGACCCGATCCTGCTCTCCCTTCCCATCCCGGACCAAGATCTGCCGCTGATCGAAGCAGACGTCTTTCAACCGCAAACGACGGCATTCCTTATGTCGAAGGCCCGCACCATACATCAGCTGAAACATCAGCAAGCTGCGGCCTTTGAAATGGCCTGCCAAACGTGAAATCTCCTCGCGACTCAACACCACCGGTAACTTGGACGGCTTCGTCGCTTTACTGATATTCAAGAATGAAAGTTCTCGGCCCAAAACTTTCTCGTAAAGGAATAGCAGAGCGGATTGGGCTTGTTTCTGCGTGCTCGCCGACACGTTGCCGGTCACTGCCAAATCGCTCAGAAATTCTTTGATCTCACCTTCGCCAAAGTTGCCCAGTTCCTCCGAACCGCAAAAAACCATAAAGCGTCGTAACCATCCGACATAAGCCTTTTCGGTCAAATACTTATATCGCATCCGCCTCAGTTCGGTTCGCATCCGCCTTATCAACTCGGGTTCGTTCAAATCCAACTTCCCCGCGATGCCTGGATCCGCGCCCGCCCCGCCACCTGTCACTCGCTCACGCGCCGCAAGCTCGATGAGTTTGGCTTTGATATCGTCTAACGAAGGTTCCATCTTTTTTAGGACGAGCGCCTGATAGGTGCATAACGCCCGGACAAGCTGCAATCTTTGCCAAGCCGGCTTTCCGGTATCGCGCAGGGATTGCAAGTAAGCAATCACCTCTTCGGCGACGATCGACAAAGTCTGTGAATCCGATTGGCCGATCGCGCGAGCGAATCCGGCAAGAAGCCGCGGAAACCAGATGCGATCCTGTTCCGCCTCGACGGTCTGCGGAATGCGTCTCTTAAACTCGTTGACGGACATTCGAGAACTTCCCTCCTTGCCTAACCAATGTTTTCCGAGTCTTCGTTATTCGAGTCTTCGAACCAGCCCTGAACCCAAACCATCGCCACCATCACAAACGGGCGACCTGGCTCGTGTCCCCCAAACGGAATGCTATCAATCCCAGGAGTGTGATCCAAGAGCCGGATAAACAGAGAATAAAAGATATTTCGATCCTCGTCATGTAGGGGTTGACCCAGCCCGTAAGAGGAGCAAAAATCGACCTGAACCCCCGGATAAAACAGCGATAACGAGGTTATCCAACTGCAGCGCCGGGATAATTAGAATGTTCGTCTGACGATCACCAAGACCGATGACGCTCTCTCACGGTTTCCTGTCCGTCGTAATCGTCGATCTCCCAGCTAACATCGTCTGGGATGCTGACCACTTGCAGGTTCGCCAATGCTCCACTGGCTTTCTCTCCAAGCCTTTCGACTACTTCGACCAGCTTGGGGTCACTTCGCTTTTCTTCTTCGCTGTACGCATATCCGTAACCGTCCCACTCAAGACCCAATTCCTTGTACGCTTCTTGCGACAATCCGAATCCACCCCAACATCTATTCACAACTACCTTTGCCATATCTCACCTCGATTCGCAGACGAACAATGTAATGCACGGGAGTTGCGGTCCATGCGTTTTCTGATGGTAAGATCACGGGCCGCAACCCCGTGATTACAAGCGTTCGGACATAAAGAGTGGCTTGCATGGCAAATGGATACGGCCCAGAATTCACTCGCTTTTTCCCGCCAATCGTTGCTGCGCTGCGCGAAAAGGGCGGTTCCGGAACAACGTCTGAGATTATCGACCGAAGTATTGAGCTTCTTGGAATATCGGAGGCTGAACAAAACGCAGAACTCGCGAGCGGTTCATCAAGAGTTCGTAACCAAGCGCAATGGGCTCGACTCTATATGGCCCGTGGTGGCATCTTGGATTCGTCAAAACGCGGGATCTGGCGTCTGACAGAACTCGGTGTCACGATTGACGCGGCGACTTTCGACTGGCGTAACTTGTTTCGCAGTGTTCAGAAGGAATTCGCTGAGGATCGCAAGAACCGCGAAGAGACTGACGAAACACCTGATGACGATTCGGATGATCTTGCAACACAGATCGAAGATTATCGTACGACGGTACTTCACCTTTTGCGAAATCTGCCTCCGGCAGGTTTTGAACGACTCTGTCAACGATTGCTGCGAGAATCAGGATTTGAGCAGGTAACCGTTACCGGGAAATCGGGCGATGGCGGAATCGACGGAATTGGCATTCTTCAAATCAATCCGTTTGTTAGTTTCAACGTGCTCTTTCAATGCAAACGCTACTCCGGATCGGTATCACCGTCCCAGGTCCGAGATTTTCGTGGCGCAATGATGGGTCGGGCTGACAAGGGATTGGTAATTACGACGGGCACTTTCACTGTTGAAGCCAAACGAGAGGCTCGACGCGATGGCGCACCACCAATAGAATTGGTTGATGGTGAGGATCTTGTTCGCCTCTTTGAATCATTGGAATTCGGGCTCAAGGCTCGGACCACCTATGACGTTGACGACACATTCTTCCGACAGTTTCAAGA
>JANOBM010000011.1:0-34957 GCA_031411655.1 Planctomycetaceae bacterium
ACGGGGTCGGTCATGACGGCGACTCGGGGCTCAATGACGAAGAGATGCCAGTGGCAATACTGGCGAGTATCCGTGCCGTCGCCAGAATGAATCGCCCCGAATGGATCGGCAATTTATTGCTCGGTCCGGAGGATAGTGGACTATCAGCTCGGGCTCAATTCTTCCTGGCGATATCGTTCGACGCAAAGTTGGAGTCGGTCGCCGCGCTGATCGAAGCCTTCACAAAAATGTGGCCGGAATCAAAGTTTTCCGAGCGAGTGCGCGACACGGCAACGTTTCTTGCGGGAAAGCGACCCGCTTCTTTTGATGAGCGAACTGGGTATCCCGCACTCTTCCGCGCATTAGCCGATAGCAAGCAAGTCATACGTGATTATCGACGCGACGGAAGTTTTACCACCGTTCCACGGTTGAGTTTGGACATCGCACGGCTTTTCGAATTGCACGGCCAGCCAGAGTTGGCGAAGCAAGCCTTGATGAACTTGGCACTCGATGGCGACATCGAAGCGAAACTGATGCTGGCCGAAGCAGAATTGAAAAATGGAAGCGCTGAGCAAGCCAGCCAACTGTTTCGTTCCGTTTGGGACTCGCTTGAAACAGCGGGGAAAAGCATCCTCCGGCTCAATCAAGCCGATGCAGATGGTCTCCTTGCGATGCGTGCGATTTACGGCGAAGCCATCGCAGCAAAACGATTGGGGGATGGCGAGGGCGAAAGTGAACTCACTGAACTGATACAACTCATGTCCTGTACCCCCTCCGCTCTGTTAAGAAACTCATTTGCAGAATTTCTCGTGCAAGAAGGCCGAGACGAAGCGGCGGGAGCGATCTATGAACCGCTGCTTCGCTTGGCAGCGTTTGGTGCCACCGAAGGAGTTGAGTTTTATTCGATCGCAAGAAATTTCGACTCGGCGGTGTCTCAGACGAGGCCGTTTGATGCCGCAGCCGCTTTTGATCTTGCCATCGCCGGGACCCTCGAAACCACTGTGTTTTATCCTGCGGCCTATGTTTCATTGCCGTCTTACGTTCACCGACGAATGGCGACGTTTGCCCTTGAAGCCAAGGACGAACCTGCCCTTCGCAAGCAGATTGACCGCCTCTTAAAACTGGATCCCGTCGACATTGACTTCGGCGAAAAAGTGATCGAGAAAATGTTCCAGGCTAAAATGGATGTTCTCGCCACTGAAACGCTTGAACGGATTTACCAGGCTGGCAAGTTACACTTGGATCAATTTCCGCTTGATGTTGGAATGTCAAATAACTTGGCGTGGGTGTTGGCGTTATCCGATTACCACATGGACGAGGCTTTGACGTATTCTCGTCGTGCGGTTTTCTACTCGCCTGAAAGCACTGTCTATCGCGACACGTTGGCTGAGGTCCTTTTTCGATCCGGACGCGTCGAGGAAGCGATTGAACTGGAAAAGGCATGTTTGCTGGATGACCCGGCCGAGTGGCATGTCCATGAGCAACTCCGCCGTTTTACCGCCTCCCAAAATGCGTCGTCCGATTCTGAAAAACGCAAAAAGGAACCCTACAACCCGTAGCTCCATCGCGAAACAGGGCTTATCCAGCCGAGGCACCACCTCCCTCTCATTCCGAATCGATCGCATTTGTTTAGAATGGTGGGTGGTAGGCCTGTTCATGCAAAGCACGTTCACGCCCGTTCACGCCCGTTCATGCCTGTTTACGCATAAGTCCCTTTCCAGGAAACGTTAAATCAAGATGCCCCAACCCGATTCCCCGGAGACAGCGTTACGTTATCGAAGAGTCATTTTAAAACTCAGCGGCGAAAGTTTGGCGGACGCCGGACAGCGGGGTATTAGCAACGACGAAATCGAAGGCATCGCGAGACAAATCAAACAGGCTCATGCATCGGGTTGTGAAATCATTGTCGTCATCGGCGGCGGAAACATCCTTCGCGGCGCTCAATTCAGCGGCACTAACGCCATGGTGCATGAAGCAACCGCCCACTACATGGGAATGCTCGCCACGGTTATCAACTCAATGGCCATGCAGGATGCGCTCGAAACCGTGGGCTGCCATACCCGAGTCATGTCTGCCATCGGCGTCGACACGGTGGCCGAGCCGTTCATACGCCGACGTGCGCTTCGTCACCTCGAAAAAGGACGCGTAGTGATTCTTGCTGCTGGCATTGGTCGCCCGTTCGTCACCACCGATACGGCTGCCGCACAACGAGCCATTGAGCTTGAGGCTGATGTCGTCCTCAAGGCCACCCGCGTCGACGGAGTTTACAGCGAAGACCCAGAAAAAAATCCCCACGCGGTATTGTATGAATCCCTTACCTATAATGAGGTGATACAAAAGAATCTCCGCGTGATGGATGCGACGGCGATTGCCCTCTGTCGCGAACACGAAGTTCCTATTTTGGTCTTCAACTTTAAGCATGACGGCAATATTGTACGCGCCGTCACGGGGCATAACATTGGAACCTGGATTGGTTCACACCGTCGTGCGTAATTGGTTGGTACATGACTTTGGATGCATGATTCGATCATGTATGACTTGAGTAGGCCGCGTGTCAAATTGCTTCTACCCTCTGATGGAGATTATTTAAATGACGATGTCAATCGACGCAGTACTCCTGGATACCGAAGAACGGATGGACAAGGCCCTCGCAGTCCTCAGCCACAACCTTGCCGGAATTCGTACCGGCCGGGCGAATCCTGGATTGGTGGATTCTGTCCGTGTTGAGGTTTACGGCTCGCAGACGCCGTTAAAGCAACTCGCATCGGTCGGTACTCCAGAACCGCAGCAAATCGTCATTCGTCCATACGATGTAAGCACGCTCAAAGAAATCGAAAAAGCGATCGTTGCCAGCAACCTCGGCCTGACACCACAGAACGATGGACGCATCATTCGCCTCAATGTGCCGCCACTTTCAACCGAGGTTCGAAAGAAAATGGTTGCGAGAATAAAGGAATTGACCGAGGAGGCGAAAATCAGCATTCGCAACATTCGGCGAGACGCGAACAAGGCGGCAGATACCGCCGAAAAGGATAAACTTATGAATGAGGATGATCGCGACCGTCTGAAGGAGGAAGTGCAAGAGCTGACCAAGAAGTTCGAAAGTCGTGCTGGCGATTTAGCGAAGACGCGTGAAACGGAAGTGCTCGAATAGTCATTCAAAAGCAGTCACTATAATGTCGCAGTCCGGTCAACTTGGCGTTAACTGTCCACTGTGCGGCAAGGCGTTTAACGCACCTGTCGCGAGCGCAGGAAGTCGAGTTGCATGTCCTCACTGCAAGGGAAGTGTCAAGATCGCTGGAGGTGCCTCCAACGATCCAGGTGACGACCAGTGGCTTCGCCTCGATGACGATCTGCCTTCAAGTCAAACACCTTCGTCCCCAATCACTGCTAAGCTCTCGGGAACGAGTTCGCCAACCGCATCGCCTCCTCCGTCGCCCGCTCGGAACCCCGGTGGACGTACCTCAAGCGGTGAAAAAACGGGCGATTTGTCAGATCGCGTCCCAAGCGATCATTCGGCTGATTCCCCGTTTGATGGATTCGACCTTCCGGATCTCGTGTTAGCAGCACCGACGGCGGGTACAAAACCATGGGAACCGCCGGCACTGACCGACTCAGACTTGGCAGCCTTAAGCGGATACGCTGGCAATGAAGATCAGGAACCGGCGCCAGTAAAGGTCGTTCGCGAAGTACCTGTCTCGGATTCGTTTCGAATAAAATGCCCTACTTGCGAGTCCATGCTCTATGCCAAGCTCGCTCAGGTTGGCAAGAAGATCCGGTGCAGCGATTGTCACGCGACGATCGTGGTGCCCCCTCCGCCAAAGGCAAAAGTAAAATACCTGCCCGATATGGAGGAGGCAAAAGCCTTCGCGTTCCAGGACAAAGACGATCCGATCGAGCACCAACCGCCGGCTGATCCGATGCGGAAAAACGCAGCTGAGTACCTGCGAGATGCTGAAGCCGCAGTCGACGAAAGTCCACCCGAGGATTGGACTGTGCCAAGTGTCTCTGAGTGGTTCACCGGCGTGTTCGGGATATTTCGCGATCCCGTCGTCGTGATCTACTGGATTCTCTTCACGGCAATGATCGGCATTCCGGCGGCGATCGCTCTGCAGTATTCCGGACCGATCATCATTCTCGCCTTGTTCGTTTTCGGATTCCTTTTTGGGACGATTGTGATCGCGCATGGTTTCGCCATTCTCCAGTCAGTCGCCAATGGTGAGGAAAAAGTTACCGAATGGCCGATTGTCGATTTCTGGGCTTGGATGGGGCCGCTCATGACAGCCGTCTGCGCCGTGGGAGTTGCGGCAGGGCCCATTTGGTTCGCAAGCCAATATTTCTTTGGCTCGACCATGATGACCGTTACGCTAACGATGATGTCGCTTTATCTGCTCTATCCGTTCGTCTTACTTTCAATGCTCGACGAACAGAGCGTCTTTGTCCCGTTCTCCATCGAAGTCAGCAAATCGGTAACGAAATGTTCGGAGCAATGGGGAGGTTTTTATTTTTCCTCGGCAATCCTGTTCTTCGTCCTCTTTCTCATCTTTCTTGCGCGTCCGGCCATGCCATTGGTAATGGGCTCAACCGTCGTCATTGCCGTCTCCGTGGCGGGTGTGTTCTTATACTTCGGCATGCTTGGAAGGCTCGCATTCATGATCGGACAATCCGTCAACGCGCCGCCAATGGTCAACGACGTGCAACGCAACCCGAAACTTCCGGATTGATCCGTTTAAGGACGCGAACTGCCTAGTCATCACGCCGAGTCATCGCGCCGAGCTTGCGATCCTGGCCATCCAAAGTTACTGCTCCGGCCCCGCGTTCATCGCTAAAGCCAACGAGAGGGTATTGGCCACTTCAAACGGGGCGTCGATGACACTTTCGCTTGGTATCAATTTGCAAATCTCAAACAAGTCGCGAATTTGAGGAGCCAAGTTGCAAAGAATCATTCGTTTGACTTCAGGCAGACGACGCAGCGAAAGGAAGGCAAGAAAGCCAATACTGCCGATAAACAAAGTCCGATGCAAGTCGATAACAATTACCGTGGCCGACTGCTTCTTCACGGCTTCGGCCATCGCTGCCTGGAGCTTACTTACCAGCGAAACGTCGCGCAGTTGTTCTTCAAGTATCGTTATCACGAGAGCCGCACCACAAGTCTCGGTACGAATCGATGGCGTGTCAGCCGTACGCACTGTTACTTCTCCATGAGCGGGACGTGACTGGAGTATATTCCAAATCTCGGTGGCCATATTGATTTAAGGCTGAAACATTTGCGACACAGTAGCTCCCTACCGTTGCGCTAATGTGACTTCGCCACTAGTCTACCAAACCTTGGATCATGCTCATGCCTCGCATGTTCAAACGGAAATCGAACAAATGCTCACGCCAACTATTAGCTACATGGCTTGAGTCAAGGCGTCTTCTCACCGTCGCCACGGACGAAGGTGAAGAGACAGGTTCGACTGCTTTGATCGCAACTCATCACATCACGTCGGATGCACGCTTTTCTCGAGAGACTGCATTAAACCTTACAAATCTCCATGGCGGCCGCCTTCTTCGGGGTTCGTTAAGTCGCTTCGACTTGATTGACATGTTTCATGTTTAATCTCGAAGACGATGCTGCGGTGAGTGTCAATTTGCTCGCTCTCAGCAGGGCGGAACAGATTCTAGGCAGGTATTGGAGGATCTGTTTTTGAATCCTGATGCCATCGTTTCCATCGTCCCTGATCAGTTCAGTTCCTAACTTTATTTGCAGTGGAAGGAACTGGAGCGTAAGCTGGCAACGCATTCACACGCGACTACGTTGCCAACACGCAAGTCTCAGTGGCGGTTTTTCTACGTTGGCGGAGAGTATCTCAGATGATCCTGAAGCGAACGAAGCTTTGCGCGTGCATTTTCCTGGGCATGTTTCCTCTTGGGCTTTGCGAAAAACCAGTCGACGCGGCGGAGCCACAAATTTCTTTCCGCAAGTCACAGCTGGACGGACATTTCCGCAGTGAGGGGGTGGCGGTTGCTGACTTCAACCAAGACGGAAAAAACGACATTGCGGCCGGAATGGTTTGGTATGAAGCACCGCAGTGGAAGATGCATCTGCTCGGAGACACGGCGCCAGAGCACGATCCCAAAGGGTATAGCAACTCCTTTTGCAATTTTGCTGAGGATTTCAATAGCGATGGCTGGCCGGATCTCCTGGTCGTCGGATTTCCCGGTGCGCCGACCAACTGGTACGAAAACCCACGAGAGGCTGGAAAGCCCTGGACACAGCATCAGTGCACGCCAATTACGAATAACGAGAGTCCTCAATACTTAGACATCAATGGCGATGGCAAACGTGAACTCTTGATGGGAGTCGCCTCCGATCCAACAAAACCGGATGCCCCTGAGTCAAGGATGGCTTACGTAACTCCCGCGAAAGACCCTAATGCCGAATGGGAGATTCACGCCCTTTCGGCTTCTGGCGCGCCCGGAACACAGCGGTTCGCGCATGGCCTCGGCGCAGGGGACATCAATGGCGACGGGAAAATGGATATTCTTTGCTCCGACGGCTGGTGGGACGCTGCCTTACGAGATGAACCGGGTGATTGGAAATTCATTCCTGTTCCATTTGGTGGATGTGCACACATGTTCGCGTATGACTTCGACGGAGACGGTGACAACGACGTCCTTAATAGCAGCCCGCATGCTTATGGCGTCTGGTGGCATGAGCAATTGCCGGACGGCCAGTGGAAGAAGAACTTGATTGACGACACGTTCTCTCAAACGCATGCGGTTTGTTTGGCGGATATCAATGGCGATGGTTTGATGGATTTCGTTACAGGCAAGCGATGGTGGGCGCACGCTTCTGGCGATCCCGGCGTCGACGAACCTGCCGTTTTTCACTGGTTCGAACTCAAACGCGAAAATGGCCTTCCCACTTGGATCCGCCATCAATTTGATCATGACAGTGGGCCCGGCACGCAGTTTGAAGTCGTCGATGTAAACCATGACGGACTGCCCGACATCGTTGCATCGAACAAAAAAGGAGTGCATTACTTCGAACAAGAACGCAAATGATTTTCATGGAATCAGCTCCTTGGAAAAAGTGACGCGGCCCTCGTTTGACTTATCTTATTTTGCCTGCTGTCATCCGAAGCCGTGACCAATGGTTCCTGACCGACATCCCCACAAGAAGTGCTTGATGTTGGGAAAATTGCAGTAGTGGGTTTTCGTAGACCAAGCGTGGCCTTCGATTTGACAATCTCTCGATCGTCGCTCTAACGTCTGTACCAAATCTTTCCTTCAACAAACTCGCACCCCGAGGCCAGTGCACTTATGAAGTTCATTCACGTTACTTTGACCGCCATCATGATGATCATAGGGCCATCGATTACGGATGCAGCAGACATTTTTGAGTTGAATCGTAAGCTCGGCCGAGGGATCAATCTTGGTAATTTTCTTGAACCGCCGAGAGATTCCAATTGGTCAATCAAGATCGAGGAAGATCATTTGACTGCGATCAAAAAAGCTGGTTTCGACAACATTCGTATCCCGATCAAGTGGTCCGACTACGCATCGCCCACCGCACCCTATGCGATTGAACCCGAATTTTTCTCGCGAATCGATCGATTACTGGATCGTGCCGAAAAAGAAGAGTTAAACGTTGTCCTTAATATTCACCATTACGATGGGCTGGACGCGGACCCAGATTCGCATATCGAACGATTCGTTGCGCTGTGGAAGCAGATCGCAGAACGTTACCAGTCGCGTGGCGAATGGCTCTATTTCGAACTAGACAACGAGCCGCACGACAAATTGAGCGAACGCTGGAACGAAGTTTTTCCCAAAGCTCTTGAGGCTGTCCGTCAAAGCAATCCAGCTCGCGCGGTCATCGTTGGGCCACCGCACTGGAATGGTATCTGGGCACTCCCTCAATTGAAGTTACCCGACGACCAAAACTTGATCGTTACCGTTCACATGTACAACCCATTCGAATTCACCCACCAAGGCGCCTCATGGGCCAATGCGGAAGTTCGAGCGATCAAAGACCTTCCATGGGGCTCTGAGAAAGAAACATTGGCATTGCAAAAGGAACTCGACCAAGCAGCGGACTGGGGAATCGCAAACAAACGCCCCATTTATTTAGGGGAATTTGGTGCCTATCAAGCCGCACCTTTAGAGAGCCGTATCCGGTGGACAGCCGCAGTGAAAAGAGAAGCCGAGTCGCGAAAGATGAGTTGGTCGTACTGGGAATTTGGCGCTGGGTTCGGAGCATATGAACTCAACAAAAACACCTGGCGGCCGGATCTACTCAAAGCCCTCCTGGGCGACTGAGTAGGCCGCTCGCGGTTCCCCGTCCAAAGCCAAAGCGTTGCGCGTATCGCCGGAGAATTTGTTAAGGAGTTTGAAGCTGCTAACTTCAGCAATCGAACCTCATGCGAAGCTTAATAATCGCGCGAACCCGGTAACTGCAGTCTGGCCTTACAAAACGGCCACCGAAGTCACGGTGGCCGCAGCAGTTGAAGAGACCCTAGTCCTGCCCACCCGCATGAGCTGGAGTACCCAGCGGCAGCGTCTCCGGTGCGACCTTACGTGGTGGCGTATCAATTACGTAGTTCTCGGTTAACGCATCCCACCGTAGGTCATGGAAGTCATACGGATCACCCACGACAGGCGGACGGGCGAAATTGTAGAACGGTGGAGGACTCGTGCACTGCCACTCAAGGGTTACCGCCCCCCAAGGATTGGAAGGTGCTTTCTTCCCGTTGTAGAGGGACACAACCAATACAATACCGGCCAACAGCAGACCCATTCCGAGAATGAACGATCCATAGCTACTCCACTGGTGAAGCAAGGTGAACTCAGGGTCGTAGGTCGCGTAACGACGGGGCATACCTCGACTTCCCAGAACGAACTGGGGAAGAAACGTCATGTTGAACCCGATGAACACAATCAAACACGAAATCCGGCCTCCCAGTTCGCTGAACATTCGACCTGTCATCTTCGGCCACCAGTGAAATAGGCCGCCGAGGAACGCGATCAACGTCCCACCCATCATCACATAGTGAAAGTGCGCGACAATGAAATAAGTATCGTGAAGGTGCAAGTCGACAGACAACACACCCAGGAACAGGCCTGTTAAACCACCGATCGTAAACAAGAAAATAAACGATATCGCGTAGCACATCGGCGTCGTTAGACTGATGGAACCCTTGTACAACGTCGCAATCCAATTAAACACCTTGATCGCGGACGGAACCGAAACCGTAAAGGTTAACGCACTAAAAATGATGGTAGTCAGCGCGCTCATGCCACTGGTGAACATGTGGTGTCCCCAAACCAGGAACCCAAGCAAGGCGATTGCGACGGACGAATAGGCGATGAATCGATAACCGAAAATATGCTTATGGGAGTGAACGGCAATCAGTTCACTGATGATGCCGAAGGCTGGCAAAATCATGATGTAAACAGCAGGATGGCTGTAGAACCAGAAAAAGTGCTGGTAGGTTACCGGGTCGCCGTTGTACTCGGGATCAAAAATCCCAATCTTCATCGTGCGTTCGGCGATCAGCAACAGCAGCGTGATTCCGAGAACAGGGGTGGCCAGAACTTGGATGATGCTGGTTGAGTATGTCGCCCACAGGAACAGTGGCATTTTGAACCACGTCATGCCCGGTGGACGCATCGTGTTGATCGTCACAATAAAGTTGAGACCGGTGAAAATACTGCTAAACCCAAGCACAAACGCCCCGAACGTTGCCAAAATAACGGACGTGTCAGTCGTCGTACTGTAAGGCGTATAAAACGTCCAACCCGTATCCAGTCCGCTGCCCAACAACGCACAAATGAAAAACACAGCGCCGCAGACCCAGAGGTAAAAACTGCAAAGGTTAAGTCGGGGAAACGCCACATCCTTCGCACCGAGCATCACGGGAACGAGGAAGTTCCCCAAGGCCGCCGGAATACTCGGAATGATAAACAGGAACACCATGATCGCGCCATGGAGCGTGAACACCTGGTTGTACTGGTCGTTGGTGAAAAGCGTCCCATCGGGCTCTAGAAGGTGGGCGCGAATTGCAAGCGCCAAAGCACCTCCAAGAGCGAACGCGCTCAGAATTCCGATCAAGTACATAATCCCGATCCGCTTGTGATCGAGAGTGAACATCCAACTCAGTATCCCAGTGCTGTTCTTCAGATAGTTTTCACTATCGGATGCATAACCTGGATTCAGAACATTTGTGGTTGACATGATGGCATCGGACCTCGCCGACGTCCTAGTGGGCTGCTGCGACTTTAACTGAATGATTTAACGACTAACTAGATTTCAAAACTGTGACTACGGGGCCGCTGCTGCAGTGGTCGCCGGAGCGGCCGTTGGGGCAAGCGACTTCAGATAGGCAATGATACTTTCAATGTCATCATCGGAAAGCTGTCCTTTATAGGCTGGCATTACTGGATTGTAGCCCGCAACGACCTTCGCTTTGGGTTCCAAAATCGACTCGCGAACGTAATTTTCGTCGACTTTGACATTCTCGCCACTGACAAGGCCATGCTCTGTACCGAACAGGGCCTGGAACGACGGGCCAACCCTTTTTGATCCATCGATCGAGTGGCATGAAGCACATCCGCGACGACTGTATAGAAGCGCGCCATAGTCCGCGGGGGTAGTGCCTTCCGGACGTCCACTGTACTTCTTGATCCACGCCTTCAGATCTTCATCGGTCTCGTGAACGACTACTACGGTCTGCATCTTTGAGTGATCTCTTCCGCAATACTCAGTACAGTAAAGGTCGAAATAGGTGTATCCATCCTCCGTGAACTGGTATCGTTCCGGATCGAACACATTGGCAAACTTTTCTTTTGTCTCTGCCTTCGCCGCAGCCAACTTTTCATCACTTACCTTCACGCTAGCGATCGAAGGGTCAAACCACATTTCGTTGTAACGGCCCGGAACGATATCTTTTTTCGCGCGAAACGCTGGTACGAAAAGACTGTGAATCACATCACTGGAACGCATCGTCAATTTCGTTGGACGCCCAACTACTAGGTGCAGTTCAGGGTGAAACACGCCGTTCCCATAATCCATGGTCCAGCCCCACTTGAAGGCTTTCACACTCACGGTATCGCTACCCTCCGGTGCTTTTCGCTGGTCGATGTAACCAATCGAACCACGAACAAACATCAACACCAACAAAAAACAGGGGAGAACTGACCAAGCCACCTCTAGTACTGTGTGATGCGAGACCTGACTTTCTGCTGGCTCACCCTTGCGTTTGATGTATTTAAACGAAAAGTAAAACAAGCAGAACGTAATCGGGACCATGAACAGAATGCAAATCCAAAGCACCATCATGTACGTCGAGTCGACCTCGGCACTAAACGTCGAGGCGGACTCTGGAAACCAGAATGTCTCAGTAAAGTCGGCAAGCAGTCGGGCGTTTGAAACGATCATTTCTGGCAGCTAATGAAGTGGTACGGAGTATCTGATGACAAAAAAAGACACAACTAACTTGCGATCGGTGAAGGCTCACCGTCCGCGATATTTTGAAGCGAGCGTGAACGCTTTCTACCTATCCAATAAGGAAACAGGGCAATCAACAATACAACCACGGTTATCGCGGCTCCCGTTCTCATTAACCGCCAAGCTACCAAAACGTAACTTCCTCGCTCAGCGTCGTAACTGAAACACCACATGATGAACTGATCAACCGGTGTTCCGATGGTCCCCTTTCCTGCATCCAACAGTGCTAACTTGATTTGCTCAGGCGGGAACGACACGTCCAGCGAATAACGACTAATGATTCCTTCGGGCGACACAAAGGCCAACATCGCTGGGTGAAAGTATTGGCCCGTCTTCGCATCGTAGGTGTAGCGGAATCCAAGGGAATCGGCCAATCGCTTAATCACACTTTCGCGAGCGGTACAAAAATGCCAAGCATCTTCGGCCCCTGGTTGCTGCGGCAACATCTCAATGAATTTCGCCTTGGTTGCTCGAATCCGCTCTGTCGATTCCTTTGCATCGATGCTGACGGTCAAGATCTGGAAGTCTTTGCCGATTCTAAGCCCGACCTTGTTCAGCGATTCGACGAGCGCATTGAGCTGCACATTGCAAAGAACAGGGCAATCGCTGTAGTTCAATGTGACCAAAACTGGCCGGCGAGAATCGAAGTAAAAGCCAGTCTTAACCACCCGGCCCAAAGAATCCGTCAGCGTCAGATCAAGCGGAATCTGTCCACCCAACTTCTGGTCAACCGTAACGTTCTCCACCTCTTTCGGCGGCCCGAGATTGAGTTGCGCGTATGCCGAACTCGCAGTCACTGCGATGAGCGCAGCAAACAAACACGGCGCAAAACACCGTGTCGAAAGCAAGCAGAAACGCTGTGTTGCGTTAAGCTTCGTCGTTACTTGAAGGCTTTGTTTCATCGGTTTTCGTTTTAGCTGATTCGCTGACCATCGCCTTCATCGCTTGGTCGATGGGAATCGTGATTCGTCCTGTTTCTTCATCGACTCCGTAGCGACTGATATTCTTCGTTTGGTCGGCAAGCGATTCAATGCCTTCGCGGTAGGTGCTTTCTCCAAACTTTCGCACATCGACGTATCCCACCATCCCAAAGTACAGAACTTGGACAGCAAGGACGGTGATAATGGTGATGGCGACGGACAAAAGTCCCACCACCATGATTCGTTTATTCGGCAGGTCGTCGTACTGGGCCATCGCGTACTCGTTCGGCTTTTATCAGCGAAAGTGACGTAATTAAAAGTTCAAAAAGGTCGTGTCAGATGTTCTCAAACGCCAGAGATTCAGGCAAACGTGGGTCGCGGACAGCGAGCACTTTGACGTTATTGGTTCGGGTAAACCAAAGCACGCCACCACAGTAAAGACCGATCATCCCAGCGGTAAGCAACAGGCTAGTGACGATTCCCATCGCTCCGCCGACCGAAGACTCTGCCTCGGGCATGATGATCCAATAAATATCAATGAAATGCATCACCAGCAGGTAGACCGACCACCCAAACACCAAGGCTGGGTTTCGGCGTACATGACGAGACATCATCCCTAAAAATGGCAGCATCCAGTGAAGGAAAATAAGGACTAATCCCAACTTACCCCACGTGCCCACCATCCTAGCATAAATCCATTCCGTTTCTTCCGGAATGTTAGCGTACCAAATCAGCATGAACTGGCTAAACGAAATGTAGGTCCAGAACAGCGTGAAACCGTTTATGTACTTGCCAAGATCGTGGTAATGTTCCACCGTTACTTCGTCGCGGATGGCACCACGGCTTTGCAAGATGAAGGTTACCGCTGCAATCGCACAGTGAGCAGACAGCACACTACCGGCGAAGATGTACACGCCAAACATCGTGCTGAACCACATGGGAGCAAGGCTCATAATCCAGTCAAACGCGGCAAAGGATGTGCAAAGCGAAAACAACATAACAGCCGGCCCGCTTCTTGCTTGCATCCGTTCCGTGAGTGTGACTTCACCGGTCTCATCCTGTCGGCGGCTAAGTTTAAAGTAGTAAATCGCAAGCCCTGACCACACCGCCACATATATCAGCGACCGAATTGTAAACCAACCGGGATTGAGGTAGCGACTCTTCTCCGCCCACGATGCCAAGTCGATTCCCCGCTCAGCCGCGTATTGAGAGTTGCTCCACTTGTAAACAGTGTCTCCCTCTCCAACCCACAGTGTAAACAGGATAGGGAGGTACATAATCGCCAAGGCAGGAATGGCGATCATCATCATTTCAGCTACGCGTCGCACCACCACGCTCCACCCTGCTCGGCAGAGGTGCTGAATGATCACGAAGAACAGGCAACCGAGGGAGATGGTCAGACAGTACGTAAAAGCGGTCAGGTACGCCGACATCGTAAATCTTGCGCTCGGAGCTGCAGACATTCCAAGCAATACGCCAACGACTAACAGCACTACTCCGCCGATTGCCATGGGCACCGCCAGGGCCCCCAACGACTCGGGCAGCTGGTATGACGGGTCGTCAGCAGATTTTGATTTGATCGCGTGATCGGTCATGGCTAGCAATCCCGCGTCAGGCGGGCTTTGGATTGAGTGAATCGGTCAAACAGATATCTAACTTTAACGATCGTCCTAAGACTTCTTGGCAGCAGCTTCGGCCTTCTTGCGTTCCTGCTCAGCTTGCTCAGCGAGCCGCTTTGCAACCAGCTCCTGCTGTTTCTTTATCTCGACTCGCTTATCGGCTGGCAGGTCTTCGAGAGTTGCATTCTGACTTGCCTGCAAAGCACGAACGTAGGCCACAATCGCCCAGCGATCGTGTGACTTGATTTGCGAAGCGTAACCCGGCATCTTGCGGATGCCGTTACTGATCGTGTTAAACAGTTTCCCATCGGCATACTGCTCGGAGTACAGCGTTTCCTGGTGCATCGACGACGGCTGGACCCAAGCGGTTGATAGGAGCCGCTGAGCACGACGGTTAACCAAGCCATTGCCGCGCCCATCGTTTCCGTGGCAGACGGCGCAGTAAATCTCGAACTTTTCGCGACCACGACTGAGCACTTCGCTAGAGATGCTAACTGGGTTTTGCGTAAGCCAAGGCGTTGTGTCCACAACCACTGCCGATGCCGGTGCAACCGCGGCAGGCGTCGCCGAAGCGTTCTCTGGCTTGGTCGCTGGCTCGGCGGTCGGTACTGCCGCATTTTCCGCTGGCATCTCTGGTTTTGCCTCTTCAGCTGGTACATCGGCCGCCGGCGCATCCGTAGAGGGAGCCTCGGTTGCCTCGGCTGCCGGAGCATCGGCTGGGGTCTCTTCTGCGGGGGGTGACTCTGCGGCGGGTTCTTCGGCAGTAGTCTGCTCGGCTGCGGGTTGCTGACCCTCTTTCGGCTCTTCAACCGGGGACTCTGGCTTGGCAGGCTCCTCAACGGCAGGCTCCTCAGCAGCAGGTGCCTCGCCGTCCTGAGCGACTGGCGCGTTCAAAAGCGCCCGGACCAGGCGGTTCGCTCGCGGTGCATCGATTTTCGATAGTTTTTCCATGTCGATGCCGGTATAGAAATCCATCGCCTCGTCGTATTGTCCGACAGCAACGGTTCCTGGAACATCAGGGCGCATCGCGCGACCGTCAGCAAACAGGGTTGAAACCTGCTGGGCATCCTTCGCTGGCGAAAAATCCATGTCGTAAAAAACATGGTATCGCGGCTTGTCGCTATTGGTCACCCGCATTCGAGCCACGATCAAGGGAGGGATCGTTGCAGCTAGAGCAAGCAAGCCCAACAGAATAAAGAATGGCTTTGGAATAACATTGCTGCTGGTGTCCTCATAAATTTCATCGACGTGCCCGCTCCCCAGATCACCAAATAACTTGGCCACACCCTTTTTGTCGTATCGGGGATCTGTTGCTTCCACGTAGAGAAAGAACCGGTCGTCGGTTGCTCGATCAAAACGAGGGTCTGTGAAGACCGGGTTGCTGAATCGCGGCAATCGATTCAGCGCGAGCATACCGAAGAACGCACCAAATGAAGCCAACAAAACGGTCAACTCGAAGCTGACAGGAATGAAGGCTGGCATCGAGATAAAAGGCTTTCCTGAGATGATGTACGGATAGTCGATCCCGTTCATCCAAATCTGCATCGTGACGGCAATGGTCGTACCCGTCAGGCCGCCGCCCAATGCTATCCAAGGCAGAACCGTTGGCTTGATGCCCAGGGCCTTGTCGATACCGTGTACCGGAAACGGCGTGTAGGCATCAATCTTGGTATAGCCCGCATCTCGCACGCGACGGCAAGCCGGCAACAGCTTATCAACCGAATCGAATTCGGCATAAGTTCCGTGCAATCGTGATTCTGATTTGTCAGTCATACGAATCTAAAACGGTGTAGGTGACAGTGCGTTTTGCGGAAAAATAAGAACAAAAACTAATACACATTCGACCAAGACATAACGTCAATGGTCACCATGGTGATGCAACTGACCCGCGAGAGTTGCCTTCACTTCCGCCATATTGATCACCGGCATGAACCGACAAAACAGCAGAAATAGCGTGAAGAACAAACCGAACGAACCGACCAGCATCGACCAGTCGACCCAAGTTGGCTTGAAGTATCCCCAAGCACTCGGCAAATAATCGCGAGACAAGCTGGTCACAACGATAACGAATCGCTCAAACCACATCCCGATATTCACAAAAATTGAAATCACAACGATTCGCCAAGGAATCGTACGATTGCCCTTGAACCAGAAGAGCTGTGGGCTGACCACGTTGCAGGAAACCATCGTCCAATAAGCCCACCAATACGGCCCAAACGCGCGGTTAACAAATGCAAACTTTTCTTCACCGACCTGTCCGTACCAGGCGATGAAGAACTCGGTGCCGTACGCAAGGCCGACGATCGTACCCGTGGCAAGGATGATCTTGCACATGTTTTCCAGGTGGCGAACGGTGATCAGTTTTTCCAAACTGAAGATCGTCCTGGCAGGGATCATCAGCGTGAGCACCATCGCGAAACCGCTAAATATAGCGCCAGCGACGAAGTAGGGTGGAAAAATCGTCGTGTGCCAACCCGGCACCTGACTAACGGCGAAGTCAAATGAAACGATCGTGTGAACTGAAAGCACTAGTGGTGCCGCGAGAGCAGCCAAGATCGCGTAAGCTTTTTCGTAACGCATCCAATGACGCGACGAACCCGACCACCCCAGTGACAAAACTCCGTAAGCCATCCGTCGCCATTTATTTTTCGATCGGTCACGGAAGGTTGCCAAATCCGGCACCATCCCCATGTACCAGAACAACAACGAAACCGTTCCGTACGTGCTAACGGCAAAGACGTCCCAAAGAAGCGGACTGCGAAATTGCGGCCACATCCAAAGATTGAGGCTTGGATAAGGTGCAAGCCAAAAGGCTAGCCACGCGCGACCGACGTGAATACCAGGAAACGTTGCCGCGCAGATAACGGCGAAGATCGTCATCGCTTCTGCCGCACGGTTGATACTCGTTCGCCAATCCTGACGAAACAAAAAGAGAATCGCACTAATCAGCGTGCCGGCGTGTCCGATACCGACCCAAAAAACGAAGTTAACGATCGGCCAGCCCCAGAACACTGGATTCATGTTACCCCAGACACCAACACCCATGTAAAACAGGTACAAAATGCAACAACCAAACCACGACGCGAGTGTTGCAGAAACCGCAAAGCCGATCATCCACGCCTTGCTTGGGGGACGCTCGGCGATCTGCGACACCATTTCGGTGATCGTATGGTAGGTCGAGTCACCGAGAACCAATGGAGCGCGTTCGCCCGGTCGTTCGACAGTGTTATCGAGCCCTTGAGGTATTGCGAGAGACATGAGTGGATCGGGTTTTGAGTTTTAAGTTTTCGGATTCAAGCGTTCGTTGTCGGAAACGTCTATCAGTTCAAGACGTCGCTTTTACTTCGGCGTGATTGGATTCTGGGGCGTGCTCATCATGTTCAGTGTCATGCGAACCTTCATGCTCATGCTCGCCACCGTGAACCTTTGGAACACCGAAATTTTCTAAGTCAGCGAGCTGGATGGAAGTCATCAATCGAGGGTGAGTGTTGCGAATCTTTGCCAAATAGATCGTTCGAGGCTTCACGTTTAACTGCGACAGCATCCCGTAAGCCCGCCGGTCATTCTGCTTCTTCGTCACGACCGACGTTTGATCTTGGATGTTGCCAAACTCGATCGCACCGCTAGGGCAAGCCATTTGACAGGCCGTCTTGATTTCACCATCGCGAACCGGACGCCCGCCATCTTTCCTCGCTTCAATTTTGCCCGCTTCAATTCGCTGAACGCAGAAGGTGCACTTCTCCATCACACCGCGACCGCGAACGGTCACATCGGGATTGAGCACTAATGCTTGAAGCTTGCGATTGGCTTTTTCAATGGAACTCGGATAGGCATCGAGGCCGTAACCCACACCGACTTCGGTGTTGTAATTGAAATAGTTGAAGCGGCGTACCTTGTACGGACAATTATTCGCGCAATAACGCGTTCCGATGCATCGGTTATACGCCATCGCATTGAGGCCTTCGTCGGTGTGAACCGTCGCCGCCACCGGACAAACCTGCTCGCAGGGCGCCGTCTCACAATGCTGACAAGCCATCGGCTGAGTCACGACGTTCGCATGGTCTTCGTTGCCTTGGAAGTAGCGGTCGATTCGCAGCCAATGCATTTCGCGACTTCGGATAACCTGTTCCTTGCCAACGATCGGGACGTTGTTTTCGCTTTGACATGCCACCACGCAAGCATTGCATCCGAAGCACTTATTCAAGTCAATCGACATGCCCCACTGCGGAAGCTTCGCCGTCTTTTTCCCACTGGGAATCACATCGACTGGCTTACCACTTTGAATGCCATCCATCGGCTCGCTCCATGGCGACCCGGTAGGCCCAACATGCGGAACGTGTGGCCCCTTATCCGATGCAAAGTGTTCGTTCTTTTCCAGCAGCGCCGTGGTGCCTTCGCGAATCAAATCAAAACTACGATGCTCGGTTTCTTGCTTTCCAAGATCATCAATCGCCCAGTGATCCTGAGTCGTTGCCAACATGAAATCTGTATAGCGGGGCCGCCCTTCTACATTGGTGACAAGCAGCATCGATTCGCTACTTCGCAACGGCGATACATCAACTCCCACGACGGGAACGTCTTCGTCCGACATGCCACCGACCATACCCGCTCGCTTACGACCATAGCCGATCGGGACCGTCACCACACCAGGAGCACAGCCCGGCATTTCGAAAACGGGAAGCTCCAACGTCACATCACCGCGACGCAATGCCACCATGGAACCGTCTTTCACCGCCAAAGCGCGAGCCGTCCGCGGGCTCATGACCGCCGCATTGTCCCACGTCAACTTCGTCAGCGACTGCGGTAACTCCTGCAACCAACCATTGTTGGCAAAACGGCCATCGTAGAGTCCGTCGGCAGGATTGAAGAGCACCTCAATCGCATCCTGATCGATGTCATTCGTCGCTACGGGCGCATCATCGGTTAGCAGCTTATCCGATCCTTGAAACTTCGCATCGACGAGCGAAACACCTAAGCCTTCTTTAAATCCTTCATGAAGCAGGCTTCTCCATTCACGTTCACTCAGCGACTTACCTGCGATTCGATCTGCGGTGCGACGAACGATGTTGCGGCCTTCCGTCTCGTCTTCGCCGAGCATGACCGCTAGTAGTTCCGAGACCGTTCGACCGCCGAGAAGCGGCAAAATTTGTGGCTGGCAGACGCCGTACAGCCCGTCGTCGCTTATACAGTCGCCCCAAGATTCAAGCGGATGTGCCATCGGCAATGACCACACGCACTTGCTAGAGGTTTCGTCGTCATATTCACCCAAGTAAACCGTATTTTTCAGGCTTGCGATGGCATCGACCAACTTGATGTCACCCGGAGCTGTGTAGCCGGGATTATCGCCAAGAATCACCAGCGATTCCAACTTTCCATCATTGATTGAACGGACGAGATCTCCGAGCGAAACCGTGTCGCCAAGCTCGTCATCCACCAACGGAACAAATCGCTGCACCTTACCAAGCGAACCGAGCTTACTATTGAGCCGAATGCCAGCCGCAACCGCATCCGCCCCAAGCGCCTCACCTACGATGACGACCCCAGCCTCACCGGCGTCCTTCAATTCTTGGCACACTACGCTTAAGAACCGATCGACTCGCGCCTGCGGCTCAAGCTCATCGAATGGAGTCTTGTCATCAGGAGCAATGGCAGCAACTTCGCCAGCGAGCATCTTGTCAACTTGACGCTCTACCTCACTTAATAGGGCAGGCATCTGACTAGGACGCATCGCCATGCGAGTATCAGCTACCACGCCAGTGTTCGTGTATCCGCCTTCAACGACGTATAGCCGGCTCATTTCCCCGTCGGGATCGCGAGTCACCGCAAAGGTTTTTGCACTCCTTGTCGCAGATAGAAAATCTGACTCGAAGGCCAAAACCACCTTCGCCTTGTCGAGATCCAACAGTGGCTTGCTCGCCGACCCGAGAGCCGCCTTCGTCGCCGCGCGCATCGTATCGCCATGAACGCCGTCGTAACGGCAGATTACCATCTGTGGCAAACGTTCCCGGAGTGCCTTCACCAATCGAACGATCGACGGTGACTGGGTAGGCGAAAGCAGCAAGCCAAAACCTTTACCGCCACTCGCCTCGGCCGACTTCACTAGCCCCGCAACGTAAGACTCAGCGTCCGCCCACTGCGAAGCGACAACGCGACCCTTATCGTCTCGACCAAGCACTGCACCATCGTCGCCGCGTGCCCGATCCGGGTCATAAAGCCCCAAAATCGAGGCCTGAGCATACGCATCTGTCCCGCCGCCACAGGGATGCTTCGAATTGCCCTCAATCTTGATCGGGCGGCCATCGACATTGGTCACCATCAAGTTGTAGACACGTCCAGCCAACTCAAAGTTGCTGGAACGACTGTACGTTTCACCTGGCAATCGACCTTCGGGTCGCAGCACGAAGGGAGCGATCGTTTCCGTCGGGTACCGACAACCCACTGCGCCAGCGACCGACATCGAAGCCGCCATCAACTGCAACCAGCGTCGCCGCGAGACACCTTCAGGGTACTCCGACGCGGCGACCGGAAACTCGCGGTGCAAGAACTGCTTGAACTCTTGGCTCTCTTGAAATTCCGACAAACTTCGCCAATAGCGATCGCGTGGCTTGGCGGACTTTTCTGCGGCAGCGTTAGGAGTCATGGCGTACTAAAGACAGAAACAAATTCGAAGTGGAATCGCGTTCCCGCGGAACACGTGATTTGCAGACGTGCGAGTCTGCGACTAACGATGACAAACAGCGCAATGCACCTGAGGATTGATATTCTTTTCCTCGACCAACTTCTTGCTCATTGCCAATCCTTCTTCACCCTTGGGCGGCTCCCAATCAAGCTTCGTCACCAATTCGCTCGGACGGATATGCGGCGTTGGGTTGCGATGACACTCGATACACCAAGCCATCGAAAGCTGTTTGGCTTGATAGACCTCCTCCATCTGGTCAATTCGACCGTGGCACGATACGCAACTAACTCCTGCATGAACGTGAGCGGCGTGATTGAAGTAGACGAACTCCGGAAGATTATGCACTCGTTGCCAGGCAACACTTCGTCCCGAAGTCCAGCTTTCATGAATCGGTGCCAACTTCTTGCTACCCTGATGAACAGCCGCAAGGGCAGTCGCGCCCTGTGTGTTGGCGGGACTGTGACAATTGATACATGTCGCTGTCGGCGGAACGGCCGCATGCGCGGCATCAAAAACCGTGTTATGACAGTAGCGGCAATCCATCTTCAATTGACCAGCATGGATGGCATGACTAAACGGGACCGGTTGTTCCGGTTGGTAGCCGACATTCAGCGTTTCAGGGTCAGTCAGCAAACCGCCCAAGGCTCCTGCATACACTCCACCGCCTGCAATGACGGCACCGAGCAGAAGCATTAAGCGGTTGATCCAGCGTGGAAATAAAAAACGGTCCATATTTTTCCGCGTCCAGTCTTGGGCCGGACCCAGCATAAAGAACGGTGTGAAGATACAAAATCGGTACGGTTGGTCCATCGACGTGGCGACAGTATCACGCCCAATCACTCTTCGTTACAAGGCCATCAATCGCAAAGCGACATTGTGTCGCAGCGCTTCGTGCCTAACCTTGGCGGTTTGCAACGTCTAGGCTTGTCTTGAAACCCATAACCGCTTCGTTACCGACTTGGAGAACCGTGATCCAGATGACTACCCTAACAACGCCGCGTCATTTTGGCGACCGCATGGACGAAGCCATTCAAAGGTCCGGATCGGTCATCTGCGTGGGACTCGATCCACGACCCGATCAATTGCCACCCCGTCTTCGCGTGCAAGACCCAAAGAATCGACGTGAGCTCGCCAAAGCGTACGAAACGTTTTGTCTTGGCATCATTGACGCGATCGCGGGCAGGGCTGGCGTCATTAAACCGCAAGCGGCGTTTTTTGAAGAGCTGGGCCCAGACGGCATGGCGGCTCTAGGCTCTGTCATTCGCTATGGCACTCGAAAAGGGCTGCTTGTGATCCTCGATGGGAAGCGAAATGACATCGGTACCACAGCCGAAGCGTACGCTCGCGCCTTTATCGGTCCAGAATCCGCTTGGGGGTGCGACGCTCTCACCGTTAGCCCCTACCTTGGCCAAGACAGCATCGAACCGTTCGTAAAGCGATGCGATGAGGTGGCAGGTGGTTTATTTGTGCTCGTAAAGACATCCAACCCCGGCAGTGGATTCCTACAGGATCAAGTCGCGGGCGAAAAAAAGATCTATCTGCGGGTAGCAGAATTGGTGACATCGCTTAATGCGACTCGACTCGGCGCGAGTGGATACGGCCCGGTCGGCTCGGTAGTCGGTGCAACCTACCCGGAACAATTACACGAATTGCGAGCCGCGATGCCCACTAGCCCGATCCTGATTCCTGGATTCGGCGCGCAGGGCGGGTCGGCGAGCGATGTTGCCGGCGGGTTCGATACGCGGGGTCGCGGCGCAATCGTTAATAGCTCGCGCCATATCATTTTCGCGTACGATCGACCGGAATTTCGCGGTAAGTTCGGCGACGATCACTGGCAAGCCGCCGCGGATGCCGCCGTTCAAGAAATGAACGACCAACTCAACGCTGTCCGCTCGATAACCGAGCATGCCTAGCGTCTGAAGTGGCGGAATGCGTCACACACAACCTGATTGTGTTCGCTAGAACGTCCTTGCTGGACAAGGAACGAGCAAGCTACGAGGCTCGCCCCAGCCAAGTCCAAGCGAGCTTACTCAAGCCGTTTCTAACGCGGAATCGTCATTCAATCTGCCAACAACCTGACCCGCCATCAATCTTACCCGCCAACAAGTCGCTACTGCAACTCGTCCACAACCGGCGCTGCCGCTGGCGGTGCCGTCGGCGCTGCCGCAGGAGCAGCAACGGGAGCTGGTCCCGCAGGAGCAGCAACGGGCGCTGGTCCCGCCGCTGCGGGGGCAAGGGGGGCTACTAACCCTGGAGCCGGAACTGCGGGAACAACTGCCGGGCCTGCGGCGGGCCCAACAGGAGCCGCGACCGCTGGAGCCGGCACCACCGCTGCACCAGCGGGCGGCGCGGCGGGTCCATCCAGTTCATCGATTCCTGCCATTGCCGGAGCAACCGGCGCACCTGCGACGGGTTTTGCACCTACAGCGCCAACAGCACCAACATCGACACCGGAGAGGCCCCTTAGAATCGCTGACTGAGCGGCCAGCTCTTCAACGAATTTCTTGCGGTCATCAAGTGTGTTTGCGTTCACGGCCGTAACCACATCGCTCACTGTCGTGACCCATGTTTCAAACGTTTCCTTGTCCTCTTCGGCTGCAGAGGCAAGCAACCCAGCCGGCTTGGTCGGCATACCCGGGAGCACTTGCCCGGTAACACCCATTTGCAATTGCTGCAAAACATGGTTAATCCTGCGGCGGGCAGTGATGACTTCGAGCGGTTGGGGCTTCGCCGCCGCCGCCATCCCCATCCCCATCGGATCCATTCCGCCCATGTCGTACATCTCGCTCATCTGACTCATTCCGCTCATCTCGGCGGTGTCCATGCTCATCGGGTCGGCCCCCTCCATCCCTGAAGACTCGTAACTTCGACTGGCATAAGCTCCTTGACCAGCGGCCGGCAACTTTGTGTCGTCGACCGGCATAGCAGGCTGATCGCGAACCGGGGTTGGCGGGTCCAATTTTGCGATCCGCGCGATTTCACCGTCAAACGTGTCAGCGGCCCGCGCGGCCCATGTCTTTAATACTTCGGGCAGTTGATCGAGCTTTTGTTTGCCCGGTTGCAGAGCGGAAATTTTTGCCGCCGCGTAAGCAGCAATCAGGTTGGGATTATCCTTGTCGGTGCTCAAGGCTACCAATGTCTTGGCGGTATCAGCCGAACCGTTGGGGTTTGCCAACACGGACAGGATGTCGACGGCGTAACGTTGCAGGTAGGCGTGGGCTGCTGCCGAACGTCCCGCTGGCGGATCGCTATTCACCAAGTCAGTCATCATCTTGGAGACACCAGCGCGGAACTGGGGGTTCTTCACGGACCCCAGAGCGACGTGCCTCGCAATGCCTTGCAATGCCGCGGCCCTCACTCCGTCCGGATTGGTTTCGGTCCGATACAGTTGAACAAGCGCTAAAAACGCCTCGGCGCTGGGAACGGGGAGTTTCTTGGTCTGTGGGTTCTCGGGGGCATCGTCCAACATCGCCAACAGCAACGTTGCGTTGATACGCGCAGCGGGATGGTAGTTTGCGGGCGCAATCTGCTTGGCAATATCCAAAATGTTTTTGCGGACAATCGGTGCGGCGGGGGCGTTCTGTTTACTGGATCGCTCAAGATCGTCGAGCAGCGATTGAGTGATGGCTCCGTACTCTGCGACATACGCGTCGTCCTTCAATTTCCCAAACACGTATTTCTTGTAGTAAGCGTCGAAGGCGTTATATCGCTCCCACTGTGGGGAAAAGTCCATTTTGCTGGTACCCTCTTTTCGTGACTGCTCCATCGCCGAAACCCGTGCTTTTTCCAAAAGCGTCGGATCCAGCTTCTCGGTCTTAAACGGCGCTTGGCCGAAAGCCTGGGTGGCAAGAAACGCTAGGGTCGCAAAGACCAAGAACGAAAAGAACCAACGTGCACGACTGCGCCTTTGCAACGTCCAAGACGCCAGCGAAGCCTCCCCCACCGCAACGCGCGAGGTGAAACCACGTGAGCGGTTGTGGGCAGGGTGCTTCGTTAATCGGCGGTGATGACGGTGATGAGTTGTGCGGCGTGTCACGATCGATCCGTTCCAATTGAGAGACAAGACAAGAGAAGGATTTTGAACACCGTTCCCGCTGACGGCAGGTGGTGGCGTCAACGTTCCTAGAGACATTATTCACGACGGCGGAGCCTGACGTCAAACAGAATGTTCACCAAAATGTCGCCAACGCAAGATTATAACGGTTTTAAGCAGCACTTCTGAGCATTTTTCCGTTTGGTGAACGCATATTTCTCAACAAGGCACAGCCAAAACGCCTTGACATACTTATTGCTATTATTGGGCACTGGCTTTTTATTGGGCACTGGCTTGGCGAGAGCGGAGCAACCTTGTTCGAACGTAATCGATCATGATCCACTGAATCACAACCATCACCACTGGCCCAATCAACACGAGAAACTGCGTCACTCGCTCGTCTCGTAAAATCGCGAAGCCACCCGATGACAGTGCGTTGAGCGTGGCTAACACCACTCCTCCATTCAAAAAAAGCAGCAATCCGGTAAGCATGGCAGAGGCAAACACTGCCAAGCAACCGGTCGCCGCATTTACTCCTATCGGTTGATCATCCAAATTTGCTCCCCTCAAGGCTCAAAACCCTTCAATCGCTCCGCGATCAAACCAGCGGCATGATTTGACTAAACACTATTGAAGAAGAACAGGCCGCCGAACGCCAATACCACCAAGCCGGCGCCCAGTTCTTCAAAGCTTCGGCTTCGGTCAGTCCACTCATTTTAGCGAACACCCAGAACCCGCTGTCGTTCATCCAACTACCGACCAGAGAACCACTGCCACCGGCCGATTCACCGAATTCAGTCGTGACTGGGCGATCCGAGCGCCTGCGTTGCCCCCAACCATCAAACTGACAATGAAGGCGGCGATGATCATCGCCAGAAATGCGTTCATCCGTAATAGGATGATCATTCCCAAAACGGAAGCGATGCCGACGCCAAGCGTAAAAAACGGCCAAAACAGCGGACTGAGTTCCGCCAGAAGGATCGGGGTCATGGATCGCTAATCAATGAAAAGGTGATTCCGGCGGGAACGGTCCAAAGCAGCTCGCCATGCGCTGAACCACTTCGCGTCATAGCATAACCGGTTGCGGCATGGGAAACAGCGATCAGTCTGCCGCTACCTCATTTCGTCGCTTGCCGGTACTATTTTGTCGTTCTGATTCGACTTCCTCGCTAGGCCATTCACGGTCATCATGACACAGCATCGTATTGAACACGACTCCATGGGCGAAGTCCGAGTGCCCGCCGACGCTTACTACAGCGCCCAGACCCAGCGCGCTGTCGAAAACTTCCCCATCTCGGGCTGGCGGTTGCCTCCAGCACTGATTCGTGCGATGGGCTTGGTCAAATATGCCTGCGGGAGAGCCAACGACGATCTCGGCAAGTTGACCGGTTCAGGCAAGAACCCGCTTTCGCCCGATCAAGTCGATGCGATGCTCCGCGCCGCCGAAGAGATTTCTGAGGGTAAGCTTGCTGACCAGTTTCCGATCGATGTCTTTCAGACGGGTTCGGGAACGAGTAGCAACATGAATGTCAACGAAGTGATCAGCAATCGTGGCATCGAAATCCTTGGCGGTGATCGGTTTGACGACAAAAAGGCAATTCACCCCAATGACCACGTGAACATGGGGCAAAGCACCAACGACACGTTTCCGACTGCGATCCATGTCGCCGTCGCAATGGAAATCCAGTGGCGATTGCTCCCGGCACTCAAAAACCTCCACTTGGCTCTGGATGAAAAGGCGAAGCAGTGGGACAAGGTGATCAAGATTGGCCGGACGCACTTGATGGATGCCACACCACTGCGGCTAGGGCAGGAGTTTGGTGGATTTGCCAGACAGATTGAATTGTCCATTCGGCGCGCTGAGTCCGCGCGAGACGCTGTGCTGGAATTGCCCGTCGGTGGAACAGCCGTGGGCAGCGGAATCAATACCGATCCAGAATTCGGATCGCGAGTGGCCGCGATCCTCGCCGAACGGACCGGCATCGCATTCGTCGAAGCGGTCAACCACTTCGAGGCCAACGCGCAGCGCGACGGACTCGTCGACTCCCACGGAAGCCTCAAGTGCATTGCTCAAACGCTGTTTGGCGTTGCCAATAACATCCGCTGGCTAGGAAGTGGACCTCGATGTGGGTTCTTTGAAGTGATTCTTCCCGATCGCCAACCGGGAAGCTCGATCATGCCTGGAAAGGTGAATCCCGTCATGTGTGAATCCATGATGCAGCTTTGCGCGAGGGTCATCGGTAATGACACTTGCATGACGATCAGCGGTGCGTCGGGTGGAAACTTCCAGCTCAACATCATGATGCCGGTGATGGGGCATACGGCACTCGAATCGATCGACCTGATGGCAGCGGGTATTCTTGCATTTATCGAATTCTGTGTGGATGGACTCGAGGCCAACGAGGAAGCTTGTGAGGCCGCGGTCGAACAAAGTCTTTCGATGTCAACCAGCCTTAATCCACTGATCGGTTACGAGCAGGCGGCAAAACTCGTCAAAGAAGCTTTCGCAAGTGGCAAAACGATTCGTGAACTCGCCAAAGAGAAGAAAATCCTTGATAACGCCACGCTCCACGCGGCGCTCGACCCATTCAAGATGACGGAACCTCATCGCTGAGGATGTGCCCGATGTCTTGCTAAATGTCTTGCTCAACACATTGTTATCGACCGAACCCTGAACCCCGAAATTGATCTGATGGAAGCTGGAATTGTTGGTCTGCCGAATGTTGGAAAGAGCACTTTATTCAATGCTCTGACCAGTTCTCAGGCTGCTCAAAGCGCAAATTATCCCTTTTGTACGATCGAGCCGAACGAAGGGATCGTGAGCGTTCCCGATGATCGACTGACCCGAATCACCAAGTACATCGTTCCTCAAAAGGTCATTCCGTCAGCGCTCAAGCTTGTCGACATTGCCGGCATTGTGAAGGGTGCAAGCGAAGGGCAAGGGCTGGGCAACAAGTTCCTCAGCCACATTCGCCAAGTGGATGCGATCGTTCAAGTCGTTCGCTGTTTTGAGGATCCAGACGTGATTCACGTGGAGGGAAAAGTCGATCCGATTGCCGACATGGACACAATCGAAACCGAATTGATGCTGTCCGATATCGAAGCCTTGGAGGGTTCGCTGGCAAAAGCCGAAAGGACCGCTCGAAGCGGTGATAAGGAAGCGAAGCTTCGGGTCGCAGCCATTCAAAAGTGCTTAGCTCATTTCGCGACCGATGCTCCGCTTCGTACTCTTGAACTCGCAGATGCGGAAGCGAAGGCGCTCTCAAGCTACGGTTTAATGAGCGCCAAGCCGATCCTTTTTGTCGCCAACGTCGACGAAAACGACCTCGAAGGCAAGTCACCGCTGGTTGCGAAAGTGCGGGAGAAAGCGGCAGCTGTCGGAGCCAGCGTCGTTTGTGTTTGCGCTAAGTTAGAAGCGGAAATCGCAGAGCTTGATCCGGCTGATCGAGATGAAATGCTTCAAGGCGTCGGTCTTACCGAACCAGCACTCAATCACATTGCTCGCGCTACCTACCGAACCCTTGGGCTGCAAAGTTATTTCACGGCCGGCGAGAAAGAGGTTCGTGCGTGGCCCGTTCCCATCGGTGCCACCGCGCCTCAAGCCGCCGGAGTGATTCATAGCGACTTCGAACGCGGGTTCATACGAGCCGAAATTTACAATCTGGCTGACCTCGAAACCTACAAAAGTGAGAAAGAAATTCGCCAAGCCGGTAAACTGCGAGTGGAAGGCAAAGCCTATGTCATGCAAGACGGTGACATCTGTCACTTCCTGTTTAACGTGTGACCTGCCCAGCAACGACGTCCTCCCGTTCGTTCACCCCGACTGTACTCCCTCGAAAGCCCTTCCATGCCACGCGCTCTAGCGTTCTTGCCGTTTGTATTCGTCACGATTGCGTCTTGGGGTAACTATGGGCCGCTCATGCACCACGGCAACTTGGCCATGCATGATGCACTTCGACCGTTTGTCGGCGTCGGATTTGCCTACTTTTTGATCGCGGTGGTTGTGCCCACCTTGCTGCTTCAAATGAAAGGCGAAAAAGGCCACTGGTCTAAAGACGGCATCATCCTAAGCTTGGTCGCTGGTGCCGTCGGCGCGTTTGGAGCACTGGGTGTAATTGTTGCATTTAGCGCGGGTGCAAAACCCGTCTACGTGATGCCGCTTGTTTTCGGCGGTGCCCCCGTTATCAACACGCTGGTGACGATGGCCATGGGAAAAAACTTCGAAAAAGTTCGCTTCCTGTTTTTAGTCGGAATCGCCATGGCCGCGATCGGCGGTGCGGGTGTCCTGTTCTTTCGCCCTGGTGCGCCGTCACCCAACGAAGTGATCGTTCCAAAAGTTGTCGTCCAAGACGCGTCGCTCCCTAACAATGTTTCCCAGGACTCATCGCCTGAACTCACTGCGCCCGAACTCACTGCGGCGCGTGTCCTAGCGCCCGCTGACAAGTCGACAAGCGTCAATTTCCCATTAATGGTCATTGCCATCTTGGGTGCCGTCGTGTCCTGGGGTTCGTACGGTCCGGTATTGCACAAAGGGCAAATGAAAATGGGCGGAAGCCGATTGCGGCCGTTTTTGTGTGTGGGGATTGCCTATTTCATCATCGCAGTTGCAATGCCGCTGATGTTGATTGCCGTCTTAAAAACAAGCGGCGAGTGGAATACACCTGGACTACTGTGGAGCCTTGCCGGCGGCGCCGCCGGGGCCATCGGAGCGCTCGGACTGATTTATGCGTTTAACTTCGGCGGAAAACCGATTTTTGTCATGCCGCTGGTATTTGGCCTAGCGCCGGTCATGAATACGATTACCACTTTGACCGAAAACGCGAGCTGGGGACGGATCGACGTCAAGTTTGTCGCGGCCCTCTTCGTTACAATACTGGGAGCCGTTACGGTGCTGGTCACCGCGCCCAAGCCTGCTCCAAAACCATCCACGGACGGCCCTATTCCGAGCCCGCCAAGTCAAAATCCGCAAATTTAGTGTCAACCTACCCTAATCGCCTTTGACTTATGGCCCGCGTGTAGCCATCATCCGATTTTGCAAAACTTCCCTTTTCCGTTTCCGTAACGAGGTCCCCTGCAACGACGACCATGAGCGATACAGCGAATAACGACGTGACTGCCACGGTCAGTGCGATTGACGAACAATTGTCGCACCTTTGGATGGTTAGAACCTTCATCAAGCATAGCGACGAAGCGATTGATGATGAGGAGCTGCGCGACATTGCGCGTGAGCTCTACGATTTCATTTTGGCCGTTGCTCCCGCCAAACAGGCTGAAGACGACGAAGCCTATATCAAGATGGCGAAGAAGAAGCTCGCTAAGCTAAAGTCAGCGGCTTCGTTGTTTGTCGACATTCAGCCAGATGTCAGTACTCATACCAACTTTGAGATGGCTGCCAAGTCACTAACACTTGTCGTCGCAAAGATCAGTTCTTTACTGCAGTCATAGCACAAACGTCTAGCCACTTCGGCGTCGAGTCGATCGCGAGCGGCAATTCCACTGCGAACTGCCTTATGGGGCGGCGCTCGTCACGTTCCGCGACGATTGCCGTACCACCTCACGTGCATTCGGTCGCAATAGTGATACCCAGCTAAGTCTACAAGCGGCGCAAGCCATTCCCTCTGAGAGTCCAGGGTTTGATCGTCCGTCCCTTGCGGCATGATCCAGACGTGCTCCGGCGGTATTAGCAACCCTTCAACCGCTGCTGCACAATGCGTGAAGTCTGCCGGCGTGTCGATCACAAACTTGATTTGGTAATCGGTCGCACGGCTGATAAGTTTCGCAATCACCTCGGGACGCCAACGAGTTTGCTCATGCCTGGAAGCCCACCGAGCCCGCGTCGTGCTCGGCATTTCACTTCCCTCTGGCTTCTCGCGGCCGTTGACGTCGGTATGCTCAGGGCCACTACCCTGTAACTTGGGACTGATCGACATCAAGTCCGCGATGCACGGTCGATCGATCGTGCCCGCCGTTTCGATCGTCACATGCAACCCAGCAGACCTCAAACGCTCGACCAATTCGACACTTAGAAGTGGTAGAAGCGGTTCACCGCCGGTAAGCACGACGTGAGAACAGTGAGAATCGATCGCTTCCGCAACCAATTCACTAACCCTCCGAAAACCACCTTCAGGTTCCCAGGACGCATACGGGGTATCGCAAAACCAGCAACGTAAATTGCAACCGGAAGTCCGAATGAAGAAGCTTCGCGTGCCCGTTAGCTTGCCTTCACCTTGCAAACTGGTAAATGTCTCGGCAATCCGAATCGACGACGCCATCGCCTCGGCCTCGGCAGCTTTTGGTCTAGCAGACTCGCTACGAAGATTGTCTTCGCCCCGGTTGGGAATTGTTGAGCCCGCGTGCATAATCTGAAAACCTGTGTCTCTATTTGTGGAGGCCGATACTGACGATTCTTGAGAAATCAACGTGAGCGACTCTTTTCGCGGGCTGCTGGAAGTTTTCGACAACCCCAGCCCTAACCGCAATTTTACAATCGAACACCATTGCCCCGAATTTACTTCAGTTTGTCCGAAAACCGGTCAACCTGACTACGGGACGATTGTTTTTACGTATATCCCCGACAAAGTATGCGTCGAGCTGAAGAGCCTGAAGATGTACCTGCAGGCATTTCGTAACGAGGGCATTTTTTATGAAGCGGTCACCAACCGAATCATGGACGACTTCCTTGCCGTCGTCAAACCTCGGAGGGTAAAGGTTGAAAGTCGATGGACACCTCGTGGTGGTCTAAACAGCAACATCATTGTGACCCACCCCGAATAAAAATAAGAACCCCGAAGAAAAATAAGAACCTCGACCGGCCAAGTTTCCCTTTCACCAAGTCCAACCATGTTACCTCCTGTTCTGCTCAGCGGATTCTCCGACGAAGCCGCTAACGAAAAGCTCGCCGTTCAACAATACGCCGCCTTCGCAGCCCTCGGATTCCGATACCATTCGCTCCGTTTTGTCGACGCCGGCCAAGGCATCAAGAACGTGATGCTGCTTACGGACTCTGAAATCGAACATCTCAAGAAGATGCAGTGCGATTACGGATTGTCGGTTAGCAGCATCGGTTCACCCATCGGGAAAGTGAAACTCCGCGATGAAGACGACGGAACTAAAAACCGCTTTGTTCCCTTTGACAGGTATCTGAAAGAAGACGTTCATCGCGCTTGTGAGTTGGCCGTAGCCTTTGGATCGAAGCTGATCCGGGGCTTTGCTTTTTATCATCCCAAAGGTTCGTCGCCGGAATCACATCTTGATCAGGCGTGCGATCAACTGGGCCAAATCGCAGAAGTCTGTGATCGGTATGGCCTCACGTTTGGACTGGAAGTCGAGGCAAACCTGGTAGGACAAAACGGCGACCTGCTGGCGATGATGCACAAACAAGTCAATCATCCAGCAATGGTGACCATTTTTGATGGGGCGAATATCGTCACGCAAGGATTCACGGCAGACGAGACCTACGCCCAATATCTTGCCATGAAACCAAGCCTTGGTTGGATGCATATCAAAGACTACCACGACCCCAATCCACGTGGACGCATCGAGCACGTGGACGAAGCATCACTGAGTCACTTTGTACCCGCCGATGAGGGCGACTGCGGCCATGAAGCGATCCTACGTGACTTCGCAAGCTATCTGCCTCAGGTCCATGCGCGTATGGCCGCTCGAGGCGTCGACGGAGTCTTCTTGGACTTAGAACCTCACGTAAAAGGCGGCGGACAATTCGGCGGATTCAGCGGTCCAGACGGCTTCGGAGTAGCGACTCGCGGTCTTTGCCGTGTCCTCGACTACGTAAAAATCCCGTACCAACTACGCACCTATGCCGATCTTAAGAAGCAGTAAAGGAGCGATTAAAACAGGTCGCGAAGTGATTCGATCGCAAGCGGCTCGCGGGTCGCAAAGGGCTCGCCGTATTGGCGATTGATGAGCCGTCCCCAATAAGCACCATCGTCTCGAAAGCGGTCGATCAGTGTCGGTGGAGTCGTGTCACGTCCTGTGATGAACTGACTTTCGTAGGCCCGAATCGAGCGCAGCTTTGCATCCCACTGGTCGCTGATGTCGACGATGAAACTTGGATTCACCGCAAGCCGAAGGTGAATGCAATAGTAGTAGTAAATGCGCTCGGGGTGGTACGGCTCGCCCGGCATGTCAGTCTTCGAAAGCTTAGCCCAAAATCGTGCGGCTTCGACAAGCTGCGTTGCCGCAACATGGTCGGGATGTGCATCTTCCCAATAAGGCGCAAATAGCCATCTTGGCTGCAATTGACGGATGTAGCCCGCAACGATCGCTCGCGCTTCCAGCGTTGGTTCCACGGAGCGATTGGGCAGGCCGGCGTTGCCTCGCCATGCAACGCCAAGGATCCGCGTCGCGGCCTCCGTTTCCCGCTTACGGATTGCTTCGCTGCCATGGGGAGTCGGCTCACCGCTGGTCAGGTCCAAAATCCCCACTCGCATTCCCTGCACAACCATTTTCATGATCGTCCCACCCATGCCAAGTTCCGCATCATCAGGATGGGGCGCGATAACTAGGAAATCGAGCTTTGGGAAATCAGTCACGAATCACCTACACTTTTGCTTGAATAGTCAACATTCAGCCAAACCGTTCGCTTGGTCTACTAGCAAAGTTATACACGGTCTTTAAGTTTTATCACCCGTCGCTTAATCGACGACTTGAAAATCCAGCATTCGAATACAGACGCTGCCGTTGGCGATTGCGTTGATGACCAGCAGCGCAGCGATCGCGTTGACGTCACAGTCGTCGTTCACATCCTCCGCATGAATCCGTTGCGAAGACAAATGCTCCCGCTTCATTCAATCACTGGTGGATTCAATAACGGAACCTTCGCCAAACCCTTTTCAGATCCGCTATCGCTGTGACGAGTGGCAACGTCGTTCAAACGGTGCCTTCAACCCCGCGGCTGCGTTGCTGTATCAACAGCGGAAGTCTGCAGCCGCTTTTCAGACTTTGCCCACCAAGTTAGAAACCGCTAACGATGTGGCACGCGTAACTCAGATCCACTGGTCGCTTGATCCGACGAACATACCTCTTGGGTTCGGTATCAACCCGCAAGAAAATTTATTCAGGAGGCTGACCGCTTACCCAGGCGCATGCATTTGTTATTCGGAATAGTCCTCATCTTCCGACTCACCGTCCAGGAACACTCCCCAGCCGTCCGAATTCCCACCAAGTGGTCGCGCTATCTTATCTAGCTCCGCTTGGATACGGACGATTTCGGAGTAGATGGGAACCATGTGTACATTTGCGTAAACAGTCCATGACGGTCCGAATTCATCGTCGTCAGGATCGATCTCTCCGTCCTCATCCGGCTCCCCCTCATCGAATTCGATGTGAGAATCATAGCCCGCCTCTGCCAAGGCTTCGCCAATGGCGTTCGCAGATTCCTCATCTGCCGCAGCAACGGGAAACTCGATCAAGAGTGGTTCCGACATATTGACGCCTTGAGCGGCAAGATCGGCCAAGGCCGCACCATCTTCGTCGTTTGGGTAAGTCGTCATTTCTTATGTTTTCCAGGTAGCGAACGATCATTCGATGACTACAGCCCCAGGCTACCAGTCCCTGTCATCTTAGCGGATGAGGGTTGGCAACGACAACTGCCGATCTTGCCAACGACGTTGTCGCCACTTCGATCTCAACTACCAGGGAGCCGCCGTGAGGTACTATCTTCGATCATGGAGACAGAAGGCCCCTCCATCGTGAACCGCATGACGGTGTTCATTAAACCAGACGCTTATCGATGCAATTGCGGATCAAGCCAAACGCCCCAGTCGTCTCGTGTGCTACCATCCGCCTCTTCGACAACAAGTTCCAGTAAAGTGACACCGGCAACGTCGACCACTGCCTCACGGGCGACATGATCGCGAACAACCTGAGATCGAAATAACTCTTTGCCGTCACCTTTGACCACAAAGACAACCGACCCCTCATGATTATTTTGGATTCCGAATTTTGTTGCGAACTGTTTCCACTGCTTTCCAATGGTTAGCGCATGAAGGGCTGGAGCGTGGGCGTACAAGCCAGACGACCAAAAGTCCGACCCGACTTCTATCAGGCAACTCACATCACCTTCGACAAGCACCTGGGACCTCAAAGCTTTGCCCCAACCGACTTCTGCTACTTCGAGTTCGAGATCCGCGAGTGATACCATCGACTCACTCGGTAACAACTCCGTCAACTGACGAGGCTGGGAAGGCGACAGAAGCTCAAGCAAGTGTTCTA
>JANOBM010000012.1:0-23101 GCA_031411655.1 Planctomycetaceae bacterium
TCATTCCCAACCCAAGGGTCAACATAACTAACAAGCCTTGAGCTTGAGCACGAATTGGTCCTGGAGCTTTTTTATCCGTATAGATTTGCCCAGTTACAAAGAAGAAGTCGTAGCAAATCCCGTGCAGAACGATCCCCGTGATGATCGCCCAACGAAGTTCGCTCGGTGCACCAAACGAGAAAAGTGCATAGCGAACCACCCAGGCCAACATGCCAACAGCCAGCATCCATTTGACACCCAACCGGGCGAAAAAGAATGGCATGACAAGCATAAAGACAATCTCAGAAATCTGCCCCAGCGACATCGTAGTTCCCACGGGCAATCCCGTTAACTCCACGACGCGACTTGCGATTTGGTAATAAAATGCAAGTGGAATGCAAATCAAAAGCGATGACACGATAAAGGTCAGATAAGAACGATCCTTCAGCAGGACGATGGCATCGATGCCAAAAAGCTGCTTCAGCGATACCGGACCGGATTGCACTGGCGGCGTTGAAGGCAAAGTGAAGCTAAACGCGCCCAAAAGTAGCGACGCTGACGCGGCGAGATAGAACATGCCGATATTCGTTTCCAACCCACCAAGGGTTAACGCCCATCCGGCAGCGATCCATCCGATCGTCCCCATGACACGTATTCCCGGGAACTCCTTTTCCGGGTTAGTCATATTTTTCATGGCGATTGTGTTTGTCAGCGCCAACGTCGGGTAGTAGGTCAACATGTAACCCAACAAGAAACCCCAGTTTAATACTCCTGGGGAAGGCGATTCACCTCGCATCACCGTCGTGGCACCAAACAAAATCAGCCCGCCCAGGATGTGCAAAAAGCCAAGAACTTTTTGTGCCGAAAAGAACCGATCGGCGATTAGGCCGACAAGCAAAGGTGTAATCAAACCTGCGATGGGGCCAACGGAATAGGTGTTCCCAAAATCACTCGCCGTAAAACCGATTTTCCCCAGGTAGTTCGGTGCCGTCACGTACCAAGCCCCCCAAACAAAAAACTGGAGAAACATCATCATCGACAACTGGATGCGAACGGAGCGGTTCATCGCGGGAAGCCGGGGTTACAGGAAGGGGCGGCAGGAAGGGATTACAGTCGGGCATTGAATGGTTTTCACGCTGAGTCGAGTTGTAATCGATTGCCGAGCCTGAACAAAGCAGATTGCAGACTTTTTCGCTCAACCTGGCGCCGATTCTTTTTGACTGGCATTCATTCGCCACACGCTACGGTTAAACTAACCACGATCTTTTTATTTACGTTCCGCGATCGAATCAACTTTGCTGAATCATCGCTGTGGCCACCTCGTTTCGCCTCTCCCCGGGTTTTAGACCTTATGTCCCAGACCGCTTCGACCCAAATTGATCACGTTCTCATCGAGAACCGGCTTTTTCCACCCACTGCGGAATTCACTTCGAGGGCGGTCATTTCCACTGTGGCGCAATACGAGTCGCTGTACGCAGATGCACTGAACAACCGTGACGATTTCTGGAAGCGTGAAGCCATCGAACACCTTCATTGGTTCGAACCTTTCACCAAGGTCTGCGATTGGCAATCACCCAATGCAAAGTGGTTCGTCGGAGGAAAAACGAACGCGAGCTACAATTGTCTCGACGCCCATGTCGAAGCCGGTCGGGGTGACCGAACGGCGATCATTTGGGAAGGAGAACCCGGCGACGTCCGTCGATTGACCTATCGAGAATTGCTTGGCGAAGTCTGCAAGTGCGCCGCGGCACTTAAGTCATTAGGCATCTCGAAAGGCGACGTTGTGAGTCTCTATATGCCGATGACGCCGGAATTGCCCATCGCGATGCTGGCTTGTGCCCGGATCGGTGCAATCCATAGTGTTATCTTTGCTGGTTTCAGTGCTGATTCAATCGCTGATCGCAACAACGATGCTTCGGCCAAGCTCGTCATTACGGCGAATGGTTTGTATCGTCGTGGCAAAGTATTACCGCTAAAGGCAACCGTCGATGAGGCACTTGCTAAGTCACCGACGGTAAAGCATTGCTTGGTCCTCTCTCGCATCACCGACCTGAAAACCCCAATGACCGAAGGTCGAGACGTTTGGTGGCATGATGTCGTCGACACCCAACCTTCGACATTCGATGCTGAACCGCTCGACAGCGAAACTCCCCTGTTCATTCTTTATACGTCCGGCAGCACCGGAAAACCGAAAGGCATCGTCCATACGACTGCCGGTTACCATTTGTGGGCCAAGCGAACCTTTCAGTGGGTCTTTGACCATCGCGATGGAGATGTTTATTGGTGCACTGCTGACTGCGGATGGATTACGGGACACAGCTATATCGTCTATGGACCGCTCGCGGCCGGCGCCACCTGCCTGATGTACGAAGGCGCACCCAATCAACCCGCAGAGGATCGCTTTTGGGAGCTGGTCGAGAAATATCGCGTGACCATTTTGTACACGGCTCCAACCGCGATTCGAACATTTATCAAGTGGGGGGATCAGCATGTTGACAAACACGACTTGTCGAGCCTTCGACTGCTTGGGAGCGTAGGAGAAGGAATCAACCCAGAGGCTTGGATGTGGTACCACGAGAAGATCGGTGCCAAGCGATGCCCGATTGTGGATACGTGGTGGCAGACAGAAACCGGTGGGATCATGATGAGCCCTTTGCCTGGAATCACAGCGACGAAGCCGGGATCGTGCACCAAGCCGTTACCAGGCGTGGTTCCGGTGGTCATCGATGAAGAAGGCCACGAGGTGGAAGGTGATCACGGTGGTATGTTGTGCATCGCTCAGCCTTGGCCAGGAATGCTTCGCGGCATTTGGGGCGATCAAAAACGATTCGACGAGCAATACTGGCAAACCGTTCCAGGAAAATACCTTACCGGTGACAACGCGCGGCGTGACAGCGACGGATACTACTGGATCATGGGACGCATTGACGATGTCATCAACGTCTCCGGTCACCGGCTCAGCACCATTGAAGTTGAGAGCGCGCTGGTCAGCCATCCGGCAGTTTGCGAAGCCGCTGTCGTCGGCAGACCCGATGATCTCAAAGGGCAAGCGATTTCAGCGTTTGTAACCGTCACCGGACGCGAAGCAAACGAAGAACTCCGCCAAGAGCTCAAGCAACATGTCCGTAAAATGATCGGTGCGTTGGCTCAGCCCGACGACATCCGTTTTACTGCGGCAGTTCCGAAAACTCGCAGTGGGAAAATCATGCGTCGGTTGCTTCGTGATATCGCCGCAGGAAAAGAATCTGCCGGCGATACGTCGACGCTGGAGGATTACTCAGTTCTCGCGACCCTTCGACAAGAAGAAACCTAGTGGCTCGTTCAGGTCTGCTCTTGTTAAAGTGCTGCATCCATCGCAAGGCAACGCAGTTCGCTATCGACGCGAATGAGCAATTTGCCATTTGCATAGGCCGGTGAGGCGCCAACGGCCCCACCGAGGGCGACCTGACCTAGCCTTTTAAATTCATTTCCGCATTGAAGGATCGATGCGGTTCCATCGAGCGAAATTGCGAGCATCTTGTCTCCGACGACGATTGGCGACGCGCCGTAGTTGCCTCCCAACCGTTCACTCCATATCACTTCGCCATCGGCGATACGAACACGGGATGCAATGCCGTTGTCTGACACCATCATCAAGCAATCACCGTCGACGGCGCAGGTCGGAACATAAGCGGCCGCGCGCTCGACTCGATAAACCATCTCGGGCGATGCCGATTGATTTCCAGGAATCTTCACCGCAACGACGGAGTTTCCACCGCCACCGCTTCCACACGCGGCGATAACCAGATCACCATAAACGATGGGTGAACTCACGACACGCTTGTCAAATACGGGCAATTCCCAGAGCAACTTGCCGCTGGCTGCATCAAGGCCAAAAACGCCGTTGCCCGTTCCAGCACCGATTACCTGCAACTTCCCCTCTCGGGTTCGATACCCGACCGGTAGCCCATAGCAAGTGCGAGTCGCGTTCAAACTCGTCATCCATCGATCGGCGCCCGTCGCGGCATCGACCGCGATCATTCGTTCGTGACTTGGTGTTTTCCCCGGCGGCAATTCATCAGCTTGTTGAGAATCGTATAACACAACAAGCGAGTCGATCACTGCGGGAGAGGTAGCGAAGCCGTGGTCGCTCTGCCAAGGACCAAAGTCTCGCGCCCAGAGCTCTACTCCCTTTGTATCGAGACATCGCAACCAAGTGTGTTGATCGTCAGCGTAAGCGATGTAGATGCGATCGTGTGCCACCGTCGGCGTACTGGCGGCGTAGGAGTTTCGTGCATGCAGGTGGTACTCACCGATCGGAAACGCCATCTTCCAGGTCGTTAATCCGCTTTCAAGATTGACCGAATGAAGAGTGAGTGACGACGATTTCGGGTCGAATGCGAGCAGGTAGACTTGACCAGCGGCGATGGACATTGAGCCAACATCGCGTGAACCAAGTGGATGACGCCACCGGTAGTCCGATTCGTCCCACGAATTCGGCAACGTACCCACGGCAGCCCCCTTCCCATCCGCACCACGAAACGCGGGCCAATCTTCTCCATTCGCCTGTTGATGCTTGCCCTGCCAATTCAGCGAAAAAAGACAAATCGTCAATGCCAACGCGGCGTGCTTAGGAATCTTCATAGGTTTGATGGATGCGTTAATGCGGGGAGACATATGGCCCAACCGTTGTCGGACGAAGCTTCAGTCTAACCCATTTGATGGGAAGATTCGACTTTAGCGATTGCATCATCCCTATCGAATCTGGCGATCGAACCTTGATGCATCAGGAGTGATTCCATGTCCGAATTGTCACAGCGTAACCTAACTTTAACGTGAGCATGATCACCGAATGGCGTTGGAATTGCTCAACAATGGAAGGTTTTGTAGCGAGGTTTTCATGTATCGGTTTGAACGAGCGGCGAACGGCGACCAGTGGCGAGACCACGGAACGCTTTGGGACGACTTAGCCGGAAATTCACCCTTTCGACAGTCGGACTGGTTGTTGAATTGGTGGGAGCACTTCGGAAGCGACGAGAACTCCTATTTTGTGATCGCACGCGACGAACAAGGCGATGTCCGCGGAATTCTGCCGCTTTACAAGTCAGGCCTTCACGGAAGCGTCCTGCGGTTTGTAGGAGACGGTAACGCTTGTAGCGATGGCTTGTCCGTACTTTGCCGACCCGAGGACGCAAGTCAAATCGGACGCGAAATGGGGCAGTGGCTAGCGTCCATCGCGGGTGACCGCTATGACGGCTGGTCGCTACTCGACATGGACGGAATCATTGAGGGCGATCAAGCGATGATTGCATTGGCTCAAGGACTGAAGGACGGAGGAGCCGCCGCCCATGCACAATCAAGGATGTCGACATGGTTCAAAGCAACGACGGATACATGGGAGGATTATCTTAAAAAACTCAGTAGTCAGGAGCGACGAAAGACCCGTCGTTTCTCTGAAAAAATCGACGGCACCCCGGAACTGTCTCGCTTTTCACCGCAGTCTGAAAGTGACGTTCGGGAAACGCTTGATGCGTTCATTCAAGTTCACCAACGTCGATGGAATGAGGTGGGGCAACCCGGCTCGTATGCCGAACCAAAGTTTCGTGAATTCGTCCACGATGTCGCGCAAGCCTTTTATCGTAAAGGGAAGTTGCGACTTGCCACGGTCCGACTCAACGATCAAATGATCGGTGGCGACTTCCAATTGATTGGTTCTGACGGAACTTTGTTTGGCTACAGTACCGGCATGGATACGCGTTACTCCGATCTGAAGACTGGGCATATTATGAACGTAGAAACGTTGCTTTACGCCTACAAACATAAGTCACCTGGCGTCGATTACATGCGCGGGGACGAGCCCTATAAGGCGAGACTGACGGCTGAACCACGCCGACTCATCCGTTTAAGAATCGTTCCTAATTCAGCGTGGAGCCGCCTGCAGCATCACGCATGGCTCAAGGGTTTCGAATTGGCACAGTGGGTCCGCCGAAAGCGAGGGAGCCAACCGGTCACCGTGCTTCCCAATCTTGAACGGACCCATTTCGAACCACTGATGCCTGTTGACGCGTTGTCTCCTTAAATCCCAAGGCATGCGAACGCCTAAGGACACACCGAACTGATCTCGCCATCGCACATGAAAAATCGTTCGGGAGGCGCAGTACAAGGCCTGACACCGAGGCACGTTATGCAGGGCGCGGGCAAATCGTTCCCTGACGGTTCAACGATTCTAAGTAACACTAAATTCTAGCGGTCCTAATGAATGTTCCGTCAGGAACATCAAGCTAGAGAAAGATTGACGACTTGGTCAACTCTTTTGATCAGGTAAGGGATTCGGCGTGACGATTGTCTTCTTGTTACGAAGAATCATCGTCGCTACGCCGGAGGCGAGGGACGTGTTGAGGCAAGGATCGCCGGAGCCATATCACTCGCACCGTGATTGTCGATCCTCAACGTCATCTCCGCTTGTTCCTGCTTCGCGTTATTGGTCGCCGAAGACATGGCTCAAGTGACAGTGGAATTGAGACCGCAACGGAGCGAAAAACGCCGCGAGAAAACCTGCCGTGACTCGGACCATACCGCCCTACCTCCGCCTCCATAACGCACCGGCTCGCGATAATTCTCGCAATTTTGAACTTTCGGTCGACCCGATCTCGCAGTTTTGGAAGGCCTACACCGACGCGACCGGATGGCGGGTCGATCGCTCGCATTCGAGCAATCCGTCAGATCTCGGGGCAAAGTCAAAACCCGCAACGGCTAAGAATTCTGTCGCCATCCCTCGACTCTTGCCGGCGTATGACGGGTCGATTGCCGGTGATGCCGATTCGCACCTCGATTCGCCATCGGTTAATCGAGACCTAGCCGAACAATTGGCGGCCGCAGCCACAGAGTTAGCGAGCCGACTCGAACAAACGCAAGCGGCATACCGAACTCAGGAAGCAGAACTTGCCGTTACCTCAACACCCACAGGCACTCCTGACCAATCCTGCCGACTACTCGAACGACTGGAACGGCTCCTCAAGCGAGCTGCGGCCGCAACCGGATGCGATGCAGCTGGAGTTTATTTATTGGACAATGATACGACCACTCTGAAGCTACGCGCCAGCTATGGCTTAGCCGCTGATCGCATCGCAGCACCACCTCGGACCTTAAGGGGAAGCCGCGGCGATCTTGAGTCGCTAGTGCGTGATGTAGTTCTGATCGATGATCTCGTCGGCACGCTCTCCACCACTTGGAACAGCCCCGAGAAATACGCTTCGGGTATCGTCGCCAAGATCGAAGAAGACGACATGCCGATTGGCACGCTGTGGCTATGGTCTAAGGAACCACAAGAATTCAGCGAACGTGATGGCGCTGCGGCCCAACTTGCCTCGCTCAGCCTCGCCAACGAACTATCACGCGCCGCCCTTCACCGCGAGCGTGCGAAGTGGAATCTGACAAGCACTTCGATCAAGGCAGCTACCCAGTGGCAGATGCGTCAATTACCGCCCGCAATGGAACTCGCGCCAGACATCGTCGTGGACGGGTGGACCGAGTCGCCACGACCGTGGGCCCGCTCATGGCATGCATGGGATGTACTGCCCGACGGTACGATCGCACTCGCGTTCGCAGAAGCATCACTCCGCGAAATGGATGCAGCGATGATCGCCGCGACGGCGAGAGCCGCTTTTGCCGCCCATAGCAACTACCGCCATACTGCCGCAGAAATGCTTCGTCGAGTCAGCGATTCGATGTGGCAAACCAATACCGGCGATCAACTTCTATCCATGCTTTACGTCAAACTCGACCCTGAGACCGGTGAGGGAGAATTTGCATCGGCCGGTTTCCTGCAGGCCCTCATCACAAGCAAGCGAGGGTATCGTCCATTGTATAACGGCAATGAAGCAGCCCCCCTTGGTTCGCATATCGACTGTCGCATGTATCAGTCTGAGTTCACCCTCCATGCCGGCGAAGCGATTATCGGCTTGAGTTCAAGCATTCTCGATGATCGATTCGGTATCCGACAAACCGAACTAGCGGCCGTAGCCAGAGATTCTATCTCGCTTAAGAACACGCCGATCCTATCGGCTATTCGCAGAACGCTCGCTCATAAACCGCTCGAAGAAGAGCGTGCGGGTGTGATGTTGCTTCGAAAGCTCGCGTCGCGAAACCCATAGAAAGCAAGCACCGCATTGGGACATACCCATCCAATGCTCGGGTGTAAAAACAAAAAAAGGCGAGGCCGATTCCGAAGAACCGACCCCGCCTCGCACGGGGGGATGCTTTAAGCGGTGGTATTCATGACGCAGGACACATCCATCTCGTTACGACACAACATTAGGACGAACTTCCAAACGGTGCCCACTTACTAAATTGAATCGCGCTAAAAAAGGCGACGAGACAACTTCCCGCTTTAGGAAAATGACGATTACTCCGACGACGCTCACCCGCAGTCAGTTTTCAACCCAACCGACTGCCGTCGCATGGTCGTGACATCCCACCGATAGACTCCTTAAGTAGAATCCGCGTCTCATGGACGCGGAGCGAGAGCGCAGAACGCGGAGCGGGAGGCATGGACGCGGAGGGACAGTCGCTGCGCCACGGCTTATCGGTTACAGCGGTCTTCCATCCGAGCTTCGTTAAAAGACAGAACAAAACCGAATCAGTCTGACCACCAATGGTCGACACGGCACGCCTAACGCACCGCGTATACGACACGGGCTCGGAACGAAGCAGGCGATTCCGTTCCGTTCCCCTGGACCGCTAGGCGACGTCAACGCCGTTGTCTATTCGCATTCCGCGCGACACGCTGCGAATGGTCTCAAGAGCAAGCTGCTTGTGATAGAAACTTCCGACACGCCCTGTCACACGAAGCGAATCCCGCTCGCGCTTAACATGAAGAGTTCTTATCTCTTGGACGCTACTGGTCGCGAGCGCCTCCGATGCACGCCGACAAATCTCCTGAGGGTCGCACTTATCAATCATCGATAGGGCACTCCGTTTTAAGCACAATGAAAGGGCCGATTCCGACTCGAAACCAACCCTGCTCTCTTCCTTAATTATGACGATTTCTGCGACATCGCCTACAGAAAAACCAGTCTTTCTCCAAAATAATCGAATCGTCTTTACCGGCAGTGCGGCGAAATGGTTTGTACTGATTCGTCGGACCATGGGAGGCTCTATGTGGCCCAAACACAATTTCCGCTAGACTCGTGAGCCTTGGAAGTTAGTGAGCGATCAAGGAACCAATAGAATGGCAAGCGTCGAACGAGACCAATGCATCGACGTCGCCGTGAGCGACGCGGAAAAATTAGATGTCATCGCAGTCGGTGCTCATCCGGATGACGTCGAGATCGCCTGCGGTGGGACATTGGCGAAACTAGCTAGCCAAGGCTATCGCGTTGGAATTGTCGACCTTACCGACGGAGAACCCACTCCGCATTCGCCAGGTCCAACCGTGCGATTGGCCGAGGCTGAGGCGGCGGCGGCAGCTCTCGGCATCCATCATCGTGTTAACCTCAACCTGCCCAATCGACAACTGTTTGACACGTTCGAACATCGTGTCGCCTTAGCGAAGCAGTTCCGCATTTGGCGGCCCAAACTCGTCATCGGATTTGGTGCCAAGACACCCATGGCGTCACCCGATCACTACCAAGCGATGCAAATTACCGACGCGGCTGTGTTCTACAGCCGCCTCAGTAAATGGGACGAGTTTTTTGGAGCTTTGCCAGTTCACTCGATCCCCAGGCAACTTTATTTTCGGCTGGCATGCGAGTCCGATGTGATGCCAGGTGAAGCGTCCCATATTACCGTTGATATCACGGAGACGCTTCAGGCAAAGCTGGACTCAATTGCTTGCTATCAAACTCAGTTTGCGCACAAATCAACCTTCATCGACCGCATCCGCGCCGCCGCAATGGTCAGTGGCCATGCTGCGGGCGTGAGTGCTGGGGAGGTCTTCGTGGCGACACGACCGTTCGCCGTGAACGATCTCCTGCAAACCATTCTTTAACGCCAAGTCGAATCAAACCATATCACGGTTTGAGTAGCGGTGACGGATCCGAGAAATGACTCGATTTCGCCTTCGGCTTCACTCGCCCCTTACGAATCAGTACAGACTCGACCATAGACTGCTTGGTTGGCGTCTTGGCCTTCCTTGCTCTCATGTGTTCAGGACGTTTGCGACTATCCGCCTCGGCCGACTTTCTGGCATGAACAGCGGTAGTCGTTTCTTTCGATGACCGCTTGCCGCGCCCTGCACCTGGCTTTTGGGCGTCGGCCTCATTTCGATCCGAATCGGTCAACATGGTGGAGGTCGGTTGATCACGACCCACGGTGATTCGCTTGCGAAGCAAACTCTCGATGTCACCCAGCAACCCCGACTCGTGCGGCCCGCAAAACGAAGTGGCACATCCTGATCGACCGGCGCGACCCGTACGGCCGATGCGGTGTACGTAGGTTTCTGCAACTTGCGGCAGGTCAAAGTTGATGACATGCCCGATTCCGCTCACGTCGATTCCACGTGCCGCTATGTCGGTGGCGATCAAGACCTTCAATTCGCCTGATTTAAAGCCGTCGAGAGCTCGTTGACGAGCCGACTGCGACTTATTTCCGTGAATGGCTTCGGCCTTGATACCCATCGTTTCGAGCTTCCGAACGACGGCGTTTGCGCCATGTTTGGTGCGAGTAAACACGATGGTGCTGGGATCCTTCCGCGAACGAAGAAGGTGCGCCAAAAGCGCCGGCTTGTTCTTCTGCCCCACGTGATAGATCAACTGGTCTACCGACTCTGCAGCCGGCTTCTGAGGATCAATTTGCAAACGTATAGGATCATGCAAGACTTGCTTAGCGAGGGTTTGAATCTCGGTTGGCATCGTCGCTGAAAACATCAACGTTTGGCGATCTTTGGGGATCATTGCAATGATACGGCGAACATCCGGCAAAAATCCCATATCAAGCATGTGATCGGCCTCATCAAGCACAAAGGACTCGACGTGACTCAAGTCGACGAAGCCTTGTGACACCAAGTCGAGCAATCGGCCCGGTGTGGCTACGATGATGTCGACCCCACGATCGAGCTGCTTGGTTTGACCATGTTGGCTTACGCCACCAAAGATCACCGCAGAGCGTAAACGAGTGTGTTTTCCATACTTGGAAAAACTTTCACCGATCTGGGCGGCAAGTTCCCGCGTGGGGGCAAGGATCAGGGCGCGTGTATTGCGTACTGACTGCCCTCTTTTTCGCCCGGTCGAATGAGCGGATTCGGAGGCGGAGTCGTCCGACAATCGGTCAAGGATTGGTACAGCGAAAGCCGCTGTTTTACCGGTTCCGGTCTGTGCGCACCCAAGTACGTCACGGCCGTCTAATGCGATGGGGATCGCTTTTTGCTGGATCGCGGTTGGAATGGTGTAACCGAGATCGTGGATCGCACGCAAAATAGGCGCTGCGATTCCTAGAGATTCAAATGTCATGCACTGTATCGTGAGAGAATTCCAGGTTTTAGACGGCGTTGTCACATCCCGCGACAATCAAATCAACCGGACTCACCTGGTAGACAAAAACGGTATCGACGCGCCTTGTGGCACTGCTTCGGTCTTTTTGTCACGGATGAACTATAGACACTTCCTGCCGAACAGTCCAGGCAAACCATCCATTTTTGCTAGACTGTTTCTCAACTCCAATTTCGCAGTCTCCACTAACCAAAGCCAATCCTCATGAGACTGACAACCCGCCTGATCGTCGCTTTCGTTTGTTTTTGGACCAGTTCGAACAAACATTGCCACAGCCAAAACTCAGCCCTGTTCCCTGAGTCGCTCGCTGAAAATGATTATGCGTCAGTGATGATTGATGGGATCGACAGTTTTGTCACCCGCGAGCTTCGAGCGTCTGTAGCGAGTCGCTCACGCTATTGGAATCGCGATTTTTCTTCACGAGAAAACTACGACACATCCCTAACACCAAATCGCAAGCGGTTAGCCCATATCATCGGTGCAGCGGATACGCGAGAGCCATTCGAGGGACTCGAACTAATTAGCACCACGTCTGAAAGTTCGTTGATCGGCAAAGGAGAAGGCTTTGAGATTCATGCTGTCCGATGGCCGGTATTCCGCAATGTAACGGGCGAAGGGCTTTTGATAAAACCGACTGGCGCTCCGACGATTGGATGTGCGATCGTGATTCCTGATTCAGACCAAACTCCCGAGCAATTAGCGGGCTTGGTCCCAGGCATCGACGCTAATCATCTATTCGCAACACGACTCGCCATCAGGGGATGCACGGTCGTGATCCCAGCGCTTATCGATCGTGCGGACACCCACTCGATTACCTATGCGGGTCGCGGAACAAACCAGTCTCACAGAGAATTTATTTACCGCCCAGCGTTTGAAATGGGGCACCACGTCATCGGCTACGAAGTTCAAAAAGTACTAGCCCTGGTTGATTGGTTTAGCCGGGAAGACCACACACCTGCGCATCGGCGTGGAGTCATCGGGTATGGTGACGGAGGGATGATCGCACTATTGGCAGCAGCATTGGACCCACGAATCGACACGACTCTCGTCAGCGGATACTTCCGCCCCCGTGAAGAGGTTTGGAGCGAACCGATTGACCATAACGTATTCCGATTGCTGGACGAATTTGGCGACGCAGAATTGGCGGCGATGATTGCGCCTCGTCGCTTGTTCATCGAAGCCTGCCGATGCCCAGAGGTCGCTGGCCCACTGGCCCCTAAAGCGGGACGAAATGCGAGTGCGGCACCAGGGCGATTGACGACACCTAGCGCCGCATCGGTCTTGCAAGAAGTCGACCGAGCCAAGGCACTCGTTCAGAACAACACATTGGACTGGGAACTCGAATGCGTACTTTCAGGTGATGGGACCGAGCCGGGCGGATCGCCACAAGCAATCGAAAAATGGTGGCATTCGATGTTTCCTAAATCGGAACTGCATTCCAAACCACCCATGGTCGCGACCACTCGACCTCATGCATCCGAAGTCAGACTGAAACGGCAATTCGATGAGTTAGTGGCTGACACGCAATACCTCATGCGCGAAGGCGAAAGAGCGAGAAAAATGCTTTGGTCGCAATCCGACCGGAGTTCAATGGCTAACTTTTCTGAATCCAGCAAACGCTATCGAGATCATTTCTACAACGAAGTCATCGGCCGATTCGAAAAGCCTTTGCTGGCTCCCAACCCACGAACGCGAAAGCTCTTCGATGAGCCGAAGTACACGGGTTACGAGGTTACCCTAGACGTATTTCAGGATGTGATCGCCAGTGGCATCCTGCTTCTGCCCAAGGACATGAAACCGGGTGAACAGCGCCCCGTCGTCGTTTGTCAACACGGACTTGAAGGCCGCCCAAGCGACCTCGCCGATCCGAAGATCGAGAGCCCCTATTACCATCAGTTTGCAATCCGTTTGGCAGAGCAAGGATTCATCACGTACTCGCCACAAAACCCCTACATTTTCGAAGACCGATTTCGTGTCCTCCAGCGAAAACTGAATCCACTGGGAAAGACTTTGTTTTCCATTATCGTTCCACAGCATCAGCAAACGGTTGACTGGCTCGGTTCATTGCCGATGGTTGACTCAAAACGAATCGCATTTTATGGATTGTCATATGGTGGAAAGACAGCCATGCGAGTGCCACCGCTGGTCGATGGCTATTGCCTTTCCATCTGCTCGGGCGATTTTAATGAATGGATATGGAAGAATGCGTCACTGAGTGAACCATTCACCTATCCGGCAACGGGTGAATATGAGATTTTTGAATTCGACTTGGGCAATACGTACAACTACGCGGAAATGGCAGCACTCATCGCTCCGCGTCCATTCATGGTCGAAAGAGGCCATCGCGACGGCGTCGGTATCGACGAATGGGTCAATTACGAATACGCAAAAGTGCGCATGCTCTATGCCGATCTCAAAATCCCAGACCTCACCACTATCGAACATTTCGATGGACCGCACGAAATCCACGGCGTGGGAACCTTCGAATTCCTACGAAAACATCTCCATTGGCGACAATTGCCAACCGCGAAGTAACTGCACCCTAAAATCAGTTGAGGCTGCCGTCACCAAAGAGCCCCGTTCGAAATCGAAGGTCATCCAAGAAACCGCTCCCCATGTACCCAAGTCGCGCCTAGCGAGAAGCGATCGTTTGCTCGCTAGACATGGCCTGGCAAAGCTTCACGGATTGACTCGCTTGCTGATGGAAAGAGAGTGAACCACGGGTTGCATCGCATTTGTGATGGCATCCAACAGTTTTCTCCGTTCAGCTTCCGTAGCGGTGACGACACCTTCAAAATCGTTTGCGCCTTCGCGGCCATGGAAAGATTCTTTGATCTGCTTCGTCTCGTAAGCCTGCTTTTCTGCCACCGCCGCATCCACTTTTGCAAATGCCTCGCAAAATGGGTTTTCGGTAAACACATCGGCGAGATTAACTCCGCTGATGAGTTGTTCCGAACTGAAGGTTTGAACGTGCTTTCCCCAGTTCACTTGGTAATTACCGCGGTCGAGGCCGGAAACCTTCAGCGTGAAGCGATTGAGGGACTCGTTGAAGGGCACAAGGGTCATACCGGATCGGATGGAATTGTCGCGGTCCACCGATCCCGTCGCACAAAACGGGTAACGTGAGCTGCGAATGACTAAACGACTGCTGTCACAGGCTTCGATCACATGGCCGTCGGAAACCTTTGCGGTGCCGTCGCTTGGACGATAGTCAATCGTCGCGATTTCGCCGTCGACACCCATCGCCCGTAGAAAAGCCCACGCCATGATCGTGTGCCCTGCCCAATCGGGATGAATACCGTCCTTACCAGCAACCTCGTATGGTTGGTCTACCGTCGCGGCGTGTTGTGACGGCGCGAAAACCTGAGCCTGCAGCATCGGCCAGAAGATATCTGCAAAGGCCACGTTTTCGGATTCCGACACTTCGATCGCAATATCACGAAGTGCACACAAATTTACATTCAATTCGTCCAGCGTTCCTGCACGACTTTTCACCCAGGTGGCCAACTTCCCTGCACACCCCGGCGACCCGACGACTACACGTGCGTCGGCTTGCTTGAACGTTTGGACGATGGCCCGATAGTGGTCTTCGTACCAACGTCCGTTGGTAACATCAAAAGGTCGATACCTTGCGTCGTTCATTCCGTAGCAAAGCGTCGCGACAGTGGGATGAAATCGCAAGCAGTCCCTCTCCATACGATGCAAAAAACCTGCCGTCGTTTCGCCGCTCCAGCCGTATTGACGGACGGAGATCTGCCATTGTGGCGCGCAAGCGGTCAGGTATGTCTCGATCATCCGCGAATACATTTTTTGCTCGGTGATCGAGTCGCCACAGATCGCCAATCGATCGCCCTTTTTTAAGATAGTTGCCCTAAGTGGCGGTGCCTTTCGCGGGTTGAATATTCTGAATGCCGGATCATCGGGTTTGATCTCGTATTCGTACGATTGCGGCGCAACCGCTTTCTCTGTCTCGGCTGGAATGTTCGATGTTGGCTGTTGTGCGACGAGCGAAACGTTAACGCTGAGCAACCCGACCACTGCGAAACACTTAAAAAACTGACTCATAAAGTACTCCGTTGCAAAACATGGAAATGACGTACTGATTTTAAGCTCACTGATCATACACCGTTCATTGCGATCGCTTCGTTGGGACCGTCCGTTCTCACCGGATATCGTTCTCGGATGGCACTCGGCTGGCTCTCGGGTGGCTACGGGGTGAAGCAGAGCAACCAATAAAAGTGTAAACTTCGCGCCTTAACGCAGATGCATCTGGAATGAGTCTTTGAGGCCCTTATGGGAAGCACGACGATCAACGAATTCGACTTAGCGGCGGCTATCAAGGCGATTGCAAAAGCACTCTCCGTTGAGGATCGACAGGTCGAAGCAGCAGTAGAACTGCTCGATGCAGGAAATACGATTCCTTTCATTGCTCGCTATCGTAAAGAAGCGACTCGTGGCCTGGACGAAATCGCATTGCGAGCAATCGAGGATCAAATTGAAAAAGCTCGGGAACTCCATTCCCGAAAACAGACTGTACTGAAAACTATTCATGAGCAAGGAGCACTCACCGATCTGCTAAGGCGAAAGATAATCGATTGCCAGGACATGCAGACGCTCGAGGCGATCTACCTGCCATACAAGCCGAAGCGTCGAACTCGTGCAACGATCGCTCGTGAACGCGGACTGCAGCCACTGGCAGACACACTTTTAAAACAAGAGAATCTCGAGCGGTCAAAACACGATGTACTCAAGCCGTTTGTCAACGCCGATCTCGCAGTAGTCGACGAGGAGGCCGCCCTCCAAGGTGCGTTAGATATCATCGCCGAACAATGGGCTGAGGATACTGAAACTCGCATCTGGATGACTAAACAAGCCTTCAGAAGTGGTCGAATCGTTTCTCAAATCAAACGTGGGAAGAAGGAGGAAGCTGACAAGTTCGAGATGTATGTCGACCATCGCGAGACCGTTGATCGCGTCCCTTCTCACCGATTCTTAGCGATGAAGCGCGGTGAGGCGGAAGGGGTATTGCGTGTCGAAGTCGAATTGGACAGAGAGCAAGCCGTCGATCACCTACGAGCGAGTTTCATCAAGAACCCGCGATTTGATTTCCATCGCGATTTATTGAAGGCCGCTGACGACTGCTTTGACCGTTTGTTGATGCCGGCGACTGACTCAGCCGTTTCACAGTTGCTGAAGGAACGGGCTGACGACGAAGCAATTGCGGTGTTTGGTAAGAATCTACGAGAACTCCTTCTTGCGCCACCCGCGGGCCCTAAAGTGACTCTTGGGATTGATCCCGGATTTCGCACCGGTTGCAAATTGGCGGTCGTCGACGGAACAGGCAAGTACATTGCACATACCACGATTTATCCGACACCCCCATCAAATGACATCGCAGCGGCAAGAAAAACGGTTCTCGACCTAATCGCAAAACACAAAGTCGAACTGATTGCGATTGGTAACGGCACTGCGTCCCGAGAAACCGATGCGTTTGTGAGCGATCTGATTCGTGATCATTCGCTTTCCGTCACTAAAGCAATCGTGAGCGAATCGGGGGCGTCGATCTACTCTGCCAGCGAACTCGCTGCGCATGAGTATCCACAACTAGATGTCACCGTTCGCGGCGCTATCAGCATTGCTCACCGATTACAGGATCCTTTATCAGAACTTGTAAAAACGGATCCCAAGTCGATTGGCGTCGGACAATACCAGCATGATGTCAATCAAAGCCTACTTCGCAAATGCCTTCAACGCGAAGTCGAATCTTGCGTCAACAGTGTCGGCGTTGACTTGAACACGGCGAGTGCATCGCTTTTATCTTATGTATCGGGGATCGGGCCGAAGCTCGCCGAAAACATCGTTAGCTATCGCGATGCGAGTGGTCGATTCAATAATCGCCAACAACTGACGAAGGTGCCCAAACTTGGTGCGAAAGCGTTCGAACAGGCCGCTGGCTTTCTTCGTATTCGCGAGGGCGACCAACCTCTGGACAATTCCGCCGTGCATCCTGAGAGCTATGGAATGGTTGAACGCATGGCAAAGAAGCTCAACGTCTCCACCTCTACAATCGTTGGCGATGCAACACTCTCGCAAAAGCTAAAGCCGGAAGATTTTGTAGAAGCGCGATTTGGACTGCCTACGGTAATCGACATCATCCAGGAACTCGCCAAACCAGGGCGTGATCCTCGCAGCGAGTTCAAAGCGGTTAAGTTTAGCGATGACATCACCGCGATCGAAGATCTAAAGTGCGGCATGATTCTTGAAGGAGTGATCACCAACGTGACACACTTCGGAGCATTCGTAGACATCGGGGTTCATCACGATGCTTTGATCCACATCTCGCAACTTTCGCACACCTTCATTAAAGATCCGAATGAGGTCGTCGCGGTGGGCACCGTCGTTAAAGTGAAGGTTCTTGACGTCGATCTGCCGCGCAAACGAATCGCAGTCACCAAGAAGTTTTGAAGCGTGGTAAATCAAAGCCGACTTTAGCTGACGCGAGCGCAACCGTCCGCATTCCATCCACTTCGACCGAACGCAAAAACGTCGTATAGCATGAATGCACGAGGCAACAACCTTTCGACGGTATCGCAGCCTTGCGGTTCCAAGACTCCGCAGTGCTGCGCTGCAGGCCACCGCGTAAGCATCACTAAGAGACAAGGGTCAAGCCATCGACCGAATGGAAAACCAGACCGAAGCCTGGTTCAACCAAGCCTTGAACTTCACTCGGAGGCGTCCGAATCAGGAGACGTGCTTTCCGGCAAAATACCTTCAGGCGAAACACCGTCCTGTAAGGTGGACTCCAGCGCAATCGCAGCAGAATTCGCGGAGGCCGACGCGGCTTCTTCGGGCGGAACACGAACCACTGCGATCAAGTTGTCACCTTCATCGACATTCATGATGCGCACACCCTGCGTGTTGCGGCCGATGATGTTGATGTCAGCAGCAGAAATGCGTTGAAGCTTTCCTTTTGCGGTCATCATAAAAATTTCGTCTTCATTGGTGACCCTCGCAATGGAAATCACTTTTCCATTTCTTGCGCTGGTACGAATGTCTCGGACGCCCTTACCACCACGACGCTGCGTCCGATAACGGGCCGAACTGGACGATGACTCCTCGGCCGGCTCGGATGTGTCTTCCACGGTCTCAGCGACGTCAACGGTACTAGCCACTTCGACAACTTCGCCGTCATCAGCAATCTCTGCTTCTTCAACCACGGCATTGGGCCCGAAGTAGGTTCGCTTGCCGTACCCGTTCTCACACACGGTGAGCAGCGTCGCATCGGGGTCGGCGACGACCATCCCAACAACGTTATCACCTTTGGACAAGCGAATACCCTTGACGCCTGAGGTGTTTCGTCCCATGGGCCGCGCGTCGCTTTCATTAAAACGGATCGCCATGCCACTTCCGGTAACCAAGACGACTTCGGAATCAGGCCCCACGACAGCTGCATCAACGAGCGAATCCCCTTCGCGAAGCTTGATGGCAATGATGCCGCCTTTCTTTGGTCGACTGTATTGTTCGAGCGGTGTTTTCTTAACCAAACCGCTCGTCGTCGCCATCATGACGAAGTGTCCTGGCTGGTTGAAATCACGAATTGCCAAACACTGAGCGATTTGTTCGCCTTCCTCCAAATTGAGCAAGTTAACGATTGCTCGGCCCTTGCTTTCTCGTCCGAGTTGGGGCAAATCATAAACTTTCTGCCAGCGAACTTTTCCAGTCGTGGTTAGAAACAGCAGGTACGCGTGAGTGCTGGCCACGAACAGGTGTTGAATCGGATCCTCTTCATCGGTCTTGGCCCCTTTGAGGCCCTTGCCGCCACGCCGCTGAGTGTTGTAGATACTCGACGGTGTACGTTTGATATACCCTCGATGGCTTATCGAAACGACCATCGTTTCTTCGGTGATCAAGTCTTCCAAGTCGATATTGCCGACTTCTTCAAAGCTGATCTCCGTGCGCCGGGCATCACCAAACCTGCGTTTGATCTCCTCAAGGTCCTCGCGGATGATTCCGTAGATCCGCGTCTGATCGGCAAGAATATCGAGGTAGTCGAGGATTTCGACCAAAAGTTGAGAATGCTCTTCGGTCAATTTTTCCTGTTCAAGGTTGACCAATTGGCCAAGCGTCATGCGCAGGATCGCATCCGCCTGGACACTGGTCAATGTGTAGCCGTCGGCTTTGCCGCGCTCACTGACAAATTGGTCAAATCCTTTATCGCCCAGAGCACGCTGCATTAGCGCAGATGGGCACTGAATCACCATGATTCCTTGTTTTGCCTCGGCCTGCGTACGACTGGAGCGAATCACTCGAATCACTTCGTCGATGTTTGCTAACGCAAGCAACAAACCCTCCACCGTGTGCTTACGTCGTCGCGCACGCGCTAACAGGAAGGTGGTTCGTCGCCGAATCACGGTCACGCGGTGACGAATGAATTCTTGTAGCATCTCCTTAATCGTGAGTTCACGCGGCTTCCCATCGACAAGCGCGAGGAGAATCAGCGAAAACGTATCTTGGAGTGGCGAGAATTGATAAAGCTGGTTCAACACAACATCGGGGTCGGCATCCCGCTTTAATTCGATCACCAGCCGAACTGGTTCCTTCAAATCGCTTTCGTCACGGATCCCCGAGATCCCCTTGATCCGTTCTTCATTGACCAACGCAGCGATCCGTTCGATCACACGATCGCGGTACTGTTGGAACGGAATCTCAGACACGACGATGCGGGAGCGATTCCCCTTCATCTCTTCGATCTTGCACTTTGCACGGACGATGATCGTGCTGCGACCGGTGCGGTATGCTCGTCGGATTCCTGCGCGACCACAGATGATGCCCCCGGTTGGGAAGTCGGGGCCGGGAATGATTCCCATCAACTCATCAATTGACACCTCCGGATCATCGACAAGGCGAATCAACGCATCGCAAACTTCCGTAGGGTTGTGAGGCGGAATGCTGGTCGCCATCCCCACCGCGATACCGCTAGCACCATTGATAAGCAGGTTGGGGAACTTGCCTGGCAGGACCGTTGGTTCGGTCCGCACTTCGTCGTACGTCGGGATGAAGTCGACCGTGTCGAGCTTGAGATCGTCGAGCAGCATTCCGGCTACCGGACTCAAACGAGCTTCAGTGTACCGCATCGCCGCCGGCGGCAAGCCTGCCACACTTCCAAAGTTTCCTTGCTTGTCGATCAAGAGACTTCGCATGTTCCATTCCTGGGCCATGCGAACAAGGGTTGGATAGATAACGCTTTCGCCGTGTGGGTGATAGTTCCCCGATGTATCACCCGAGATTTTGGCGCACTTGACTCGCTTCGCACCTGGCCCAAGATTGAGGTCGTTCATCGCGACCAAAATTCGGCGTTGGCTCGGCTTCAATCCGTCGCGAACATCAGGAAGCGCACGGCTCACGATGACGCTCATCGCATAGGTCAGGTAGCTTTCCCGCAATTCTTCCTCGATCGGCAGATCGATCATTCTCAAGGCTCCGGCACCGCGGTAGCCAAACCGAGAGCCCGGTTCGCCTCCACTATCAGGCGGCATGTCGCCGGGGCTTGGAAGGTCAGGGACGCCAGAATTGCCGTTGTTATTGCCGTCGGATGACAAGGATCGGTTGCCTGAACAAGAGGGCTGCAATCGGGAAACAAAACGCGAAATCACGAGGCGGCATTCTATCGCTTGGCAACGTTTCTCACAACCGCCTCACCGCCCTTCATGGCATTTGCAAAGCCTTAAATGCCAATGACTTGCGATCCAATCATTCCGCGTCATCCCGGGGCATAGCCGCCAGTACCGATTGAACCTGATCGATAAGGTCCACTTCTCCTAAAATGAACTTTAATTCGACCTCGATCGCAGTCACCAAATGACCCGCTAAACGATCCGTCTGCAACTTCACAAGGTCCTTTTGAGTGCACACTAGTACAAGCTCCGAATCACCTAACTCAGTCAACCAGCGGCCAATCGAAGCAACCGTATCGCTTGAGTAGGGATCGTGATCCGGAAGCGACTTGGCTGCCACAATGGATGCGCCGCATCGACGCACTGTGTCGGCAAAAGCATCTGGGTTGCCAATCGCCGAGACCACCGCGACGCGTTTGCCTGCGATCGAGCCGAGGGGAAGCTTCTGATCGGGCCAAACGATTAATGCGACCGGCGAGTGGATCGCTTCACACCAGGTTGCGTTTGGTGCGTGGCGGGCAACTTCTCGGCGGATGTCATTTCGGGAATCCACATCCACCATGTCTGCGCGGCTCAGTACCACGACATTGGCCCGAGCGAGCGATCCGACCGGCTCGCGCAATAATCCACGAGGCAATAGGTGGTCGTAACCAAAAGGATTCGTCGCATCGACCACGACGATGTCCAGATCGCGATGGAGTCGACGGTGCTGAAAACCATCGTCCATCAACACGACTTGACTCTCCAGTTCTTCGACTGCGATGCGTGCTGCTTCCACTCGGTCTGCGTCTTGGACCTGTGGCACATCCGGCAGAACCCTCGCCAGTTCCATCGCCTCGTCGTTGTCTTCACCAGCCATCGCGCCATATCCGCGACTGACAATGGCGACCCGCCAACCAAAGCCTCGCAGCAACTTCGCTACATAGCAAACCAACGGCGTCTTACCCGTTCCACCCGTCGTCAAGTTTCCAATCGAGATGACAGGGACACCGCATTCTTTAATTTCTCGCGCTCTTCGATCGAATTGGCGATTTCGAAACGCGACAGCCCATCGATATGGCCACTCTCCAATTCCAAGTGCCATCCGAACTAAAAGGGCCGGTAGATCTCTACGCTCACGACTGACGATTGCTCGATACTGGAGATTCATTCAATGCTTTTTTAAGGGAAGGCCCCACCCTGCAGCGGCACACCGCCTGCTATCAATCTTTCCGGGCAGCAATCCACCGTTAATGATCATCATCAACCGTCACTTAGGAATCCCCCGTCGAACGGCGCCCGCTTTCCGGTGGCCAACTTTCGGTGGACCACTTTCGGGGGACAAGCCGGTCGCGAAGCTATCCCAACGCTTGTGAATCGTCAACGCGCCGCTCGGCTTTTACGTCCAGTCCTATTCCCCAAATCGGCAAAAACAACACCGGCTTTATCCAATCGCAAGTTTTTGAACTGCATGCGACCAGGCTCGACGTCCCGTCAGGGGTGTATTTTCGGGATCTGAATGGATGCATAATGCTCGAATGCCGACCTGTTGTCTCAACCGATTTTCACGGCGGGCGGCCAAGACATCACCTTCACCTCTCCTTACACCCTTATCGTTTCCCCCCCCTCCACTAAAACGAGAACGAATGATGAAATCGCTAAATCGACGCCAGTTCACTGCACTCGTCGCTTCGACTGCTGCCGGTATCTCGATTGGAACGCGAGGGCGATCCGCAAGTGCCGCTGGGCCAAACGAAAAAATCGGTGTCGCTTGTATCGGAGTCAACGGACGTGGCGGGGAACACATCCGTGAATTTGCAGGCGACAAACGGGTCGAGATCCGTGCACTCGTCGACATTGACGATGCCGTGGCGAACAAGAAAGCTGATTTGGTCGAGGAACTCCAGGGCCGTCGACCGACCGTGTATTCGGATATGCGGAAGGCGTTTGAATCGTCCGACATTGATGCCATCAGCACTGCTACGCCAAACCACTGGCACGCAC
>JANOBM010000013.1:0-10326 GCA_031411655.1 Planctomycetaceae bacterium
AGTGAAAGGGAACCCCGACCCATGGCGAGTGAGGCGGACACTCGCCACGGGTCATTGGGGATCCTTCTGGCCCAGGCAAGAGCCGAGAAGTTCGATGTACATAAACACGCTAAGGATGACCGATTTATCCGCTTGGCAATCATCCCATTCGTCCAAACCTCCGTTTTCACTCCGCGTGCTTCACCACCGAGGACCGAAGTCCTCGGTGGCAAAGCGGCGGTGGGTAGTAGGGTGACATCAACTCACGCCGATGGCGAGGTCAAGCAAGTTCTTGGCAAGGATATTAACCGTGTTCTTCGCGGAATTCAGTCCCAATTCAACCATCGCAAATCTTGCTTGCATGAACACAACAAGCACCGCCCAGATCAACAGAATGCTGTTGACCAACGCGTAGTTGACTACCGCGACCGTTGGCTCGGCAGGAGCCGCGGCCGCGTCAGCGACTAGCTCCTCCGCCGCGGTTGTTGCCGCGACAGGAGCATCGGCACTGTCACCCGCGTCGGCTACGTCTGCGGCTGCCGTTGCCGCTGGTACATCGTCCTGAGCGGACGCGACTGACGCGAGTGACAAGCCAACCCCCAACATCCCCACAAGGAATACTGCATAGAGGGGAAGCCCTCTGAACCAACTATTGATTTAATTTTCGCCTTAAACGAAGGTGTGAAGCTATCGCCACAAGCCGCCCCGCAAATGTGCGAAATAATCACTTACAACGACCACAACCGTCGGTCACGCACGGTTCAACTCCTGCCCGGGCCAATTGTGAATCGATCGAGAGTTGAAAATCCAGGCTCACGGTTATTGCGGTTGATCCGTTAGCAAGCTGCGGGCCGAAATCGGGTTCATGGTCTTATGGGTCCGGTGCAAGTCTTTATACAGAAGGCATTTATTGATTTTGTAAAAACTACAAATTGCCTATGGCCATGCGTGCCGCTGTAATCGATTGCCCAGCGATTAGGCAGCAAGAAAAAAGATGTGCACGCGAGGTGCGCAAAAAGTAAACCGCGCCTTCATCATTCGAAAAAGGCGCGGTCGAAGCAATTTTTGGATGCTGTTTTTCCGATCCACGACGGATTGGAACTTGCAGCGGAACGGGCGAGCCAGTCTAGAAGGTCAAAATGGCGTCCATTCCAAAGGCCGTTTTGGTTCCCGCGTTGCCTTCGTTGATGCCGACGTTATCTGGATCCCAAATGGTTCGCAGTTCAGGGCGAACCATTAAGTTGGACGAAAGCTTGTAGTTCACACCGTAGGTTTGGTTATACGTGGCGGCTCCACCAGGATTGACCCTGCTCTTGAAGTCGAAGTATTCGGTTCGGCTACCAAGCGACAAGCAGTCGTTCACTTGGTAGATGAAGTACGAGTTGAGACCATGCGTACGGCGCACTAACGCTGATGCCTCGTCGTCGGTATCGAGGTAATCGTACTGGATCAAGTTGGTCAACTTGTCAGTTAACGCGGTCGTCAGAATGAAGCTATGGATGCTTCCCCGTTCGAGAGCCGCGCTGTTTGCGTTGTCTCCGAAGCGGCCGATTACGGTCGCATACAAAAGACTAACGTCATCGTTCAATTGACGCTTGATGCCGCCGATGAACGCATCGCCGTTATCTTTGAAACCACTGTCCCATCCCTCCACCCAACCGCCATACAGCGTCGTGCAGTCGTTAAGCGCGTGGGTCGCCAAGACACCGGTGTGGGTGAAAGGCTCTGCGTTGTAGAAGGTGAACTGGCGGCTGTAAAAGAAGTTGCCGGTCGCTGCAACGACTTCGTTACCGATCAAGGTGAAGAAGTGCCCGATCTTTACCGACGTGTCGCCGTGGGCAACTTCGCCGTAAACCTGTGGAATGGCATGACCGTAAGCGCCGCCGTTGTCCCAAGAATTATCCCAATGCGTGTCGGCGATACCGAAAGCCTGAGTGTCCGGCCCGTCGGTTCCGTAGATGTAGTCGATGCGACCACCAATACCCAAGCCGTCGCTTCCATCCGCAATTCGCTCGGCATATGCCCATTGTTGCTGTAACTGCACTTTATCAGCGTAGTTATTGAAGTTTGCTGGGGCACCATTGCCGAGGATGCCAGTTCCAGTGTTATTGCTGGTGTGATATCCCAAATTCGTCCATCCACCGAACGAAATGCCCAGCGGGGTAGCATTTATCAGCGACCATTTTTCACCCAGGTCGCAACATCCGAGGCTGGCCAAGCGACTTCCAATCCTGCTTCCAGAATTGCATAGGGAGCCGCAGTTTCCGTCACAAGAGCTGTCGCAGCCGTCGTCGCACGGCGCGGTTTCTTCCGCATCGTCGCAACTGGGTGCTTCACAGCCGCAAACGGCTTCCCCGCAGTCACAGTGACCGACCAAGGCGACACCGGAGTCGCCTGGTGTGGACTGATAAAAGGCTTGACGGCCTTCATTGGCCGATGCGCTTGCGCCGCTGATCAGCGCGGCGAGCAATGCCAGCTTGCTAAGTTTCATCTTCGCTAACTCCCAGTCCCGCGGAGGGGCTGTTATGTGTGGTGTTGAAGAAGGAGCTGCGTCGCCTCTACGAAGCGTCCTCGTCGATTGCGACCGATGTCATCGGAGATTGCCGATTAATGCGGTTGCGCACGGGTCCTGTTTTGTCTGTCGACCGTCATGGAGGCGAAAATTCAATCCGCTTCGATGGGCATAAGGCCAAAGTCGCAATGCTGTCGCCCTTTTTGGTAGTCTGTGCGGGTTGCGGAGAAGCTGCGGCACGGGTGAGTGCTTGCACAGCTCAGAAGTGACCTTGGCGCTAGCAATAAAAACAAGCCGTAAGATTGGCGGCAATGGATCGAGGCAATGGATCGAGACGAAGGCTCCGTCAAATGAAAACGAAGTCAGCCTGGTAGCATTACTGCTGCCAGGCTGACTCGAGTTACTGGTGCGACCGCGTTCAGGCGAACTGTCTGGTAATCCTTAGAACGTGAAAATCGCGTCCATTCCAAACGATGGCTGGTTGTACCGGAAGTTTTCGTTCACACCGGCGCGCTGAGCGTCCCAGACCGAACGAATTTCGGGGCGAACCAAGATGTTCGACGAAACGCGGTAGTTAACACCGACGGTTTGATTGAACAGATCGTCGGCATTTCGAGGAGTTGGAACGCCACCACCGGTGGTCCAGTTGAAGTACTCGGTACGGCTTCCCAAAGCGATTCGATCGCTCAACTGATAGATAAAGTACGCGTTAACGCCGTACGTTTCGCGGACGGTGGCGCCGGTTTCGTCTTCGGTATCAAGGTAATCGAACTGCATGATGTTCGTCAGCTTGTCAGACAACGTAGTAGTAGCGATCACGTTGTGAACGCTACCACGTTCGAGTGCATTGGTGCTTGCTGCATCATCGTTGAATCGCCCCACGACGGACGAATACATCAGGCTAAAGTCGTCACTGAGCTGACGCTTGATGCCGCCGATGTATGCATCGCCGTTATCTTCGAAGCCGCTGTCCCAACCCATGACGTAACCACCATAAACGGTCGTTGAGTCGTCAAGTTGATGGGTTGCCAAGGCTCCGGTGTGGGTGAACGGTTCAGCGTTATAGAACGTGAATTGACGGCTGTAGAAGAAGTTGCCGGTAGCTTGGACGACTTCGTTCCCAACGATGGTGAAGAAGTGACCGAGCTTGACCGACGTCTTTCCGTAAGCTAGCTCACCGTAGAGTTGCGGAATCGCATGTCCATAGGCCCCGCCATTGTCCCATGAATTATCCCAATGGTCGTTGGCGATTCCGAACGCCTGTGTGTCGGGACCGTCGGTACCATAGAGGTAGTCAATGCGCCCACCAATTCCAAGGCCTTCGCTGCCATCGGCAATCCGCTCGGCATTGAACCACTGCTGTTGCAATTGAACTTTGTTAGCGTAATTGTTGAAGTTCGAAGGTGCGCCACCGGCACCGAGAATGCCAAGGCCGGAGTTGTTTGCGGTGTGATAGCCGATATCGGTCCACCCGCCCACGGTGAAACCGAGTGGTGCACAGGGGAACAGTTTCCATGGATCGCAAAGTTCGCCACAGGCGAAAGTATCCAGGCAACTTCCAATGCCACAACCTGAATCGCATGCCGAGCCGCAGCCCGCATCGCATCCTGCGTTATCGCATCCGTCGGTCGACGGTGCTTCGCAACCGCAGACGGGTTGACCGCAATCGCAGTCAGCGCATGCCACTTGTTGAACCCCACTGCCAGCTTGCTGCCCAAACGCGCTTCCTGCGTGGATACCGCAAGCAATCGCGGCGACGAGCGCCAATTTGCTAAGTTTCATAATAGATACTCCCAATCCCTGAGTTTATGTGATTGACCAAACCTGTATCGCACCATGGACCGGCCGCTTTGCTGTCGGGACTCTCGCGGAAAAATTCCCGCGCCGGGCCGACCAGAAGGAAATCGTCAGGAACCGCCTGTGCCCCCAACCGACTTCGCTGCATGCGATCAGTCTTCAGGTAGATCTATCGAGATTTTTGAGAGATGTTTGTTGCCAGCCTCGGAAATACGTGCCGCAAACGGGCAAAGCTGGTTGTCATGCAACAGTGGGCTAATAAGAAGTGATCGTTCCGAACCTAACGGTCGTTCCAGTTATGTGAATCACGACCATGAAAACCAGGCCTAATGGGTGGGAAGAGATGGGTTTAGTCCCTAAACAACGCACCCGCGAAATTTTTGGCGTCAAACCTTGCGAGATCGCCGATCCCCTCACCGAGCCCCACGAATTTGACGGGTAGTCCAAATTGCTCGCGAATCGGCAAGATCACTCCACCCCGAGCCGATCCGTCGAGCTTTGCCAAGATAATCCCAGTACATCCGGCGGTTTCGCTGAACCCACGCGCTTGGCTGATTGCATTCTGGCCCGCCGTGGCGTCAAGCACCAGTAAAACTTCGTGCGGCGCTCCCTCGATCTTCTTTCCGACGACTCGCCGAATTTTGTCGAGTTGTTGCATGAGGTGTGTCTGCGTTTGCAATCGGCCGGCGGTGTCGATAATCGCTACATCGAAATTGCCATCGACGGCCGTCTCCACCGTTCGAAACGCAATGCTTGCCGGATCCGACTCCGCAGCCCCGGTCACGATCTCGCATCCAATTCGCTTCGACCAAACGGTTAATTGCTCAACCGCTGCTGCGCGAAATGTATCGCCAGCCCCGAGCACCACTCGCCTACCGCTTTGTCGTAGATGATTGGCAAGTTTTCCGATCGAAGTTGTTTTTCCGCTGCCATTGACTCCGACAACGAGAATCACAGTTGGTCCGCTTTCCGCCATCCGTAGGTCGGTTGACTCCTGCGCAAGCATCGCTTCGGTCTGGGCTGCGATGGACTCAAGGACCTCTTCGAATTGAACGATACGACCGCGACACTGCGTTGCGATCTGATCACGGATTTTGGTTGCCGGACCTACTCCCATGTCGGTTCGGACCAACTTCGCAAACAACTCGTCGAGAAGTGTTTCGTCGACCAATCGTCCTTGCGCTTTGAAAAGGTCACGAATGTCAGTGTTCAGTACTTGGCGAGTCTTTTGAAGACCGTTTTTGAACCTTGCCAGGATCCCACGCGGTTCGCCATCGGTACCGTCCTCCGAGATCGGCACAGGGGCTTCGCCTCCGCTGCTGTCACTCGGCAGACCGTCTGGGGAATGCGAACTAGGATGAGTTTCCACAGGTTCGGGGGGTGCCTCTTTCGATTTTGAACGCCAGAAAACCATCTCGTACCGCTCCCAAAAATGACCAATCTCTGCAAAAACATTCGCTGCGATGCCTCGATTGTTCCTCTCCGGTTGCGATCGAGCAACCGGCGGTTGACCGAAATCGCGAATCCGGTCCAAAGTTCGCTGACATACTGCCACCTCCAAGGCTGCCTCATGCTGCACCTGCACTCCGAATCTGCCCAGCGTTGGCTTGCTCAAGTCGAAGGCTGCCTCCATGAGATCTTGATTGATCACGCGCATTGTGAACGGAAAGCAGCCACGACAGCGCTCAATTTGATGAATTCGTACGTGGAGGATCTCGAATTGGGACGTGAGATGACGTTGATTGTCGAGGAAGAGCTGGAGCATTACTGGATGGTCATGAACCTTTTGACACGTCGTGGAATCGCGTTTCGGCGCCTTCAGCCTGGCCCGTACGGGCGCAAGCTCAACGAATTGATCCGGTCCCAGGAACCGCAGCGAGCGGTTGATCGCTTGCTCATTGCCGGCCTGATCGAGGCCAGAAGCTGTGAACGATTCAACTTGCTGAGGCAACATTTCCGCGACCAAGACAACGAGCTTGCGGACTTTTACGGAGGACTTTTTGAAAGTGAAGCTCGGCACCACTCCACTTACGTGCGACTGGCCGAGAACTTTTGCGGTGACCGTACCGCCGTACGCCAAAGGTTGGAGCAACTGGCGGCTGAAGAAGCGGACATTGTCGCGGAGGGGTGTAGCCTGCCAAGGATGCATAGCTGATGTCACACATCGCTGATGCCACACCCAAGGTACGAGGCAGACTATGATTTGAGTTCACAATCGATACTCGATTCACCTGTTTCGAAAGGCCTTCCTGATGCGTTCTTGCCCTTTTTGGTTAGCACTCGGGCTGCTGCTGGCGGCTAATTTTGTTTCTGTCGTGACCGGACAAGAAATGAAACACTCATTCTTTATCGCTGGTCCTACGTTTACCGGCATCATCGATGAAGAGGGCAACGAAGTCTGGGACTCAGGAAAGCCAGGTGCACGCGACGGCTATGTCCTGCCAAACGGCAACTTGCTGATCGCATGGGGAGATGAAGTTCGCGAAATGACTCCTGATAAGGAGGTCGTTTTCCACTACCAAAAAGCTGCTCAAGCTCAAGAGATTGGTACTGCCCAGCGACTCGAAAACGGAAACACACTGATCACTGAGTTGGGCACCGCGCCGCGGCTATTGGAAATCACCCCCGAGGGAAAGACCGCGATTGATGTTCCGCTCCAGCCCGAGACCGATAACGCACACATGCAAACGCGGATGGCTCGCAAGTTGGAGTCGAGTGATCCGAAGGTGGCGGGCAATTACTTAGTTCCACATCTTCTGGCATTCAAGGTCAAGGAATACACGCCTCAAGGGAAGGTGGTTCGCCAGTGGGCGACGGATCTCGAGGAATTAGGGGGCCGTGCCGCTGAGAATTGGCCGTTCACGGCGATTCGTTTGCCAAACGGTAATACACTGGTCAATCTGACTCACGGTAACAAGACCGTGGAGTTCGATCTCAACGGAAACGTGGTATGGATGGTTTCGAATGAGGACTTTCCCGAAGAGTTGCCTTTTGATGATCCCTGTGGAGCCCAACGGCTTCCCAACGGCAACACGGTGATATGCAGTTATCATTCCGAGCGACCGATCAAGATCTTTGAAGTGACACCCGAAAAGCAGATCGTCTGGGCGTACCGCGGACCGCACAAGGCTCACGAAGTTCAAATACTTTCCACCAATGGAATGCCGCTTGAAGGCCGACCATTGAAATAACATCACCGTGGTAGCCTCACGAAACAATCGGGAGTTGCCCTGGCTATGTTTTGTTGGATAGGTCGCGTTGTCCGTTGCGACATGAACGCGCAAGCGGATCGAAAGCGTACGGACTCGACGCGAGTTGTCGCAGCCAAAGCGAGTGATTCCCGCGTGATCACGTCCGATGTCGTGATCAAAAAATCGATTGCATGAAATTGCACCCGGCGGTCACCGGTCAGGGATGGTTATTGCCGCCGCGGAAGCAGCAATGATATTTCAAGTTGGTCACCATCGATTTAAAAGCCTTTCCCAATCATGTGAAAGGTCTAACAGTCACCTGCAATTCGTCAGCCTCGAAAAGGTGGCAATGCAAGTTACTCACGTCCCGTGCGGGAAGTACCAAGTCAAAGTGAGCCGCTGAGTCCTTGGTGCGATTGGGTGTGATAGCAACTCACTCGATGATGGGTGAGTCACGGCGGGTACTCGCGCGAGCACCTACAACAAAGCGGACTCCATGGGCTCGAAGTTCATTGCGTGACCTTCAAAAGTGATAACTAATCACGACTACCCAAAACTTCGCCGCCTCTTCGCCGTTTTTCGGCCACGCGAGATCTTCGGTATCCTCTGTACATATCACGTTTGGATGGTTGACTTCGTAGGAGTAGTCCACGCTGTCGCCGAAACCCTTCTTGAGCTGTCGGAAAAGCGGTTCGTCCATGATCTGAGCGTCGTCCGGTTCCCCGTCGAATGCGACCGTTTTACGGTAGATGGGCAGTTTTCCTTGATACGAAGGAAACGTCGCACGAAACAGGCGACACAGGCGGTCCACATCTTCACTGGAAGATGCCGCTCCATATTGCTTCCAAAAGCGATCAAACATCTTAGGCTGCTCGGAGCGCAACCGAAGTAAAGGTAAGCGTCCCGACCATCGCCCACCAACACTGAAGTAGTCGCAATGACCGGAGAATCGACGTTGGTCCGCAAAGCCCTCTTCGGCTAGGTACTCGCAGACCTTCTTCCGGGCCTGCAAGCTACTACGGGCCTCGGATCGCGGAAGACAGACGTAAAGAACTGCGTACATGGACCCTTAGCCTTTCTTTGACTACTAAAGCCCGTGACAGGCTCTATTAAGGAACTTCAACCCGTCGCCCCTTTGGACCGCCATCAGCATTGCCTTTTCTATGCTTGACAACGCATATCACCTTGAGATGCCGCAGAAGCACTGCGTTATGCCCGTTCTCCAATACGGACACCAGTTGCCCTTCGCACATACGCGGATTCTTGGCGAGTTGAAGAAGCTCGTTATCGAGTCGGTCACTAGCAACACGGTGAAGAACATACTGAAACGCAACGGCTACGACGTTCTTCCCAGGCGTGGACCGGGCACTTGGGAAGAGTTCATCAAACGCCATAGAAAAACCACATCGCGGTCCGACGGCGATGGCCCCAAGCCGACGAAGCTTAGCGGTCTGGATTATTCTTAGGTAGCGATTTTGGTCCAATTTTCACGTTCCGAAGGTGCCTGGGCGAGGCTTGCTTTTTCTCTTCACCGTTGATTGTGGCAACCACAACATCCGCCATGTAAGCTAGTTCGCGTATCCTCCGCATGGAGGTCGGTCTAGTCAAGTCGCGTGTTGAGTGCGTCGAGTGCGTTGCGAATCTTCGACAACGTGTTAGCGATGGGGAAATCATGAGTCACAAAGTCGGTCACTCTCACCTGACTTCATCTCGGATGTTCAATCGAGTTCGAAGATCGAAGTAGCGGGACGCTCGGATTCGACTTGGTTTTGAATTACTCGAGCAAAGACAACTGCTCTCTGCCGACCTGGATCCGGACCGGCTCCAATCGCAAGACATTCAACCGAATGCGATTGAGCCAATTAATTGGTTCGCGTCAATTCCGAGTGCGCATCGCATCGCATTGCAGTCGCTGGCCCATGTAGATCCGATTTTGCCTGAAGGCACTGTGGGACCTTTGCCGTCAGCGGTCGGCGAATGGATCGTGCAGCTCACCAAAGCATCGGCTGACAGCGTGCGCAACTTGGCGACTGCAGATTTGCTGCTTGACGATAGGGAAAACGACTTTTCAGTGATCAGTGGTCTGGGCAGTGAAGGCTTAATTCTGGTTCGTGGCCAAGGTGCGTCGCGTGAGGACATTGAAGCCACTCTTAAGACGAATGCAAATGTCGAGCGGTTTAGTCTGAACCAACTAATCGTCGGGCAAGAAACCAAACCCAACGATACTGACTTCGTTCGGGGTGCGATGCCAAGCCTATCGACAATTGGGTTGCCTGAAGCATGGGATGAAACCATCGGCAGTCTCACAACGGTAGTCGGTGTACTCGACACAGGTATCGACTTGGCTCACCGTGATTTGTACCTCAATATCTGGTTCAACCAAGGTGAAATTCCGGCACGCTTCTTGGATAACGTTGGCAACAAACTCCAAGACATCGATAATGACGGACTGATCACGCTTTACGATCTCAATAACGTGACCCGCGCGAGAACCGCTCCATTCTCGCTGGTTTTCGCAGGGATCGAAATCGGCCCCAATGCTGAATTCGTACACGATCTCAACGCGAACGGCTACATTGACGGACTCGACATCCTCGCTGATCCGTTGTGGGCGGATGGCCGTGACACCGATGGCAATGGAGAAGCTGACGATTTCTTTGGAGTGAACTTTCGTGGCGACGGAGTTCGCAACAATCCGAATGACGGCCAAGGCCACGGCACTCACGTTGCGGGAACGATCGGTGCGATCGGTGGTAATGACGTCGGTGTGACAGGAATTAATTGGACGACGTCGCTGATGTCCTTGCGGATCTTGGACGACAACAACCAAGGTGACACCAGCGCGGC
>JANOBM010000014.1:0-27322 GCA_031411655.1 Planctomycetaceae bacterium
CGAGCTACTTGCTTCGACGCCATCCATCGGTTCAATGGGATGTTCGGTGGCCATCGGATCCGACCACACTTCCGGCATCGACATGGAATCGATCACATGATTCCCCATCATTGAATCGACGGTTGTCACTCCACATTCAATGACTGGGGCGGTATCGCAACAGGAAGATGAGTGGCTGGATACCGTTTCGCATCCCACAGGTTCCGCGCAGCACTCTACCGAGGGCGTGGGCTCGCAAGCGACGACTTCGCATTTTGGCGTGCAGCACTTATCCGCGTGGTGAGATTGCATCCGGCAGCGGAGTCGGTGAAGTAACCAACCACCAGAGGCTGGGTTTACGCTCATCGCGACGATGACGAGACCTACAACAGGGGTGTAGATGTAGCGGGGCAGGAAGCGTTTCATTTCTTATTCGGGGTTTTTTGGCACAACAATCGGTGGGAAGCCGCTAAAAAGCACGGGAATACGTGGACGGTATTCTAGCACCACCATTAGGTTAGTTCGAGCAAATCGGGTCAGCAAGCAATAAATAGTCGTCAAAATAGGCGATTTAGTCAAAGCACAATAGCATTGGGCAGGAACGTTTCATTCTGCCTCCACCGGTCCACCGTACGGTTTCGCATTCCACCGGACGCCAACATCGGAATACACTGTGCGGCGGCTAGCCGAGACGACCAATCGCTAGCGACTACGCACTCCATTCGGTTCCACCGCGCTTCGGGCCAACCCTCCATGCTCCGGCTATTTCAAAGTCTTTTTGCGTCGGCAAGTCTCGAGCGAAAGTGCCTGTTGTTCTTTGGTTCGGTGATTGCAGTGCTCATGTGTACAGCGTTTTGGGTGGTGCACGTCGTCGCCAATCAACTGGTGAAGGAAAAGGCCCGCCAGATTGCTCGCGATTACTCGTTTTCGGTGATCGAGCGAATTCACGCCGACGCGGTTTTCAAGCAAGGGATGAACGAGGAGACGTATCTGGAAAAGCGCCAAACCTTGGATGTGCTTGCCCTCGATCTGCTCAACAAAGACTATCACTACAAGGTGATTGGTTTGCCCGATGCGGTGGATTATCAGTCGCTTCCCAAAGTCTCAGTACCGGAATCAGCGGCTGAGCATGAACTACTCAAATCCCTCGAAATCGAGTTTCGGCAACATTTAGCAGAGCGGATCGAGCTAGATCGTCCCGATATCGATCGGCCTCTCGATTTGGTAGACGACGCACCGATGAGCCAGTTCAAACCTTTCAGCGGCATCGCTTTTCGGGAACGCGGTCCGATCAAAGACGAATACATTCATTACACACCGATATTCAGCAAACCGGCATGCGTTTTGTCCTGCCACGCGCCCATCGGAGCCAGTCTGTCGCTTTCGGCGGATGAAGACCCCACGCGATTAGCAGCGCAATATCCTTTTCGAGTCGTCCGGGCGAGCATGCCTTACGAAGCGACCCATGCTTCGGCGCCTTGGATTCGCGCGCTACTCATGTCGATGGCGATGCTGATCATCACCGTCATGTTATTCATTCTGCATGCGATCGTGCGCTACCTCGTGTTGGATCCGCTACATCACTTGCGAAACGTAAGTGATGCGATTGCTCGCGGCGATACCGCACAGCGGGCCGTCATCGAAACGGAGGATGAGTTTCGTGAGCTTGCCGACGCGTTCAATCGAATGCTTCGGCACATGACCGATGCTCAAGACCAACTCCAAACGGTCAATAGCGAGTTAGACAGTCGTATCGATCAATTGGCCCAAGCCAACTTGCAACTCTATGAAGCCAATCGCCTCAAGAGCGATTTTCTCGCGAACATGAGCCACGAACTTCGCACGCCACTCAATAGCATCATCGGCTTCTCCGAGGTGCTTCAGGGTATCGATTCGCTTACCGACAAGCAGCGACGATATGCCTCCAACATACAAAAGAGTGGGCGTGTTCTGCTTGAGATGATCAATGACATCCTTGACTTGGCAAAAGTAGAAGCCGGTAAGATGGAGCTTCGGCCCGTTCAATTCGATTTAACACGAATGGTCAGTGCGCAAGTCGATATGGTCCGAAGTCTGTCAGAGGAGAAGAACATCTCGCTGACGGTAGACGCGGAGGAGGACCTGCCAGATGCCAATCAAGATCAGAACAAGCTTGGGCAGGTGCTTAACAACCTACTTAGCAACGCAATCAAATTCACGCCTGAGGGTGGAATCATCACGGTGCGCATTCGCTATGCAAAGGATGATGACCATTTCACGATCTCCGTGTCAGACACCGGTGTTGGGATCGCGAAAGAAGATCAATCGGTGATTTTCGAGAAATTCCGTCAAAGCAAGAAAGTGCTTGACGGCGAAGGGCTGACTCGCGAGTATTCGGGGACAGGCTTGGGACTGTCGATAGTTAAGGAGCTCACGAAACTACTAGGTGGGGAAATTGAGTTTGAAAGTGAACTTGGTCACGGTAGTACCTTCTGGGTTACTTTGCCCTGGCGACTTGATATGTCGCGAAAACTTACCGATTCAGCCAACTCCATCACTCCGCAGATCGCTCTGAAAGCGGTCTAAGTCCGCTGTTCGCCCGATGGGTTCGGGCCGATCATCTCGCCTCTCGCGATTGCCGGAGACGGTGACAACGTAGAACATTTGTCTCGCAATCGATTAGCTGTCTTGAAGTTTGTTAAAAATGAAAACGGTCGATCTCTTCACCGACGGCGCCTGTAGCGGCAATCCTGGGCCAGGTGGCTGGGCGTTCATTTTGCGATGTCCCAAAACGGGCAAGGAGCTTGAGCGCGCCGAAGGAACACGCGAGACGACGAACAACCAAATGGAACTGATGGCAGTCATTCGCGGTTTGGAATCGCTGAAGGAACCTTGCCTGGTCACGCTTCACGCCGACAGTACCTATGTGGGCCAGGGATTGACGACCTGGTTAGCCGGATGGAAGAGCCGAGGCTGGAAGCGCAAAGATGGCTCTAAATGGGTCCCGATCAAAAATGTCGAACTGTGGCAACGGCTTGATGAACTCCTGCAGACCCATCAGGTGATCTTTAATCATGTGAAAGGTCACGCAGGGCACATTGAAAATGAGCGCTGCGATCAATTAGCGGTCGCTGCTTGCCAACCGTTCCTGCGCGGAGCCTAGATTACGAAGCTGGCTCGTCCTTCGCTGTCCGTTCGTTTCGATCAGCTTGTTCGTTTCGGTCAGCTTGTTGGCTACTTCCAGGTCTTTTGATCGGGAATGAATGAATCGAGGACCTCAAGGCTGTTATGAAGTTCTGTTTCGTTTGGGTCTGACTCCGCTTCGGCGAACTGATATCCGATCGCAGCAAGCTTGTTTGCGGCCGCTTCCAATTGCACGGCGTTGTTGAGCTTGATCTTGATCGAATCAATGATCGCGACCGCTTCGGCTAACCGAGCGTCATTCACTTTTTCAGATACGCTTCGCAGCCTTGCCCCGGCACGTGCGGCGCGCTTGGCGACCGTGGTTGCATAGGTGGACTTCTCGGTTGCCGTAGCAACGGCTCGAAGCGATGCCTCGATATCGGCGATCAGTCCGGCAACGAACATGAAACGCAATCGATGTGGCGTGCTGGCGAGGTTTTGTTTGCCGTCGGTCCCAACAAAGTTGTGTCTGACCGTTCCTTGGCTCCATGATACCAATTCGAAATCAAGGCTTCCTGCGGAGTGGCCTCCGACGTTGACAAGTTCTTCGTCACCGGTCGTATGACATCGGTAGCAGCTTTGTGCGACAAGGTACACGTTTCGCGGATTTCTCATCCCAAGTGAAACGCTTTGAGCGATCCGTTCGGCGCGGTGCACAGGGGATTCGGTTTCGCGTGTTAAACCGGGTCCGCCATAGTCGTGATGCGTCTCCAACCAATTCCGCGCCGCACCGTGGCAAGACTCGCAGGATATTCCAGCGATCGCGTGGAAGGAGATGTCGGACGAGAAACCGCCGAGCGACACATTTGTGACCGCGTTCGGATCGAGGGTAGGTTGCTGAGTGTAATGGCACGCGACGCATCGACCGCTATGCTTGATCGATTCAATCCCCAGTCTGGATGCGATCTGAGCCGCTTCGGGACGTCGGTGGAGCTCGTCGAAGGTTCGCGCGTGGGGAGTGGCCTCCCAAATGGCTTGCTCGGAGGCATGGCACTTGATGCAACTCGCGTTTCCAAGCACATTTGCCGGATTCGCAGGTGTCGCATGACTCAGATCGGACGCTTTTGCCGGTATCGCCGTGGCTGTAACGCTACCCAGAACGACGGCAATGACGATCCAAGCTAGCGCCCAAAATTCCCGTTTCGACGGGAGCAAGGTTTTGGCGAAAATGCGGAGGAACGGCAGTTTCATGATCTTGGATTTGTTCATCGAGTGGATGCTTTGGCGGCCTTCTCAAACTCATGTGGGTGAGCGAGGTCAAGCCGGATCGGGTTCGTCAACAGAAATCTCTCTGCAGAAATCTCAGTAAAGAATCCGCTGCCTAGCGGTGAATTCGTGCCCGCCGGGGGGAAGCCCCTATGGTTAAGACACTCAAAGTTAGTTCACGATTTGCCGGGAAAGCGGGGTAAACCACCGAACTTCCGCCGATTTGTCCCCAAGCCGAGATCCGATTGTGACGGGAGAACCGGGCAAGGAAATGCAACGTAGCTCGATTTTCTTTGACAGATGTTTTGCTGGGTAACTATACTTCTGGAAGTTGTGACCGAAGACAAACCGGCGTTCGCTGATTGATGAATTGCCGAAGACTCGTCCGTCGGTAGGTTGCAATCAACGTTTTCGCTAGTCTGATCACGATAGGACCGTTGCTCGCTAGCGAAGTGTCCTATCGTCGCCCCTGTTCGACCGAGATTCAAACGCGATGACACTACTGGGCAAATGGTTTTTAGCCTTCACGTGCTTTTTGAGCATCGTGTTCATGATTTTGGCGTTGGTCGCCAACGCATCACACCGTAATTGGCGTGATGTTGTTCTCAATCCGGATACCGGATTGAAGAAGCGAATCGAAGTCATTGAACAATCCAATCAACAGCTTCGCGATTCTCGCGAGCGAACACAGCTTTCGCTCGATCGCGAACAAGCGGCTCGTCGAACGGCATTGGCCGCTCTTCAAACGCAACTCGATCAGCTTGAACAGCTCCTTAGAAACAGCGAAGCTGCTGTCCAAACCTTGGACGCCAAGAATACCGAGTTGACTCAGGTCGACCGCAGCCGCGCAGAGGAATTGCAACGATTGACTGACGAAACGCGAAAGTTGCGCGAGCAAATCAGAACCGAGCAGGAAGACCGTGACACGTTGTTTGCTGAAACTCTTGAATTAACCGATCAAATGAATCGCCTTCGCGGTATCGTTCAGGAACAGACGAATCGTAATGATCAATTGATGACTCAGGTACGCCGTTACAAAGAGGTCGTCGACGCCAAAGGGATCGACATTGACGAACCGCTGGATGGTTCACCGCCTGACCGAAATGGCACTGTACTCGTCGTTGACCGCAACCGAAAACTGGTTGAGCTCTCTATTGGTTTTGATGATGGCCTGCGTGATGGCCATTTATTGGATGTGACGCGAAATGGGCGGTACGTCGGTAAGTTAGAGGTCGTGAAGACTGAACCCGACCGTTCGGTGGGCAAGATTCTTGCCGACTATAGCCAAGGCATTATGCAAGAGGGTGACCGTGTCGACACAGCCATCGAGTGAACGCTCTAAGAAGCAGCCCGCAAATGTCTATACGGTGATGCTGCTTGTCAGCATGCTGTTCATGTTGGTAGCGGTAGTAGCCATGTTTGTTGAACTCCGCCGATATGCGCCGGAGTATTACAAAACGAATGCCGCCACGCCGAATGTGAATGGCTAGTGGTGACGTTACGGGTTGGCCTTTGGCAGTGGGCAGCCTTAATACCGGCCGGCCGGTAACGTCGGTCCAGTCCAGGAAGCGACGTGCGGGCAAATTGACAGCTTGGCGCTTCTCTCTACAATTCGGCTCGAAGTGATAAGCCCTATCAAGTGCTTAACTTCTCAATCACCGAGCATTAGCGGTTAGTCGTGGTTCTTATGCCATGATAACCGTGTGAATCAACTTCCTTGAAAGGGTCCAACGATGGCATCCGAAGCAGTCCGCGAGTTTACTGACGAAAATTTCGACGCCGAAGTCCTCCAAGCGGACGGTACCGTTTTAGTCGACTTCTGGGCACCCTGGTGCGGCCCATGCCGACAAATTGCACCGATCATCGACGAACTTGCTGGAGAAAACCCGGGCGTCAAAGTAGGCAAAGTAAACATTGACGATAACCCAGGCGCGGCTCAGCGTTTCGGCGTCAGCAGCATTCCCACATTACTTGTCTTCCGCAATGGAGAAGTTGCGGACAGTTTTATCGGTGTTCGCCCCAAGGCAATGCTTCAGAAAGCCATTACCAGCAGTGGCGTGGCATAATGTGGCAGGCCTGGTCGAACCAAAAAATGTTCGACTGGGATTGACGTCGGTCGCTGCCTCGAATTAACCATTCCAAAGGCACTTCCCATGATTGGGAGGTGCCGTTTTGGGTTAATTTTAACGATTCAATTGATTTTACAGCTACGGGATGACGACCTAACTGATAATTGCGTTAGTTTCGTCGAAATCGCTAATGTTGTGTGACACGGATGTCTCACATGGCTTACCGCGATGCCGTACTTAGTAGTGAAGGACACGCACGGATGCGACTCTCAATCGAAGCTGTATTGAACCGAACGGAATTTGGATCGATGTTTCGTTCGTCAAAGGCGCCTTGGAAGGCTGCCATTTGCGTCGCACTCGCGCTGTCGAGTTCAACGGGATGCAAGTCTTCAATGCCAAAGTTCGGCATGTTCTCGTTCAAGCGTGAACCTTCGCCTGACTCGCTAGCCGGTGTGGGGCCGTCAGCCACTTATCCCGTGTCGCCCTCGACCGGTGTAACGCCTGAGGCCATCGCCTCAGCCGCAGCAGGGACTGCGCCTAGCGGAACCAAACCACAGACATCCAGTTTTGCCGGTGCACCCGCTCCGAACGGGGCCAAGCCGACGTCGAATCCTTCAGGCGCTAATAATCCTGCTGCAGCAGCAGCCAACGGATTTTATGGTCAATCAGGAAAGCCAGGGTCGGTACCCGCAACCCCCGCATCGTATGCAAGCGCGACCGGGGTGCCGAGCGCCGGCGGATTCACCTATGGCATGAATCCGAACGCCCCCAAAACAGTTCCCTCCACCACCGCGCCGGGAGGCTTAGCTGCCTTGCCAGCGAGCTACTCAAGCCCAACATCAGCCGGTACGAGTGTACCAGCCTACGCACAAACAACAGGAGCCGCTGGCACCACTGCAAAAGTTGCTGGTGTCGCTGGATATCCGCTTCCTGGCACCGGCTCCGCGACACCTGCATCGGGTACTGCATACCCAGCCAGCACTGCCACTCAGCCTCTTTCTGGGCCGCCCGCTTCACAGACCGCATTTGCGAATCTTCCCGCCTCAACGCCCACCGCCTCAACGCCAGCAACCACGGCACCAATCACTTCTCCCGCAACCGGACCTGCTCCCTCAGCGTTTGCAATGCCAACCACCAGCGCTCCGGCGGCAGTTACTACCACGCCTTCAACCAGTGGTTTCACCATGCCGGGAGCCTCCGCCCCTTCGCCTGCAAATTCTTCAGCCACTGGACCCATCGCGACCATCGCCACCTCACCGACCACCGCGAACGGATTTGCGCCAACTTCAGGTCCGTTGGCTCCGTCAACGAAACCTGCCGTCGGCGGTTATCGGCCAGGGAGTACCGCCGGTGCAGTGGGATACCCAACCTCCGGTGCGTCGTCCACGTCGTCGCCTGATACCTTCTACCGGTAACGCACCCACTCGGTCAGCGAGCTTGGCACGCCCGAGCGGCCATTCGCGGCGGCTGATCATGGGTTACATTTATGCTCGGCGAACTTGCTTCGCCTTCAAAGTCCGGTCGTCATCTTGACCGCCGATTTCTACTGCTGGTTTTGCGGCTCCCGGCAACCCATCGTGCTGCGTCAACTAATAGCAGTGTCGTGTTTTCAAGACGACAGGAGCTGTCCAGCGACCGCTGAGAAGCTATGATGACAAACAAGGCGGCGGTACACGCGAAAAAGTCGACGCTGGGGTTTGCCTTTTTTGCTTCTGTAGTAAGTCCACGACCGCTTTGATCAAGGAGAAACCATGCCTCTGTTCGAAATAGAAACCGAATCGCACATCATCATCACTTGGGCGGCCGACGAATCGGCAGCGCGCGATGTAGTCGCGGATGCCTACCCTCACGATGCGATTAACCGGTTGACGAAGCGACCGAGAGATACCTGGGTTATCAGCAAAGGAGCCCTTGGATTGACCGAGCGAACTCTGGATCCGTGTGCAGTCGCCCGGGAGTGCCTAAGCAAATCGGCGGGCGATAAGGTGAACGCGATTCGGCTGTATCGCATGGAGACGGGCAGCGACCTGGAGAATGCCCGTCGTGCCATCGAGTCAAATATGGTCATGGGCTGGTAACGGCGACCAGCGTGCAAACGGGAACCGCCTCTCTAAAGTTTCTTACGGCACTCCTCCTTTCAGTGCCTTTGTGGATTGGCTGCGATGGCTGCCGCCACGATAGTAGCGACGTGGAAGTGGGGGGCAAAAAGAAAACAGGGCCCGTTGAGGAATTTACGTTCGGCCGTACATCGCCTCTACCCTCGGGCGGCTCGGTCGCGTCCGACGCGATCAAACCGGGCCATTGGTTTTCACTTCGCCAGCCCGTACGCAGTAACAAGGACGACCAACGCGGTGCCTTGTCGTATTACTCGTCATGGGCCGATGGGCCAAGCGAGTTAGCCTCGCGTGGCGACAAATTGGCACCAATAACCTCCGAACGGCCTGCTGTCCTTCCCAAGGGACGTACAAAACAATTCGACTTAAGACTTTTGGCGAGTCACGAGCCGCTCGGCGATTCGCGTCGAATCGCCACCTACGGGTACTTCTCGTCACCCAGTTCTGCGGCAACGCCACCTCGCACCGACTTCCTTGCGATGGGCCCCCAGGAGTACTTCTTTACAATCTTGACCCAGCGACCGGAGCGTTTCGCAACTTTCCAGGTTGCCGATTGGGTCCGTCCTCCGATCGATGAGAATGCAATAACGTCGGTTGCTTCCAACTATCGGATCGTATTTCCACGCGGCAAAGGTCTGCTCGCTTTACCGGATACGATGCTCGATTGGACGAGTACTGCGGTGCTTTTTTGGGATGATGTCGCTCCGAGTGAACTGACCCCTGACCAGCGCCGAGCACTGCTGGATTGGCTGTACTTTGGTGGTCGATTGATCGTCAACGGCGACGTAGCTGTCGCCGAGCTAGCCGCCAGTGACCTTGGCAAACTGCTTCCCATCAATGTCAACGGAATGACCGATCTGGACGGTGAATCAGCCGCCATGCTCATTGAAAAATGGAGTGTGGCGTCCGATGATTCCATCGTAACGACGGCGGCGCTAGCGAGAAATCAAGCGACTCGAATTGCCGTCGCTGGCGATCTTCGCGATGGCGCTTCGGTGGTGGAAGGAACACATGGACTTATCGCGTCGCGGTCGATAGGACGAGGCACCATCGTCATGTCGCGATTTGATTTGACTTCGGACTGGCTTTCCGGCTGGCGAAGCCGCGATAGTTTTTTTAATGCGGCGATACTTGGGCGACCTGCTCGAAGTTATTCATTTGATTCCAATGGGACAAGGCAAACCTACATTGGTTCACTCAACTCACCAAGCGGCGCAGCAGCTATCAATACTTCGTTTCGCTTGGCGGTGAAAGACGCCAGACTTTCTAGCACCGTGAGTGCTGAACGTGACGAAGACGACGTAACACCGGCGGACGAAACGAAGAGTGAAACGCAATGGGATCCAGCATTTCGACCCCATCCGGTCGCCGGCTTTGGTAGTTGGCGAGATGATAGTGATTTAGCTCTTCGGATGCAGTCACTACTCAAGGAGCAGGCGGGGGTTACCATTCCGTCGTTACGATTTGTTATGCGATCTCTTGCTTTATATTTATTCGCTTTGATACCGCTGAACTACCTTGTCTTTCGGCTAATCGGAAGGCTGGAGTGGGCGTGGCTATCGATTCCCATTTTGGCTCTTGTCGGTGCTGCCTGGATCGCGAGAACCGTCAGTTTGGACCTCGGTTTAGCCAGGACACAAAGTGAAGTGGCTCTGCTGGAAATGCAAACAGGCTATGCGCGAGCCCACGTCACACGATTCACGTCCGTTTATAACTCACTCTCCAGTAGCTACGAGATTCGCTTCAGCCACCGCGATTCAGCGGCTGCTCCTGCTGGTATCTTTCAAGGATCGAATACTGACGTGAGCCCCGTTACTTTTCGATACGGTTATTCGGACGGGCCATCCATCCATGGCTTTACGGTGCCATCAAACCGCACTCGAGTGCTACACTCCGAACAAATCGTTGAACTAGGAGGCTCGATTAATTTCACCAGTGCCGCGATTTCTAACGATACGAAATCTAACTTTACCGATTGCTATCTGATCCGAAAAACCATAGACGGCACCGTAGATCAAGCAAGGCTCGGGACATTGGACTCGGGTGCAACGGCAAAGCTGAGGTGGACTAAATCGCTAAATACAGATATCGCTGATACTACAAATGCGATGGAGCATGGCAATTCGATCACAACGCCACTCGTTACCGCCGATTCGATCCCGATCGGTACTGTAAGAATGGTTGCAAAGGTCGTCGGAGTGATTCCGGGACTGGAGATATTTCCCTCCATGCCTCAGCAAAACAATTCGACATTTTTACTCGTCGATTTGGAGCACCTTCCTCAAAATCGCTCGCAGGGCGATTCAAATCTGCTACCAACGAAACGTGAACGCGATGTGATCCTTCTTAACGCCGAAGACGATGAAACGACCGTAAAGGAAATCACGGTTCCGTAGTATCATTCGACGCCGGTGATCAGTCGGGCTGGCAAGTGGGAGACGGAGTTGAGCCAATCGAGACGCCAATCTTTCCCATTAAAGTCTATTTTCGTGATACCAGTGTTTCGAAGTGGACCGAACAGTGATGCGTCGGCCACCGGGCGAAGCATCTGAGATAACATCTCTCGTTTCAAATCCGCATGGATGATTGCGACGATGTGTTGGCCGCTAGTACCGAAGGTAGCAATCAATCTCGCAATTACCTGCCCAGCACGCTCAACCGCTTCTTCATTTTGCTCGCGATCACGACCTCCCCACCACCCCGACTCGGCGATGGTATCGTCGACGATCGCACATGGGAGGTGACGAAGGATTCCCGAACGCCCAAGCCCCATTCCGCCTTCCTTGGCATCGTCTCCATAGCCACGGTAGCAACCACCCCGTTCGAAAACACCGTGCCACACCGCTACCGACATGGCCGTCGCTTCGACGACCGCTTGCGTTGTTTCAAGGGTGCGCAAAAAGGGACTCGTGATCAACGCATCCATCTTGAACGTACTGGCCCATGCGGCGAGATGTTGTGCTTGCAAGCGACCGATGGCGGTGAGGGCCGGATCCTCCACTCGTTGATATCCAGGTTTCGCGTTGTTTTCACTTTCGGCATGACGAATTAGGTAAAGCTGCATCGACTTCATGGAGGCGGTAGGACGAAGTTAGGAAGCAAACAGATTTACCCGAAGTTGCTCGCGCTGAAAACCGACCTTTCTCACCAGGTGGACTCCTGCTTCGCTCGTTTCCGGTAAAATGCCGTGGTTCCCTCACCCACTATCCTGCCATGTACTGCACAAACCTCTGCGATACACCGGTACCGCCGAATACCTTCCTCAACAACTGTCCGCTTTCGTGTTGAATCCACCCACCTCCCGCCGAATACTGACACCGCCGCCGGTTAGTTGGCAAGGGATCGTGCTGTTTGTAATACTCTTCGCGACAATTGCCGACTTTCCCGTGGGGTCCGGTGCGAGCGAACTGAAGCCAACTGGGATGGGGGCGGCACCGACGAGTGCAGCTAGGTTTTTGAAAACTCATTGCTGCGGTTGCCTTAAGGTCCCGATAGCGAAGCTAGCCTTGACCTAACATTGTTGGCACAGTCAATCCGATCGGAGAAGGCAGATCGACAAGCGACCAATTCGATCTCGTCGAATGCAACGGCTTCGGCAAGAAACCCGGAGTCAACTTGGGTTCAAGCACTCGACCGAGTCGCTTCCGGTCAGGTGCCTCCTGACCAATCGAAAGTGGTTGCTCGCGAAGAGGTAAGGGAATTTCTCAACGTCGTTGGCGACTGGATCAAGAATGCGAGACTTTCATCCGACCCATCATGTTGGATCGGAAAACGCCTGGCGTAGCACGGCGAGACTCTTTGGGATCGCTTCTCGGTAGTCCTCCTTGCCTTCGAACTCCAGCGAAACCCATCCGTTGTAGCCAGCCGAGCGGAGCATTTTCCCAATTCGTGGATAGTCCAAATCCAGCGTGTACCACTCTCCACCACCGTAATAGGTTTTGGCTTGAACGAAAACGGTTCGCGGCAGGAGCATTTCCAGTTTTGGATAGGGATCCTCTAGGAAGTTGCCAGTATCCATTGTGACCTGCAGCCACGGTGACGCAACTGCATCGACAATTCGCAAAACGCCCTCCGGAGTAAGTCCCAATCCCCAGTGGTTTTCAAGTCCCAGCACGACGCCACATTTCTCTGCGGCGTCAATGCATTTGCCAAGGCTGTCGATGACCCAAGGAAATGCGTCGTCCTCGGTAAAGCCTTCCAATGGTGGCTCGATACCTCGATTGGCCATCAGAACGTCAAAATTAGCACTCGTTCCCCATCGTCCTGTGTTGATTCGCATGGTGGGAATTCCAAGGCGATAACACAATTCGATCTGTCCGATTGTCAAATCGATATTCTTGCGGCGAACTTGCGGATCGGGATTCACAAAACCTTGGTGTGACGACATCCCGCACAGGGGCAAGCCGGCGAGAAAAGCATGCCGTTTAATATTTTGTAACGCTGCGTTGCTCACCAGTTCGGTCTGTGAAACCTGGTACAACAGCACCTCGACTCCATCAAATCCGAATTCAGCAGCGACGTCGATGCACCGAGTGATATCAAGAAATGGATCGTTTTTAAAACGCCACAACGAATAGGTCGATAACGCGATTGGGTTTCCTGGTCTTGAACCTGCGCTTTTTGAGTCGACTGGCTCCGCCGTTGCATGACCTGCGGCAGCAGTACCTAGCAAACCTGTCGAAGCCAGGAATTCACGACGTCTCATATTCGACTACTCAAGTCATTGGTCGATTCATGTTCACAGTGGAATGACTTACGCCGGCGCATCGCAACGGCAAAGTAGATACTGGCTGCAAGCACGGCCGCGATACTCGCAATGTGCTCCGGCTCCGTTACATAATGCCGAACCACATCGCCACTTTCATCCACATCGCCGTGTCCGGGATGCGCGTGCACTGAAGACACGCCAATCAACGTGATGGTGCACAAGAGTAGAAAGCAACGCGTTGTTTTTGAACCAATGAAATTCGTCATGAATCTTTCCGGCCTGACTAATCAATTGCTCTGAAGTAAATCGCGAACCTTTTAGCGTCAACCTCGTTGAAGCATCTGCGCCCTTGCCATTGCGTCTTCCGCTTTGGCGATAAAGCTCTTGTCCTGCGTACCAGCCCAAGCTCGCTGGTAGGTCACACTGAGAGCCGTGAAGTTGAAAGGATCGGTACTTTCTAGTTCACACGCCTTCTCGCCGTGACGTATTGCATCGAGGTGCTGACCGGTCTTTGTATAAACGCGGGCCAAAGCCAAGTGCGCCAGAACAAAGGAATCGTCCTGCTCAACGATCTTTTCAAGACCATCAATCGCCTCAACGAACTTCTCTTCGTCAATCAGCTTTTCGACTACCGAGTAGTCTTCGTATATATCACTCATCGAAGTGCGCTTGCGTCAAAGGATACTTCCGTCGTTGAGCTTCGGTGCATTCCTTTGCACTCTGTCCCTTCCGAAAAATCGGAAGGGACAGGAATTCGAAAAATGGAGCACGATCTGCAATCAACGGCGATTAGGCCTTCGATTGCGACAATGCTGCCTGAGCGGCGGCCAAGCGGGCGATCGGCACTCGGAAGGGACTGCAGCTGACATAATCGAGCCCAACCTTATGGCAAAACGCGATCGACGCCGGATCACCGCCGTGTTCACCACAGATACCAACCTTAAGGCCATTCTTTACGCTACGACCCTTCAAGACGCCCATTTCAACCAATTGTCCGACACCGCTCACATCGAGGGACTGGAACGGATCGACCAACAAGAGGTCTTTCTTAAGGTAGTCAGGAAGGAATCCGTTGATATCGTCACGGCTGTACCCGAAAGTCATTTGGGTCAAGTCATTTGTACCAAACGAGAAGAAATCGGCAAAAACCGCAACTTGATCAGCGGTTAACGCTGCGCGTGGAATCTCGATCATCGTGCCGATGAGAATATCAAGCTTGCCCTCAAACTTCTTCTCTTTCTTGACGACGTCGATGGTTTCTTGAACCTTGCCACGCAACAGCTCGAGTTCCGCTGCGGTCCCGATCAATGGGATCATGATTTCCGGTCGAGCGTCAACGCCCTTCTTCTCGCACGCAATGCCAGCTTCGACGATCGCGCGTACCTGCATCTCGAGGATTTCGGGGTAGGTAACGCTCAGACGGCACCCACGGTGGCCGAGCATCGGGTTGTGCTCATGAAGGGCCTCGGTGCGAGCCTTGATATCGGCAGGCTTTTTGCCAAGGTCAACTGCGAGTTCTTTTTGTGCTGAAGCTTCGTGTGGCAGGAACTCGTGGAGTGGTGGATCCAAAAGGCGAATGGTTACCGGCAATCCGGCCATCGCTTTGAAAATGCCTTCGAAGTCTTTGCGCTGAAAAGGGAGCAAGTTTTTAAGAGCGGCGCGACGGTCTTTCTCATTATCCGCCAAAATCATCGCTCGCATGTGTCCGATACGATCGGATTCAAAGAACATGTGTTCCGTACGGCAAAGGCCAATGCCTTGAGCACCAAACTCTCGCGCTCGCTTGCTGTCCGCTGGCGAATCGGCGTTGGTACGCACGTCGAGACGGCGATACTTGTCGGACCATTCCATCAACTTAGTGAAATCACCGGAGAGCTTGGGCTCTTGAGTTTCTACCGAACCGGACATCACTTCGCCGGTGGTTCCGTCGATACTGATCGTGTCTTTGGCTGTGAAGGTGCGACCATGGATGACGGCCTTCTTCGCCTTCTCATCGATTTTCACATCGCCAGCGCCAGCGACGCAGCACTTACCCCAACCGCGTGCCACCACCGCAGCGTGACTCGTCATTCCGCCGGTGCTGGTAAGAATCCCAGCAGAACAGTGCATGCCATCGACGTCTTCAGGGCTGGTTTCTCGACGAATCAAGATCACTGCTTCACCCGCGTCGGAGCGCTCCTTTGCTTCTTCCGCTGAGAAGGCGAGTTTACCAACCGCAGCGCCCGGAGATGCTGGTAAGCCGCGTGTCAAAACATCGGCAGCGTTACGTGCAGTCGGCTTAAAGCTTGGCAACAAACACTGTGTCAGGTCGTTAGCAGGAACCCGCATCACAGCGGTCTTCTCATCGATCAACTCCTCTTTCACCATGTCGCAGGCAATCTTTACCGCTGCGATGCCGGTTCGCTTGCCGGTTCGAGTTTGCAGCATGAACAGAGTTCCACGCTCAATCGTGAATTCGATATCCTGCATATCCTTGTAATGGTCTTCGAGCTTTTTCTTGACGTCCATCAACTCTTGGTGAATCGCCTTGTTCCACTTTGGCATCTCCGAGGTTGGAAGCGGCGTGCGAATCCCGGCGACGACATCTTCGCCCTGAGCGTTGATTAGGAATTCGCCGAAGAACTTGTTTTCCCCCGTATTCGGATTGCGAGTAAATGCAACCCCAGTGCCGGAATCATCGCCCATGTTTCCATAGACCATCGATTGAACGTTCACGGCCGTGCCCAAAAGCCCACGGATGTTTTCAATCTCGCGGTATCGAACCGCCCGCGCCGTCATCCAAGAACCGAAGACAGCTTCGATCGACAGTTGCAGTTGCTTGATCGGATCTTGTGGAAAATCTTGGCCGGTGTGTTTTTTGAACGCTGCTTTGTAATCTTCGCAAAGCTGCTTCAGGCCTTCCGCTGGAACGTCCGTATCCTCAGTGACTTTGTATTTCTTCTTGATATTGTCGAATGCGTGCTCGAATTGGTGATGGTCCATCCCCATTACGACATCGCCAAACATATTGATCAGGCGGCGATAGGCGTCATAGGCGAAACGGTCGTTCTTGGTTGCCTTCGCTAGCCCAGCAGCGGCTTTGTCATTGAGGCCCAAGTTCAAAATCGTATTCATCATGCCAGGCATACTGGCTGCTGCTCCGGAGCGAACCGAAAACAACAGTGGGTTTTCGTCGTCACCAAACTTCTTGCCCAATTCCTTCTCGAGGATCGTCACTGCTTTGTTCACTTCATCCATCATTCCATCGGGAAGCTTCTTACCTTGCTTGTAGTAGGCATCGCAGCATTCGGTGGTGATGGTAAAGCCCGGAGGCACCGGCAAACCGATGGAAGTCATCTCCGCGAGATTGACGCCTTTGCCGCCAAGCAGTTGCTTGCTCTTGCCCTTGCCTTCGGTCTTGGTCTTACCGAAGTAGTACACCATCTTTGTCAACGCTGCGGTTTCTTTGGCCATATTTATCTCGGAAGACTTTTGAATGAGAAGTTACGAAAGTTTACTAAATGTTTAAACACAATAAGCCTGCCGAACTCCATTAACAGGCATTCAGCATTTGCATCCAGGAGACTGCATTGGCCCTTGAAGAGAGCCAGCGAAGAACGTCCCACCGTTCCGACATGGCCACCTATCGTGGTTCATGTCGGTCGAAAATCAACATAGGGCTGACAGGAATTGAACCTGCACTCCCGAAGGAACTGGATCCTAAATCCAGCGCGTCTGCCAGTTCCGCCACAGCCCCGTTCATATCCACGAATCGGTATCGTGGATGATCCACTAACTAAAAAGTCAACTAGTTGGCGTCTGCGTTGCTAGTGGCAGTTGGAACCACCCAAACTTTGACTTCGCCATGAACTTCCGAATGGAATTGCACCTTGACGGTGTACAATCCAAGCTCTCGCAATGGGCCTTCCAAACGGATCTGATCCGTCGCAAGGGTGACGCCTGCCGCCTTGAGGGCGTCGACAATCTCATGCGCACCGACGCTGCCATAAAGATGCCCGTCGTCGTTTGCATTAGCCTCGATCGTGATCGATTGCTTTGCCAATTCGTCCGCTGCGCGACGGAAGTGAGCCAACTTTTCAAGTTCGATCTGACGCAACTTCTCGCGATGCTTCTCCACCATCCGAGAATGGTGTTCAGTCGCAATGGTTGCCAGACCCTGCGGAAGCAAATAATTGAGCGCGTAGCCCTGCTTTACCTCAACGATCTCGCCTTGGCGCCCCAGATGCTCGACGTTGTGAATCAGCAACAAGCGGAAGCCGCCGTGCTCGCCAGTTGGCAATCGCTTGTGGGCCCGCTTTAATCGCCGGCCGGTCGTTTTAGTTTGGGGCATTCTCGCCTCCGTGTGAAGGTGTTGAGCAAACACGACAGAGCGGTTTGCAGGGTACGGACAGTAATGTTCTATAAAAAATCAATCACAAGACAAAGCCCTAGAAGGGAATGTCTTCATCTTGGAAGCCTGACCCGCTTCCGTTTGGTTTGGCTTCACGCCGCCCCTGTGGTTCATAATCATCCGAGTGCGATGCACTCTCGGACTCGTAATACTCATTCGCGTTCACGGCGGGACGACGACTTGAATTGAAGCCACCAGCCGTTTTGCCAGCACCGCCTCGCTCACCCTCTTCGCCACGACTGCTAAGCATTTGCATTTTCTCAGCAATGACTCTTAGCTTGTACTTTTTCTGACCGTCTGCTTCCCACGAATCGAGCTTCAACCGGCCTTCCACGAAAATCGGCGAGCCCTTATGGAGAAACTCGGAGGCAACTTCTGCGGTACGCCCCCAAAGGGTAATGTCTACAAAAGTGACCTCGTCTACCCATTCTCCATTGGCATTTTTCCGCCGGTCGTTTACAGCCAGTCCGATATCGGAAACAGCGGTACCGCCAGGAGTCCGCCGAAGCTCGATATCACGCGTGAGATTGCCAAGCAAAATGACTCGGTTATGGCTAGCCATATTCCGGTTCTCCTTTTACGCCTTAATAGTGATTATGAAAAATAAAAAGTGCTTGCTCGCTTGCTAGCCTTATCGACCACTAACGGAGACAAGCCTCGAGGATGCAAATTGCTTTTAATGTTAGAGAACACAAACCAGAGCTGAGTCAACTAAACCGCAGAATCATCAAACTCGTCGATCAAAACCTCGTCGATGATCGACGAAGATGGCCGAACGATTTCACCGCGAGCGTGCGCGAGCATCGGTTCAACCAACCGCGGCTCCACCTTCAACGTCAATTGGCGAATGATCGGCTCACTAAGCTGACAATTTCGAGTCAGCTCGGGAATCTTGGTGCTTTCAAGCTCCGAATAGGTAAGCCAATAGGTACCTTTTTGGTGCCCGTCGATGGGATAGGCAAGCTTTTGCTCTTGCCAAAGGCGACTTGCAAGAACAGTTCCACCAAGCGACTCAAACATCGCGTTCAATCCAGCGCTAACGCCGCCTGGATCACGACTGTAATGGTTGCTGTCTAACAAGAACAGCGTTTCGTAAACGTTTCGAGCCACTGGCGAATGCTCCTTCGGCGGATATCAGAGAAGTAAGTGTTTTAACGAAGTTTAACGTGAAGCGGCAGGCCCTTCAGCCTTCACCGTTTAATCTTTTTTGGGAATTTCCGAATTGTAGCGATTCATACAAAACGCCGAACCCTGCCGAACCCAGTCGGTCAGGGCTAGCACGGCGACCTGAAACGCCTGCTCAACCTGAACCTCTGCAATCGCATCAAATCTGGACAGTACATAATCCACGACGTCGTGCTGGGCAGGTGGACGATCGATCCCAAATCGCAGCCGAGGCACGTCTTCTGTCCCCAACTGCCTGATGATGTCCGCCAAGCCCTTCTGACCACCAGCCGAACCGGTACGCCTGAACCGCAACCGTCCAACCGAAAGATTCAAGTCGTCGCAAATCACCAGCAGGTCATCGCCTGCCGTTTCAAACTTATAAAAATCAACTGCTTTTCGAACGCTGTTGCCACTCGCGTTCATAAACGTCATCGGACAAAGGATGGCGACCTTAGTCCCGTCGACGATGCATTCGGCAAGCTCGCCGTTGAACTTCTCCCGGAACGTCGATACGCCGAACGAAACTGCGAGTCGCCTCGCAATTTCAAAACCGACGTTGTGTCGCGTTCCCGCGTATTGGCGACCGGGGTTCCCCAGTCCAACGATCAACTTCATCTTGCACGAACATCGCCGCACCCCAGGACGGGGACTGCCGGCTATTCAGCCTTCTTTTCTCCACCCTTTGCAAGCACCGCTGGCTCACTACCCAGCCCGCTGCCGGCAGGCTCCGCTTCACCGCGAGGTCGTTCGATGTGGGCAACGACCGTCTCTTTGGCCACAAGCAGCGCCACACCAGCGGGCAACTGAAGATCGCCGGCAGTCTTATTGCCACCAATCTCCAGATCACTCACATTCAGTGCTAAGAACTCGGGGATCGCCCCTGCTGAGCAGCGGATTTCCACTTCATGAACGTTTTCAAGCAGCACGCCACCACCACGAACACCGACCGAATCTCCGGTCAAGTGAATGGGTACCGTCACCGTGACCTCTTCCTGGAGATTCACGCGAACGAGATCAAGGTGAAGTACTTCGATGCCGAGCGCATCGAACTGGACTTCGCTCACTAGTGCCGTGTCACTCACCGCACCATCGAGTGTCACTGTTTTGCCGTGGTGCCGAAGCAACGAACGGATTTCAGTGGAGGCAATGGCTAAATGCTGATTGGCTAGTCCGTGACCGTATAAAACAGCAGGAACTTTGCCAGCACGACGCAGACGAGCAGTCGCTAAGCTACCGGTCTGATCACGTAATTCTACGTGTAATACTTCTGTCTTCGCACTCACCGTGTGAAGCTCCAAGTCAAGTCAATAGGGAAGTTGTGATTCGGAAAGCGGGCTAGTATGGCGATCCCAACAAAATTCGCAAGGCCGATTCGGCGGCAACTTACACTCTTTCGCAAGCCACATCGAATGCTCACGCACTCCAGGCACCCCGGATTTCAGTCAACCAAACGCGTCGGTCTACTCGTTTTCGTTCATAGCGTGCTCCCACCATTTTCCAAATGCTTCCGCTGACTTTCCTCGCCAACCTCGTAGAAGTTCTCGCCCACCTCGTAGAAGTATGAGCCTTGACTCATCGCGCCAAGGGACGACGCATTGCATCAGGTTCGTGTGAAGCACGGCGATTCATCCAAACTATCGCGTTCTAGCACCTTCCCAACTGCATTTCCCGCCGTCGGACAATTCGGTGGTATGTCAACGACTGCCAGATCACGCTATTTTTGTTGCATGGCAAAATCAAGCAAACCCTCGACCGGATTCGAATATGTAGAGCCTATCGGCCTGCGAGTCTTGGTACGAAAAGATGAACCCAAGCGACAGACTCGCGGGGGTATCGCGCTCCCCGACGCTGCTGAAATTCCTACGATCACTGGGCGAATCGTCACGATCAGCGCTGCAGTTGAGAACGATGCCGACGTGCCGCTGCGGCAATACGATAAAATTCTCTTTCACCCAAAAAATGCGATACCAGTCGACCTAGAACACGACAATCAACTCTTTGTCGTCCCCGTTGAAGACGTCGTTGCCGTATTTCGCCGCAATAGCGGCGCTCCACCCGAGTAAATCGCATCAACCGAGTGAAACGTTGGGCAACTGCAGCGCACAGCAGTCGCGTCTGAATCGTTTTTCTGCGTTTCTCCGCATAGAGCCTCCTCGCTAGGAGCTCTTACGGTATGCGATCTGAAAACGAATGGCGCTCATGAATCCATCCCAAACCTAAAGAGCCCCACGGCTAGCTCCAAGGCGGCTTTTTGGCTCTCCGATAGGCTCTTCGACTGGTTCTTCACATCTGATTTCGAGAAAAACCTTCGGATGAACCACCGAACAACCCTCCTTGGACGAACCTTCGGACAAACCTAACAAAGCGTGAGACGCCGGGAAGAAGTCGAAAATAAAGGCCAAACGCCCCCTTCATTTGGGTATTTGGGGCGATTGGATAGTTTTTTTAATTAAATGAGTTGATTTCGATTTCGCCGTAGCTATGCTAGGGGTTCGAGTAGTACAGCTCGCCCAATTAGCACCACCGACATACTTGTCCGCGGGCTTCCACCGAACGCCCCCCATGGAACTAACATCATGAAGTTATCAAAACGAATCACTCTTGCCGCACTTGCTGGTCTCTTTACTTTCACATCCGCTCCGACGAGCCGCGCCTTCATGATGGAGACCGCTGAGGTAGCGACGGCCGAAGGGTCAACCGACATTACTCAGGTAGTGGATCAGTTACGCGAAGAGCTGAAGGCCGACAAGACAACTTGCGCCGACATGCTTGCGAAAATTGATGCGGCAATCGAGCGGATCGATGCGTCTCTCGAAGTTGGTGTGGCTGACGAAACCAAACACTTGGCACTACGCGATGAGCTTGTTGAGATGCGACTTTCGCTCCCATGTTTGGGACAAGAGTTGGCTCAGGGTCCTTCGACGGACGGAGCAATCATCTCGGATACGGTCGTTAGCGAGCAAGTTATCGAAGAGCGGCGCGTCGGTGGTGCACCAGCTGGTTCCGGTTCGGGCGGCGGCGGTGGCGCAGGCGGCGGAGCAGGTGGTGGGCTCGGTGGTTTAGGCCCAGCGGCTGTTATCGGTGGCGTTGCTGCAGCCATTGCAATTCCACTTGCTGTGTCGGACAACCCGGGCAATGCCGCATCGGGTAATTAATTTGCCGCCGATTGATTTCTCACAATAAATATTAAGAGCTAGACCTGGCGCGTTGATGACACGCCAGGTCTTTTTTATTACTTGAACATTCTTCCCGTCGGATGATCCACTACTAGGAACGGTGGACGATCAGCGTGCATCTTCCGCACCTCCCCTCTGATCGCTTTCTTGATCAAAACGAGATCTGCCGTTGAATTCGATACAACCATTCTTGGCCCTGCCGTCACAAGAATTACAACAGATTCCTAGTCAATATATTTCGGTAACGATCACTCGTAATTCCACCCCTGACGCTTAAGTAGGTAGTAGGGTTGCTCGAAGATTTTGTTGAAATCCACTGGAGCTACATCGGCATGAGCCATGGCAAGTGGGTGACGGCACTTTTTCATATGCACTGATTGCATTGAATACCGGCAGTTGACCACTGGGCCCCGGCGTCATCGGCGGGTGAAACAAAGGAATGCTCCAATGGGTGAAGACTACCGTCAATGGTTGTGCGTTGACCTTTTAAGCAGCTAGAGAGATTAATTGTGTTACGACGGCAGCCGCCGTCAGAATGCTTTTGTTTTGCAGCCCATCGTAAAGTTTGTCGCCTCGTAAATTGATTCATGGCAACCAGCCCCACTAAACCGAGATCTGCCACCGACCGGGACTACCCCGATTCGGGCACGTCGAATTTGTCTGACGATAGTCAGCCAAAGGCGCTCGATGGTTTGTTATGGTCGGCGCGGATCATGTTGATGGCATTGCTGGCGTACATGGCGTGGAGATTTGGCGGCGTTGAAACAGTCTCGCTCTGGCATGCAAGCTTAGCGACATCACTACTCATCGCGATCGTCGTATTCGCCTGCGTCGCCTTTCGCTGGCGACCAACCCTTCCACCGTTTGCTTTTGTCGTGATCCCGCTAGCCTTTATTTGCTATTCGATCTTCCAGTCGATTGCTCTACCGAAATCCATTGCCGGTCACTTTTCAGCGATCGAAAACGTCCGCCTCAACCTAGGTGCGTACCCTGCGGATGAGATTGAAAAGGCGGCCTTAAGCTTCGGCGCAACCGTTTCAAACGTGCATGAAAAGGCGGCTGCAAGCGTGATTCCTCAAGCATCGCGTATCGCGCTGGTACCGATCATCGTCGCAACATTGCTTGGTTGGCTAACCGCCATCTTGTTTGAATCAAAGAATACGAAGACAGCGTTCTTGTGGTTTGTACTCTTAAACGCATCGGCTCTCTCGGCTTGGGGAATCGTCCAACGCGCTAATCACTCAGTTGATATCCTGCCTGGTATTCCTGACGACTCCATCGGGCAGCCTTTCGCCAGTTTTTATTACCGCAACGCGGGCGCCGCTGCCATCCTTCCTGGAATCGCCGCTGCCACTGCGCTTTTTTATATGAACCGCAAAGGCTCTCGAGACCTGTCGTACGGTCAAATGGCCAACCAAAACGGCTGGCTAAAAAATGAAAACGGAGCAACATCGTTGCTTTCGGCGAGGGATTTGACGCTCATTTCGCTCGCTTGTTTGTTGCTGGTTGCGGTTATCGTTTCGCTTTCTCGCGGCGCCTGGATCGCCGGAGGCTGTTCGCTGATTTTGGCCGTCGTTGCGCTCCGCGCCGATTTGAAGTTGGGTAAAGGGCTCTTGTTCCTTGCATTGTTAGCGTCGGTAATCTCCATTGCTACGTATAAGATTACCGTCCAGCTTCAGGCCCGAATGGACCGAGTCTCAGTCGACGATTTTGCCTCAGACGATCGCTTGTCCCACTGGAAAGAAGGTTGGGCGGCGGCTTGTAGCTTTTTCCCCTACGGCTCTGGCCTTGGTACCTACGGATATGCAACCCTTCCGCATCAAGTGACTCCGCGGGATGTTTGGTTCCGCGAAGCACATAATCAGTATCTGCAAGTTTTAACCGAGTCAGGGCTTATCGGCGCCGCGGCGCTACTCTTGGCGATTGGATGGATGCTTAAGCATTCGTTGCAGCATACCATGTGCAAGGAGTCGACTTTGCAACAAGGCGTTGGACTGTTTGGTCTGATGACCCTTGTCCTTGGTGTTGTTCAAAGCATCGGCGACTTCGTCATTGACGTCCCTGCTAACCTGCTGCTTTATGGTACTTTTTTTGGGCTGGTCGCTGCTGGGCCGGGTGCTTACAAGCCGATCAACCAACCCGTTCGATTCAGCCAAAAATTTCGTACGCCATTAACGGTTTTGATTTTCGGAATCATGCTCGGATGCGCAATCAGATGTGTCGCCATTAGCAGTGATCAACTCGCAGGAGACAAGGCGATCGACAACGCCTCACTTGCGGATCTCAAAGATGCGATTGATTCGGAATTAATCGATGAACGCATCGCGGGTCTGGATCAAGCAATTTCCTTGCAACCGGATCGCGCTGCTCTTTATCACCATCGCGCCGCCTATCGACTTGCAAAGTATCAGGCGTCAGTGATTAGCGCCGGCAGCGAAGTGGGCGAAACGATTGCATGGGGCAACGCGCAGCCTGAGCGAATGTTTGTGACAATCGCATCATTGCCCGTCACCTCTCAGGCAATCACCATCGCGAGCTTGGTAGAAACCGATGCACTGAAGGAACCGTTAGAACTGGCGTTAACGGACTTGGCTGCAGGTTTGCGTTGTAATCCGCTCTTTAGTCAACTTCATTTAAAGGTCGCAGCACTTTCGCCGCTGGTAAATCTTCAGGCAGGGGATTGGCTTGAGCGAGCATCGGTCCTTTCGTTAAGCGACCCCGACAAGATGTACGTAACAGGCCTGCTGGCCTATTACGCCGACCGAATCGACATTGCACATTCCCAATGGAAATTGTGTCTGGTGGCATCCGACAAGTATTCGACTTCGATTTTTGAGCAATTGCTAAAACGAAACTCCGCACCGGAGATCGGCCTGGCGATGATTCCGCCCGAAAAGCCGCAATTGTTCGTAAATCTCGTTAAAACCGCACTTACAATAGAGAAAGACGAAGATGGCCTGCCCACTGAGAAAGCAAAGCGGACTGCCAGGCAAGTCGCGGAAATCTTAGCGCAATCCCCGGGAGTCTCCGATGAGCAGCGAAACGCAACATTAGGCGTTATTTATGACATGCTGGAAGATTCCGATGCATCTTCGGCATATTGGGTTCGATCCCTCGATTTTGCGCCCGAAAATTCAAATTACCGATGGAAAGCAGCTGAAAGTCTCTACCGGGCAAATAAACTTGACGAGGCCCTGCGGCATGCAATCCTTGGTAGTACGCTCACCCCCAACGATACCCGTTTCACCGTCTCTCTATCTAAGATTCGAGCGAAAATCGCCAAACCAACGCGGTAGCGTGGCGACATTTTCGAGCTCCTACACAACTGTCTCAAACAGGCAACCACACCATGGGATCCACCTCCGGCGACCACGACTCACCTGAAGCAGGCATGCAGCTTCATCTACTGACGACGCTAAAACGTCGTTGGGAGTATGTGATCTTTGGCGTTTGCCTCGGCCTCGGATTGGCGGCGCTTTATTTCTTTACCGTTACACCCATCTACCAATCCGAAATTGAGATTTTGGTGGGGCAACGCTCCAGCGAACTGACCAACAGTGGGACCATGAGCGGAGCGAACGCAAGCGGCGACGCAATTCATGAAGACCAACTCGCAACTCATATGCGGTTGCTGGCTGGTCGGCGACTATTGGCAGATGCGGTCAAGAAAGGAAATTTACAACAGCTAAAGTCCTTCCAGGCGGCTGCACAGAACAAAGTGAGCGCTATTGATCACATCCTCAAGAACATCAACATCAAGCGAGGTGGCGATGGCAACGCTCGTGATGCCATGGTACTCAGGGCAAGTTTTCTCGATCCCGTTCCTGAGGATGCGGCGAAAGTACTCGAAGCTGTCTACGAGAGCTACAAAGACTATGTCGAATCACACGGCGAAGACACTACCGAGCAGGCAGTCACACTGATCGAGGAAGCTCGCGCAACCCATGAAACGGAATTGGCAACCGCCGATGCTGAATACCGTACGTTCATTAAGTCCGTGCCTGCCTTGTTGGATGGAGACACCGTTCAGGACGTTCATAAAGAACGAATGGCAAAGTTAGAAGTTGAACTTAATACAGTTCGAAACACTCTCGCTGAACAACAGTCACGCCTCGAAATCATCGATAGCTATTTTGACGGGGAAACGCCTGAAAAAACTGATAACTTGAATTACCTCGCGTTGTTGAGCCAGAAGGAAGTTGAACGCCTTAAACTGTTCTTGGATATGACCAGAGGTGAAGTGCAGTCTGAGGCATTTCAAGCGGAACAACCGCTCCGACAGGAAGCTGCTCGAGTTCAATACAATCGCTTGCTCGAACTGATTCAAAAAGAACAGGCTTTGAGCGATGCATTCGGCGCCAGCCATCCACTGGTAGATGCAGCCCGAAAGGAAATTGAGACCACGCGTGAGTTCATGAAGATCAATGCGCCAATCGCTGCCGAAACTGGCGCCAAGAAACTTGATCCTTCAGAAATGCTAAACACCTATCGTCAGCTTCTGCGTAACGATATCGCGGAACTTGAAAAACGTAAGGCAATCCTTCTAAAGGATTCTGAAGTGGAAATGGTAGCTGCAAAGGTTGTTGAAGGCGATTACATGAAAGGGATTTCGTTGCGTGCGCGGTTGAACCGTGCACAGTCTCGTTACGATCAAGTGATTTTGCGTTTGCAAGAACTTAATTTGTCTCGCTCTTACGCAGGTTTCTCGACGGATTTGCTCGCGGAACCTGAAGCATCGAATGTGGCTGCTTGGCCAAAGATTCCCATACTCGGCGGCCTTGGCTTTTTCCTCGGTTTTTGCCTTGGTGTTTCCATGGCTTTGGGTGTTGACTTACTTGACGCCACCTTTAGCAGCGTTAGCGATATCGAGAACATTACCGGTGCCAACGTCATCGCACACGTGCCCCGCTTTGCATTTGCCAGAGTATCTCGCAAGGCCTCCGCGCAGTCGCCTGTTGCTCAATCCGTTGTTTCTTTTCATACGCCGCGCTCGCCGGAAGCAGAGATTTATCGTGTGGCTCGAACCTCATTGTTGATTTCAAACCGTAAGCAAGCGGTTCGTACGATGATGATGACCAGCCCGCAACCAGGTGACGGTAAATCGACGACAGTTTCTAATCTGGCAGTTTCGTTTGCGCGTGCTGGAAAACGAGTGCTTCTGATCGATGCTGACCTCCGACGGCCAATGATCTCAAAGCTGCTTGGTGTTCAAGAGTCCCCAGGCCTCGCGGACGCGATTCTGGATGACTGTCCCATCGACACATGTTTCTTCCCAACGGCGCTGCCCAATCTGTTTGTGATGCCGCACGGGCGGCCCACTGCACAACCCGCCGAACTCCTCGAATCGTTCC
>JANOBM010000015.1:0-9400 GCA_031411655.1 Planctomycetaceae bacterium
AGCCGTTCCACCACCAGCGTCCGGCATCGCTAGCGGGTTTCCGGTCACGAATTTCAGCAAGTTCGGGAGCCGTTACCTGTTTTGAAACCACTTCGAAGGCATTTACGTCCACGCCGCCCGACGCGGTCACCACCCAGCCAAATCGACCTCGAACGAAGCTGCATTGCGGGTCGACAGTCTGCGGAACAGGAAACTGCCCCAGCTCTATCACGCCCGTTCCTGGATTGCCCAGCAGCAGCGAAAGGTCGCAGCCGGCGGTCTCGGCAAGACGTTCTTGAACGATCAGCGTCGCCACGACCGACAAGTCGATACAGTTTCGTAGCTCTCCGAAAACCGATTGGGCCTGAGCAAGTGGCTCGAACTGAGCCGTCATCGCATCGGCCCATTTCTGAGCCAGGGGATCCACGCGATTGGCCGGAACCGCCTGACCATTCTTTAGAATTTGATCATCTTCTGTAAGGGTTTTCACGCCCTGGCCGGCAAGCTTCCAGCAAAGCTTGTCTTCAGTCCGTGACAATGCGTCGTAGTTGCAGGCCATCCACCAGCGAGGATTCGATTGTGCCGAATGCCGCTGGCCTTTGGCGATTGCTAGATAACTCGGCAACCCATCAATCGGTGCATTTTCTAACGCCATCGCAATCCGTTTCATCTGGTAATCAGCGGCGACAAGCGTTCGGGCGTAATGGCTATCCTTGGGAACACCGGTCAACTTGATCAACTGTTGTCCAAACGCTTCCTTCATCGCTGGCTCGATGCCGCTCGGATCTTGGCCTGGGCGTAGCGTGATGGTTTTGAGCAAACTTTGCAGGCGCTGGCTGCCCTCGGGAGTCGGTTCGATCGAGCAGGTGATGCCCTCGTGACGCGCGGTTTCGACGCTGCGAAACGCAACGACCAAATCGTCTAGTGTCATAGCCGGACGCTCGCTGTGAACACCGACCACAGCCGCGTCGTTTCGCAGCTTCCAAGGCTCAGCGGGCCCAGCAATCACGATGTCGTTTAGCTCGGGGTAGACAAAGACATATTCCACGCGCTGCAGACCAGCCAGGAAAGTAAGCTCATCCGAAATCGGTTCGCCCGAATCCAAAGATTCCGCGATCGCAGTTTGCAACTTGGAAAGCGAAATCATGCGGAGTTCGGTCGGTTTCGCCATATCTCCTGCGACTTCTTGGATCGCCTTTCGCATCGCGGCGAGCGTTTCTTGGCGTTCATCAACGGTTGCTGACCGAATCACGCCGTTCGCGTCGACCATCACGCCCCCGACCGACCGGCCACCACCAAATCCACCGCCAAATTGCGCTTGGGACGCCGATGGTAACCCCAGCATGAGGATGAAAAGAATTGCCAACCATGATGCCCGTTTCGCCTCTGGTCCGAACTCGCGATACCTACCGAGGACGTAACTTAGGCCTATAGGTGAAGACGCAAGTCGAAGAATGGACGAGAAACCCATGGGGCAACTCCGATGAGAGTTTGTTGTTTTGCTTGATTTATGCTCGAAGGAACGCGTAGCCTCTTACGCATTTTCGAAGCGTCAAACTAGAATAATTGCTGCGCCATCTCGATTCAATCAAACTTTTCCTTCCGATGGTTTTTGCCCTCCCGCCCGCCGGCGACGGTACCCCGACACCCTTCACCTGAGCGTGGATTTGGCCAAGTTACAGCTCGACGATGCAGACAATCGACCTGGTTCTTCCAGGGCATTTGTCGTAGTCCGTAGAGGGGGTCGCTGGACGGATTTGCTTCGTCTTTCGGCTGAACGAAATGCGCTCATCGGCCGCGCGTCATCTAACCAGATCGTCATTCGCAGCCATCAAGCCAGCCGGCACCACGCCGAAATCCGTTGGGACAATGGGGAATGGTGGGTCAGGGACTTGGGAAGTCGCAATGGCACGATCGTGAATGGCAAACGGATCGAGATCGCAGAAAAGCTTGGAGAAGGGAGCTGTATTGAGGTGGCAGGGTGCGCCATGACTTTTATCAGTCACATGACCAATGCCCTTCAATCTTCGACGTTAAACGACCCTTCGACTCGCATTCGCCGCAACGCAGTGGCACAGCTTTCCGATGAACAACTGACGATCGAAAATTTAATGGGGAAGCCAGACGGCGATCCAGGCTCCCATGACGAAATCATGCATCAATCGAAGGAGAGTCGTTTCCTTGACGCATCGATGAACGTTGCCGACGGAGCACCATCGTTGGCGAATGCTGCTTGGCAACTTCTTTTTGGATTGGCTTTTCGACTCGCATCGGCTGAATCGATCGAGGATGCCGCTCAGATGACAGTCAAAACACTCTCCTCCGCAGTCAAGGCGTCGGCGTGTGGAGTGTTCCTGCCGGCGGCTCGGAAGTCGGTGCCTGCATCGCCGGCAAGCCCTTCGACATCGGCAATCCCAACATCCGACGTCGCACTGACGTTGGTCGCATTTATCAATCAAGAAAATCGTTCCTATCGCCCCCCTGCGTTAACGATCATCCAATCGGTGGCTTCGAACGGCGTGGCGGTGGTAGTCCGAAATCTAGTTGACGACATTGAACTACAAGACGCAGATAGTCGGGGCGAGTATTCAACCAGTTGTGCGATCCTTGCGCCGATCGCGCTGAAATCTACAGACGCGGCCGGGCAAAACCAGTTTGGTTTTCTTCATCTTTACACCACTGACATCGCGGTGGACTATAGCATCGTTGAACTTGAACTTACGATTGCAGCAGCCGGTGTGCTCGCTGCCGCGATTGAAAATCTCCGGACACGTGGAAAGCTCACTCGGTCCCTGCGCCAAAGTCGTCATCAGATCAGGCAACTCCGCGAACAGCTTGAAGGCTCGCTACAGATCGTCGGCAATAGCCCAGCGATCGAGCACGTGAAGTCGATGATCGCGCGAGTCGCTCGTACCAATACGACGGTGTTAGTTCGCGGCGAGTCAGGGGTGGGCAAGGAACTTGTCGTTGCGGCCATTCATCAATCGAGCTCACGTCAGCTTGCGCCGATGGTCTGTTTGAACTGTGCAGCCTTATCACCCACCTTGCTCGAAAGCGAACTCTTTGGGCATGAGAAGGGCGCATTCACCGGTGCGACGGAGCAAAAAAAAGGAAAGTTCGAAGTCGCCGATGGTGGCACGTTGATGTTGGACGAGATCGGCGAAATGAGCATTGATCTGCAATCTAAACTGCTACGGGTATTGGAGGGCCACTCATTCGAACGCCTCGGTGGCCATGTGCCCATCAAAGTAGATGTGCGCATCGTCGCGGCCACGAATCGTGATTTGGCCGCCGAAGTTCAGCGAGGACGCTTTCGAGCCGATCTCTTTTATCGTTTGAATGTCGTCGAAATCGTCGTGCCGCCATTAAGGGAACGCCGAGAAGACATCTTGCCCATCGCTCAGCATTTTTTGGCGAGGTTCGCCGATAAGTCTGCTCGCGCTGTTGACGGTTTTACCACTCGCGCCACAAACCTGCTGTTGTCACATCGCTGGCCCGGTAACATTCGGGAGCTAAAAAATGTAATTGAACGGGCCGTGGTCTTGGGTTGCGATGACACCATTGACGTATCCGATCTAAACATCATTCTCGACAACGAGAATGTAGCTCCCGCTCGTGACACGGCCAGCGATGAGAATTCGACGGCCCTGTCACAAGAAGTCTCTTCGCCCAGCAAGATTGGAAAGACGCTCGCGTCACTCAATGCCGTTGAGCAGCAGCACTTAATCGCGGTACTGCGTGACGTTGGCGGAAATAAAAGTCGCGCCTCCATCGTACTGGGCATTGAACGAAGCACTCTCGACCGAAAGCTAAAGCGCTTTGGAATCAAACCATCGCAGTATCAATAGCTTGTCTGCCCATGTTTCCAGGGTGACATTTCCAGTGTGAATTTCCAGGCTGACATTTCCAGGGGGCGACAAAGGAACGAGTCACACTGCGGTCAAGGCCGTGTGATCTGTCAGCAGCTTTTTCGTTTTCGCGTTGTCCTTGACGCAGCATGCGCCCCGCAACTCCATCGATGTTGGCAGTGCGTACTCCAGTGCGCCAGGGTGTACTCCGGTCTCGTCTTGATCGAGCAGCTTTGCCTCATGCAGTAGAAGGTCACCGTCTAGACGCTTGTGCCGAATGGTGGACATGTCAAATCCTTTTTACTTTCAACTTATGTGAAAAGTACGGATACGGTGTGAGCATGTCCGAAAACAAGTCATTCAAGCCACCGGTCTGGAGTCTTTTGCAAGTCGGCAGCTAATCGTTCACGGAATATCTTGCTGTTATGGCGAATATCGACCGGTAATGTGCCAGGGTGGATTCGAATGTCTTCGATCCGTTGAGTCAAAGGATTTCGGACCGCAAGTTCACGGAGTTCAGAGATCAGTTTGGCTCTTGCCTCCGTGGACATGGGGCGGCAATTGCCCTCGGGTTCAACAATGATAACCGGTGTTTGATTCCCTTTCGGTCCAAAACCGATCAATGCAGTTCGATAGACTTGAGGGTGCGAGTTGAAGATAGCTTCACACGGAATGGTGAACCAAGTCTTGTTGCCGTTAACAATGCGATGCGATTTTCTCCCACAAAACCAAAACTGGTCTTCCGTATCGAGATAACCAACGTCTCCCATCCGATGCCAGACGGTTGGTCCATCGATCACTTTGTGCAACGCGTTCTGGTCAGCCCGTACGACGTATCGTCGGGTTACCATCGGGCCAGCAACCATCAGTTCTCCGATCTTTCCAGTTGGCATCGTGACCGTTTGATCAATCGTCGCAATGGCGCCGTCATCAATCGCGATTACCCTCCACTCTACCTCTCTGAAGCGCGAACCGACGCAAACCCCGCGGCCCTTGGCGGCCGCAGGGCCCGTTCGCATGATGACCTGACGCGATTCGATCGATGCAATGGGCAGTGCCTCCGTCGCGCCATAGGGTGTGACGACGTCCGCATCGGGATGAATCACTGCTCTCAATCGTGCAAGCGTCGTCGCGGGAACCGGTGCGCCGGCGGATAGCACGCGCCTGAGCGATGGAAACTTAATCCCTGTTTCCTCACACCACGAAACTACTCGATGCCACAATGCTGGCGATCCAAAAGCTTGGTCGATTTCCCATTGTGTGATCGCTTCGTGGATTCGACGTGGATTGACTTCTGCCGGACGCGTGGGATCCATGTCGGGAATGATGGTTGTCACTCCCATCACGTTGTCGAATAGTCCAAATAGCGGGAAGCATGCGAGGTCCCGCGAACCTGGTTTGATATCGTAACGTTCTTGAATTCGCTCGACTTGGGAATTGAAAGTGCCGTGTGTGTACGCGACTCCCTTCGGAGGTCCCGTGCTTCCGGTCGTGAAAATGACTGCGGCATCGGTTTCAGCAGTCACCAAGGGAAGCAGATCATTCTCAGTCGTCTGCTCCGATGGGACGGTTGTTGATACTTTCCCGGCCAGACGATTGCTCGCCGACCGAGGGATTCCCATGGAAATGATTTGCCCGAGCGTCTTACCGCCCCAGAAATACCTCCTTCCGACCGTCACATTCCACTTGGCGCGCTTAAATCGATGACGCATTAAACGTACGATCGCTTGAGCTTTCGGAATTCCAACAAAGCCGTCGGGTTCTGCACCAGCTATCGCGTCGATTAAGTTTTTTCTTCCCATACCCGGATCGACCAGAACCACCACTACGCCAGCTTTCAGCAGTGCAAATGCCAATCGAATGAACATCGCACTAAAGGGGACCAACATGACAATTCGCATTCCCGGCTTGATACCCCATCGCAAGAGTCCGCGGGCGATCGCATCGGACTGGTCATCAAGTTCTTTGAAGGTTGTCACAGCGTAAGATCGATTGCCATCCGCATTCACCGGCCCATTGGGCTCGGCAATCGCAATCGCCCCAGGTAATCGTCTCGCCCAAAGGGAAAGTTTTGCCGCTACGTTGGCCCCAAGCGCACAAGATAGTTCTGTGTTGTGGCGTAGATCGTGGGAGTCATGGTCGTGATGCTGGTGAGAAGAGCAATTCTTCTCAGGCTCCGCGGATGAGTCGTTAGTCGTCATGATTGGCTCATGGCTTGACGGCTGCGATCATTTTTTCGGCTACATTAAAGGGTAGGCAGCGCTGTGCACCCTTCCAACCGGGCACACCGTTAATTTCCAGTACCACCGGTGGGCCATCGGAATGGTCGAGGACATCGATCGCACCGATTCGTAAACCAAGATGTGATGCGATGCGTCTTGCCATTTCGATATCCGAGGTTGAAAGTTCGGTTGCTTGGCATGTTGCGCCACCGGCGACATTGGTGCGAAAGTCATTGTTTGAAAACCGACGGACGCCGACTATTTCATCGCCCAAAACGAGCATTCGCGTATCTCGGCCGCCCGGCGGTACAAAACGTTGAACATATAGCACGCTGCTTAATTGCTGCAGCGTTGCAAAAACTGTCCAAGCGAGTTGCGAGTCCTGAATTCGCATCACTCCTCGGCCTTCGCCCCCGAAAATTGGTTTTACGACTACATCGCCACCGAGAGTATCAAAAGCCCGCATCCCTTCCGCACGCGATTGCACGACGATGGTTTCGGGCACCGGGTATCCTAGTGAAGCTACCGATGCCAACGTCGAATATTTATCAATGGCGGTTTCTAATGTCCGAGGTGGATTGATGATACGCAGGCCTTCAGCCACCGAAGTGTGCAGCGTTGCCAAACGGAACAACACCTGTTCCATCGATCCGCTTGGCATGGTGCGGCAAATCACGGCATCAAATGATCGGAGGTCACCCGCAGCGCAAGTAACCCGATGTTCCCCAGTCCTTGTGAAGCTCGCTGAAAGCGTCTCATAATCCGCGTACTCGAGTTCGCATCCGTGACCTTTCGCGGCAGCACGCAGTTGGTCCGCGTGCCATCCTGTCGAAGGTCCTAACGCCAGCAATCGATTGCAGCTCATGAGTAAAACGACTGCCGAAGCACTTTGGGATTGATCTCGCCAAAACGGCGTGCCTTTCCGGAACGCCGGTTGATTAGCGTTACGACTGCTGGGCTAAACAAATGGGGATCGACCTTGTAGAAATCGTAGTCGTAGTCTTTGAAAATGGCCGCGAATGGGCGCCCATAGTCCCGGGATGCACCGCTGGGCACTGAACTAGCCACTTCGTCAATTTTTGACTGGTCACAATCCACCCAAAGCGTGACTCGTCCACCATAGAGAATCGCGTCGTTGGTTCGTCCAATTCCACCCACGACGTCACTCGGCTTGGACGGCGGCGGCAACGGTGCCGCACCCGAAGCCGCAAATACAGTGCGAACGTCAAAGTGAAGCGCATGTAGTTTGTGCAACGCTGTCTCGATACTTCGGGCAACCACTTGAATGGATCCCGCCAAGCTTCCCGAAGGAGCAACGACTAACGCCATTTGGGATGCTTCGACCTGCGTTTCGGTCGCCATCAGATCAATCACCGGAGGAGTTGGTAGTTCTGTCGATTCAAGAACCCCGGCGATTACCGGCGAATGCTCGCTCAACGCTAGCTCTTTCAACATCTCCTCGCGGCCGCGTACCATTCGCATGGGACCACTTCCCATCGCAAAGTATTTATCGATCGTTACGGGCCAACCTGCGTACTGGCCGCCTAAGCAGGAACGCAGGGGCTCGTCGGTTTGCACCATCACCCCTACATCGCTTGACAAGAGGTTCGCATCCTCAGCAACCAGGGACACTGAACAGGCATCCCCCATGCAAACGCGGGCCACTAGCAAGCCTGCTTGAATCGACCCCGCGATTTTAATACCGGCATCGATTACTAACGCGCCAGCAATTCGGTGGGGAAGTACATGGAGCGACGGAGCGTGGTCGCTCATCGACTCGAGAAGTCGGTAGGATGCAAGGTTTAACATGGTTTCAATGTTCGCTTAGCGGGGCTCGATCGTAAAGGGTGGTTCCAGCAACCGTTTGCATGGCGACACGGAATCGAATGGGAGCCATTGGCAAAACTTTCTCTCTTAAGCCGCCAAGCCAATAGGAGCGAGCCGATAGGAGCTGACACAGCAGTGTATGATGCTTAAATATAGCCTAACGAATTTAAGATCACCGTGACGGGACCGCCCTATGAAAACAACTTCCCCCGTGATTCGATCGACCTGCGCATGGATCGGCATTTCTCTACTCGCTTTGACTGCTCGCAATGCACCTGCCGCCGATACGCGTCAACCGAATTTAATTTGGATCATGGCGGATGATCTCGGATATGGAGAAATCGGCTGTTACGGTCAAAGAACCATTGCCACGCCTTGCCTCGATCAAATGGCAGCCGAGGGACTGCGTTTCACTCACTTTTATGCCGGAGCGACCGTCTGTGCCCCGTCGCGAAGTGTGCTGATGACGGGACTGCATCACGGTCATACCAGGGTACGCGGCAATGCTGGAAAGACCAATCCAGCCGCTCAAGCATTGAAGGCGGATGATACCACCGTGGCCGGGATATTGAAGCAAGTGGGTTATCGAACGGCATTAATTGGAAAATGGGGTTTAGGCGACATCGGTGAGGCATCCTCCGGACTGCCTGGCAAACATGGATTTGATTTTTTTTACGGCTATCTGAATCAGCACCACGCGCACAATCACTTTCCCGATTTCCTGTGGCGAAACGGGACCAGAGAATCGCTGCCTAATGTGGTGACGCCAATCGGGACGGACGGCGGAGGCTACGCGACAGACGCAAAAGTTTTTGCCGATGATTTGTTCACCAAGGAAGCGTTGAAGTTTGTGAGCGAAAACCGCGAGTCGCCCTTCTTCCTGTATTGGAGCATGGTCATTCCGCACGCCAATAATGAGCGTGCAAAAGCGATCGGCGATGGTGCGGAGGTGCTCGACTATGGGAGCTATGCTAACAAGGACTGGCCCAAGCCCGATAAAGGTCAAGCCTCCATGATTGAGAAGATGGACAGGTACGTCGGTCAAATGCTGGTGCATCTTCGGACGCTTGGGATTGCTGAAAACACACTCGTCGTTTTTACGAGTGACAATGGGCCACACGACGAAAGTCAGCATGACTTGAAGCGGTTTCAGCCATCCGGTCCCTACTCGGGAATCAAGCGAAGTTTAACCGATGGCGGAATTCGAGTTCCCGCGATCGCATGGTGGCCAGGAACCATCGACGCTTCGACTGAATCGTCTCACGTTGCCTACTTCGGCGACTGGATGGCTACAGCCGCAGAGCTTGGTGGCGCACCGTTGCCCGCAGGTCGAGATTCGATTAGTTTCGCTCCGACACTGTTAGGGAGGTCAAAAGATCAACAAAACCACCAATTCCTCTACTGGGAATTTCATGAAGGCGGCTTCAAGCAAGCCGCACTGTATCAAGGTCGGTGGAAGGGCATTCGAAGTGGTAGCATCGACGCGCCCGTCAAGTTGTACGACCAACAAACGGATCCTGCGGA
>JANOBM010000016.1:0-4216 GCA_031411655.1 Planctomycetaceae bacterium
GCTTCTAGGGTTGCCTGGTCCTCCCTGGAAACCGCTCGATGGGCTTCGTAGTACCATCCTCGTTTCTGAGGCGCTAGCGTCTTTGGCGGCTTTGCGTTAGTCATCACAATCGTCAGCTTGTCGCTAACAACTTTGTACATACCAAAGCGAAGCGGTTCATCTTTCAAAACCTGAGTCTCAGGCTCATCGACGATGACGAATCTTCCGCGAGCATTTCCTTCGACTGGTTTGAGTGAAAAACCAGCCGCAGTTCTTGTCATCCCGGCAACCGATGGACCTCGCAACAACAATTGATTGTCATCTATTCGTAAAGCTCCCCATGTGATTGGACCGGGGGCTTGCTTTTGCAGTTCTCGTGAATTCGTATCCTCGTCGAAGTAGAAACTCTCGATGATCCAGTCACCCTGGAGATCGGAAAAGTACTTGCTTGTAGTTCGTGGTGAGTTCTTGTCTTTGTCCTCCGGCGAAGTGTTTTCGGTTCCAGGCACTTTTGCTTCGCTCTTCGGAGAGTGTTTGTCGTCATTCAACAGGTCTCCATAGACGCTGGAGGACTGCCCGTTGCGGTTGTAGATCAATTCCAGTGGTCGCAGCACAACAAGTTCCTGAGTACTCTCGTCATCCTCCACTTTGTCACTGGCGGCAATCACGAACGTCGGAACAATTGACCTGGCTATCGTCGCGCCGTTCTCATCCACATCGTGCGTTCCGTAGCCCAGAAGAATCCCGTGCGAAAGGCGTCCTGTCGCAGCGAACTCTTGAAGAACTTTCCCTGTCTTCGGCATGCCCTCACGGATTTGAATTTCAGCAGACGTTGTCAATGCTGCCTTCATTTGCTCGATAGTCAGATCCGGAATTGGCGGCTTGAATAGCTCACTCCGCAATGCAGCGGTGTGCGCGTTGTAGACTTCCGTAACTGCCTCGATTGACTGTGGTCGAAAAGGGGCCTTACCTCGTATGCCATAAGCGGCGCCGCCTGTTGCAGCATTTCGGCTGTTCCGTCGCTGAAGTTGGTAGTATGTCACGTTAGGCTCTATCACTGTCGGAATTGCCCGGACAGGCGTTTCACACGGCAGGCTGCATTCCTGACGTGCCAGCCAAAGACAATCACCGTCGAGTTTATAGCGCCCCGGACAGTGAAGCCGTTGGCTTCCCTTCGTCTCAATCTGATGAAACTCGTTATCGGGTCCGATGACAAATTCGCGTCGAGTATTCTGGATCCCGTCTTCGTGTTCGTGCGGACTGAAACCGACCCATTTGCCCTTTTCGATCACGACTTGTGCGCCACGAGAATTCCAGACCTGCCCCATAAAGGAAACCTCAACCACATCCCAGACACCGTCCAGTGTCGTGTTGGGAGCTTCTGAGATGTTCGCCCAGGCGGGGATGTGTTTGCGATCCGATACTGCTTCGACTTCGGGATCTTCGTTTCGATCTGACCAATAGATGCCGTTCGCATCCGGCACCGGCAGATGTGATTTGCCAAGTACCGCCTGATTGCCGCCTTCAACCACCTCGAATTCAAGCCCGGAGCAGTCGACGCCATATTTCGCATCAGGCGTCTCTGGCTTGAGAAGGTTGACGGAAATGGCTGCGGAGTATCTGCCGACGGGTAGCACATAATCCAACGGCGTTTGGCCACGAATGTCCTTGGGCTTTGTGGCTCGGATGTTGAAGCATGCATAGTCAACATGCTGCGTACTTCCCGGAATGATTCTCCCATCGCGAAACGTGGGCAACTCGCCCGTGATCGGTTGAATCTCGCCCGGTGCCAGTTTTGAAACGTAGAGGTCGGAGGGATTGAATTCGCCTTTAAGAACGCCGAGTGCTTCCGATGCAGGTTCCATCTTGACGCCTGCGCGATCGGTGATTCCGACAATCCAGGCACCGTCCACATCGTGCGGTTTAAACGTGAATTTGACCTCCTGCTTGGTCATGTTCTGAACGAACAGTTGTATTGCTGCCTGATCGCCCTGCCGAAAGCGCGGCGTTTCGCCCTTTTTCGCTCCGACGAACATCGCACCGAGTCTCAGTCCACCCCGTGGCTCGCTCCAGCGGATCAGAAGATTCTCAACCGAGTCTTCAAAAGGAACGCGCAGCGAAAGCTCGAAAGGCACTGCACGCCCTTTGCTTTCAGCCCGCTTGTCATGCAACACAAAGGCCCCGGTCTCGTCGAATCGCAGCGTGTAATCGCCAGAGGGCTGCCAGGCAAAACTGATGTCGCGCCGGCCCTGCTCAAACGTCAGAACTTCGCCTGGTTCCGCCTTTCGCTTTTCACGATATCGTTCTTTGAAATCGACGGCGGCTTCGTTGCCTTTCGTTATGGTGAGGCTCGCTATGTTTCCCTTCTTCACATCGACATCAATCTCTCGCGCTTCGGAAGAGTCGTTTCTGAGCACGAATTCCACGACCATCTTCGGATACAACGCGTTCGGCCAGGCGATGACCTTCATGCCCGCAACCCACTGGTCTTCGTCTCGATCCGACCAATAGATGCCATTGGCGTCCGGCACTCGTGGATCCGAAGTATTAATGGTTCTCGCTTCCTTCGTGCATTCGGTGTAAAAAACGTCCTTGCCAGGGCTCAGCACGCGTGGCCTTCCTTCTTCGCCATGGCACAATCGAAAACTCTTGCCATCGCACTCGATCAATGCTGGGATCGGGCCATGCTCACCGCTGGCGGGATTAAAGGTAATGGAGACTTGTTCCGGACGATCCGCATCTTCCCAGGACAACTGTAAGCTCGCCTGGTCGACCAGTCTTCCGTTTTGAAAATATTTGATGATGGCAACATCATCGCGTATCACAACTTCTTGCTCGCCGATCATCGGGCCGTAGCCGTGGTCCACTGACTTCGCTTTCCATTCGCCCTGGAGACGAGCGAGGAGTTTGGCTGCGGTGTCCCCCGGGAGTAGTTCGAGAGGTGTTTCCTTGTCGCGTCGAAACTCTCTCACAAACAGGGCGCCGGGACGTTTGGCAATCTCGTTCGGAAAATCACCGGTAGAGCTATTGCAGCAGACGAGTGAATCACCGTCCACGGCAAGAAGACATTTTTGGTTCGTAAACCCTGAGAAACCTCCGGTCTTAGGATCCTTGGCCATGAGTACGATTCGAGCTGGGCTGACGAGGTCATCCAGGTTTACCCCTTCCTCGTCTCTGATAAGCCACTCGTCACTTCGAACATTCCCCATTTCGTCGAAAACAGTTTCTTTTATTCTAGTCCCGAAAACCTCCCAAACGAACATTGGCTCGCCACTCGTACGCCAAGTACCCTGCAGGCGATCCAGAAAAGTGTTTGGCCTTTCCGGCATGGTCAAAACTGTCGGAGCCTGCGCAACCTCGCTGGCGGCATTTTGGCTTCGAGTCCACAACAAATCAGCGAGTCGTGGAGAAGCGGCTTCCTTTTGAGCGATTTTGTTTGCCGTCCAAGCGCCGCGGATTTCAGTGTCGACCAATCGGAGCGACATCTTTCCGCTGCGATCATCGCCTGCTCTCCAAGTCCCGTTGAAGCGACCCTCAACACGCGACCACTTCAAATGCACCGTGCCCGATTTGCCTTTGCCAGAGTCGAGGGCCGTGCCAGCTCTGCCAGGCATCATGCCAACGGCACCGCCACCGTCGGCGCCTGTATTTCCCGTTGCGGGCTTGCCTTTACTGACGCCGCCGAAAGTCCCTTCGTACTCTCCGGCGCCTTTCGCTTCGAGAACCACGGTCCCCCATTCGTCGCTGGTCCATTGACCGCTGATGTCGGGCGCTTCCGTTGCTTGCAGCAGCACCAGCCCCAACAAAGTCATTCCAATCGTTCCGAGCATGGCGATCCCTCCTTTCCGAGTTACGTTGAAAATCGAACGGCGGCCAGCGGCGTGAGGCACCAGCGAAGCTGGCAGCGGCACGGACGTGGGTTGCTGCACGTGAGCCAGGCACTGCCGGAGCAACTCTGCTACTTCGTCCGCCGTTTGGAACCGATTCACCAACGACTTCGCGAGCAGCTTCTGAATCAGCCGCTGCAGCCACTCCGGAATGTTCGGATTGATTTCTCGAATCGGTCGCGGTTCGGCGTCGGTGATGCGACGCAGCGCGCCGTAACTGGTCTCGGCGCGAAACGGTGGGCGGCCGGTACACATCGCGTACATCACGCTCCCCAGACTAAACAGATCACTACGGGCATCAACCGCGTCACCGCGAGCCTGCTCCGGCGACATGTACTGCGGCGTCCCCG
>JANOBM010000017.1:0-6834 GCA_031411655.1 Planctomycetaceae bacterium
GCCAATAGCCACTAGCCTCTTGGAACTTTCCACTAGCGTGTTGACTATAGATATTAGCAACTAGACACTAGCCACTAGCCACTAGCCCCTAGCCACTAGCCACTAGCCACTAGCCACTAGCCACTAGCTTCTAGACCAAGCAAATCCCAATTCAAAAATCCTCCCCCTCTAGCTTCTAGCCACTAGCTACTAGCCTCTAAGCGAAGCGCTCCTGCCCTCTACTCCTGAATTTCTTGCTGCTCGTCATGCCGCGATGCTCGCGCAAACGGGGTTTGTGGGGGTTGATGAAACCGATCCGACTGGCCCGTCAGGGCATGCTTATGGGCTGCGAGTCAGCAGTCGATTGACGAGCGATTATCGAAAGCGATTGAGGAGAGGCATCGTGGACGTGACCCCGGAGGAAGTGATTGAGTGCATGATTCAGGCGGGCGTGAAGGACTGGATTTTGATGGGACTGCATGGTTACGTCGGCTATTTGCCGATGCCGCGTGCGACGCAAGATGTCGACGTGATGGTGCCTTACAGTCAAAAGAAACGGGCGGGGAAGGCGATTGCGACTCGATGGCCGATGCTCAAGCGAGTCGACTTATCGCAAGTGGTCCGTTTTCTCGACGAGACCGATTTGGACCCTGACGGCAAACCGAAGCCGGTCATCGACCTGATGCTGCCGTTTGGCAAGTTCCAAGAAACGATTCTGAAAGAACACGTCATCGTCGACCCCATCACCGCCAGCCGTTACCCGACCGTGGAAGCCGCCTTAGCATTCAAATATGCCGCACTGGTCTCTCCCCATCGCAGTCGCGATAAAAAGGAACAAGACGCCGTCGATTTTCGCCGTATCGTCCGAGCCAACCACGTGAAGATCGACCGCGAATCGCTCAGCCGCCTAGCCAATGAGATCTGGGAAAACGGAGGCAAAGACATCCTCCGCTTCATCGAACTCACCCTCAACGACGAAGAATTAGAGATAGAGGAGAGGCTAGTGGCTAGAAGCTAGTTGCTAGACCGAGCAATTCCCCAAACAGAAATCCTCCCCTTCTAGCCTCTAGCCTCTCAGCGCAGCGTTTCCCATGCTTTCCCCTGAAACCCTTCAAACCTATCGCCTGATGACGCCGGGTCAACGATTACGGTTAACGCTGGACCTCAGCGAAAGTGCGTGGTCTGCGTTGCTGGAGGGGCCTCCAGAGATTGTCGCGAAACGATTCGAGCGATTGCGGGAACAAAATGATTTACGCAACCAGCGAATATGTGCAGCGTTAACGAAAAGCCAGGCGGCGATGGCATCGGACCACCGCAAAGAGTCGGAGGCGAATTGAATCGAGACGTCGAGCATGTGCTCCTGACGATGGTCGATTTGTGCGGTCGTCATCAGCTCGATTATGCGATCATGGGAGGCATCGCGGTTCGAGTCCACGGAATTCCGCGACCGACGTATGACGTCGACTTGGAAGTTGCCATCGGAGATGAACAACTTGGAACGTTTCTCGATGACGCCGAAGTGATGGGGTATGAGATTTCCCCGATTTACCGCACTGGCTGGCGAGACGAGGTCGGATCGATGCCCTTGGTCAAAATGAAGACGTACTTGGCGGAGGGGCAAAGCGTCGACGTCGATTTGTTTCTCAACGAAACCGATTTCCAACGATCGGTCATGTCACGACGGGTATCGGTGGAGTTCGAGGGAAGGTCCCTTTGGTTTGTGACTCCCGAGGATTTGATCCTCTTAAAGTTAATAGCCAATCGTCCACGAGATTTGGGAGACGTCGAAGATGTGATCTTCATCCAGGGTCAACTCGACGAAACCTACATGCGTCACTGGGCCAACATTCTCGACATCACCGAGCGCCTCAACGCAGCCCTAGCCTCTAGCTTCTAGCTTCTAGCTTCTAGCTTCTAAGCGCAGCGTTTTGCCCCCTCTCAAACCATTTTCTTGGCAAAGGATGATCGACGCCGTGGAAGCCGTACGTGAGCGCGCGCTTCGCGCGACGGGCGCCCTCAAGGCGGCGGGTATCCCTTGCGCCGTAGCGGGTGGAAATGCGGTCGCAGCCTGGGTCGCACGCATCGATCGCGCAGCGGTACGAAACACGAACGACGTCGATATTTTAGTGCGCCGCGCCGACTTCGACGCAGTGAAAGACGCATTGGAATCCGTGGGGTTCATCCACCACAAAGTGATGGGAGTCGATTGTTTTATCGACGGGCCGGACGGCAGCCCACGAGACGCCGTGCACTTGGTGTATGCGTGCGAAAAGGTACGTCCCGAATACATACTCCCATCGGCCGACGTGACCGAGATTGAACCAGCGGACGACTACGACATCGTCAATCTTTCGGCGCTGCTGAAAATGAAACTCAATTCGTATCGCCGCAAAGACCAAATGCACCTACTGGACATGCTCAGCGTCGGCTTGATCGACGCCAGTTGGCAAGCCCAACTGCCACCACTCCTTGCCCAGCGACTCCAACAACTCATCGACGACCCAGACGGATGAGATCGAGGAGAGGCTAGTGGCTAGAAGCTAGTTGCTAGACCGAGCCATTCCCCCCTCTAGCTTCTAGCTTCTAGCCTCTAAGCGAAGCGCATTGCCTAATCCCGATTCAATGTCCATGATTGACGAGAGCGTCTGAAATCCCCGGTTTGGGTGGCCAGAATCATGCTTCTCACCGAACAACTCACGATCGCCGACCAGTTACGACTGCAGGGACGCACCATGTTGGAACCTCGCCAGTTACCAGGCCGCTACGGACGAGTGATCGTTGCTCTGGAAAAATTGCTGGATGCCGCCAATGCGACAGCGGTCGTCGCTGGTGGTTGGGCAGTATGGTATCACGGGTATGTAGGTCGAATCACACAGGACGTGGACATTGTAATTGCGATCGTCAGTCTGGAAGAGTTACTCCGGATCGCACCTGTGTGTGGCTTCGACGTGTTAGACGCGCCCCATGGGAGATGGCCCAAACTTGTTCATCGAGAGACAGGAATTGAAGTCGATTTTCTTCCCGAAACAGCATTTCCCGGGACTGCGCAACATAAAGCACCGGTACCGATCAGGCATCCTGATGTTTATGGAGCGGAACGTGGGCGGCTGCGATACATTTCACTGGAATGTCTTTGTGAGTTGAAACTTGGAGCCCACCGCGCCAAAGACATTGCTGATCTCGTCGAACTCATCAAAGTCAATCCCGGCCGATTGAGCAGCATTTACGACGCGTTAGCAGTCATCCACACCGAATATGCCCACGAATTCAAAGACCTGATCACACAAGCCAGCGAGGAGTAGCTTCTAGCGACTAGCTTCTAGCCACTAGCTTCTTAAAAAAATGCCCCCTGCCATTCGCATCGAATCCGTCTCCAAACTCTACCGCCTCGGCACGGTCGGGCTACCGTTGTAGTTTATGAGATTGTACCTTGATCTTTGTTGCTTCAATCGGCCGTTTGATGACCAATCTCAGCTTTTGGTCCGTCTTCAAACCGAAGCAAAACTTGCCGTTCAGGAATCGATTCGCAATGGAACTCATACGCTGATTTGGTCGGCGATACTGGATTTGGAGAATGCTGACAATCCAGACCCGGAGCGTAAGACGGCGATTGCCGCTTGGAAATCATTGGCCGAAGTGCATGTGATAACAACGGTGGCAGTGGAAGATCTTGCGACAACACTTGCTGGTGATGAGCTGAAACCAATGGATGCTTTACATATGGCATCCGCGATCGAAGCTGGTGCAGGCTGTTTTCTGACGACGGACAACCAGATCCTGCGTAAAATGAAAAGCAGGGCTGAGATTCATATTCTCGATCCGGTTGACTGGATACGAAAAACCGAGGCATGCCTGGAATGAAAACCGACCTAGAACTAAGACACGATGGAATGAAAATCCTGCGCAATCAATTGGGTTTGGTGGAATCCGAACGTTTTCTGACCCTGATGCTGCGGGAGCCGTTTGATTACACACAATGGCGGCGGGATCAATGGAATGACTCCACCGTCGCCGATCTTGCTGAGAAAGCAAGAAACTTTTGGAAGAACAACGAGTAGCGATCAATACAGTCGCCGAAATTAGGAATGAGGCACAAAGAACCAAGACACCGGGATTTCGCCCCACGCACCCGCGATTCTGTTTCCACTTGCATTTCTGTGTTTCCCTGACGACTGAAAACTAGCTTCTAGCCACTAGCCACTAGCCACTAGCCACTAGCATCTAGCATCTAGCTTCTAGCTTCTCAATTCCGATGAAAATACTTGTTACTGGCGGGTGCGGTTTCATTGGCTCCAACCTGGTCCGATTGCTCGTGGCAAACGGCCACGCGGTTCTGAACCTGGACAAGCTCACTTATGCCGGAAACCGACATAGCCTTGTGGATCTTGATCAAAACGACAAGCATCAACTTCTTGTGAGCGATATTTGTGATTTCACTTCAGTAAGATCCGCAATCGAAAACTTTCGGCCTGACGGCATACTGCATCTCGCTGCGGAAAGTCATGTCGATCGTTCCATCGACGGCCCTCGGGCGTTCATTGAAACCAACGTCTTGGGTACATTCAACCTTCTGCAAGCGACGCTTGATTATTGGCGGTCGTTAGACAATGACTCCGCTAGCCGTTTCCGATTCGTGCACGTTTCAACCGACGAGGTTTACGGTTCTCTGGGTTCGACAGGGCTGTTCTCCGAGCAAACTCGATACGATCCGCACTCACCGTACTCAGCCACGAAAGCATCCTCGGATCACCTCGCCCGGGCCTGGCGCGACACCTATGGCCTTCCTGTCATCGTCACCAACTGTTCCAACAATTACGGTCCTTACCAGTTCCCAGAAAAGTTGATTCCAGTTGTCATTCTAAAATGCCTTCGTGGTGAGCCAATTCCCGTTTACGGCAAAGGCGATAACATTCGCGATTGGCTTTATGTTGAAGACCATTGCGAGGCACTGTCGACAGTGCTGATTCGCGGCATCCCAGGCGAGACGTACAACATCGGCGGCAATAACGAAATGAAGAATATCGATCTTGTAAAGATGCTGTGCATGATTCTTGACGAGCTTCAGCCACGCCACGATGGCAAGAGTTACTCCGAACAAATCACCTTTGTCGCGGATCGTCCAGGCCATGACCTTCGTTATGCGATCGATGCATCAAAGATCAAGCGTCAGCTGGGATGGTCACCCAAGCAAGGCCACGAATCTGGCTTTTTTAAAACAGTGCAGTGGTACTTAGACAACCAATCATGGTGGCAAGCGATTCTTTCAGGCGACTACAAACTAAAGCGGGTGGGAACGACCATTCTCAGTTCCGAGAACTAGGTTCGCAGCGAAAATGATTTTACTGCTTGGTGGTTCGGGTTACGTTGGCAATGAGTTCCGCCAATTTTTTGACAACCATGCGATTCAATATCGCTCTCTTTCGAGGATGGACGCGGATTACACACGGCGAGACGTCCTGATTCGAGTCATTCGCGAATCGAATGCCACCTTCCTGATCAATGCCGCCGGTTACACAGGTAAACCAAACGTGGACGCCTGTGAATTGCACAAAGCAGATTGCCTGCTTGGCAATTCGGTTCTCCCTGGAATCATTCGTGACGCCTGTGAGCATTGCAACCTTCCCTGGGGCCATGTTTCGTCTGGATGCATCTATACCGGCACCAAACCCGACGGATCTGGATTCACGGAAGCCGATCCACCTAACTTCAGTTTCCGCACAAACAATTGTAGTTTCTATTCAGGCTGCAAAGCTTTAGGTGAAGAATGCCTTCGCGAGAGTAAAAGCAATTACTGCTGGCGACTTCGAATCCCCTTCAATCATGTGGATTCACGCCGAAATTACCTGAGCAAGCTTATGCGATACGAACGTCTCCTGAATGCCACTAATTCGGTTTCTCAATTGAACGAATTCGTGAACGCCTGTTGGCAATGTTGGAATCTGAAGGTGCCGTTTGGGACTTATAATGTCACAAACACTGGGGTCGTCACTACACGCGAGGTTGTTTTAAAGCTAAAGACGCATCTGCATCTAACAAAGGATTTTAAATTCTTTGACAGTGAAGAACAGTTCATGGCGATCGCCGCGAAAACCCCCCGTTCGAATTGTGTCTTGGATAATTCAAAGCTTAGGGCCAGGGGTATCGAGATTTCGGATGTCCACGACGCGATCGATCGCGATCTCAGGAACTGGAAGGCAAATTGACGCTGGACTGCCGAGCAGCCAAGGCCAACAAAGGAAGTTTATTGCCAGCTGATAAATCAAACAACAAATCATGAATACCTTATTTCACACTTTCTTTCTCTGTTGTGAGTGTCGGCTTCGATGAAAGGCATTGTTCTTGCCGGCGGTTCAGGGAGTCGTTTACACCCCATTACAAAAGCGATCAGCAAGCAGCTATTACCGATCTATGACAAACCAATGATCTACTACCCGCTATCCACACTGATGCTAGCGGGCATTCGAGACATTTTGATCATTTCAACACCACATGACTTGCCCCAGTTCGAGAGATTGCTGGGCTCTGGGAAACAGTGGGGTATCGAGCTCAATTATGCCGAGCAACCGCGACCCGAAGGACTCGCACAAGCATTTGTGATCGGCGCGGAGTTCATTGGCGACTCTTCCGTAGCGCTCGTTTTGGGGGACAACATATTCTACGGCCAGGGCTTTCGAAAAATCCTCGCTAATGCTGTTTCGCGTGATTGTGGTGCAACTGTATTCGGGTATCACGTCACCGATCCAGAACGTTACGGAGTCGTCGAATTTGACCTGATGGGTAAGGCAATATCGATCGTGGAAAAGCCAGCGGAGCCCAAATCAAACTTCGCCGTTCCCGGACTTTACTTTTACGACA
>JANOBM010000018.1:0-2085 GCA_031411655.1 Planctomycetaceae bacterium
CCAAAGAAAAGAGATGCAATCCACCAAAGCAAACCGCTTCGGTTTTTGCTTTGGGCCAATCCAGCGTTGATAAGGGACAACGTACCCCATCCTACAAAAAACTGAGCTTGATCGTTCATTGATTGGTCTCCAGAAAAGAACTTGAGAATGTCGAACCAATTCTACATCAACGTCAAAGATGATGCCGTTCTTCCCCTGCGTTCTTGATGGACCGGCTTTCCCGCCGCTTTCCGCCTTCAGTCTATCCGATCCAGCAGGCGTATGTCCACATGTGGATGTGAAGCTTGCGGCCTGGGAAGGTATCGAGAACATGGACTGCGTGAAGGTGACGGCACAGTCGTGCATGTTAGAATGCACAGTCTGAGATACCTACTAGACAACCTTCCACCAGGGAATCGATGAGCATGAACGTCTTTTTAGTCCTCACCTTCGTTACAACCTGGCCCCCCATGAAACGACTCGCCGTCTTGCTCATCTGCCTCACCTACTCCGCGAATTCATTGTGCGCAGCGGAACTGCCGAACATTGTTTACATTCTTGCGGACGATCTCGGTTATGGCGATCTCGGCTGTTACAATCCTGAGTCGAAGATCCCGACACCGCGACTTGATCGGCTTGACGGTGAAGGCAGGCGATTCAGGCGGGCACTGTAGGCGATGAAACCATGTGCCACGTGGACTTCATGGCCACCGTCGCTGCCATCCTGGGCGAGAGACTTCCCGACAACGCCGCCGAAGACAGCGTGAACGTCTTACCCGTGCTGCTGGGCGAAAGACTCTCGGCCCCCGTTCGCGAGGCTACGGTGCATCATAGTGCTCAGGGTAAGTTCGCAATCCGCCAAGGGGACTGGGTCTTCATCGACGCTCCGAGCGGCGACGACAACGGTGCTCGCGGTGAGCCGCAGTGGCTCAAAGACGAACGCAGCTACACTCAGCACCCTCACCTCGGCGAACTCTTCAATCTCCGCGAAGACCTTGCTCAGCGTCACAACCATTACGCTGAGAAACCAAAGCTTGTACTTGAGCTGAAAACGCTCCTAGAGAAGTACATACATGAAGGCCGCAGCACTCCCGGCGCTCCGCAGCAGAATGATGTGGAGATCCAGCCCTATTCACGACAACGCACTCCAGAAAGTACCAAGACTTTACCTTAAGTCACATTTCCTTTGAAATCCATCCTCACTTTCCTTGCAATTACGGCGTTCCTCTGTGGTTCGACCGCTGCCGCACAGCAGCCCAACGTCATCGTGATGCTCACGGACGACCAGGGGACGCTCGATGCGAATTGCTACGGCTCCACTGACCTTGTAACACCAAATATCGACAGACTGGCGGCGACCGGCATCCGTTTTACGCAGGCGTATGCGCACACGGTGTGTTGCCCAGCTCGTGCAGCGCTGATGACGGGACGTTACCCGCAGCGCGTCGGTGTGACGAATTGGACGCAGGGTGACCGTTACGGCACCGACCTTCCCAAAATCAACATGGCGGCCGAGGAGGTTACTCTAGCTGAGGCGTTGAAATCAGCTGGCTACCGCACTGCCTTGTTTGGCAAGTGGCATCTCGGAGCGAAGGTCGGCCACGGCCCGCTCGATCAGGGATTTGATACGTACTTCGGCCATCTTGGGGGCTTCATTGACAACTACCGACACTACTTTCTTCACTCAAAGGGTTTTCACGATTTGTGGGACGGCAATGAAGAGGTTTTCCGCCGGAATGAGTACTATCCTGATCTGATGATTGAACGGGCTAGCAACTTCATCGAGGCCAATAGGGCCGGGCCTTTCTTTATGACGGTCACCTTTAACCTGCCGCACTATCCCGAGCAACCTATCGCCAAATTCAAGGACGCGTATCCCGATATGCCGATGCCCCGCCAGTCCTATGCTCGTGTTGTCTCGTCGGTAGATGATCACATCGGCCGGGTGCTCGATAAATTGGAAGCCACCGGGCTGCGCGACAATACCATCGTCATCCTGATGAGCGACAATGGTCATTCAGTAGAGAACAACGCTGGCATTTCCGTGGACAACCACAGCAGTGGCTATCCGCGTGGACATTACTATCTCGCTCACGGGGGCGGCGG
>JANOBM010000019.1:0-4025 GCA_031411655.1 Planctomycetaceae bacterium
CGAGAGTCAGCCAATATCTAAGCCCCTGTTCAAGAAGACCAGCGGCAGTTTGAGTGGACCATCGATGGGTTCACGCTTGTCTCTAGGGGATTGCTTCTGTGCGGCCACAGTTTGAGATGGTCTGTCTCCATCGCAGCACCCGCGATTATGAACGGGCGGTGGTCGAGATACGCTGCGGGCGGAAGACGGCTTACTGAATGTGGTACATCTTCCCGCAATTCGGTGGTCTTGGGTCCCTTTCGATGGACCAGCGATATGCGATCAAGATTATCGCCGCAGTTAAGGCATGCATCGATCACCCAGTGCTGGGCCCACGATTGGTTGAGTGTACTGAGGTGGTACTGGGGCTGAACGAGCTGTCAGCTCATGAGGTCTTTGGATTCCCTGATGACCGCAAGCTGCAGTCATGCGCGACGTTGTTCGCGCATGACTGCTGGGTCGGTGTTTGAGCAACTGTTGACGAAATACTTTCAAGGCGTTCCCGATCAAAAGACGCTTAACCTTCTCAGGCCCTCACCCGAGTCTGCATCGACATCACCTCCAGTTCCTGATCAGTTCCGCTGTGTAATACCCCAATCCACCAAAGCCGAGCAGCGAGAACGTTGCAAGAGGATGGCCGAGTGATGCGGATACCGGGTTACAGCGGCAACCGCCAACGTAAGGCGTGCGGATGGCCTAGCGTCCGCACGCCTGCTTACGGGGCACGAGATCGATTCCATCGAGACCGGTACGCTGAACTTATCGATCAATCACCGCGTGGCAAATACTTTGGTTGAGCACACCTCAGTCTGATCGATCTGTCGCTGGGTTTTGATCGGCAGCAAGGTGATGTCGAGATCATGGAGCGGTGGATTGCCGAGATGGAAGTCGGGCGCGTTGAATCACAGTCGGTCGAGCTCTTGCTACCGAGTACAGTCACCTGCTGGTGAGCGTGAACAAAGCCTTGGCGTTCGCGTCCTTTGCTAACTGGCACCGGACAAGCCAAGCTACTCAGCGGCTGATTAAATAGGTCATGGCACCGTCTCCTGTGTTGGTCCCACGACAACCGCTTCGTGATGTTTCAAGGCATCATGAGCGGTTTTCTTTAGCCCCTGGTGGCCGTGTAAGGTGATTCACGCATCATCTGTCAACCATCGCTCAGCCAGTCGTCTTGTTCGGCGGCCAAGAAGGTCAGCACATCGACTCGCTTATCGACGATACGGAAGAGCACCCGGTAGGAAGGACGAGGCCATAAACCGACCAACTTCTGGTGAAACGTGATGGAAACTCGCTATCCTCTCGGGCCAATCCATGTCGCTCTGGCATGATTCGCAAATCATCGATCTGGCGGTAAACCTCCGCCATCCATTCTTCCGCCTTACTGAGAGAATGATGATCGGCCCACCACACAGCATTTCGCAAAATGTTTGCGTGAGCCTCTTCGCGGATGAACAACTCAAATTTCATTGAGGTGCGGCATGACTTCGCAGTGATTGCAGATTGAGCCGCTGCGATTCCTCAAGCGTTAAGCTCGGCCCTTTCAGCCCGCTCTTGATCGATTCGATCGCGTCCTGACGCCGAAGCGCCTTCATGGCTCGCTCATGAACATCGCGGTCAACCACGAAATAGAGCTGCTGGTTTGTTGGATCGATGACTGGCAACGGTTCGCCTGCTGCTGCGTGCAATGCGTCTGTCAAATCGGGTGAAAGAGGGCGTGCGTTCATACGTACAGTATGGCCTAACCAAAAGGCTGTTGCAACTTCTAACCACACGCTCACGTTCGTGCACCTAGGTAACAACCAAGCACACAGTTACTGCAAAAAGACCGCGTGGAGCGTTCGACAGGGTCATCCAGCCGTGCTACCAGCACCACGCGGTCTTAGGGTAAGATTTTGCTGGCCAAGACTTCTCATGATCAGACTGGAAAAAGTTCTGTTCAGTCTGGAGACTCGCGGCATCCACCACTTTGCCAGCGGATTCAGGGCCACTCGGAAGCCGTTGTTGTCCGTGCGGTACCCCTGTCATTCGTCATGCCGATCAGTTGAGCATCGCTCAAATTGCCGAACATACCTGTCAACGGATTGTATAAGCTCGCGCTGGTCGACTGAATCAAACGCATCTCGCAGGCGGAGCTTTCAAGGTTTCCAACTTGGGAATGTTTGGCATCAACAGGTTCACGCTGATCCTCAACCTGCCTCAAGCAGGAATTTTCGGTGTCGGTCGGATTGTCGAAGCACCGGTCGTGAGGGCGGGCCGCCAGGAAATCGGACATACCCTCTCCGTCAGCCTTACATTCGATCACCGTGTGATCGACGGCGCCCACGCGGCACGTTGGCTGTAGCACTAATGCCCGCTTTTTTCACAACTGGCAACCCAACCCACTCCGCTGTCAACCGACGTCTCAAATGGTCCTCGCGACTCCATTCCTTAAGTGAACCCCAGAAGAAACCAAATGGTTATCGAACGGACCAATTCCGGAGAGATGCCCCCAAAAATGAGCCGCGACCAAAGCAGGATGACTTAGCCAAGCCGAATTGCTATCATGGAACAATCCCGCCACATTTCCGCCTGTCTACTTACTGACACTTTCTCCAATAAGCAAATTTGAGGAAGATAATAAAACGTGCGTAAAATCGAATAACTACCCCCGCCTCATCATCCGCGTTATCCGAGGCCCTGACTTCAAAGTCCAGTGCTCCGCTAACCAATCAAGGTTCCAGTCCTTGAATCCACTTCCACTTCGCACACGACGCGATTTCCACTTCGGCTTTAGCAGCGGCTTCATAGGCATCGCAGCGACCCAAAGGCAATTTCGTATTAGTACTGCCGGAACTTTTCGCCGTGGCTTTCTTGCGCTAATCCTCGTGTGCTTTGCATTGGCCGCGGCTGCACCGGCCCAGGAGCAGGATTTCGCGGCGTTGCAGGCAGAGACGAAGAAGGTCTTCGAGGATCGCGTCACGCCCTTCTTCAAGTCCTACTGCACGGATTGTCACGGTCTTCACAGAATGGAGGGCGGCATCAACTTTGCCCCGACGCTGACGGCCCCCGGAGCTCCCTCGTCGGCCAAGACATGGAAGCAAGCGCTGGCCAATGTCAAGGCACACGACATGCCGCCTGACGATGCGAAAATGCAGCCGACCGATGAGGAGCGGCAGATGTTTGTAGACTGGATGGGGACGATTAAATTCCTCAGCCCGAGGGATCCAGGCGCGTTTGTAATCCGTCGGCTGACCAAGATGGAATATGGCAACACCCTGCGGGATCTCTTCGAAGTGGACCCGGTAATCGCGGCGGAGTTGCCGGATGAGGTGTTCGGCGAGGGGTATCTCAATACGCTGTCGCCACTGCAGTCGGAGCAATATCTCTCGATCGCTAATGAAGTGCTGAATCAGATTTTGGCGCCCAACGATCAGCCGCCAACGGAGACGCAAAAGCGGCTGTTTGGGGACACGCCTGCGCCAGGCAGTGATCTACGCACAGCGGCGAAGACGGTCGCGAGCCAGCTGGCGCGAAACGCTTATCGTCGGCCAGCGTCGGAAGCGGAGTTGGAACTGTTGTTGCGTGTCTTCGATCTGGCGCAGGAAAACAAGCTCGACTACCCAGCGTCGCTGCGCCTGATGCTTAAGGCCATCCTTGTTTCTCCTCAGTTCCTTTTCATCACGCCGCAGAAGGAGCCGGAAGCAGGTCAGACCATCGCGCCGCTTGATGACTATCAACTCGCGTCGCGTCTATCGTATCTGCTGTGGGCGACAATGCCCGATGCGGAACTCTCCGCGCTCGCCGATGCAGGGAAACTTCATGAACAGTCGGTACTCCTTGCGCAGGTGAAGCGTTTGCTCGACGATCCCAGGTCGCGGGCGTTGTTCGATGGTTTTGGCGCGCAGTGGCTCGGCCTCATGGATCTGCAGAACAAGACGTTCGATACCGCGATGTTTCCGCAAATGACCTCAGAGCTGCGCGCGGCGATGGTCGACGAGGCGCGACTGTTCTTCGACAGTATTATTCGCGAAAACCGCAGCGTGATCGACTTCGTAGATAGCGATTAC
>JANOBM010000020.1:0-13491 GCA_031411655.1 Planctomycetaceae bacterium
CGTGCGGTTGTAATGGCGAGTATCCACAGTGCATCGAATTAATGCGAACCGGCGCTATTAACGTCGCGCCGCTGATCACGGCTCAGATAGCACTGTCGGATGGTCCCGCATGGTTCAAACGTCTTCATGACGGAGATCCAGATCAAATGAAAGTCGTCGTTCGCCCGCAACGATGACCATCGATCAAATCCTTATCGCCGATCAGAGCGATAGAGAGTGGTGGTTTGCCGAGAGTTCCGCTACCGATAGTTGAATGAGATGTGTGAACCATGAAATTCTACCGCGTACCGATTCGCGTACTGGTGGTGGTTTTAGCTGTGGCATGCATGGGCGCAGTTCGCAACGCTCTCGCAGTGGAACCGGGGGAAGAAGGGGTTGTCGAGCTGACTCCAACTCATTTCAGTACGCCCGAAATGCTTGGACAAACGGAGGTTCGGCGTTTGGTAAGCCGGCTGTTCCGCGATGAGGCGACCGCGGCAGACGAATGCAGTCGGAACAAAGCGAGGCTGTCGCTTTGTGACCTTTACGCGGCGATCCGCTTGCACCCGAAATACGACGAAAGTGAAATGCTGCGGGCCGAGTCGGTTCGTGTCCGGCGTCGCCTCATTAGCACCAGTGACCAGTTGGCCGACAAGCTTCGACGCGACGGTGTTTTGCCGCCTGCCGACCTAAAGAAGCGAAGCAATGCCGCTGCCTTAGCGGCCACTGAAGCAGGATCGGAAGGGGCTTTGGCATACGCAACCGAGGCGGGACCGTCAGCCGCAACGAAGCCGTTTCGAGCCATTCGTCCAACACCAAGCAACGCGCAGGGGCCTGCGGGACTTCCTGAGAATGGATGGGAGTTGGTGGAGCTGATTCAGCGAACGATCCATCCAGATTTTTGGGAAGTGCGCGGGGGCGCCGGATCAGTACAATACTTTGCCGCGAGGAGAGTTTTGGTGGTCCGTGCAACGACGCAGGTTCATGAGGACTTAGTCGAACTCCTCCGTCAACTATGACTTTTTGTGTTGAAACGAACCTTCCCATGACGAAAAAGCTCCCACCTACTACCCGCCAGCGAACGGCATTGACCTGTGCAACCTGTGGGCGTCGTTTTTTTATCGATGAAACTCAGGTGCCACCTTTTTGCAGCGAACGTTGCCAAATGATCGATCTAGGCCGCTGGCTTGACGAAGGGATCGGGGTCCCTTTTGAAAGCGATCCGGAAGGAGCGCCCAGCGAGTCCCGAGGCGAAGACGAGCCCTGAGCCTGCCATCGCTTTACTTTTCGATGCCAGCCTGCGACAATCCCGTCCTTCGAATGAATTTCCCAAGACCTTTCCACGTCGTCGACGCGGAAAGGTTTTTGTTTTGTCTGTTTCTGTCCACGATTGTCATTCACGTTTGAGGAGTCTGTCATGCACGGTCCGGTGCCTATGACGCGAGAAGGATACAACAAGCTCAAAGCCGAGATGTTGCGGCTAGAAAATGAAGAGCTTCCCATGGTATCGGAGAAGATCGCTGAAGCTCGTGCTGAGGGCGACCTCAAGGAAAACGCGGAGTATCACGCCCAACGCGAGAATCAAGGGATGCTGATGGCGAAGATCAACGAACTGAAAGGGAAGTTGGCCAGCGCGATGATCGTGGATACTTCGACTTTACCCAAAGACGAAGTTGTGTTTGGCTGTACCGTTACGGTTGAAGATTTGGCTTACGGTGACGAAGAGGCCTTCACGCTTGTGGGTGCAGGCGAAGAAAATTACGACACCGGCCGGATTTTGATCACTAGTCCGATGGGACAAGGGTTGCTCGGTAAGAAGGTCGGTGACGTGGCAGAGATTCAAGCGCCCGCAGGATTGATGCGATTCAAAGTCCTGAAAATATCGTTTGAGTAGCGTTTCCAAGGCATGAGTGAACCACAATCCGAATCGACAACTGGTCAAGGCCGCGATGCCCAAGTCGATACTTCAGTGCCTGCTACTAGCGAACACGTAGCACCCACGCTTGTCACGAAACCGGAGACGGCGGGGTGCTTTCCCGCAGTGCTCGCGGCGACTCTCCTGATGGGCATCGTGATGTTCGTATTATTTGGTTTTGCGGGGTATCTCATCTTTCAAAAGCGCGGCGACCTCGCCGCTCGGACATTGAGGGGTTCAATGCTTCCTGAGATCGAGCAGTCTCGGCTCGACCCAGCGACCAAGCAATTGGTGATTCAACGATTGAGTAAGGTCGCGACCGACATCGACAACAAGTTGTATGAGAATTGGCAAGCCGGCGGTATCATGAATCGACTCGTGCGCTCGCCATTGTTGCGCTGGGGTGATTTGCTCGCAGTCGACGCATGGGCCACCGAAAACCTTCCGGAGGCGGAACGAGATAATTTCCATGAGCAAGTCACTCGGTTCTTGCGCGCCGCTGAGCTAGATCGAGCCCTCGCGATGGATCTTCAAGATGTGCTCTCAACGGTAACTCTCAATGATCCCGCGTCGATCCTTGGCAGATTAAAAGAAGAACTAGTCATCACGGACGTTCGGGAAGTTGCCGTACGAGCAAAGATTGTGGCGGATCGAGCGAAGGTTCCCGACCAGGTGTTCGAAGGAATCTCGCTACCGGCGATCGTTGAACGGTTGATCGAAAGCGGTGTGCGCGAAGGATCGACTTAACGCGAAGATGGGTTCGATGAGAAGTTTTCGCCATTCTATGAGGGAGCGGCTTTGGTGGATAAACATGTCGTGATCGTCGGTGCAGGGCCGGGTGGATTAGCGGCAGCGATGCAGTTGGCTTACTCCGGCGTGCGTGTAACGTTACTTGAAAGTCGCGACCGTGTAGGGGGACGCACCTCTGCGATTGAGCGAGAGGGTTTCCGGTTTGACTGCGGCCCCACGTTCTTTCTTTACCCACGTGTGCTCGAAGAAATCTTTCGCTCGGTTGGTCGAGAGCTTCTTGATGAAGTCCCGATGAAGCGGCTTGATCCACAATACCGGTTAACGTTTGGAGGTGGTGGTCAGCTTGACTGTACGCCTAACTTGGAAGAGATGGATCGACAAATAGGGGCTTTCTCACCCGACGACGTCGGCAAACTAAAGCGATACATGGAAGACAATCGCGTAAAGTTGCAGCGGTTTCGGCCGATACTGGAGCAACCATTTCGATCGATGTTTGACCTCCTGCGTCCTTCGCTACTAGCGGCTGTCCGTCACGTGCATCCTTTGAGGTCGCTGGGCGACGAATTGTCTCGTTACTTTAGTGATCCTCGACTGGTCATCGCCTTTGCGTTTCAAAGTAAGTACCTCGGCATGTCACCATTCCAATGTCCGAGTCTATTCAGCATCCTTTCGTATTTGGAATATGAATACGGGGTCCATCATCCGATCGGAGGTTGTAGTCGTGTCAGCGAACGGATGGCTGAACTAGCAATCGAATTGGGAGTGGATTTGAGATTAAATGAATCGGTAACCGGCCTCGATGTGGTGGGCCGTAAGGTGGTGGCTGTTAAGACGGAAACCGGGCATTTCCCGTGTGACGCGTTAGTCGTCAATGCCGATTTTGGGGAAGCGATGAAACGCCTCGTTCCCAATCGACTTCGCAAGCGTTGGAGTGACGCGAAACTCCAAGCAAAGCGTTACTCCTGTAGCACATTCATGCTTTATCTTGGCATTGAAGGCATCTATGAGGACGTTCCTCATCACAATATTCACATATCGGGCGACTATGAAAAAAACTTGGTCGAGATCGAACAGACGCATGTCCTCAGCCAAGATCCGTCGTTCTATGTTCAAAATGCATGCGTTACCGATGAAACGCTCGCCCCAAAAGGTCACAGTACTCTTTATGTATTGGTACCGGTCAGCCACCAGCACGAAAGCATCGACTGGAAGCGCGAAGCGGCTGCCTTTCGGGAACTTACGCTCGACAAATTATCAGCAATCGGACTCAATGATGTTAGGAATCGAATTCGATTCGAGCATCGAATCACCCCAGACGATTGGCACAGCGACTATCGCATCTATCGCGGTGCAACGTTTAACTTGGCCCACAATTTGGGACAAATGCTGCATCGTCGCCCTCGAAACCGTTTCGAAGAATTGGATGGGGTCTATCTTGTCGGCGGCGGCACGCATCCCGGTAGCGGCCTGCCGGTGATTTATGAATCGAGCCGAATCACCTGTCGATTGTTACTCGATGACCTTGGTGTCAGTCGTCAATTTATCGACGATGCTGCAACGCCGCTTAACGTGCGGGTCTAAAGTTTTAGTCCACAATCGTTTTCTCGTTCTTCCCGAAACGGGCGTTCGGCATAACGTACGTGGCAGTGGTGCGTGCTGCTCGCGACTTGCACTGCACCAAGACTCTCGCTACATCCCTTGGATCCGTTCGTTTGCAACGTGATCAAAACACAAACGTCGTTCTCGCACGGCCTGCCTTCACTCACTCCAACGATTCAGTAACTCTTGAGCGACTCCGATCGCAGCGGTAGCTCGCCTTCGACACATTCATTGACGAACCGGCTAGGAGCTCGTTTTGAAATCGCATTCGAGGTGGTTGGACGTACGTGTTATATTGGAAGAGAGGGCTTCCTTTACTTGTTACTCAGGAACTGTGTCATGGCAACGTTTATCACAAGCATCAAGTTTACTCAGCAAGGCATTAAAGGTATTTCTGACACGACGAAGCGTGCGGCCGCGCTCAAAGCGGCTGCGAAGAAGCTAGGTGTCAAGGTCACAGGGGTCTACTGGACTTTGGGTGACCATGATGGAGTATTAATTTTCGAGGCACCCGATGACGAAACCGCCACGACGCTGCTATTGCATTTAGGATCGGGTGGAAACGTACATACCACGACGGTGAGGGCCTTCACTGCGGCAGAAATGGATAAGATCTTGGGAAAAGTGCATGAGTCATGAAGAAGGAACATGCGGCAGGTACTGCCACGGCACGCGTCGCTCGTTCCTGCTTTCAGACTAGCCTAAAGCCTATTTTTCGCCTCGCACGAGCGGCTGCAGAGAAGTCGAGTGATCGAATAGAGCGTGTGCATCGACTGCGTGTTGCGACGCGCCGTGCGAGGGCGGCATTGCAACTCTTCGGTCATTTGCTCCCCAAACGAAAGCGAAAGTGGCTCAAGGCGAGCTTGCGTGCGATCCATCTTGCGGCATGTGAAGCAAGAGACTTGGATGTTTTGCGAGAACGGCTTGCCCGTGGTGACGACCTGAGCCAGGTCTCCGCTTTTCCGGCGGTTTTCGCCCGGATCGCCGATGAACGACGTCACGCACAGAAAATTTTGGTCCTCTCTTCCAGGAAGATCAGGCGCGGTCGGTTTAAGCAACGCTCGCGTTCCCTCTCAAAACATCTTCGTCGTCCATCGAAGAGTTGCGATAGATCCATGGAGACGCTGGCACAAACAACTCTCGTAACATTGCTTGCGAGCTTCATCGACGCTGCGAAAATGGATCATCAATCAGCTAGGAACCTCCATCGCATGCGAATCGCTGGTAAAAAAGTCCGTTACGCCGGCGAGCTTTTAGGAGGCTTTTTGAGTGATGCGTTTCGAAACGATCTGCATGCCGCGTTCACGGAGATTCAAGAAAAACTTGGGGTTATCAATGACCACGCTTCGGCGATATCGAGGTGCAACGCTTGGTTAAAGCAAAGTCCTGAGGATCAGCTGCATGCCGAACTTCAATGCCTCGTTGTGCAAGAGGAACAGCAATACAAGGCTGCCTGTCAAGCATTTAGCAAACTTTGGTCCGAGTCGATGTGTGACCGCATTGAAGTCCTGAACACGAGGCTTCTACTCGCATCGGTAACAGTGAATACGCATTAAACAAACAAGATTCTCGGCACACATCTCGCCGAATGGTCACTGTCAACTCACTGTCAACTCACTGTCAACTCATTGAGAACGCGATTTGACGCTTTGCGTTCGTTCCTATGTTGGGTATTGAAAGTTGTGCGGCGAGCACAAAGTGTCGTATGCTTGCAGGGCAGTTTCGGTTGCATGCTAGTCCCTCATGAATCACGATCGACCAAGTATCGATAGAACAAGGATTTGACAGTCTCTAACCCAAAGCCATAGAGGATGGTGATTCCGATCGCAACGAAAATGAGTTCGCGAGGCGGAGTTACAAAGCCGAGTCTCTCCGATAGTGGTGAATAAGGGAGGACCAAAGTGATTGCAGCTATCGTCGTAATGGCCGCAATAAACAATTTTCCAGGCCGGCTTAAAAAGAATGGCCGCGAAGTTCGCACGACCATCATGATCATCAAGCCGGTTAGCGTCGATTCAATAAACCAGCCGGTGTGGAAGAGTACCTCATTCAATCCAAACAAAGCGTACATGGCACCGAACGTCATGAAGTCGAAGACCGAACTGCTAACGCCGAATGTAATCATAAACCGTACAATTAACCGGGTATCCCAGCGTCGAGGCCGATGAATGAGTTCTGGATCGACAGAATCAGTCGCCATTGCCATTGCAGGAAAGTCGGCCAGAAGATTGACCAGCAGGATTTGCGAGGCCAGCAGTGGTTCGAATGGAAGGAACAACGAGGCAATGGCGAGGCTAAGCATGTAGCCAAAGTTCGCGGATATCGCGAAGAAGACATACTTCAATGTGTTGGAAAAAGTCTTACGTCCCTCGCTCACTCCCCGGACTAGAACTCGTAAATCTTGCTTGAGCAACACGATTTGCGCGGCTTCACGAGCGACGTCCACTGCCGATGCAACCGAGATTCCGACGTCGGCAGCGTGCAACGCAGATGCATCGTTGATGCCGTCTCCTAGATAGCCAACCACTTGCCCTGATTTTTTAAGGGCGACAATGATCTGTTCTTTCTGATTCGGTTCAATTTCCGCAAAAATATCGATTTCGAGTGAAAGTGCTTGGAGCGTTTGGTCATCGAGCGACAGCATCTCAACGCCGGTCAAGATCCTGGGAGATTGGATACCCACTCTTCGACTAATCGACGCGGCGGTTGCCCGATTGTCTCCAGTAATGATCTTCAGGCCGACACCCAGATCGCGTAATTCGGAGATGGTTTGTTTCGCATCCGACTTCGGTGGGTCTGCAAAGGCTAAAAACCCAAGAAAAGTCATTTCGCATTCGGAGTCTTTGTTGATACGTGGCGTATCAAGAGATCGGATGGCAATACCAAGCACTCGTAAACCGCCTTCGCTAAGCGATTCGAAGCGGCTTTTAATGGAATCTTTGAGCGACTGAATATCGACCAATTCGCCATTCGGCATTTCCGCCCACGGGCATATCGCAAGTACGTTCTCAAACGCGCCTTTGGTGATGAGTATGTTAACTCCGTTTGCACGCACTCGTACACTCAATCGCTTGCGAGTGAAATCATAGGGGATTTCGTCCTGTTTCTCGACCAATGAAGTATCAAACGGATGGTGCGATAGAATGGCACGATCGATCGGGTTGGCAAAGCCACTCTGAAAGAATGCATTCAAGTAAGCATGTTGCGAAACTCGCTCGCTCGTTCGTCCCTCGACATCGAGAGCCTCGTGTAATTTGATTTCACCCTCAGTCAGCGTGCCGGTCTTGTCTGAACAAAGGAGAGTCATGCTGCCAAGATTTTCGATAGCCAAAAGTTGCTTGACGATTACCTGATGTTTGGCCATCTCCTTTGCCCCAGCAGCAAGGACGACACTTGTCACGGCAGGTAGTAATTGAGGCGTCATCCCAACGGCAAGTGCTAGACCAACGAGCAATGACTCCATAAAGTCTTTATCTTGCAGGCCGACTTTGACTAGAAAGACTACTGCGGTGATGGCGATGACGACCTTTATCAGCAATTGGCCAAAGTGCCTCAGCCCTCTTTCGAATCCAGTCTCAAAAGCGTGACTTTCTAGACTTGCAGATATTTTCCCAAGTTCGGTATCACCTCCCGTCGCTACCACTAACGCCGAGCCGAATCCGCTTACGACATGCGTACCGAGGAACAAACCATTCGTACGCTTATGAAGTGCTGTTTGGAGCGGAAGGAGTCCGGGCGATTTCTCGGTCGGGAAACTTTCGCCCGTCAGTGTGGACTCGTTCACAAAAAGATCTTTCGCTTCAAGTAAGCGACAATCGCCAGGTACAAGATCCCCCGCGCGTAAACGAACGATATCGCCGGGTACTACTTTATCCAATGAGACGGTCGTTTCCGTTCCATCTCTCACCACCACCGCCTTGGTTTCAATCAATCCAGCCAACCTGGCAACAGCGTCAGCGGCGCTCAGTTCTTGCCAAAACCCAAGGAGGCCGCCAGCGAGCAGAATGCACACAATGATCCAGCCGTTGGTCGCATCGTCGATCAATACGAACGAGAGGATAGCCGAACAAAGTAGCAATAAGATGATGGGACTTTTAAATTGTTCGAGCAGCAGATACCACGCGGAGCGACGTCGCGATCTTAGCGGATTCAGAATTTCCAGCCGCTTCAATGCCTCGGCTGAAGTAAGTCCTTGGGGTGAGGTCCGGAGCGCTTGCCAGAGATAGTCAAGCTCCATCGCCCAGAGGCCATGCTCGTCTCGAAACGCTTTCCCTGTCACCATCACCCATGGTCCTGAAACGAATGCTTTTCGCTCTGCTATCGTTACAAAGGGAATTCGATTCCTTGTGATAGCAATTGGCGATCCTCAATAAACTCTATCACTCACGACCGAAGCTCCATGATATGAGAATGGCTGGGTGGTCGATTCTCAAATCTTAATCCCTTGCATTTGTTGTGCGCCGGTTTTACATCGTCCATCTTTGCGATATAGTCGCTGCACCAATCGTTTTGTCTATCGGGAAGTGGATCGGAGCGTCGCTTGACCTTGAACACTTACCGCAGCCTCTGACCGACGGAAAACTTCGTGACCGGATCGAAAACCCGACTAGCCGGATGGATTTTAAGCGTCCTGTTGGCTGCCATGCTAATCGGCCCCAGCGCCGGGAGTAAGTTCGCAGACTGGGAAGGAAAAGCCGAGTCATTCGCAAAACTAGGTTTCACGCCGGAGCTGATGTTTCAAATTGGGATTGTCGAGGTAGTCATCGCCATTGGCTTTTTGATACCTAAAACTGCGTTTATTGGTGCGATTCTAATCACCGGATACCTCGGCGGCGCTACAGTCACCCATCTTCGCGTCGGAGAGCCATTTTTCGCGCCGGTCATTATCGGGATTCTTTTCTGGGTTGCACTTGGACTCCGAAATTCCACCATCTTTTCGCTTGCAGCCGGGAAGCATCGTACTGAAGACTGAAAGATCGCAAGACTCGGTGCCGTTACCCGACATCGGCTTAGAGATGAGGACTGCGCGCAGTGTCGTACAAGAAAGTCGTATCAGAATTAAAGAGCGTCTCTAACTTTCTTGAACCCTTCGCGAATCTCCTGTCCAACAAGCTTCAGCGAATCCCAGACCTCGGTTGACGATTCACCGACTGCGTGTTTCAACGGTGTGTATCGACGGTCAAGGGAATCGAGTTTGTCATCCAACTGCGACAACTCGTCTTGAATCTCCTTTTTCGCCAAATGCATTTGAAGCTTTAGCTCATCTCTCTCATGCTTGAGCCCGCGGATCAGTTCTGCAACCAGCTTGTTTCGATCAGTCATCGCTTGTATCTCCTGAACGTGGATCGAATATGCACATACCAAAGTGGAGTCGGATTAGGGCAAAAAACGTACCCACAACCGTCCGGATCTTATTTTAACTTAGAAACAGCCCCGCGTCTTCAACGAGCCAGCGAGGTGTGCCAAATCGGTTCGCTGCAACCCACGGAAGTGCAAATTCGCACTCACCCTTTTCGGTCCGCATAGGATGTTCTCGTATGGTTCGTTGACGCCATCGATATGGCTCTTCGTCGCTTGACTCGCGTCGGTGATTTCACTTGAAATGGGTTACAATCTCGACGCATCGAATGATCGGCATGCGTTACCCTTGGAACTCCGTCGAACGCGAGTCTTTTTGAAATGACTTTGTTCTATTATGACCCCGTATTCATGGAGCATCAAACAGGTCAGCATCCAGAACGCGCGGCGCGTTTGCTGTCCGTGATAAGACACCTTAACTTCATCGGATTGGACTCATGCTGTACGCGTCCAAGTTGGGCGCCGGTTTCATCGAGGCGACTTGGCTATGTTCATTCTGTAGGTTATGTCGAGTCAATTGAAAAGTTCGCGGAAGCGGGTGGGGGATACCTTGATGAAGATACGATCGTGAGCAGAAAGTCATGTGACGTTGCTAAGATGGCGGCAGGCGCGGCTTGCGATGCCGTGGAGCGTGTCATTCAGGGCGACGATCAGACCGCTTTCTGCCTCGTTCGTCCGCCTGGCCATCACGCGATGCCTGACCATGCGATGGGATTTTGTTTATTCAACAATGTCGCGGTCGCCGCGCGTGTGGCGACAGAAGAACTCGGTATCGAACGACTGTTGATTGTCGACTTTGATGTTCATCACGGCAACGGAACTCAAGCGATGTTCTGGGAAGATGCGGATGTGGGTTATTTTTCGATGCATCGTTCGCCGTTTTATCCGGGCACAGGTGCTGCGGATGAGATCGGCATGGGAGCGGGACGCGGTACAACACTCAATATTCCTATCCCATTCGGCACTTCGACAGAGGTTCAACTGGCCACATTTAATGAGCAAATCCATGCCTTTGCAGATCGAATGAAGCCGCAACTTCTCATTGTTAGTGCGGGTTTTGACGGTCACAAGAACGATCCGATCGGTTCACTTGGTCTTGAGCGCGACGATTTCCGAGTGTTAACGCGAGTGTTGATGGACGTGGCATCGCGTCACTGCGATGGCAAATTGGTGAGCGTTTTAGAAGGTGGTTACGACGCCGATGCGCTGAGTGAATGTGTTGAAGTTCACCTTGAGGAATTACTAGGTACTTCCGACCGTCGTTAATCCGCTTGTTGCGGAAGTTCCCATCTCGCGATGACGACGTCTTCACCAGTTCGTCGATTCATTCGGAACCCGCGATGTTCAAGCATTCGAACCATTCTTTGGTTGAATGGGTGTATTTCAGCAAAAACCGACTCAACGTCCCAGGCAGCAGCAATAGCCAAGCAGTGATTAGTCAACTGAGAGCCGAGTCCCTTGCCTTGCCAATTGTCGGTTACCAATACCGCGAACTCCGCTTCCCGGTGGTCGGCGTCACTAATGAGCTGAGCAAAGCCAGCGAGTTTTCGTTGGCCCTCGTCGACAACCTCGGCGACAATCGCTATCTCTCGGTCATAGTCAATGAAACAATAGCGAGATGCGATCGCATGGGAGAATGCTTTGAACAATCCGTGAAACCGCGCATGCATCGTCTCGGGAGAGCAGCTTGCGATCAGAGCGTGCCAAAGGGGTTCGTCTTCCGGCTTGATGGGCCGTAAGAGAACGCAGGAACCCTCACTCAGTCCAACGCTGCGAACAAATTCCTCTGGATAGGGGCTGATGGCAAGATGAGAGAAAGGACGATACCTATCGATCGCCGTACCACGGTCGATAGCGATTCTGGCATCTAAAGCGATGGCACCCTCGGCGTTCACCCACAGCGGATTGATGTCCAGTTCATGAATTTCCGGAAATTCAGATACCAAGGTAGACAGTCGAAGCAGGACCTCGACGAGCCGACCGATCGGTACCCCCGGACGGCCGCGGTAGCCTTTCAGAAGTGGCCAAGCTTGCAACGACTCCAGCATCCGTTGGGCTAAGCGCTCGTTCAGTGGAGGTAGTTCGAGTGCTCGGTCACGAAAAAGTTCAGCCGCAGTTCCACCGATTCCGACAAGCAAGACGGGACCAAAAACGGAATCACGCTTGGCCCCGAGAAGCAGTTCGTGGCCGTTTATTTTGGCCACCATCGGTTGGACCGTTACTCCGGCAATGTGAGCCTGAGGGCAGTGTTTTGATGCGTTGCCAACAATCCGTTCGAAGGCGCTAGCGACGTCTCTCGCGGATTGTAGATTCAGTTCGACCCCTTCAATGTCCGTCTTGTGGCTGATGCCCGGTGAGAAGATCTTCAAGACCACCGGATAACCGAGACGTTCTGCAATCGCTACCGAGTCTGCTTTCGTCTTCGCAAGGTCCGTTGGAGTAACTGGTATATCAAACAATTGAAGAATCGACTTGGATTCAACTTCCGTCAGCATGGTACGACCATGCTGCGTCAATTCAGTAAACCTTGCACGTCGCTGATCGCGATCGAGTACGAATGGAATGGGCACCCGACGTGGCGTCTCATAAAGCATTTCGCGATTTCGGTTATACGTCACCAAATGCATGAAAACGCGTATGCACTTTTCGGGAGAAGGATAAGTCGGAATTCCAGCCGTCTGCAGTCGTTCGATTCCTTCGCGAACCTTTTGTCCGCCCATCCACGATGCCAATACGGGTTTATTAAAGTATCGTGATGCTTCGACGACTGCGTTTGCGGCGTTAGTCGGATCAGTCATGGCCTGGGGCGACAAGATTACCAACAGGCAATCCACTTGTGGGTCTTCCAATACGATCCTCACCGCATCGGCAAAGCGTTCAGGAGTCGCGTCCCCAATCACGTCCACTGGATTATTACGTGACCATGTGATGGGAAGGCAGACGCTCAGTTTTTCGACCGTTTGAGTGGATAACGTCGCCAACTGACCGCGTTCTTCCATTAATGCATCGGTCGCCATCACCCCAGGACCGCCAGCATTTGTCACTATTGCCAAGCGAGGGCCCGATGGGGCAATGTGTTTTGCAAGGAACTCCGCACAGTCGAACAAGTCATCCAGTTCGAAGACTCGCACCACTCCGGCTCGCGCGAGTGCGGCTTCGTAAACACTATCAACACCTGCCATTGCTCCGGTATGCGAAGCTGCTGCTTTTGCCGACTCCGCGAAGCGTCCTGCCTTGTACGCGATGATTGGCTTTGTCCGCGTGAATGCACGGGCGGCTGACATGAACGCGCGAGGGTTTGTAAGCGATTCGATGTAAAGAATGATCGCATCGGTGTGCCCGTCCAAGGCAAAGTAGTCGATCAAATCAGAGATACCCACGTCCAGTGTGTTGCCGATTGAAACGAACTGAGAGAACCCAACTCTCTCCGATACCGCCCAGTCGAGAATCGAAGTGCATAAGGCTCCGGATTGTGAGATGAAGGCAATGTTCCCCTTCAGCGGAGAATCGCTTGCGAAACTAGCGTTAAGACCATGGTGAGGCGACATGATGCCAAGGCAGTTCGGACCGATCATCCTCATCGCGGGGAATGCTCTTAAGGTCTGGGCGATTTCTGCTTCGAGTGTCGCTCCCTCTGGCGATGTTTCTTTGAAGCCGGCAGTAAGAATCACCAATCCAAGTATTCCGGCTTTACCACACTCTCTAACAATACCCGGGACCGTGGGTGCAGGTGTGCAGATAACTGCGAGATCCACTGTTGCGGGCACGAGAGCTACCGATTCAAAACACGGTTTGCCACAGATGGTCTCATGCTTCGGATTGACGGCATAGACGGCACCGTTGAACCCGCTGCTCGAAACATTCTGTAAAACAGTATGTCCTACACTCCC
>JANOBM010000021.1:0-21909 GCA_031411655.1 Planctomycetaceae bacterium
TCAATCGCCGCAGATAGTTTTAGTGAAATGGAAATCGGGAGAGCGACCCGTCGCTCTCCCGTCATTTGTTTCGTTCGACTATGGCTAGAAACCACGATAGTCGTGAAGCAGAAAAGGGGACTGGGCAATAGTGTCCGGCACATCACTTGCTGCGGCTTTGCTTTTGCGTGGCAGCATCATGTCAATTCGGACTACGTTTGGGTCGCTCGCCGTATAGGGGGATTGTCTTCGCGTGGGTTAGACTTGATCTTCGGTTTTCCGGCCAAGTGTCAGTCCGATTTTCAGGCATTGCGTTCGTAACTTCACGGAATCCTTCAGTCTCGCTTTCGCTCGACGCACCAGGTTTACTGAAACATCGGGATGAGATAGTCCCAATACGATCGATAACTCTCGGAGCCTTGCTCCACGATAACGCATGCAAAGGTAGGCCGCTAAGCATCGAGGGAACATCAACTGACGCATTACAAACGTGGCATGGGATTCCAGCCTATGATTTTGTTTTCACAGGCTGGAAGCCCGTGCCATTTTTTTTCACGCGATTCTAAGTCTCGGCCACCGGCAGGACTACGAAATTCGCGGTAACCGCTGGCATCGACACTGTAATGCGCCACAACGATCCCGATGATCTGCCGGGTCGATACTGCTTTCGTTCTGCGGACTCGACAAGCCTTTATCTCGGAATCTTCTCCGCCTTCAATCGCCAGCAAGCGTTTGAGAAAATCCTCGCCTCCGTAATCCCAATCTTTGAATCGCTGGACCTGCGGATTGGTTAAGCCAGTAAGTCCTTCCTTCACGGACCACGAACTTCGGCGGACCTCATCGGTGAGACCTTGCTTGAATCGATCGGAATGGCCAGCATCATGGAATAGCCTCCGTCGACCATCCCCCTGAGCAGTAATGTGGTAAATCGCATTCGCGTACTCCAAACCGTGCATGCGAGGCATTTCGGTCTCTCCTACGGGACAGAAATACCATCATTCCAATCGTCTGAAAACCGAAGATCAAGTCTGACGCCCGCGAAGCGTTCTGACTCGTCGATTCGTACCACGGACGAACGTCCGTATTTTGTTGACTCAGAGGCCGTCGCGCATGCCTGCGATTTGGAAACTGGCTACCGAATGGGCTGATATAGGGATGGGTGAGCAAGTGGCCCCGATTTTCTTGCCGAAATGAAGAGTACACAGAAGGGCGTGGCAAATGACGTCGATGCCGCACTAGATGGAAAATTCGTTGACCGAAAGTTTTTCGATTAGTACCATGATGCAAGGTGACCGCAACCGACCAACTCAGCGATGATTTAGGATTAGCGACGTGCCAACAAAGAAGGTACCTAAGAACATTGTTGAGGCTGCAAAGCAAAATAACGCTGCCAAACTTAAGGAGTTAGTCGATCCGAAGATGATTGCACGGTGCGTTCATGATGACGACCCATTATTGTGTTGCGTTGCGAGTTAAGGAGCGGTCGAATCGGCTCGTGTACTCATTGACGCCGGATGCGATGTGAATGAGGTTGGTCAGATCCGGCGGACACCGCTAACGGCAGCATGCGCTGCAGGCAAAGCTGAAATGGTCGAGTTTCTGCTGAAACAGGGTGCAGATCCGCATCAATGCGTTGAAGGGTATCTGCCATCATTTCTACCTTAGTCTCGCCCAATTCACCTGGTCATTTGGAAGTACTGCGTTTGCTGCTTGAGGCGGGAGTTGATCCGCATAAAACCGCCTCCGGAAGCTGGGTACTTGGCAACTGCATCAGCAAATACAGCTACGTAGACGGATTAATTACGCTGCTGACAAAGGCTGGTGCCGCCCCCAACTACTTGGACCCGGAAAGGAAAACGACGGCGTTGCACATGGCGGTTGACGCTGGGAGCACGGCTCAAGTTCAGGAACTTCTGGATGCGGGGGCCAGCCCTTTTGTCAAGGCACCAGTGTCAGACGAGTCGTGGTCTGGGCTTGATGCCAAAGGCTACGCTAAAAAACTCAAACGGCGGGCGATTGTTTCGCAACTCGCGTCTGCGACACCGCAAGTGCCTGCAGCCAAACCAACGAAGAAGAAGCCAACTGAAAAGAAAGTAAAATTGCCGGAAGCCTGGCAGAAATTGGAACGATGCATCTCCGAGCTGGAGGCTGAATGCCCCCAACTGGCGAAAGGAAAAGATCCGAAGAAGCTACCGTCTTGGGTCGAATCATTGGGTGATTTGTATGGCGAACACAACGGCCAAAAAGGTCCGCCCCCTGTTTCGAGTCGAGGATTCGCAATTTGCGTTCTTAACGTCCGATCAGGCGGTCAAAGAATACAATTTGATGTGTGAATTACTCGCTGGCGGAGACTTCGAAGGACAAATCCCAAACCCATCCCGGGGTGTTAGCAACCAATGGTGGAATGAACGATGGTTTCCCATCGGACGCGACTCTTTTGGTAACCTCCTTTGCGTTGATTATTGCCCGTCAAAGCTCGGCGCGGTTGGGCAAGTAATTCGAGTGTTCCACGATAATCCAATCCGCGATATTGTGGCCAAGTCCATTGCCGAACTGCTGCTAACTTCCGCCGAGCAATGGGCCACGTGACCTGCAATCTCATTCAACAATCCCTTTATCGGACGATAAAACGATGTTTTCCATACCCAGCATCCATTCCCATTGGCAACTTTCGGGTTTAGTCATTCTCTGCCTCGTTGGCTGTGCCGACCCAAGTACGATTGGAAGTAAAGATGCAACGGTTCCCAACGAGCAAGTCGTTACCGAGAACCCACAGCCGCCAAGTGGCAGCAACACCATTGTGAGCGATAGTCCTATCACCAACCAAAATAGAATGGTCACGTTCGGTGATCCGGAAGTCACTGAAGACGTTGAGAAACGGATTTATAAATCGTTGAGCTACTTTCGCAATCTGGCGAACGCCATTGAAAAGAATGTACCCGGCGGTAACGCCGGCAGTCGCCAAAGTCGCCAGGATTACAGCGTAGCCGCCACAGCTTTTAAGCTGAAGTACCGCCTTTCCGATGCCGATCTCGATGCCATCGTTAAGAAGGGCGACGAGCGGGGTTGGAAGTGATGTTTATAAAGTTTGCCATATACGGCCCAGTTGGATCATTCTGCTCTGGCGTAATGCCTAACAACTGCTCAAGGACGAATTCCGTGAGTGGTTACTGTAGTTGTTACTAGCGAGGCATAACGGTCCCTAGCTCCTCAAAAAGATCCCTCCGAGATCTGCGACAACCGAAGAGCAAGTCTGACCCCCGCGAAGCATTCACAAACACGAAGAATGCAAACAATAGTACGTCGAGTGTCTTGATTGAGCGAAAGAGCTAACCACGTTTTCGGTACCCGCATATCCATTGGGCGATGGCGTATCAGGCAACCAGGAGCACAAACAGAAAACCGCCGATGAGTGGATAAATGATCTCACTCCGGACAGTAACCACTGCCGGAAAGTCAATGCCAGCAAGCGCGGTCCCCATAGATCGAGAGCGATAGAAGATCAAAAGCTTTGACGCCATCGCTGGTGTAGAAGGCGATACCTGGTTTCATGATCTCCGCTTCGAGCGATTCAAGTTGGCAAAAGCCCTCATGGGATTCTTGAGGGGTCTTAGCCTTATCCAACAAATCGGTAAGCTCAGCACCTCGCTCAAACAATGCACGCACCGACTCATACGCGGGCGTCGGCTCCCACAGGCCGCCTAGCTCCCGCTTATCGAGTGTAACTCGACCAAGATGGACTCCTCCGCGAAAGATTTCGAATTGTCGCATTCGTTTTAACGTCCTATCTACCTGGGACAGTAATCATAATCAACAGTCGCCTCGGGCGCAACATACCCATCGATCACGATCTCGCCACTCGCCTTGGCAAAATTCTTAGCAGATGGATACCTCGGCAAACTATTACGTGCGGATGGGGTTGTCAGATCATAAATCTTTGCATTTCCACCTACCTTGGCGAGGTAAATTTTAACTAACCGCTGCCCCGACTTCGCCCGTTTCGTCAACATATAAGTGAGGCTTCTGCCTGTCGAGACGAACTGCGTTTTGGTTCTCGAGCCTTTCCAAACATGTTCATCCAGTGGTCTCGTGGCGTCAGGGTTCTTGCCGCGGTGCCCATCTTCAGGAACGTATGTCTCACTAAGTAATCGATACGTATACCGGCTACCGGCCAACTCTCCAGTAAAGTTCTGGAACTCAGCGTTGCACTACTCACCGAGGATGAACAAGTTCAGGTCCAGAATGCCATTGATGAAATCTACAAACATCATCAGTGCAAACAATGGGCTGCGAATCCACGCAATAATCATGTTCATGTTGTTGTTTCAGCACCTGGATATTCGAGGGCGGAAAAGCACTGTGACACCTTTGTTCTGCCCCGTCACGTGTTGCCCGGGCGCAACTTTGGCGTTGCCGCAGAGGGCGTCCATCGGCACTGGGAAGCATTGACTCGGTTCGTCGAAAACGAGTCAATCCCGATCGACAATAATGACCGTGAGCAATTGATGAAGCACGTGGCCACAGGGAGGGAGAGCTCGTTGTTTAAAGGTTCCGTGGCATCAGGGGAACGAGCGGCGCACCTGATGACGATCATTGGTACGGCAGTGCGTAATGACTTGGACGTGGATGCATATTTGGAGGACGTACTGCGTTGAGCGTTAGCAGGCGAAACGGACTGGGCCTCCATGGCCCCGCATGCCGGGAAGGCGGCGCACCGGGAATCGGTGCGAAGCTACGCACTGACGAGCGTCGCCAAGCCACCGATGGCAAACAATTGCACTGCGCCCGCCGCCGCAAGTAGTCAACCCGCCCCAAGCACCTGGCTCCGGAGTACGGTTACGTTGAACAATAGGGCAACGGGCAACAGACGGAAAGGAGTCGCTGAGAGCCACGGAATCAGGTTTGTGCTGCGGCCAGTGAGACATTCTTGAAAAAGCGTGCGATTGTCACAGACAAATCATACCGGGCATTGCCCCAGCCCATTTCGTTTCATAGCCGCTCCCATTTTCGTAGGCGTGAGCGATGCCGCGGTCACCCTAAGGTTCGCCTGTAGACACGCGGAGGTTTGTGCCACCCGTGGTGGTCTCCGGTTTTCTTTCGGAGCAGTCGTTGCACCATCCATGACACCCCGTTGCCTCTGTCGAGGATCCCCGTCGCCGCAATTGAAAATGACGGCGATTTCTTACCGCCACGGTGATCGCTCAGGAACAGTTTTCTGCGAGGGCACGTCGGGTGGCATTCCAGACGGCGAATACTTGGTTACAAACCTGCTGCGGTCGTGCATGGCTTATCGGTGGTCGAAACCTAATCGACTTGTGGCTAGCTCGGAAACAGTTTGATTGATTTGAGTCCAAACGAATGAAGCCATTCAGCGAATAGACAGTCCAAACCAAATTGGCCTGAAAATTGCGATGAACTTAGAGCGTTGGCTGATCGCTATCTGACAATAGATCACACGGCGTTTGGTGATGCTCATGTAAAAGCGGATGTCGGCCATACGTAAACGCAATTCACGCATTCAATCTCGCAAACTGAAAGGTTCGTGATGGCTTTGATCTTTGAAACGGTTCAAACCGAAGGTATCGCAGAGCTGTCGTACTTGATCGGTGACGATGAAGCGGGCGTCGCAGCCGTGATCGATCCGCGGCCCGACGTAGAGATTTATTTAGAGTTAGCTCAAAAAAGGAAAGTTTCAATCACGCACATCTTGGAGACCCATATCCACGCCGACTTGATGAGCGGTTCATGCGAATTATCGGCTCGCGTTAAGACTGCTTCGATCTATGTAAGCACAGAGGGGCGCGCGAAGTACGCGTTCGAGCATGTGGGCATTAAAGATGGCGAATTGTTTAAATTGGGATCTCTCGTGTTAACTGCACGTCACACCCCGGGTCACACGCCCGAACACATGGCCTACGAGGCAGCCGAGAAAAAACGCTCGCCAAAGATTTGGGGCATATTCACGGGTGATTCGCTGTTTGTTAATTCCGCAGGCCGGCCCGACTTGATGGGCGATGACCAAAAGGAGGTGTTGGCCGAAAGGCTCCATGAAACACTTTATAAGTATTATTTATCACTTGAAGACAACATCATTATTTACCCAACGCACGGTCATGGTTCGCCTTGTGGTGCCGACATCGGCGATCGTCTGACCAGTTCGATTGGTTATGAGCGCCGGTTTAATCCCTTCTTGCAAATCCCGGACATGGAAAAGTTCAAGGAGTATGCCCTTTCATCCGCACCGCCAGAGCCCACCTACTACAAGCCAATGAAGGTGCTCAATGCAAAGGGGCCAGAAATTCTTGGGGGCTTACCGACCGTGGCGGCCCTACCGGCGAAAGGGTTTCAAGCAATAGTCAAAAAAGGAAAGTCCGTCATTGTCGACACTCGGGCGATGCTCGCGTTTGGTGGCGGGCACATTCCGAGCGCGCTGAACATCGGTGGTTCGCCAGAGCTTTCGATCTGGGCAGGCTGGTTCCTCGATCCTGATCAATCCATCCTACTCGTGCTAGAGGATGACAAAGATGTCCCAAAAATTGTCCCCTTGTTTTTACGAACAGGCTTTACGAAGTTCGACGGTTATTTGGTCGGGGGTATGAAGGCGTGGGATAATGCGGCGTATCCGATTGACTCGGTAAGTCAGATCACCGTGCATGAATTGAACGATCGGGCCAACGAGCTTCAAATCGTTGACGTCCGATCTCCTGCGGAATTCGAAAAGGGACATATCCCTGGTGCGATCCATATTTTCCTCCCTGACCTTAAGACAAAGTCGCGACTCCTCAAAAAGCGCACTCCAACTGCGGTTTATTGCGATAGCGGCTATCGCGCAAGCTTAGGGACCAGCATTCTGCAGCCGCTTGGTTTTGACGTGATGAATGTCCCCGGCAGTTGGCAAGCTTGGAAGAACGGAAAGTTCCCTGTTGAAAGCGCGAAAGCGAGCGCAGCATGAAGACAATTATCTTTTTAGGTTTTGCAATGACGGTCATTCCATCGCTTTTGGCCACCATACCGGATGTAGGAACGAGTGCGTTGGACTATTCCGGCGCCGCTTGGTCGCCCTACCTTGTTGGAGCGCTCATCGGTGTTTTATCGATGTTCACTTTTTACTTTTCCGACAAACCTCTAGGCGCATCCACAGGATACGCCCGTGTCGCGGGAATGATCGGTAATTGGTTTTTTCCGAAGCATACGCAGTCGCTGAAGTATTACAAAGACAATCGACCTGCCGTGGACTGGGAAGTGATGCTCGTCATCGGTGCGATCGTGGGCGCATTTATCGCGGCATGGCAGGGTGGAGAGCTAACCGGCGAGTGGGTGCCAGCGATGTGGGGAGCACGTTTTGGTGACGATAGCTTTGGCATGCGATTTGGAGCCGCATTAGTGGGTGGTGTGATCATGGCATTTGGTGCACGGCTCGCGGGTGGCTGTACGAGCGGACATGGGATTAGTGGCGCACTGCAGTTGGCAGTGGGTTCCTGGATAGCCGTCATCTGCTTTTTTATAGGCGGGATCGCGACGGCCTTATTGATGTATCGATTCTAGCAACCGTCACTATTTGGGTTTTTTCATGGCAATCGCAACAGAATCACCGAACAAAGCGTTTGATAAATCTCCCTTGGAATCGGTCGATAAAGGTGGGCCCGATAAGGACTCACCCACCAAGAAGGAATTCTCAATTAAACAATTAATACTGGGGGCAACGTTTGGAATCGTTTTCGGATTCCTGCTTCAGAAAGGCGGTGTGGCGAAATACCACGTCCTGTTGGGAGTCTTGCTGCTCGAGGACTTTACAGTCATCAAGATCATGATGACTGCGATCGTGGTGGGAACCATTGGAATCTTTACGATGCATTCAATGGGCCTCGTCAAATTACACATCAAACCGACGCGATACGCCGCAAACATCATCGGTGGTTTGCTGTTTGGGGTCGGCTTTGCCCTGCTAGGTTACTGCCCCGGGACAGGTGCCGCAGCGCTAGGGCAAGGTAATTACGATGCAATATTCGGTGTCGTGGGATTGATGGCTGGATCGTACCTATTTGCGGAAATGTCTGATTGGCTCAGTAAAACAGTCCTGACATGGGGCGATCGTGGCAAGTTGATGCTACCTGAATTGGTAGCGATGCCATTGTTAACCTTCTTACTCATTTGGATCCCTATCTTGTGCGCCGTGCTCTTTTTTGTGGATAGGATCGCAATAAGGTGACCGCCGTGTAGCTTGCGGCAATGCGTTGCGGCATTTGCATGACTTTCGATCTGCAAATAGCAATTCAGTTCATATGGGAGGCTGTTCCAGATTCACCGTGAAAAATGGTCTGCTACGGTGGAATCATTTTGATTGCCGAAGGAGAGTCGAGCATTGGCCAAAAGTCGGTGCGTTGATCGACCGCAGCGTACGTTTCACTCCTTATGAAAACAGAAGCAATAACACAGCGACCAGTAAGGCCAGACTCTTACCCGACGTGAAGACGTTCCCTCTGGAGTCGTCGAAGCGGTCAAGACACATCAGAAGGGATTCGCATATTTCACGCCATAATACAAGACGAGATATATCGCCTGAATGCAGTAACCTCTCCATTAAAAGACAGAGCTCATTTCAGAAGCCTCCGCAAAGTCGAAGGCAAAATGTTCGTCAGCTATTGTCGCGGGCCTTCCAAAGACGTGCGGGCACTTATGCACTGAGCTATCCAAAGAGATCGGTTATTGCTTTGCCCTTTCCATCTTCCGTCGCATAAAACGGTCGCTTCTCGACCTCGAAAGCAGTCTGGGGACTAATTCCCATAGCGGTAAAGATCGTTGCGTGAAGATCGGACACGCTAACTGGGTTTTCAATCGCCACACAAGGGCGTTCAGGGTTCGTCTTCCCGTAGAGATAACCGCGTTTCATTCCACCACCGAACATGACTACCGACGAGCCGCCCGTGAAGTGGCGGTGGAGACCGTAATGTTTCATTTCTTGAAACGCATCGACTTTCTCGGAAGTCTGGTCGTTGGCATTTGAGCCTGGCTTGCCTTCAATCATCATATCGCGACTGAACTCGCTGGCGATAATGACCAGTGTGCGACCGAGCAATCCGCTAGATTCTAGATCGAGGATCAACTGTGAGATCGGGCGGTCAATCTGTTTTTTCATATCGACGAGTGTCGTATGACCGTTTGCATGCGTATCCCAATTAACAAACGGGACGTACTCTGTGGTCACTTCAACAAACCGAGCACCCGATTCAACAAGGCGGCGTGCCAGTAAACATCCGCGACCAAACCGGCCTGTGTCGTACTTTTCATAGCTTTCTTTTGGTTCTAAAGAAATATCGAATGCCGCTCGTTCTGGCGAACTAAGAAGCCGATGGGCATTGTCCATGGCGCGGACCATCGACTCTCGCTGATGGTCACTAAGTACCTCTCGGTGTGGCGTTCGATCAATCAATTTTCGATAAATCCGATAACGGTTCTCAAAACGATCGGGGACCATCCCTTTCGGTGGTTTTACCGACTGAGCCGCTTCTTCGGGAAACGGAAGATTCATCGGACCGAACTCAGAACCAAAAAAACCCGCAGTCGTAAAGGCTTTCAACTCTTCTTGCTCGCCGACACCTTCAAGGCGTTGTCCGATATTGATGAACGGCGGAATCACAGGATTCTGCGGCCCCAACACACGCGCCATCCAAGCACCAACGTGAGGGCAAGCCACTGTCTGAGGCGGAACGTAGCCGGTGTGCCAATGATACTGATGGCGCGAGTGCAAGATGCTTCCCAAATCCGGCTGTACATGCGACCGAATTAAACTTGCGCGGTCCATGATTTTTGCGCAGTGTTCCAAGCCCTCAGCGATCTTGATGTTGTCGACAACCGTATTGATTGCTGGAAAAGTACTGAGAACTCGATCGATGGGTAAACCGACTTCAAAAGGCAAGTATGTTTTCGGATCCCATGTGTCCGGCGCGCCCATTCCCCCGCCCATCCACAGCAGGATACATGCATCGGCCGTCGCTTTTGGCTGGCTGAGCGGCTCACCGGATGAAGCAGCTTTGAGAAGCCTGGGTTCGCCAGCCATCCATGCCGCAGTCATGGCTGCAGAAAGCTGATGCAGGAACTGACGCCGTGTATCATTCATCTTCATTCATCTCACCAACTGGAACTCGGGCAACATGATCGCTACCCACAATACGTCTTCGATTCCTTGCTCCGTGAGTGTATCACCCAGGGCGACTGAAAGCACTTCCCATTCCTCAGGCGTCGGCTCTCGGCTAACGGCAAAACGCCAGAGCCAAGTTGCGAAATGATTCGGTGACTCCCAATTTCGAGTGGCGAGTTTCTTCGCTCCTTGATGGAGCGTCGTCGCCAATGTCTCCCCATTGGAAAGGTCAATTGCCTCAAGCGTCGTTAGCATATCGGGGCGAACAGTCACGATTTGGTCGCGATTTGGCCGACCAAGCGACTTCATTAAAAAGTCGCATTTTACCAGCGATGCTCGAACCATTAGGTGCCCTGACTGAAGTGATTGCATGAGCAACGACCTGATCATGGGATCGACCCGCGAATCCCAGATACCCGGATTCGCAACCAGTGCTGCCGGCATCCAGTCAGTTGGCAACGTCTTATTCTGTCCGTTTCCTTCGGCCGGTAAGGATGCGAATGTCCAACTTCCGTCGGTACCCAGCGAATGGGTTCGCCCGTCAGGCATGCGAGCCTGAAGCTCACAGAACAAACCCGCAGGGTTCGGCGCTGTACCTCCATTCTTCCCGACAATGACGATCTCATTGGCTCCGACTTTCAGCCGATTGGTGATCAGGATCGCTCGCGGCTGTTCCCAATTGTCACCCGAGTCGACACGCTCCCCATTTATCGTCAGGACAAAACTATTGTCACAAGTAATCACGGCTACGGCATGCTGCGGAGCTGCATCCAACGCCCACGTGCTCTTGAACGTAAATGCCTCGTTTGCAGGTGATCCGTCCGAGGCGGCATATCCCCAAATCCATTTTCCTATTAACGGGGAAGGCATTGAATCGCTCCCGATCGGTTTGCCACGAATGATCTCAGCGTCGTACCGCTGAGGCGCCGCATCGGTCAATTGCCATACAGCATCTATGAATTGCTCAGCCGTTAAGCGTTTTGCTCTTGGACCTGCATACCGGTAACCCTCGTCATCCGTTTTTTGTGTAACGACCTGCGCCTGCGACTGATACGCATTGGAAGTGACGATCAATTCCAATGTCTGCTTGAGGTCATAATGGTTGTCGACAAGATTACTGGCAAGATAGTCCAATAAGTCGCTGTTCCAAGGTTCCGTCTGCATAGCGTCGGTCGGGTGAACCAGTCCACGACCCATAAGCCGATGCCAAATCCGATTGACGATCGTACGCGGGAACCGACCATTGTTGTGATGCGTCATTAGGTCTGCCAGTTGCTTCAGCCGTTCAGGCTGGGGTGCATTTGCATCCACTTGCCCAAGTTCTGGGAAGAGCCACGCTGCCTGGGCCTGCTTGCCGATAGGCTTGTCGCACCGATGAATTTCAAGCGGGCGCTGAGCAAAAACAGCTGCTAGACCATACGCTTCGTCTAGAGTCCAGCGATCAATAAAACTGTCGTGGCAAGAAGCACATTTCAGGTTGATACCCAGAAACGATTGTCCAACGCTTTGTGCAAATTGGATTTCCACCGTTTGACCGGCACTAACTTCGCCGCGCCACAGAATCCCTTCACCAAAGCCAACGCTTTCCGGCGTCGGCGGCGCGATCAGTTCACGTGCAAATTGATCGTATGGCATGTTCGTGACGAGCGCATGGTAAAGCCACTTGGTGATCTGCTTACGCCCTCCAGTAATGAAGCCGGTGCCGGTGTAATCGTTCCGAAGGAGGTCGTTCCAAAACGTGAGCCAATGTTCCGTGTATTCGACGTCTCGGTTGAGTAATGTACGTACCAGTCCCGCCCGTTTGTCTGGCGATGGGTCGGTGATGAACTCGTCGAGCTCCTCGGGCTCTGGCAAAAGCCCGATCAGATCGAGGTAAACTCGCCTTCCGAACGATGCGTCGTCAATCGGCTTTGGGAGTGGGGTCTCCGTGGAGGCGAGCTGCTGATCAATAAACCGGTCCACGGGATGAGTGCGTTCGTCGACAGCGGCTGGCAATTCAGGACGCTTCAGTGAAAGGGGCGGCTCATAGGAACGTAACCCAAATGTGAAACCTTGCTCCCAGGGCAAACCTAAGTCAATCCAACGCCTCAGCAACTCGACTTGCTCAGCGGGAACGCGAGGGCCTTCAGGAGGCATCCTCACATCGAGGTCCTCGCTAGAAAGTCGATGAATCAGATCGCTCTCAGCACTCTTACCGGTAGTGATCACCGGGCCCGACTCGCCGCCGCTCAAGGTTGTTTCGCGAGTATTTAGCGAGAAGCCGCCCTTCCGCTGGTCTCCGGTATGACACTTGCCACAGTGCTGCTTGAGTACTGGAACAATTTCGTGTGGGAAGTCGAGATCGGCAGCAGACGCGGGAACTGATGCCAAAATCATGCAGAGTGCGATCGTGTTGCGATAGGTCATATCACTTTCTTAGCGAAGTGCGATTATTCAGATAGAAACTAACGTCAAGGCTCTATGTCCACAGTCCGGCGCTTGCATTCACGGTCCGCAACAGCCGGGTCCTCATCATAACTACAACGATGGTCCAATGGCAAAACGTAAATCGATCAATCGATCGCAAACGATACGATGTGGTCCTGGTGTCAGTGCTCGGATGGCGGTCAGCAGTGAGCCCCGCACCAAACGAGGCCTACATCCTGGAAACAACGCCGACAAGGAAAACTACATACACGAGAAAAACCACAAACGTACTGGCGGCAACAACGCGTAACCTTCGGGATTTCAATAGAACCGAGGCAATCGCGAATACCAACGAGCCGATGAGAAGCAACGCGCCAACACCTGTGGCTGACATAGTGTACCATTCCTCTCGTTGGCGGACTAAATTTCCAATTGTACGCGAAGCGGCAACGCTGAGCGCTATCGGCTTCGCGTTATGCGGTCTAGCGGCGTTCTCAGATTAGATGAAAAATCGAACGCGGTCGACTGTTGATTGGCAACTGCGATAACAGCGGCAATTTGCATGAGCGCCCCGATCGAAAAGTCTTTTCGTAGCACACCCTCTTATCTTGACGATTCGCTGCATTTCAATGGGTCAGCGGGATTTTTTTGATAGAATACAAGCGAGGTGGCGCACGAAAAAAATGCAAGTGAGGTGACTGTATGAACATTCGAATTCAGAAAATATTGCTTCCAACGGACTTTAGCAAGGATTCGATCGGCGCGACTAAATATGCGTGCGAATTGGCGACTCAGTTTGATGCAGAACTGCACTTACTTCACACCCTCGAACATCACTATTCCTCCACACCTGAATTCGGACTGGGTCTTGCGTTGCCCACTTACATCACCGAGTCCAAGTTAGTTGCCGAGGAGAAACTGGCTAACGTGATTGATTCTGCCTGGTCGGCGAATCGTATCGTCGTCCAGTCCGTCGTCGAGGGCTCGCCGGATGTGGAGATCGTACGGTACGCGAGTAAAGAAAATATTGATTTGATTGTCCTTTCAACGCATGGTCGTACCGGCCTGTCACACGTTCTGATCGGGAGTGTGGCGGAGAGTGTGGTCCGGACCGCACCATGCCCCGTACTGACCATTCGACCGCAAGTTCATGCTATACAAGCTCAGTGACTTGCGTCGGGTTTACAGAGGAATATCATCATCAAAATTGAGCCTAACAAAAGCTCAACGGTTGGTTCGTACGATGGCAAGGGGCACTTTGATGAAGGCTAGGCCTTTCCGAAGTTGACTGTCAAAAGCGAGTGCCTGCTCCTGCCCAATCAGCACCACTGCGGGTCGCAATACCGAGCACTGGTAGATTAGCTGGGCAATTGATGAAACATGCAGGATGGATTCGCAGTGTTCTCCTTCGACAATCCGTTCGCTCAGCTTTGCTCGTTCAGCTTTTGGTGAGTTCATTGCAAGCGTTACCAGTTGGCGCGGCTTGGCAGTTTCGCTCAGATCCCTGGCCGCTTGGATGACACAACCCAACAAGGCAGAGCCGTCGTCGACAACGGCAATCACTTCTTTCTTCGAACAGCGTTGTGGCGTCATACATACATGCCTGGCCTTTATCCACGAACTTTCGCTCCATCCAGGGAGCACCACGTCCGCCTGTGTCTCCGATACAATCTGAGAAATACTTCCATCGCACCTCTGAAACTCCCACGGTAGGTGCTGCCGCTTTGCCGCCTCGGCTAGACGCTGTTGCATGCCATCGGCAATACGCTGAACCCGTTTTTGAATGGACTGTTCCGTCAACGGATAACAGGTGGCGGTGTTCGCGCCCACCTCCTGTGTGCAGGGTAGTGATGCTCCCTGCAATAGCTGGCTGTCTTGCGCGAAGATCCCTAGCAGTGCTGAACGCGGTCCTGATGCCAATAGCAAAGCAGCGGGCAGCAACCGTTCGATTGGAGTGTAGGCGTCAATGGCGAGCAGAATCGTTGGCATAGCAAAGGCTTTTGGATGTGTGATTGCAATTACAACTTCGGCGCAGTAGGGATCGAGGATGACAGGGTGTCGCGACTAAATCTCGTGCGTACCTCGGCCAATTGCTTCAAACGGGCCGCGACGAGGCCGTTGATACTGTGAGATGGATAGGTTCCTTGCGCATCGACCTCACCCGCGGAACAACTGGTTAAAACCTCGATTGCTTGATCGATATCTGCGAACGGTTGGACAAAAAATTGACCCGACTCAACGGCGCGAACGACGTCTTGCCGCAACATCAGGTGCATGCGATTGCTCTCCGGCACCAAAACGCCTTGCTCTCCGGTGAGTCCTCGATCGACGCATACCTGATAAAAACCTTCAATCTTTTCATTCACGCCACCGATCGGTTGTGCTCTTCCGTGTTGATCCATCGAGCCCGTTACTGCAATGCCCTGCTTGATCGCGACTCCGCTCAAAGCAGACAACAATGCGCAGGTTTCCGCAATCGATGCACTGTCTCCGTCGATGACTCCGTACGACTGTTCGAACACCAAACTCGCAGAAAGCGACAGAGGCAGTTCCTTCGCGAACCGATTGCCGAGAAAGGAGGCGAGGATCATGACGCCCTTGGAGTGGCTAGGACCACTCAATTCGGCTTCACGTTCAATATCGATAACTTCACCGTGGCCAAGTCGAAACGTTGCTGTGATGCGAGAGGGCTGACCAAACCTCACATCGGCGAGTTGCGTCACCGACAATCCATTTACCTGCGCGATCTTTTGACCTTCAGTCTCGATGTGAATCGTGCCGCGACGGATGCCAGCATGGATACGCTCACGCATCCGGTCCGATCGACGTCGCTGACTCTCGATGGCAAGGTCAACATCACCGCTGTCGATAATCGCTACACCTCGGTTCTTCGCCGCAAAGTCGGACTCACGCAAAACGTCGGTGAGCGATCTCACGTGCATTGAGAAGCGATTGGCGTCATCAGCCATTCGAACAGCCTCTTCCAAAACACGCGCAACAGCGGCACGAGTCAGCGGTAGCAAATGCTCGCCGCGGGCGACCGACGCAACAAAGTGCGCATACATTTGACAACTTTCCGGTGTCCGGTCTAAGTCTTCGTCAAAATCAGCGCACACTTTGAAGAGCTCGGCAAAGTCTTGATCGTCTTCGTATAGATAATAGTAAAGAAGTCGGTCGCCGAGGAGGATAACTTTTACATCCAAGGGAATCGGCTCTGGTTCCAGGGAAGTGGTGCTGATGAGACTCATCATGTCGCCAAGTGATTCCATGCGAATCGACCTGGCATACAACGATCGTTTCAGCCCTTCCCAAGCAAATTGTTGTTGCATAAGTTGTCGCGCATCGAGTATCAGATATCCACCGTTTGCGCGATGCAACGCACCCGCTTTGACCAATGAAAAGTCGGTCGTTAGCGCTCCCATTTGTGACTCATGTTCCACGCGACCAATCAAGTTGTGGTAGCTCGGGTGGTCTTCGTAAACCATTGGCGCACCTCGATTATCGCTATTGTCGACGAGCAAATTTACGCGATACTCGGCGAGCAATTGAGGCAACGATAACGGTTCTTCCGATTGCGATTCTTCCGTTTCCTCGACTTGTTGGAATTCGTTGACACGCTCGAGAATGTCTTTTTCCATGGCCTGCAGGTATGTCAGTACGAGGTCGACGTCCTTGTATCGATCTTTGATCTCCGATAACAAATGACCGATAGCGTGCTGCAGTACCTCTCTCCGCAGTTTTTTGACTCGATCTCGAAAAATCTTCTGGCGCCAAGGAAGCTGCTCGACAATCGATTGCAACTCTTTTTGAAGGCCATCGATAGTGGCTTCAATCCGCTTTTTCTCGTCACGAGGTAGCTTTTCAAAGTCAGGGGTTTCAAGCACTTTGCCTTCCTGCGTGGGTGCCAGCACAAATCCTCCGGGAGTCCGGAGCAACTGGATTTGCATCGTCTCCGCCTTATCGGCCAAAGATTGAAATGCTGCTTCCTGTTGAGCTTCCTCTTCATGGTCCATCTCCACCAGTCGCGATCGATGTTCCTCACTCTCCAGGGCTGCAGGGATGGCGTTGGTCAGGTCTTCGATCAATTCATCCACAACGTCTCGAAACCGCACACCGGACCCCGGCGGAAGTGCGATCGCTCGCGGACGCCGAAGATCATCGAAGTTATTTACATAACACCAATCCGACGGAGTCGGCTCTAGCGACGCTCGTTCTTCAAGACAACGTTCGACGACAGTCCGCTTCCCTGTTCCCTGCGGGCCCAATGCGAAGATATTATAGCCTTGCCTACGGATTGAGATTCCAAAACGAATGGATTCGACTGCTCGATCCTGTCCAAAAACTTCGTTCAAACTTGGACACTGCGAAGTATCTTCGAAATCAAACTGTTGCGGGTCACAAGACCACCGCAGCACCGAAGCAGGTAGCGGTTCCATATCAGCTCAAACTCCCAGAAAATGCATCGCAAGGCCGAAACGCACCAAAAAAAAGCCTTAAAGGCAAAGGAACCCTAGCCTTGGTGATCAGCCCCGTCACTGTACTTTCAGAGTACCACATTATCGTTTGTACTCTTGACCGAACGATCGAAATCAGACGGCGTCATGCATGTTCTTGTGTGCCAGTAAGCCCAAAGGATGAGAACGCCTTGGAAGGGCAACCGCATGAAGTGTACTAGCCGAGATGCCGTAACCAATTCTTGATGCTGAAACAGGTAGATGTTGGCGGGAAAAACGGCGATCAACAAGGCGATCACACCCCATGCCGCGAATCGCGAATAGCGAGAAGAAAGCAGCATGAATCCCAAACCTATTTCACAGATCCCGCTGAGTGTGACCAAAGCAGAATGAAAAGGGAGATAAGGGGGCATGATCTTCAGAAAGAAGCTCGGCATGACGAAGTGCATCGTGCCAGCTCCGATCATAAAAATTGCCAAACCAATTCTTGATAACACTTTCAATCGTGTCATTTACGTCCTTTCAGACTATCCGATCGATCGAGCTGTTAAGAACGTCATCGTTTCTTTTTGATCCTATCTTTGCTCTTACGTTTTCCCTCTTTACGAAACTCGCCGGCTTGTCCATTCTTCTCAGGCATGGGGGCATTCACCTCAGCGCGCCAAGCGTTCAATTGCGAGCGTAATTCGCGTGCCTTCTCGGGCATAAACGTCGCTAAGTTATGGGATTCGCCAATGTCCTTGCTAAGGTCGTAAAGTTCGAGATGTCCATCTTCAAGGAACTCCATCAGTTTCCAGTTACCACTTTGTATAAGACTCACGGGAGTCGTACGCCAGGAGTCGGTTCCCGCGCCAAGGTAACCCGGAAAGTGTTGGAAGATGGCCTCGCGCTGGAGCTTCGCGTCCGGGTTACGAAACAAGTTTACAAGACTTTCACCGTCAAGTACCTGCCGAGGCTTCGGTGCATTGGCAATTTCTAAAAAGGTGGGAAAGATGTCGACGTGAATAGTGGGTATATCGCACGTCGATCCCGCTTGTGTAATGCCGGGCCATCGGATCACAAAAGGTTCGCGAGTACCTCCTTCGTAGAGGCTACCCTTGCCGCTACGTAGCGGTGAGTTATCGGTAATATCCTTGGTTTTCTTGATCCCTTCACGCACATAACCGCCGACACCCCCATTGTCACTTGTGAATATCAGCACCGTATTGTCAGCAAGGTTTAACGCATCGAGCTTCTCCATGACTCGACCAACACTTTCGTCCACAGAGTAAATCATCGCCGCATAAGTTGGGTTATTGTGTCCATCGACGCCAGGCTTTGACTTGAACTTTTTTACCAACTCATCTTTGGCATCGTGCGGTGAGTGAACGCCGAAATGCGGAAGGTAGAGGAAAAACGGTTTGTCCTTGTGCGAGGTTATGAAATCGAGCGCTCGATCCGTAAGAAAGTCCGCGAGATACTGATCCTTTGGGTACTGCGTCTTTGGGATTGTCGTAAAGTTAAAGTGTTGACCCGCGCTCACGATCGCCTCATCGAAGCCTCGTTTTGCAGGGTGATATTCATCACGATCGCCAATATGCCACTTACCAAACATTCCAGTGGCATAGCCAGCCGCCTTGAGTTGCTTGGCAATGGTATCCCGATCAAGCGGTAGTTCGGTCACGTTGTCCACCGGCACGAGCGGGCGCTGACTCCAATCGAATCGATCAGTACTACCAACGGTGTAGACGCCAGTGCGAGCACCATACTGCCCGCTCATCAATGCTGCTCGAGTGGGCGTACAGTTTTGGCAGTGATGGTGGCTGAGCAGCTTCATCCCCTGCAAAGCGAGTCGATCAATATTGGGAGTTTCATAGTACTTGCTTCCGAAGCAAGCGACGTCGGTGTAACCCAAATCGTCTGCCATGATGAAGACAATGTTTGGCTTCCTGGCCGGCACGTCCGCCGCCTTCAATGCGGAGACCCCAGCAACCACCAGCGCTAACGAAAGGCGAAAGCAACCAATTAGATTCATCAATTAATTCCAAAAAATGCAAACTTCATCTGATCGGTTAGGTCATGATGGTTGGAATGGATCAGTGTGAAACGATTGGGAATTGGCTTCGTAGCAAACGTTCAGCCTCGCTGAGGATGTCTGCTGAGGCGGGATCACCAATCATGTTCCGAGTTTCCGCGGGTTCGTCGGCCTCTGAATAAAGTTCCCGGACAACAGGTTCACCCGTCTTCCAATCTCGCCACTCAGTGTAACGGGCTTTAGCGGTGCGGACGCTGACGCCCATGGTAGAGGGTAACATCGATGGCGTACGATCGTAATACGCAGGCCGTGGGTGCTGAGTGAATGCAGCTTCTTTGACGGAACGGGATGGGTCGCGCAGCACAGAAACCAAGCTTTTTCCCTCGAGGCCACCGGGATGAGGCAGACCACATAACTCAATGAGCGTTGGAAACAGATCGATCAACTCCGCCAAGGAATCGGTCCGACTGCCATCAATCGAAACTCTTGGCGCACGAATCATCATTGGCACTCGAGCGTCGAGTTCAAAATTTGACGTTTTCCCCCAAAGCATATGCTCACCGATATGGTAACCATGGTCACTTACAAAGATCACGATGGTGCGATCCGCCACGCCACTCTGCTCAAGTGCAGCAATCACTTTACCAAGTTGTGCATCCATGTAGCTGATGTTAGCGAAATACCCGTGTCGCATTTCGGCGGCTTGATCGGGAGTAGGTAGTTTTTGGTTCGCTACTGGCCCTAATACTTCCGTGCTTTGATGAAAGGCAATCTCCGGCGCGCCAGACGGGCGACGTGGATCGAGTCGAGGCAGAGCGGATCGATCATAAAGATCCCAATATTTCTTCGGCGCGTTGAACTGTGCATGAGGCCGCCAGAATCCGACCGCGAGAAAGAACGGATCGTCTCTCACTTCTGACAGCACGCGAATCGCCTCTGCAGCAACCCGACCATCATAGTATGCTTCATCCGGCACATCACGACATTCACAGATACCGGTTTTCTCATAACCAAATCCAGTTGTCGTCTTCGCAAGGTTTGGCGCAATCGGGCCAGCCATCTGGGCGACATCATCACCATGATTTGCAAAATGCAAAAACTCTGGTGCACTCCACGAACGCGGATCTCCTTGTACCTTCGTGTGCCAATTATGGAAGATCTTTCCAACGCAACGGGTCGTGTAGTTATGTTCCTTGAACCAAAGAGGGATCGTCGTGACATCGGGATTGGACTCACGAAAGTGAGTGCTGTTATTCCAAACTTGGAGTGTATCAGGACGACGACCGGTGAGCAGCGAAGAACGAGACGGGTTGCAGACGGCTTGTTGGCAATAAGCTCGATCAAATTGTAGGCTCATTTGGGCCAAGCGATCGAGATGAGGCGTCTTCGCCAAAGACCCGTAGCTCGCAATCTCTGCTCGCAGGTCGTCTGCCATGATGAATAGGACATTTGACTTGGTGTTTTCGAGGCCCCAAGTCCTACTGATCAACAGCAACAAGAACGCAGCGGCTAACAAGCGAGGAGATCTCATTATGCTCAACTTTAAGATCGGGTCGGTCGTATCGTCTTCATACACGTCGATTGAACGGGCTCCGCAATAAGCTTAACGTTTCTCGATGCCAAATAGGTGTGGCCAGTCAAACACCATGCCACGATAGGGATGCAACTCGCTGGCATCGACATTTTGGTGCCGCAATAACTCACCGCAGCCTCCATTGGATGCGCCTACGAGAACCTAGATGCCATTTGCGACGGGCTTGCTTTCGTCGGAGTGGTTGAGTTGATGGCGGGTGTCGTCAGGCGGATCCGTGGTATCCTCACTACTCGAAGGCCAAAGGATGTGCGGAATTCCGGATTGGGTAACTGTAGTATCGACCATGAATACTTCATTGCTTCTGGCCGCGATAAGCTCTTTACCACTAACGGAAGAAGTGGTGAAGTAAACGAGTACGTTTACAGTGATCGCAAGTGGAATGCTCAAGGGAAGACGGTTGATCGATCGATTCACTTAGTTTCTTCGCAGACGCGCTGGGTCGCAAATAAGCATCGTATCGCGGGATGCATGCCGAACTTGAAAGCGGTAGCTCGACATCGAGACCACTCATCGACGCATTGAAAATCAATGCGTTTCATTACGCAGTTCTTTCGCCATCGACGCCTTCGTTGGACTGTTCATCCGTTTTCCAACCTTCATCTCCGATCAACGGAACAAACCGCACATCCGCAATGACCTCCCGTTCGAATTCCGTTTCCGCTAGACGAGTGATCCTGATGAGTTCTTGGTGAGTCTGACTCTCTCCTACTGGCATCACCATTCGGCCGCCTATCCTTAATTGTGCCTGAAGTGTCGCCGGAATGAACGGACCTCCCGCAGCGACAACGATCGCATCAAAGGGCGAGCGTTCGGGCCAGCCCAGGGTGCCGTCGCCGTGCCGTATTTGAACGTTGTGATAGTTCAATGCTTTGAGCGTTACCGCCGCATGATCTGCAAGTGTTTTGATCCGCTCGATGGTGTAAACCTCCGAGGCGATTTTCGCGAGAACTGCGGCAGCGTAGCCTGAGCCGGTTCCAATTTCCAAAACTCGTTCACCTCCTTCCAGACCCAATGCCTCGATCATCAAGGCAACGATGTAGGGCTGGGAGATCGTCTGCTGGGCCTCGATTGGAAGCGGCCCGTCCTCGTAGGCGAACCGTCGCAACTTCATGGAAATGAACTTTTCTCGCGGTACCGATCGCATCGCACTCAGCACCAGGGGATCGCTCACGCCTCTCGCCGCGACTTGTGTTTCAACCATTTTCTCGCGGTCGCATGACATATCAACGTTTTTCATGCTGTACTTCCGAAAGGACGGACTGGGACTAGAACCAAGCGTGCGGCTTATCGACGAACAGACACCATCGAACAGACACCATCGAAC
>JANOBM010000022.1:0-6711 GCA_031411655.1 Planctomycetaceae bacterium
ATGGATTGAAGGATTTAAGTTGCTCGCCAAGCTCCTGTCCGCTGAGTAATGATTCGGCCATCATTTGTGCCGATTGAAAGCGTTCGGCGGGATCACGTCGCATCGCTTTCGCTATTGTCGATGCGAATGGATCAGGGATCCCCGTGAGGTCCGGGCTGCTACTAAGGTGTTTCATCAGCACCTCACCCATGCTCTCGCCGACAAAGGGAGGAACACCACGTAGCATCTCATAAAGGATGACGCCCATTGCATAAATATCGACGGTCTTGTCGTATCGTCCCATACTGATCTCAGGGGCCATGTAGTGGACGCTACCAACGGTCATCGTGTGGCCGCTTCGATGGCTGGTCGTGATCGCCTTGCTGAGGCTGTAGTCGCCAATCTTCACTGTTCCGTCTTCAAAGAACACGTTGTGTGGCTTCAAGTCACGATGGACAACTCCTGCGTCGTGCAAATAGTTGATCCCCTTGGCAAGTTCGCGAAACAAATAAGCCGAACGTTCTGGCCCCAGCCCGCTAGGAGATTCGTCAATAATCTCACGAAGTGACGGGCCGGCGATGTATTCCATGATAACCCATGGTCTACCATCGGCCGCGAATCGGACGTCAAAGATCGTCACCAAGTGTGAGCTTTTGAGATTCATGCAATGGCGAATCCCGCGAAGTTCGATATCTTCGAAGTTTTGTACAACTTTGAGCGCCACTTCACGTCCCGCATCGCTCACGGCAAAATAGACTTCGCCAAATCCGCCGCGCCCCAGTGCATACTCAATGGTGTAACCATCAAGTGGACGATCGCCCTTCTGGTACTGGTACGTAGACATAAGCAAGCGTCCTTACGGCAATGCATTGTGGGCGAGAGCAAATCGGGTCTGACCCACGACGATCGATTCACCTACACGAAGAAGTTGAATGTCCGAACCATTATCGGAACGAGTGTGCGATCGGACAGCAAGTGAATCACCTTGGCAGTATACGACGATCGGATACGGTTCATTGTCGAGGTGAAAGTGACCGCCGGACTTGGCAAACAGCAATGAATCAGCCAGCATCACGACGCTTCGAATGTCACGACGCACATGGCCGGCACCCGTCATCAGCAACACTGCCGAGGCGCTTGCCGGAACCGATTTGTTGAAGCGGAAACGTCCATGATTTCCCATCGCGATGTGATCACCCGACGCAAGCAGCTTTCGGCTCACCTGCTCATCATTTACTCGAAACGGAGATGAGGACTCCGCGAAGTAGTCATCTCCATCTCGATGGAGCTTGACGGGGTCACGCAGTCCATCCGTCTGGATGGACAAGTCGAAACGCGATGAGGCTGCGGCGGAGCCGATTGTTAATTGCGAACCTCGGTGTAGTAGCAGTCGGCCGACACCATCGACTTGTAGTAACCATTGGTTCGACGAGGGTTGAACCCAAATTCCCTCTTTCTGATCAACATTCCGATGCGCCGGATTTCGATGTGCCGGTCCGATGGTACGACCCGGTACCGAGAGCAATCCGATCGGACCTGACAAGAGATTATCGATGGATTCGACCACTCTCGAAATCTCTGATCGTGCTTTCACAATCCAGTCTGCCGTTGGGATAGTTTGGCCAAGCAAAGAAAGTTCTCGCTCGGCGTCCATGTGACGTCCCGAACGGACGTATTCGCCGATATGATTGCACCGTTTAAGTTGATCATGAAGTTCAATCGCTTTGGCCACATGGTGGCGAAACGGTGCAAGCAAGTTGTCCGTGACCACGGCGCGATCAAGCCTTCCTGTCGCCAACTCTTCGAAGCCGCGCTCAGCCAGTGGGTGCACTGCGAGCGGGACAAGGCGGGCGACTTGAGGATCAGCGAGCCGTTCGCGACGAAGAGTAGCGATCGTAGCTAAAGCAAATTCAAAATCATTGGCCACGATCGCGTTATCAATTCGTTTTCGTTCTAAAGCCCCGATCTGTTTGAGTGCCTCCGCAACCTCCGACTTGCGACCACCCAGTGCAAAGGCTAAGTCGGCATCCTGGCGAGCATCCTCCAGACGATCGAGACTTATGTGGTCGCTCGCTCTCACCAGGAGTGCCTCAATCAGTTTGTCGATAAGGCGTTGTCCGTCACGATGCTCACGGACGACAGGCTGCTGGACAAACTTACAAGCGTCTTCCAAGCGACCGGCGGCGAGCGCAACTTCGGCACGTTTGAAGTCGAGTTGAAACAAGGAACGTTCCTGAACACCGGGAGGGAGCAAGAGTAAAATACCACTGGATTAGTCGTTGAGGACGGTCAGGTGATCGTCTGAATGGTCGCTAGTCGCATCGCCAAAGTAACGATCATACTCCAACAGCACTCGCTCCTCGCTCACCGTGTCTTTGTCGACTGGAATTTCAAGTGCAATGCCTTCTTGCTCATGGGCCAACACTCTTTGGGCGACGTCAAGTCGAGTTTCAAGTTGATTGAGCAGTTGATTCGCTTCGGTCAAATGACTGTCGTCAACCGTCGAACCTGAAGCGAGTGCGGACGATTGAACAATGCGGCACTGGGCAGCAAGCGATTCGACCTTTAATTCCAACTCCGCTTTTCGATGGCGCATCGTATCAAGCATTGTTAATGCTGCAGCGAGCCCCTCGACACGCTTTTCTAGAAGTCGTTGTTTACTTTGTAGGGTCATCTCTCCTTGTTTGAATTGTTCAAACCGCCGATGAAGTCGCTCTGCCATCTGTTCGCGGGAGATCTTTGAACCGTTCACTTCGTATGATACCTGCTCGGTTCGCATCTGCGTGCGAAGCGACAACAGAGATGCTTGTTCAGACTCCATTCTCGCCTTGTCTTTTGCGATTTCCGACTCCAGTCCCGAAATGGCGACTTCTTCTTGCGCAATCATGCGCACTTGCGACTGCAAGTCTGGGAGGACTTGGTCGATAAGATCTCTGGTTCGGCGAAGTTCGAACTCGATTGGCACGGTTTCTTGAACCGTTTGCTGGACTGTCGTCGCCGAAGTCCGCAGGTAACTTGGAAAGCTCATGCCAAGTAGCAAAAACCCACTTCCGGCGACCGCGACCACTACCATTAACCCGTGCTTGACCACTCGTAACATGACCGTTTCCTTCTCGGAGAAAATCAATAATCGCCGCAAATTCCAAGCGAATTGCGGTCTGCAAGAAGGTGGTCGTGGGAGCTGGGAAAATGTGACAAAGAAAAACTAAAAAAATCGCACATTCCTTGAGTTTGACGTTTCTCCTCATCCTAGCCCCATCGCGAGAACATTCCCTTTAGCGTTGATTTCAGTTAGCCGTAGCCACATTCACCAGAGCGTGGACTCACCCTCGTTCTGGTGAACGCAGCAACGGTAAGTCTGCTTCGCTTTTCAATTCGTGGACAACTCTCTCAGCCGACTGAAGATTACCAACGAACGATTCGGTGAATGGAACTCAGTTCGTCACCGCGTCACGCGGAAGTTGTCGAATCTCACTCAATGGACGGCATTCCACGTCAATAAAGTGACCAGGAAAAACGCGAGGGCACCAAGGATTGCCGCAGTTCGCTTCATTGAAATGCCTCCTGAACGTGGTACATGTCGAGCAACCTTACGAGTTCCATCCATTCGCTACCGTCCTTGTTCTTCTCTTGGCCCCGGCAACGACGATAGAGATGCGCCATCGAGCCGTTCTGCGAAGCGTTCGTATCGTCGTGTCAACCTTACTTGGGTTTTCTTCGTTGATATGACTCTTCAACGTGGTAGAAGGAAGTTGCGTCGTTCAGCGTCGTAACGTAAGTAGGCGACAAAGTGTTCGAAGTGAGGAAATACGCCGTATGAGTTTAGACGGGAACGGTCAGCATCCGCTTCGCCACATCCGACAGGTATACAGCGGATGCACTGGTATTTGATGTCGTAACACCAAGCGTCCCCATCACTCTCGCCGGTCCAATCCGCGAACGCGAATAGTCCGGATTCGGCAGGGATATTGCACATCGGAGCACAGGCCTTCTGCTCGTAAAGGAATTGATTCGTTCCCCAGATGTTGAGGATGTTCGTGGAGTGGCCGCTCAAGGGCAGGATTTGAGAGAAAAACCCCAGGACAACCTCATTGGGTTCACCGCTGTTGGACCACGACCAAATCTCTTTGAGCACCTTCGAGATGGTTTCCGATGGGGCCGGAATTAACGGAATTGCATCGTCGAGGTCAGCGAACAGTTCGAGTAGCTGTTGGCCCGCGTTCAGTCTGGTTTTATTCGGGTTGTCCGTCATCAGGTCTTTCTCGTCGCGTGAGAAGAATGGTTGGTCATACAATTGGATGCGATTCAACTGTCGTGAGTGGGTGGCCAGATCGCGCGACCAACGAGAATAGCCCCCGGACAAATTGCGATGGACCCAACCAACATCCCAGGGAGAGTGTTGTCACCAGGGTCCAACAGGTGGATCCAGTAGAATCCCGCAAGGCCAATAAGGATGAGAGTGAAGCCGACTCCGAAGGATGTGGATGGTTGCATAGCTCGTATTTCGTGGTGAATTTGAGTCGGATAGCAGTTGATCCAGCCGTTATTGCTGCTGTTCTTTAAATCGCAACTACCAAAAATGGTCGTGGAAGTTCGCCCGTGAGTTCTCCGTTGCGGCTGGTATGGCAGTGCTGAGACTGGTCACCGGGGCTTGAGGCTTCGCATTAGGGACTGCATCTGTTCGACATCGGAACGCTCGATCTCGACTCGGTCATCAATGAAGATCAATGGAATCCGCTTTGCCTGCAGATACATCGGCTCGCGCGTGTTGTCGTTAATCGTGAGGTAAAGGGTGTCATCCTCGCCCCGTTCGATCGACCCGAGTGACGACGTAAATGACTGCTTCGCCTTGTCGTCCCACATACCGACGGTGAGCCTAACGACGCCTGCTTTCGTATCGTCTGTAAAATTGAGTGCCGAGCCGATGCTTCCGCTGGCGACGTGAACAACCCAATTGCCACTCACTACTCCCGGGGTGCCTTTAACGCGTGATTCCCGAGCAATAAAACGTACGACGACACCGGTGCGGTCTGTGGCGCCATACCAGATGCCGCTGAGTTCTTTGCTGGTTACAGGAATCGTCTTGATGGGCTGTTCGTCACCCTGTACCGCTTGAGGTTGGTTGGGGCGAATGGCTCCTTCCGCCGGTGCGCTCGCGCCATTTGTAAGCCGCTCGATTTTTATCGGGCCTTTTCCGCTCCCTTCGCCAGGGAGGCCAATGCGGAGTTTGTGCTCATGGGCTTGCTCAAACTTTTGCTCCGATGACTTGCTTGTCTCGCTAGGTTTGCCGTCGGGGTTCACGGTGAGAATGACCGGTTTGTTCGTGGGGATTCCTTTCAAGCGGAAGTGACCTTTGTCGTCGCTCCGTTGCATCGCGACGTTGTGTCCGGGACGCTGCTCCGATGTCGAGGCGGCGACCCAGTGAGGCGGCGCGGGTTTGCCGTCGGCGGTGACGAGTTCGCCGGCGATTTCAGCCGCTTTGAGCATCACGAAATCCGCGAGGCCCGGTTTGCCGGGGGATGCGCCGCGCTGGATGGGAAGGAGGCCGCGCTCGGCGAAACGCGGAATCGGGCCGGGCTGAAAATCTTTGTCGTCCGCAAGGCGGACCCGTTGCGGCTGTTCGCCGACGCGGAGTAGGACATTGAACTCACCCGACTTCGCCATGTCGCGTTCGGTGAAGCCTTCGAGCATCGGCTCGACGGTGACGCCGCGCCAGTGCGCGAGGAGTTGGAGGGGCAGTGAGAAAGCAGCGTAGTATTCGCCTTTGGCGTTCGTCTTCTCGGTCATGAGCACCTGATTTGTGGCCAGGCGCACCGACACATCCGCGAGCGGTTTACCGTCGGCATCTGTGACCGTGCCCTTGACGCTCCACGCCCCGAACTCCGCCGAGACGATGCTCTGTCCACCGGTATTGCCGCCGATGGCTGTTTCGAGTCCCGGCGTCTTGTCGCGACCGATGACGAAACCCAGTCGGCGGAATTCCGTCTTCACTTCTTCAGGCAACCCGAAGTCGCGGGAGAAATTATTCGTGCGCCCCTCGCGGTCCACGATGACATGCGCCGGGTCTGTGACCGTCATCTTTCCCACGTCCGAATCATCCACCCACCACAGCACGTTCGTGCCCGGCTCCCACACGACGGCCCACTTGCCTTGCGTCTGCTCGCTCACATTGGGGTAGGTCCTCAGCCAGCACGCCGGACGATCTCCTTCGGCAGGCCAGCTCACCGTGAACCACTGCGGGTAATCGCTCGGCCGGCAAATGGAGAAGCCGTGTTTGTCGTCGAACTCGTAATTCGCCTGCCGGTTCGCGACGCGGTACTTGCCATCACCGACGCGGGCCTCGCTGAACGAAAACTCCGTGACGCCCGCACCCTTCAGCGCCTCCACCACTTCGATGACCTTCGCGTAGGGCACGTCCTTGTCAGCGCGGATCGTGAACCGCTTCTTCGCATCCTTCGCAGCCTGCGCTTGCAACTCGTCCAGCGTCATTTTTATTCCGTTGAGGAAAAGCGTGCCGTCTTTTTCGAGTGCTACATCCGCGTGCTCAATTTGCGGCTTGGGCGCAGGGGCATCCGGCGCGATGACCATGACATTCGTGTGCCGGGTCGTGAGCTTGCCGGTCCACTCGCCCGCGGCGGGTGTGGGATGCTTACCCCCTTCGCCCGTGGCGAAAAATCCCGGCAAGTCCAGCTCGCAGTGGAATTTGTATGCGCCGGGGTCGATGGCGAAATA
>JANOBM010000023.1:0-5979 GCA_031411655.1 Planctomycetaceae bacterium
TGTCAACTGCGAAAGTACTGGCGGAAGCCAAACGCAAAACACCTTGAAAGCCCTGGACTTCTAGTCCGTCGGCAAACATCGTCAATGACGGGCTGGAAGTCCGTCGTACGCCTCCCTGCCAACCCTAAAACTTAGATCTGACGAAGCACCCTTGTCGCTATTCCGATCGTTTAACAAGTCCTACTCTTGTGGAGATGGAGGAGGGTAGGGAGCGAGCTGATGATTCATCGTCAGGTCCAACTTTGCCGATTGGCGACCTTCAATCGCAGCAGACTCCTGTTCGATGATTTGGTCGATCACATCGGGCGTGCATCCCCCGAACCAGGCACCTCGGGGAAAAACCCCCGCAACAGGTCCGAATCGGCACACACCCGGACACTCGATACGCAGTGCTAGCAGCGGCGTTAACCCCAACTTCCGTCGCAACTTGACGAGCTCCCGCAAGTGCTTCCAAGATTCATGCATTTCTCGGGCGGTCGCACACTTTGCCGTCTTCTCGTCTCCGCAAATGAATACGGTTAAGCCACCTTTGGAAAGCCTCTGCTTTTCAGCTTTCCGACGGGCCGATTCGAGGGGCTTACCATCGGCTGAGTCGTTTTTTTCGTGCTTTCCCAAAATCCACTCCCAGGCAGGTCGGAATCAGCGTTGACATCAACGCTGTCTAGCTTATCCTAATCACTAACGAGATTGATTCTCAACATCCGTTTGTATGATCCTGCCTTACCGCGTTCTGCGTAGTTCGATCGCCATGCGTGAAACCATTTTATCCGTTCTTGCAGGCCAAAACGATTGCCAGCGCGTCGTTGTTGCCCTTTGCCATTTCGCGACGGGTCCCGGTCAAATGGTATTGCGTCACGAGACGTGGAGCGAAGACGTCGGCTGGTTTGCACAGAGCACGATTGAGCTATCTTCATCGCAGGTAGGCGAGCTTCGGTCGACACTCGGTTTGCAGTCCGCCGCAATCGGTTCGGCCTGCCGCGAATGTGTCGCGGATCAAAGGCCTCGTAGTTTTGGAGCGCGTCGCCAGTGGGCTGAGGGCGCTTCTGACGAAACGGGCGTTCGGTGCCCGGAGGTCATTTCGATGGTGGCCCACCGTGCAGGCTGAGACCGTACGGTTCGGCGGGTGAGGCGGCTGCCTAAACCTGCGTCTCTTGTGGCTCAAAACAAAACCCTGCTTTTCAGCAAAAAACATTCGCATTGCATTCACCTTTCCGCAAGTTACTGATCGGTGAAGATTGCTACGCGAGCTTGCTACTTTGGAAAGATAGGAAGACTCGGTAGCTGGTTCCTTCATTGCTGAATGTTCTCGATTGTCCTCTAGCAATATTCCGAATGATTAGGACGGGGATACCGAGTGTAGCGTCCGTTATCGATCGGCTGGCTCGATGTCACATTTGACCCCGCAAATTGAGAACTAAGATGAGCTTCAAACTCCGATCATTGGTCGTTGCATCCCTGGTTGGTGGCATATCACCTTTCGGATGCCTCTCGGTCGCGACGGCGCAAACACCAGCAATGGATCGCGGCAGCCTTTGCGATACGATGCCCGAATGTGAAGCGGGTTGCGATGATGCATTGAGTGCTGCGGACAACTGCGACTCACTGAGTTGCGATGATCTCGGTTGTGCTGGCGGCGATGGCAGGAGCCTACTTGGGTTCAAGCTTGGCGGATGGGTAGCGGCAGGTACGACCATCAATTCGCGGCATCCGCAGAATCCTAGTGCGGGATTTGGCAACCTGCCCGTAACCTTTAACTACCGCGATCGAGCATTGCAGCTAAACCAGTTGTATTTGAATGCCGAACGGGCCGTCGACGGATCGGGCGGTCTGGACTTTGGCGGTCGCGTCGATTTTTTATACGGTGAAGACTATATCTTCACACAGGCCATCGGACTTGAAACACGGGACGATGGTAGTGGCCATTGGAACAATGGGCTTGGTGGCGATGGGAGCGGCATCGGTGGCAGCAATCGAAATGGCATTGCAATGCCACAAGCCTACGGTGAAGTCGCATACGGAAACCTATCCGCGAAAATCGGCCATTTCTACACCATCATCGGTAACGAGACGGTAACCGCGACTGGCAATTTCTTTTACTCCCACGCTTACACGATGCAGTATGGTGAGCCTTTCACACATACGGGGATACTTGGCAAGTGGGTCGCTGCAGAACGGCTGACGGTGTACAGCGGCATCGTAAATGGATGGGATAAGTTTGATGCAGAGACGGATCGCGCGTCGTACTTAGGTGGCGCTTCTTGGGTACTTCCGAACGAGGCCACCACATTGAACTTTGGCATCATTACCGGAGATGAAGACGGCACGGCGCCACCGATTGTTGGTAATCGAACGATGTATAGCTTCGTTCTAGGACATCAGCTGAATGAGAAACTAAACCTCATCCTCCAGCATGATCTTGGCGTTCAGCAAAACGGATCGCCAGACGGCGCCGACGCACAGTGGTACGGAATCAACAGTTACTTGCTTTACGCCCTCAACGAGCGATGGAAAGCAGGGATGCGTTACGAATGGTTTAATGATGACGATGGGACCCGCGTAGTGAATGAGGCGGGCAGTTTTCAAGAGATCACTACGGGCCTGAATTGGACTCCGTGCGATCGCTTCATGTTGAGGCCTGAGACGAGGTGGGATTGGTTCGATCCAAATTCCGCCACCGCAGTCCCGGGACCGTATGACAACTTCAACAAACGCAGTCAGTTTACACTTGCAGTCGATGCGATCGTCACATTCTAGATGATGGCCCCGCCGATCGTTGAGATCGGATCGTTTTGTCGCTTTAACTCTTTCTTTGGATCATCGCTTCCAAACAGTGACGCGATGGCGAGATCGGATGCTTGGGGCGCAATCAGAGCCTTTTCGCCTTCAGCAATGCCAGTTCTCGCTAAATCTTGTCGACGGCGAATTTCGTTGACGACTTGCAACGCATCAACGGCCGTAACGGAGTTATTGCCACTAACGTCAACACGTGATTGCAGTCCTAACCATTTGCTAACCGGTTCTTTGAGCGCAGCAACAATTTCTGCGACTGCCGATTGCCCCTGATTGCGGCGGACAAAATTGATCACCCGAAGTGCGTCAAGAGTAGTAACCTTGCCGTCGCCGGTCACGTCAAAGCGGTCTCGATCGTTTTGCAACAGGGGCTGAAGCTTACCAACAATCACATCTATCACTGGAACGTCGACGATTGTTGCGCGAAAATTGTTTGTGAAAATTGTGGCATATTCGCCGGCCGCGCGTATCGCTTCGTTGCTGTTCGTACCGCTGAATTTCAACTGGTCATTGCCTCCATTACCTAAAAAGTTGATCTCATCGGATTGATTGAAGCTGTAATCGTAGCGAGTTCCGTTGACAGAGAAATGAATCCCAGTGGAGTCGGTAATCAATTCGAAATCGTCGTCCCCCGAGGTGCCATGGACCGTAAGCGGACTGTTTTGCGAAACCATATTCGTAAAACGGATGTCGAAATCGCTATTGTCGCCAAAGATCATTAACACCAACTTTTGATCCGCCGTCACCTTCAAATCCAAGCGTTCGGTACCATTTCTGGGCGTCCCGACTGCCAAGAATTCGCTACGGTCATTTAACAAGACTAATCGAATCGACCCCAAACGATCTGTTGCGGGAAGGCCTTCAATGGTGAGAGTACCTGACAACGCCGCGGTGAAAGCGAGTTGTAGCGACGCTTGACCTGTTAGATTCAGGTCCGTGAGCAACTTTGATTCGATTTTGCCAAGGTCCGTTGGCGCTGAGGATTGGATCGGAAACACAAATCCAATCGCCGCAAGCGCAGTAAACGCCTGTTGACGCACTCGCTCAATTTCAACTGGGTCTGCAGCAAGGAAGTTGGGGCGAGGGAAGAGAATAAACTGCATCCCTTCTTGCTCGCGCACTGCTGACTCCATCCCTACGAGAACATCTCGCACGAAGGGATTCCCGACGCCGAGTGCAACACCTTTGTCATTACCTGCACCACCGGATAGCAGTTCCCCACCGATTGAGAAGAGGGAACCATCAGGCGTCTGATCCGCGAATAGGAAGTCATCACCGTCACCTCCAAACAATGCGTCTTCACCATCGCCTCCAAAGATCACGTCTAAAGAGTTGCCACCGACAAGCGTATCTTTGCCCGCCCCACCTGAAAGTACTGTTGCCATCGAACTGGCCAACGGCGCTCCGCCCCCCGTATCATTAACGACGGTATCGTTACCCCCGCGTGCATCGACGAACAGAAACTCGGTATCGGTGACCTCAACCTGCGTTCTCGGTGCCGCGTCCGTTGTTGTTCGTTGCAAGAAAATCGAATCATTTTCTTCTGTACCGATGACTGAAAGGGTATCGTTACCACCATTGCCATCGACAACAACGACCGTCGTATTTCCGGCCGCTAAGCGAACTTCAATTTTGTCGTTCGCACTGCCAGTCGATAACTGGACAGTTTCAAAACCACTGATTCCGGCTATCGGAACTAGCTGGCGAGTGACCGTTTGGTTACCGAGATCAACGACAAATCCGGTCATCGTCGTGGCATTGGCGTCGTTGATTTGCAACGTATCGCCAACGCTAATTACCTGCGGTGCACCTTCCGCGATCGCGGATTGAGCCGTGAACGGGTCGCTTGGTTTGACCGTCGCTCCCCTGCCTCGTAGCCGGCGTGTGGCAGCATCGTTCGCGCCACCAATCAACGTCACTTGACCAAGTATCAGCGCAGCACCACGGCTACCACCAAGGTTGACGGTGTCGTTTCCGGCACCAGCGTCCACCACAACCGTACTATTACCGGAAAGCGCAAGCACACTGATTGAGTCATTTCCACCGAACCCACTGAGCGCAAACGCCTGGCGGCTCGTCGACGCGTCATCAAGTGAGATCGTATCGGCATCGGATGAACCTATCACCTGGATCGTATTGACACTGCCTTGGGCAACGCGTTGAGCGATGACTCCATTGACACTGATGACGAATTCACCCGACGTTGCATCAAACACCACTGCGAATGTGTCTGGACTACCGTCAGCGACAGAACCAGGAAATGCGTCGTTGGCATCGATGTTGCCATCGCGGTTAGGCAATGTCGACTCGAAGGCACCAATGTCCGTCAAACGTCCCTGCGGTCGCCCAACTCCTCGCTGATCAACCGTTAGTCCTGCAGTCACGCCCGCATCCAGCGCAGGACTTGTCGCCAGCAAGGCATGGGTAAGCGTTGGTCCACCGTTGTTCGCAAGTGCCGCAAGCCGCGGATCCACATTGACTCGATCGCTTGCCGCCAATCCCGATACGGTGCCACCCGCCGTGCTACTGATGACATTGTTACCGCGAGAAGTCAGTGTGCCTGATAGACCGGGACCGGTTGCAGCTGTATTAACGCCAATGATCGTATTGATCGCCGAAAGTGTTCCGGCAATAACGTTGACTCCACCACCATTGGTCGCAGTGTTGGAGGCGACCGTAACGCTGGTCAATACAACAGTACCACCCTCACTTGCAATCCCACCGCCACGACGTGATGCGACGTTGCCGGATATTGTACTGTTGGTCAACAGTATGTTACCCGCTGCTCCATCATTAAACACGCCACCACCATCCCCCGCGCGGTTATTAGAAATCGTAGAACTCACTACGGACAACGAACCAGAGTCACTATTCCATAGACCTCCACCTTCATTGGTCGCATTATTTCCGCTTACAGTGGATGCGGTAATCGTCACGCTTGCAGCACCGGTGATGTGCAGTCCACCGCCGTTGCCGGGACTCGGACCTACCGTATTCGCGTCGAGCGTCGTATTCGTCAGGGTTACCGTTGAGCCTGCGGTCACTTCGATGCCACCACCCGCACGCACCGCTTCGTTCGACGATAGCGATGTGTTCTTCAGCGTCAGCGTGCCACCCAGGTTCAAAATCCCGCCACCTGAACCCGCCGCTCCTGTCGCAACGTTCCCTTGAAGCGATACAGCGGCCACC
>JANOBM010000024.1:0-16110 GCA_031411655.1 Planctomycetaceae bacterium
GTTGGTTTGGGAGCAAGAGGACCCGGCACCGCTCCGGCGCGGGCTGATTGCTGGAGGGATGAATTGAGGACCTCATCGTCCGCCTGAGCATATTGACTGCCCGTTTCACGCCCAAGCATCGAAAGCATCGCCAAATGCCCAAAACCAATCGCCGATCGACGAAGTAAGTCTCGTCGAGATGGATTTGGGAAAGGCAAGGTCATGGTTATCACTTCACGTAAATGAATTCGTTGCTGGCGAATAAGCTTTGACATAACATCGACCAAGCGAGTTGCTCTCCCGCGCCAGTCAATGAAGCGTTCGTATCGTCACCACATTCGGAAAGAAAGCGACGAAGGCGAGCTAATTCAGGCTCCGATGGAGATCTTCCCAAGGCCGCCTGGTACGCGCCAACAATTCGTTGGTCACGATCTGCAAATTGCTGACTCAAGTTGACGGCAAACTGATCGGCTGCACGAATGACGAGATCGGTGTTCAAAAGTTGAAGGGCCTGCGGGGCCACCGTGGTTGCGTTTCGACTACCCGTTGGCATGGTAGGATCCGGGAAGTCGAATTGCTCAAACCAATCGTACAAATTGTTGCGGATGACTGGCAAATACGCCGCACGGCGCAAGCTCTCGTACTTTGTGTGGTCAATCGAAGTGTGATCGAACACAAATTGCCGGTTCCGAAGGGGAACGGTCTTGCCTCCGATCGATTCATCCAATTTTCCCGCGATACCAACGATTGAGTCTCGTAATTGCTCCGCGTCGAGACGTTGACGATTGAACTTCCAATGCAATCGATTCTCAGGGTCAATGATCGAGGGGCGGGATGGATCCGATAGATCGCTGGACACGTTAAGATCATCCGGATGCGATGACTGCATCCGGTAAGTACTGGATAAAACAATGATTCGATGCAAGTCTTTGATCGACCAACCGGACTCCATGAAATATCTCGCCAACCAGTCGAGCAGTTCTGGATGCGATGGGCGATCGCCAAGTGCTCCAAAGTTATCCGGAGATGCGACAATGCCACTTCCCATATGCCATCGCCAAACTCGATTGACCAACACGCGCGCCGTCAAAGGATGTCCAGTATTGGCCATCCAATCGGCCAATTCCAAACGCCCGCTTTGATGGCGTGGAAAGATTTCTTGACGATCAGGTGAGCGAAAAACAGCAGGAATGTCACGCTCGATCGCATCTCCTAAATTCAAATGACTGCCACGAATATGGATAGGAAGACTCGGCACAACCACCGCGTCGCCTACCGCCAATGCAGTTGACTCATCGGGCGCGTTGCTTTCGGCGATGCGTGCCAAATCGGAAAGTCGGTTGTATTCGGTCAGCGTTTCCGGATCGAATGCGAATTCAGGTTGTGGTGGGATAGCCAACAACCCAGCGGGATCGACGAGAGCAGCGCGAGCCGCTTCGAACAACGGGTTGACGAGAGGTTTAACATTGGGATCGGCAGCGGTCGCGACCTCGGGTGGTGCCGCGGATTCGGCGAAGAGCGTGCGGTAGTATCGGTCGATGGATGCTGTATCACCGCTCCGAACGAACTGGTGCCAAGGTGCGAACAAGGCATCGTCCGAGTGGTATTCGAGGTGCAACCGACAATGCTTCAGTATCCGCGGGTGCAGCTCAAGCGGTTTCGCAACTGCCTCAATCGTTGTAAGTGTTGCGTTTGGCTCTAACTTTGCCGCAGCGACCAAGTAATCGGTCACTCGCGCTCGCGAAGCCGAGCGGATTTTTTCTGTCGCATCGCTTCTAAACTTCGTTGCCACAGCCTTCGTTTCTGCGATCGACGCTTCGACTTGCTTGAGTGCTTCGCGTTCCTCCGCGGTAGAGAAGACGAATTCATTCCAATGTTTGATCGCGCCGTAATTGGTATCGCCAAATGTCTTGGTACTTTTGAAGATCGCAGCCAGCGCGTAGTAATCCGATTGCTTAATTGGATCAAATTTATGGTCATGGCAACGGACGCATCCCCAAGTCATTCCTAGAAAAGCCTTGCTCATCGAATCGATCTGTTCGTCGATCGTGTCCATCTCCAGTTTCGTCCGATCTGGTTCGGCTAATACTTTTGCGCCAAGCACCAAGAACCCCGTTGCGATGCGAGTCTCAAGAGTCGCATCCGGCAGTAGATCTCCAGCAAGTTGCTCAGTCAAAAAACGATTAAACGGCTTGTCCTTGTTGAATGAGTCGATGACATAATCACGGTACCGCCACGCGGTCCCAAATGCCAAGTTTTCATCGAGTCCGTTGGAGTCTGCATACCGTGCCACATCAAGCCAGTGTCGACCCCACCTCACCCCGTACCTTGGCGAAGCCAGAAATCTCTCCACAACTCGCTCGTATGCAAGGGGCGATTGGTCAGCAACGAACGAGTCGATTTCTTCGAGTGTTGGAGGGAGACCAGTGAGGTCAAATGAAACACGTCGAATGAGGGTGTGTCTGTCGGCTTCTGGCGCCGGCCGGATCCCTTTCGCTTCGAGTTTAGCAAGTACAAACGAATCGACCGGCGAACGAATCCATGCTGCATCGTGCACCGTGGGTTGCATGGGATCGGCAACCGGCCTGAACGACCAGAATTCACGTCCGTCTTCAACGCTCATCCCCGTTGGCTTGGGTGCGGAAGCAATCGCATCGTTTCGAGGATCGGGCGCACCTGCTTCAATCCAACGTTCCAGCACCTTAATCTCTGCGTCCGAGATCGGCTGTTTCGGAGGCATCTGTAGCTCTTGCTTCGTGTACCGGACCGCCGCGATGAGCAAACTTTCACCTGGCTTGCCGATGATGATTGCAGGTCCCGAATCCCCACCCTTCTGTGTGCCGGCGCGAGTTTCTAGGTCCAAGCCTCCGCTGGACTCGTCGGTGGAATGGCACTCGATGCACCGCTCGACGAGGATCGGTCGTACTTGCTTTTCAAACAATTCCAAGGCGACGGCGTCGATCGCTTCTTCAGAATGCAAGGCGTCACTCGTAACGCCTGCTAAGGCGATGGAAAGTGCAGAAATGCAAACCCAGGAAGGCCAATTCAACCGACTTAACGGGTAAAACAATTTGCGAGCACCGATCATGCGAAAGCTCGAGGAGACTTGACGCGGGGATTCGACGGGGACGGAGCGGAGGTAGGAGCGGGCTTGGTTCTTACTTTGCCGCCTGTGCGATATCAGCCCCTTCAATGTACATGCAAAACGAGCAAAGATCGCCTCCCGTTATTTTAATTTGCGAGAATCGTTTGGTTTGAGCTGGGCGCTTGGCCAAAGCTCGAACCCAGTAAGTTGGAATGCATGGCTAGCGCTAATAGGTTTCAGTCGCTATGGCCATATCGGGCCCCACGAAATTCAACGAAAGTTGCAGCCACTGTGAATCGATCGGTTCGATCGTCATTTTGCCATCTTAAATCGAAATGCAAGCCTCGCCGGGCGAGCGCATTGCAATGCCTTGTTAAAACCTTTCCGAAAACCATTAGCCGCTTTGGCGCTAGCCGCGGGTTTCTTCGGTTTTCGGATAGGTTGTTTGTCAGACTGACACGATTCGTTTAGCCATCCTCCTATTGTGAAATCAAATCAGCAGGGTCATCCAACGATTAAATGATCGCGAGTGGGTTGCGAGGAGTTTCCATGGTTCCTCGTGTGACACCGACACGATTGAGGGCCTTTAGACGCATCCACACTTCTCGCCCGCTAAGTTCTCCGTTCAGCAAATCTTGATACGTGCTGAGGATCGACTTCGCGGTCTCCGCATCTTCTTCCAACAATTCCACACGGAATGCGGTTACACCCCGTGCAAGCATTGTAGGCACAGCTTCTGAGCCGCTTTGAGGGACTGCATTGAAGAGTGTGTTACGGCAGGCGACGTCGGCTTGAAGTGGATGACTCGCTCCGACGCGATCTCGAAGCTGAACCACATGGGAATCACACGGTCGCCCACAATTGGTCTTGTTCGTACCTGGGGAAAGGACGCTACAAAAAACGCAGTGCTCCATGTGGAACATCGGCATATGCTGGTGGATGACGACTTCCAGTAACTGAGCGGGCATGGCATCGATCAGTTCCGTCAACTGATCGCGATTCAAGTCATACGATGCCGTCACTTGCTCACAGCCTTGTTCTATCAGCCATCCGGCCGTGAGCGGATTAACCACATTCAAGGAAAAGTCACCGATGACTGGTCTTCCCTGCTCATGAAAAAACTGGACTGCCGCGAGGTGTCTTGCTAAATAACCATCTGCGTTGTGACGCAATAACGCCTTCAGAAGGCCATTTTCACCGGGTTTTTGGATTCGAATCGAGGCAATAAAAATGGGTTGGCCATGCTCTCGGGCGATGGCTACGGCGTCAGCATATAAACGAATGTCATGAAAATCGACGTAAATCCGGTCGGCACCAAAAGTCGCGACTGCCTTGACTTGCTCAATCGTTCGGCAAAGGACCCGCAGTTTAGCCGATGCGTTCGACGGTTCTGTCTTCAGTACATTGGGTTCGAAACCGGATGCACCCGCGAGCATTCGCGTTAGCGCGTGTTTATCGATCATTCGAATGGGCGGAGTCCCAAGTGTGGCGAGCAACTTTTCGACGACCGTTCGCCGAAGCTGGTTCAATAAGCTGGTTGGAACCATGGGCGCCCCGGCGATTGAGACCTGCAGATTCCCGATGCGAAAAGGTGTACCCCCGAGTCGATCCATTTGGCCACGAATCAATTCTTCATCGGCTGGTCGATTGCGTGCTGCCTCAAGCGGTTTATCGTCAATGACCTCCGCCTCGATCGTTCCAGCGATCGTTTTGATTGACGCTGCAATCCTCAGAGGAACTCCGGTATGCGCAATGACATGAACATCGATAGGGCGTCGACAGGCAGGATCAGCCACCTCGAATGAAGCACGTAACCTTTTATTCAATGCCGGATCATCACTTTTCCAGATTCTCGCGTCATTCGGGATCCATTGCGTGTCGATCGCGTCGTAGCCGAATAGTAACTCAACTTCATCGCCAATCGTATCGCCATCGATTGACTTTCCACCTTTAAACACCTCGAAGACACGACCACCTTGCTGCGACCCCCCTGCGCGGTCGCCATCAAAGGCAACTCCATCTCCTCGTTTCACGGGAGCGGTCAAAGAGACCACCACCGATCCATTTCGCTTTTCGATCACTCTACCGATCAGTGTGCCACGTTTGGCGGACTCGGTACCAGGGACAAGTCTTTTGTGGTCATTGCCTTCGAGCCAGCCAGGCGTGAAGCCCCGTGAAAAAGACATCTCCATTTCTCGCACGTCGTCGCTTGTAATGGAGCAGGGACGATTCGCCAGGGCATCATCGATCGCACGCCGATACCGAGAGGTGATATTGGCAACGTATTCAGGTGTCTTCAAACGCCCTTCGATTTTAAAAGAGCACACGCCTGCACCGATGAGGTCGGGGATTTGCGCGTACCCCGCCAAGTCTTGTGGGCTAAGTAGATATTTCACATCGCCGAGTTCCCGCTCTTCTCCGTCGCAAATAAGGTCATAAGTTAAACGGCAAGCTTGCGCGCATTGTCCGCGATTCGCACTTCGTCCCCCCAGCGACTCACTGGTCAAACACTGTCCCGAATAAGCGACACAAAGTGCACCGTGGATGAACACTTCAAGCGGCATCGTTGTCTTGGCTGCTATCTTTCTAACTTCGGAAACCGACAGTTCCCGCGCCAGGACGACGCGCTGTAGCCCGAGTTTCTCGGCGACCGCAATCGACTCGGCACAGGTCATGGTCATCTGCGTTGACGCATGCACGTGCAATTGCGGACAGATTTCGCGAACCAGTTTCGCCACGCCAAGATCCTGAACGAGGATCGCATCCACACCGGATGCGGCGATTCGTTCGATCGCTTTGGCAAGCCGTTCAAGCTCCGAGGCGAAGACAAGCGTGTTCACGGTCACGTAGGCGCTGACGCTTCGCCGGTGCAACATTGCAACCAATGCGTCGAGATCATCAAGGCTGAAGTTTTTAGCCCTAGCGCGAGCGTTGAATCCGCTATCCAGACCGAAGTAAACGGCATCGGCACCGTTTTCGACCGCTGCAACCGCACACTGAAAGTCTCCTGCCGGCGACAGTAATTCGATCGCCTTGGTGGTTTCAGCTGCAATTGTCATTTGGTTTTTACTTCACTCGTTAGCGAATCGCAGCAACGCGTAATTGCGTTTACCCTTGCGGAGAACCATTACCGTTTCACTGGCTAGATCCTCCCCTTTGAGCTTACGATTCACGTCCGTTATTCGGCGGTTGTTGACATAAACGCCGCCATCGCCAATGGCACGACGTGCTTCGCTCGACGATGGCGCTAAACCCGATTGTCGCAGCGCTTCGACGATCCACCAACCCTCTCCGGCCAGTAATTGGCGGGAAGCTTCACAACTCGGCACATCTGCGAAAATTTCGACAAGCTGTTTATCGCTGAGTCGATCAATTTCGCCGCCAAATAAAATTTCGGTCGCACGATTCGCCGCGGCCAAGCCGTCGTCACCGTGGACAAGTTGCGTCATCGCCTCGGCCAGTCGCTTTTGTGCCGCACACGCCCCTGAATTCGCTATCGTCTGCGCGGCCAAGTCTTCGTACTCATCCCGCTCGATTTCGGTGAGGTAGGCAATACATCGCATCACGTCTGCGTCATGGACATTGCGCCAATACTGGAAAAAGACATAGGGGCTGGTTCGCTCTGCGTCCAACCAGATCGCTCCGCTTTCGGTCTTTCCCATCTTGCGTCCGTCGGACGTGGTGAGGAGCGGTGCCGTAAAACCGAACAACTGCTTGCCTGTCATTCGACGACCGAGATCAATCCCTGCAGTAATGTTTCCCCACTGGTCACTTCCGCCACCTTGGATCATGCAACCGTGGTTTTTTGCCAAGTACACAAAATCGTACGCTTGCAGCAGCATGTAGCTGAATTCGGTATAGCTAAGGCCAGCTTCGCTTTCTAATCGCGATCGCACCGACTCTTTTCCCATCATCTGACCGATTGGAAAGTTTTTACCAACGTCACGCAAAAATTCTAAGTAGCTGTAGTCTCGCATCCACTCAAAATTATTGAGTAGTAACGCTGAATCTTTGCCTTCGAAGTTGAGGAACCGCCTCATTTGCGACGCGACACCTTCGACGTTTCTTTTCAGGTCATCAGGAGAAAGTAGATTGCGTTCTTCACTCTTTCCGCTCGGGTCGCCGATCATGCCGGTGGCGCCTCCAACCAACGCAATGGGCCGATGCCCTGCTTTTTGGAATCGTCGTAGCATCATCAACTGCATCAAGCTTCCGACGTGCAGACTCGAGGCCGTTGGGTCGAAGCCGATATAGATGGTTTGTTGGCTACTGGACAAGAGCTTGGACAAGCCCGCTTCGTCGGTCGATTGATGGATCAATCCTCGCCAATGAAGTTCTTGGATCAAATCGTTTGTTGAATTAGACATGCTCGTTCATCCGTCTTGAAAAAATAGCTTCTGCCACCCATAGGTCTTCGGGTTGCGTGATTTTGAGATTATCGGCGGAACCGGGCACCAGACATACCGCAGTACCAGTACGTTCGACAAGTTCAGCATCATCGGTCACCGGCCGACCTCGATGCCGCGCGAAAGCATTTAGCAAAACCGACCTCTCAAAAACTTGTGGCGTCATCGCCTCCCAAAGGTCGCGGCGGTCCATCGTGGCGATGGGACTGCCGTCATCTTTTCCTCGTTTGATCGTCCCGCGAACAGGCGATGCCAATATCGCAGCGCCGGTGCGAATCGCTGCTTCCACAACAGCCTGGATGTCCGACGCGGTCACGAGGGGTCGGGCCGCATCATGAATCGCCACCCACTTCGACCCGTCTCCCATCGCGGCAAGATGATCCAGCCCGGCGCGAACGCTGTCGACTCGCTCCTTGCCTCCCTCTGCCACCCAAACGCCAATCGCCGCGGCTTGTTCGTTCATTGCCTCAAGGTCACAACTTCGCGCCACAACCACGATTGATCCGATGGAGCTACAACGACGAAGTGCCTCAACCGAGCGCACCCAAACGGGCCGCCCACAAAGGGGCAACAAAACTTTGTTCTCTGCGGCACCAAATCGCTGCCCCCGCCCGGCGGCAACAACAATCGCGGCCACATTTCCGCTGCCGCTTAGCGGCGCTTGGCTTGCGAGCTCTGGTAGGATCGAATCAGAATGGGTCACGTGGTCACTTCGCGATCGTCGTCGCGTTCACTCAAAGGCCGGTCAAAATTCTGCACAGGATGCTGCGGTATGGTCCAGGAACCTAAATCAACGTCGCCAAACTGGCAACCGCCCCATTCATACTTGTCCCAGGTATTGTTCGCATTAACGGTCGGATTTTGGGCGTTTGGGTTGTCTGCGGAATCAACGGCAACTCAATTTCTTGCCTTTTTCCCATCGCCAATCGATACCGCAGGGGCTGATTCGGGACCCATCTCTGCTCCCACACTTGATGATTTTCCCAATTCCATTTACCTACCGCCGTTACCGGTGGAGTCGGCTGCTCACGCTTCGCGCCCAAGTGGCGAGGAGGTTGCGATTCCAAAGCCATCCGTCTCCCATTCTTCAGTCACGAACCCGATGGTGACTAATTGGACGCGCTACTGTGAAATGTGGCGGCAACATCACATGAATCCAAGCTCGCTCGAGCCCCGATCGAAGCTTGGTATCGTCCAGCCGGGATCGGAGGTGAAGGTTTCGAGCGGACTCGCATCCGCAGCGACGCTTCGACTGCCGGGTAACGCCATGCAACGATACGAAACCGAGCACTTCGCGATGCTTTCGGACGCAACACCGACGCGTGCCACAGAGGTAATTCGCGAAATGGAGCGTTTTTATCTGGTATGGACCCAGTTCTTTTTCCCACTTTGGCGCGAGCGTGAACATTGGGATCGAACGGAAACCACTCCCCAGTCGCGTTCCAATCCAACCCCCGCCAAGCACGCGGTCGTCTTATTTGCTGATTCAGTACACTATTCCGACTACTTAAAGGGTGAAGCGCCGGGTGTTGAGCAATCGACAGGTTTTTATTCCGATCTTAAGCGAATCACATTTTTGCACGATGCTGGCTCATCTGCCGAAAGCTCAAAAACTCGCCAACACGAATTGACGCATCAGCTATTGAGCGAGGCAACCGATGGACGTCCACGCCTTCGACCGGGCGAGCGTCGAGAATTTTGGGTAGTTGAAGGGATCGCATGCTATATGGAATCGATTCATTTTTTTGAATCCGGCATCGCAACCATCGGTGGATGGCAAGCTGAGCGTTTGCAGTTTGCTCGCCATCGCGTGTTTGCTTTGGGCGATCAGTTCAATCTGTCACGCGCTAACGCGGAGGGCCGATTACAAGTTCAAAGGCAAACCGACCTATCACGGTGGTACTCGTTCGCATCCGTCCATACGCATCGCATCATTGATGCCGACCATGGTCAAGGGTTGATCGATCTGCTTAGTCGCTTGGCAGCGATCTACCAATTACGAGTCACGTCGTTCACCCCAAGTGACGAGGCAGCGCCGATAAAGCAAGCGATTCTCGATGAGGCGCTCATTCAGTACTTGCAAATCAACGATACTGACCTTAATGAGTCGGTCCCCAGTCAGTTAACCAGCCTCTGCTTAACCCGCACCGCAGTCACTGCCGCTGGACTTGCAAGGATCCCACCGCAGACTTCGCTCCAATGGTTGGATCTTTCTTTCTTGCCGGTCGGCACGCTCGACGTGACGAGATTGTGTCCGTCACCTGCCACACTTGAGCAACTCAGCCTCGAGGCGACGAAAATCGATCCTTCCGTTGGTTCTTGGTTGGCGGCGGCAACCAAATTGAAAGAGCTTGATCTCAGCAGTACGCAGGTTGACGACACCGTGCTAGGGCAGATTTCACCGGAAGCGCCTCTGGAAACTTTATGGTTAACCGGAACGCTGGTCAGCGATTCCTCGATCGATTCAATTTCCAAAATGCGATCGCTTGCCCGCGTTGACTTACAACTCTCAGCGGTGAGCGACGAGGGTATCGCGAGGTTGAAGTCTTCCCGTCCTGATTTATTGGTTAACCCACTCGAGATCACATCGCCATGACTTTGGAATTTCCTCGGTTCTTCAAAGTGCGCCAACGATTCGACCCGTCGCAAGTCACAGATGTATACGCTGAGGTAATCAGAACAATAGGCGAAGCCCTCGTACCAAATACTTATTCTATCGCCACACGTCATGAATCACTGGCAAAGGTGGGCGATGGAGAAAGTGTGGCGATCGCGATCGGTAGCCGTGGTATTTCGCAAATTGGACTCATTACCAAAGCCGTCGTCAAAGCGGTTCAATCGTTGGGGGCAAATCCGTTCATCGTACCCGCGATGGGTAGTCACGGAGGAGGAACGGCGGAGGGACAGGCCGGACTACTTGCGGGCTATGGCATCACTGCCGGAACGATGGGCTGCCCCATCCGTTCTTCGATGGAAACGATCGAAGTCGGTGTGACAAGCCGTGGTGTAACCGTACACATCGATGCGAATGCATTGGGCGCGAACCATGTGATCATCGTCAATCGGATAAAGCCTCACACCCGTATCATCGGCAAGTACGAAAGTGGGCTTGTCAAGATGATGCTGATTGGGCTTGGAAAGCATCGAGGCGCTGTTGAGTATCATCGCGCAATGACGAGGCAATTGTTTGATGATATTGTGGCCGAAGCGGCACCGATGATCATGGCGAATGCATCGGTCTTGGGTGGAATTGCGTTGATTGAAAATGCATTCGATGAGATCGCAAAAGTAGAGTTCATTGCTGCGAACCGTATCCTTGAACGAGAACCGCAACTGCTTGAGATGGCCCGCCAGAAGATGCCAAGGCTCCCATTTGATAACGCTGATTTGGTAATCGTTGATCGAATCGGAAAGAATATCAGTGGCACCGGAATGGATACGAATGTGGTGGGGCGCAAATTCAACGACTGCGCAGCGGGCCCCAGCGAATGGCCGAAGGTTCAGCAAATCTACGTACGTGGCCTCACTCCCGAAACCAAGGGAAATGCCGCTGGAATTGGCATCGCTGAGTATTGCCGTACTCAAGTTGTTCGAGAGATGGACGTGGAGGTGACGCGCGTGAATTGTTTGACCGCGTTGCATATCAGCGCCGCAGCCATTCCGGCAAATTGGGAAACAGACAAAGAGGTTTTGGAAGTGGCTATCGGCCAATCCGGTCGTTCAATGGCGAGCGACATTCGTTGGATTTGGATTCGCGATACGCTGCACGTTGGAGAGGTCTTTTGTAGCGAAGCGTACTGGGGCGAAGCTCAGAGTCGGAACGATTTAGAAGTAATCGGTTCGCCGCAACCGTTGAGCTGGGATACCGAGGGCAATCTCCACGAAAGTTGGTAGTCGGGAGTTTGGTTAGGTTGCAACCACAAATGCCGTCGCATGGGTACGACAAGCGCCGAGACTAAGTTGTAATTGACTGATACCCGAGCGGTCAGCCCAATCCGCTGCATTTCCCCGCAGTACGATCCTTGGAGGTGCAGCGGGTTCTGAGATGACTTCGATTTCGGTCCACCGAATGCCTTGAGTGCGTCCTGACAAGGCCTTCATCGTCGCTTCTTTTGCAGCCCATCGTGCTGCATAGTGCTGTAGCGCCGAGGCATGGGAACTACAGAAATCGACCTCGGCCGGTGTAAACACTCGTTCTAAAAACATCTCTCCATGCCGTTCAATCATCTTTGCGATTCGAACGCATTCAATGATCTCCGTACCGATGCCGATGATTTTCATTCGATTCTTTTCATTCGCTCAGGCCACATGCTTTACGGGCACGATCAACGACGCGTCTGGCGACTTCACGTGCCTTTACAGCTCCATGTTTGAGAACTGCATCGACGTGGTCGAGGTTTTTTTCTAAGTCGATCCGTTTGGCACGAGCGTCGCTGAAGTACGCCTCACTCGCCTCAGCAACTGCTTTCTTGACATCGCCATAACCAAAGCCACCGCGCCGGTAGGTCGCAGCCATCGAGTCCAGATCGCTTGATGAAGCAAACAAACGATAAAGCTGGAAGAGGTGATCGTCTTCCGGTTCTTTTGGATCTTCCATTGGTCGAGCATCCGTAACGATCCGCATGATCGATTTCCGAATGCTTTTTACGTCACCGAACAGTGGCAAAGTATTGTCGTAACTTTTGCTCATTTTTTGCCCGTCGGTTCCAGGAACTTTCGCGCCATGTTCTAGCGTTTTCGCAATTGGCATGACGAAAGTTTCGCCGAACTCATGGTTGAACGTTCCAGCCAAGTCGCGACAAACTTCGACATGCTGAACCTGGTCCTGACCGACGGGGACGATTTGGGAATCGTAGGCCAAAATGTCCGCTGCCATTAACACGGGGTAGGTAAACAGCCCAGCGTCGGCAGTCAAACCTTTTGCTTTCTTGTCTTTGTACGCGTGACATCGTTCTAGCAACCCCATCGGCGTACCAGTCATCAACAGCCAAGTCAGTTCCGTGACTTCTGGGATCTGCGATTGCACAAACAGGGTCGCCCGATCGGGGTCGAGACCAAGGGCGAGCATGTCGAGTGCAGCATCCATGGTATTTTGCCGCAGTGTCTTGGCGTCGCGGACGGTCGTCAGCGCGTGGAGATCGGCGATAAAGTAAAACCCATCGTGTTCAACTTGGAGGTCGATGTATTGGCGAATGGCGCCAAAGAAATTACCCCAGTGAGGGCGTCCTGTCGGCTGAATTCCGGATAAAACACGCATGGATGAACTTGAAAGTCGTGAAATCGATTGAAACGGTTGTAGGAAGCACAGCGACTAGTTTCGCCGGAAACGGCTCTGCCGAAAACCACTCGCGTAAAAATCAGGGCCAAGCGCGATGAGTTTTTCGGTTTCAGTTTTCGGTTTTTCCGTCCAGGGAGTACAATTAGGCCGTGTTTGCACGTTTTCGCCGAAGTCTCACTCGCTCATCTTTTGACGATCAATGAATCGCAACCCTCTCATCGGTTCCGCCCTTTGGGCTTCTCTTAGCTTCTTCGCTTTCGCTGCGCTTTCGCATGCGGGTGATTTGCTATCCCCGGTGGCTGCCGAGCGACTTGGCATGGTGGAATCGTGGCATCGCCAGATGAACACGGTAGGCGGCGCTGCCTCAATTGTCGACCTACAGCTTTGGGTTCAGCGCAATACGGAACGAGAATACATTGAGGTGGTTCGCGCTGACAAAGATGGCAAACCTGCGGCGAGCGGCGAGGTGCTTCGAAGGATTGCGGTCGACACGAAGGATAGCTCGGGGCTTAGCATCGGAAAGAAAGAGGCTGAGCGACTTGCAAATCTTGACGTTTTGAAACTGAAGCGGCGCGGTATTGATGCGACACTTAAGGCGCTGCTCGTAAAGCAGGTTCGACTTTACCTGTTGGGAAGTGACGGTGGCCTTTCAGCGTACGATGCTGAGTCGGGAGAGTTGCTCTGGAGTGTTCGCGTAGGGGAGCCGCGACTCGGATACGGGACCATTGGCATCAGCGATAAATTTGTCACGGTGGTGAATGGCACTACGATTTACCGTGTGATCGCAGACGATCGAAAATTAGACAACAGCATCGCTCCAGGCGGGCGTCCATTGCCTCCGGTGCGTCTTGATAATGTGCCGATACTCGGTGTGACAAATTCAGGCGACCATGTGATCGTTCCCAACACCCGAAGCGGCCTTGAGTGCTACACGTTTGAACCGGTACCTGGGCAGCCAAGCTTCGAAATGTTCTCTGGGCAGCTTCTTGCCAAACCCGTTCACTTTCCAACCTCATCAAAAGTCGGATGGACAACGGATCGTGGCTACTTTTATTTGATGGACGCTGTGGGAAAGCCCACGACGTTTTTTAGGTTGAAAACCGACGGTACCGCAAATGGTGGCACCACTCCAGCAAGTGGTGATCGCTTCTTTGTCGCAACTAGTGGAGGCCGAATTTATGGCATCCACGCCACACGTTCCGGAAAGGTACTTTGGAACCGAAGCGTCGGAGAGCCTTTTTACACCGCTCCTTTCATCGCCGATAATTTTGTTCTTGTCGCCAGCAGCTATGGCAATCTCTACTGTCTCAAAGCGAGCAATGGAGATCAGGCGTGGGCGGCACCAGCACCTAATATCGACTCCGTTTTCGCCAATACAGGAAAGTACCTGATTGGACGATCGAGCTCGGGTTTATTAGCGATACTCACTCCCGAAAACGGGCAATCGGTGTCCGTAGGCGGAACCGTGTTTGTCGACCGAATGGTTGTCAATGCAGAGACCGATCGGGTTTATCTCGTCGGTGACGGTGGTACGGTCCAATGCCTGCGACCGGCCGAACGAGAAATGCCAATCTTTTATCGAGACAGTGCAGCGCCTGACGCGACGGCGGAGGATTCTGCCGCGAATAAGCCAGCTGAAGCGAAGGCCGAAACCTCCAATCCATTTGGCGCTGCAGAACCGGCGGCTTCCGGAGTCGATCCGTTCGCTCCGGCCGCGGATCCGTTCGGGGGCGACGCTGCCGCCGATCCGTTTGGTGCACCGGCGGGCAATGGCGAAGCGATGGCCGATCCGTTTGGAGCCGCCGCAGGTGCCGACCCGTTTGCAGAGTGAAATCCGCCGTTTCAGGTCGGTTCTCATCCCTTCCATTTGTTTTAGGCATTGGCGCTCGTATCCTAATGCAGCCCACTTCGCTTCTGCCTGAAATTTTACAACTGCCCGCCAAAGAATCTCTCCGGCTATCTCGCCGTGTGAAACTCTGAAATTTCGAATCACGATCGCGGCCCACGAAGCGCGGACTGGCCAGCAATTGTGCTAGGCTGACACGGCGTGAATGGTGCAGTATCCAGTAGGTCCTTCTGCATCGTTTTTAGCATGCCATTGGGCGGAAGTCGTTCCGCACAATGTGCCGCGCCATGGAATGTGCCGCGCCATGTAATGTGCCGTGGCACTCAAGGAAAGCCACTTCAAGCCGATAGAAAAGTTGTATCACTCGCGGGAGCTTGTGGACGATGAACGAAGATGACGACGAGTGTCCGATCCGCTCTCAACCCAGAGCCGACGCCCCTGCTGATCCTCATGGCACGGTCAACACGACACCTGCGACATCGGTGGAATTGCCGCAGGTGCTTCAAGACATCCTGGCAACATTAGCGGTGGCTGAGCAGGATTTGTTCGCAACCGATGCCCAGACGAGTTTGCGTCCAAAGCAGTACCGGAAAACTGCAACGGCGAGTATCAATTCGGTGAGAGCGCGTAGTGTGCGTTCCGCCCCAGACGGTTTGACGGAGGATGAAGGCGATCTGGCATCGAACCAGGCCGCCGATTACCTAACCCTTGGATTGCTAGGTGCGGGCGGGATGGGGACGGTGTTCCTTGCGCGTCAAGCTGCACTCGGCAGGTCAGTTGCGTTGAAACAAATCAATCGCTCACACCAGCATGATAGCCAGTCTCAGGTTGATTTCTTGACGGAAGCAGTACTCACCGGAAAATTGGAACATCCCAACATCGTACCGATTTACGAGGTGGGAAAGTCCCCCGATGGCGCGCTGTTCTATTCTATGAAGAACATCAAAGGGAAGGCATGGTCTGAGTCAATTCAGTCCCTGAGCCTTGACGAGAATCTGAACATTTTGCTTGATGTCTGCGATGCGATGGCGTTCGCTCATGCCCAAGGGGTCATCCACCGAGATTTGAAGCCAACGAACATCATGACCGGCGGGTTTGGAGAAGTTCTTGTCTTGGACTGGGGCCTTGCACTTCATATCGGCGCTGAAAATTCCGTAGAGGGCTCCTTCGGCGGTACTCCAGCCTACATGGCGCCTGAAATGGTCAATCCACCTTTTCGGGTCGGGCGGTTCAGTGACATCTACTTACTCGGCGCGATCCTCTACGGGATCTTAACGGGCAAGGCACCGCACCCTCTTGGAGGTTCGGCAAGAGATTGTGTCCTTGCTGCTTCACGTAATGAAGTGGCGAAACCGGAGACAAGTCGCATCCATGCCATCGATCCATCGGGTGAACTGCTGGGGATTGCGGTACGCGCGATGGCGACTGACCCCAAAGATCGCTTTTCATCGGTAATTGAATTTCAATCGGCGGTCCGTGAGTTTTTGTCGCACCGTGAGAGCTTGTTGCTTTCCAG
>JANOBM010000025.1:0-11547 GCA_031411655.1 Planctomycetaceae bacterium
CGGCGGTGCCACCTTCCCGTTCGCTACCGCGCAACATCAGAAGTTCTGTCACCATCCGATCAACCGGACGGTTATCGCGAAGTGCTTCGTACAAATACCATCGAAAGGGCCCGGTGTTGTTGAGTTCGGGCTTGAGAATATTAGGGTTCTCGGCCAGCACATCTTGCCAATAACTTACCCAATGATCAGCCCATCTCGGATCGGTAAGTAGACGATCGATTAGCATTGTCCTCTTGTCGGCATTACCATCGGCGAGAAACGTTCGGGTTTCGCCTTCCGTCGGAGGTACTCCTACGATATCGAGATAGGTACGGCGAATAAATGCCGAATCATCAATGATTGGCGGAACGCGAAACGCATCGCTTGCTATTCCTCGAGACCACGCTGCGCCGTTCGAGATCCACTTGGTCAGTATTTGAATCTCCGCGTCCGATAATTTGGCTGACGGCGGCATGCGTTCGTTCTCATCTTCGGCGCAAATGCGCGTTATCAATGTGCTCGAATGAGGATCACCTGGAACTAATACCGACTCGCCGGACTCACCCCCTAACAGCATTCCTTCTCTCGTTGTCATCCTCAGTCCGGATTCCACTTCCTTTTCTCCGTGACATCGGAAGCAATGCTGCTTCAGAATAGGTAAAACGAATTGCTGGAATTCACTTGGGGAGTCGACAGCAAGCGATGGATCCCTCTTCGCATTGATGAGCTTCAATTGAACAAACCGATCTACCGGAGACTCACCAAGTGTCGCATCCGATGGAACTTCAGGACTGGCATGTGACAGCGACCACTCGCGGGCAATTGCGTGTCGACGACTCCAGAAGGCATCTTCGCTCGCCGCACTGGCACGTCGATTCGTATCGTCGAACTCACGGAGCGACCTTTCGCTTCGTTCAAGGTCAACAACTACCTCTGAATCGATAATGGGTCGCGGCTCCAACATGCCATCGTTGGGGCGGACGAGTTCAAACATCTCACCCTCCTCCGACTGGAGCCCGACCAGCAGTTCGCCAGGTTCGCATCGATACGATGCGCCACCCACCACGGTTTCCAAGATGACTCGGAGCACTTTTGCTTCATTGAGATTCAATTCACCGATGGATTCTTGAACTCCGTAAGCAACGAGTCGCATTCCAGGCACTGGAGGACTGGGTAGAGGATCAACAGGCTCATGTCCATCGGTCGACCCAGCTAGCGGCTTGGTGCGTACCGCGACGCTCTCTCCCACCCAGAGGCGAGACAGACCGCGAGCGCGAAGTAGGATTCGGTTTTTACCGGCTGGAAAAGCGACATCGGCGATCGCCTGAACCAACACGGGGCCCTTCCATGAATCGCGAATGCCCCACGTGTCGTAGCGGTAAGGAAGCCTGGGAATGAGAAACTGATCGGTTTGCCATTCGGCTAAACCGCTTACCGTCTTAGCACTGCTCGATTGTTCAAATAGGACCGGCCACTGTTTGTGTGACTCAAACGCCTCGGTGAACATGACTCTCACTTTGCCGGCGATGGCATCAAGCGGCGGGGCCATTTCAGGTAATGGGTTTGCGCGATGAAATCGATCACGCAACACTTGGTCATCGACTAAACCGCGATGAACGGCGATGGAATCAACCCAACCGCGAAAACTAGATGCGGCATTTCCTCCCATGGATGAACCAATCCATATTGGTTGATCGTCGACCACGGGAGATTCAGCGGTCGCGCCGCCCATATCCCATGTTCCCAATTGCGATTCACCGTCGATCCACCCACGAGCTGATTCCGGGTCACCAAACTGATAGCTAACCGCGATGTGATGCCACTGTTGATCGCCATTGAGCGCGCCGTTGGAGGTCCAGCGATGCCAATGGGAGTCAGCGTTGATTTCCGAATCCGACTTTGCCGTCGAAAACAAAAAGCTAACGTGACTTTTGCCGTTTAAGCGACGCAACCGTAACGCCCAGTTCTGGTTGTCGCGTTGAGCGGGGTCAGAGCTGGTCCGTCCTTTACCAACGACATACACGTTTTCGTTTTCGCTAATGGCGGCAACACGCACCCACGCCTCCATGGTGATCTCGTCCCCTGGCCCAAAGTCAAACCTGCTTTCCGGGCCCGGGTCTTCGATCGTCAAGTGCGAGCCGCCTCCGTTAAATTTAAACGCATGGTTGGAGGCGCTGAAATCGGGGAACTCTGGCGGTCGCGGACCTGATTGATCGCGATCGATGCTGCCGGCCTTTTCAAAAGGAATGCTTTCCTCGGAATCAAAGTCCCAGCGAGCAACGCCATTTTCGTTTGCACTTAGAAACGACATCTGAGTAGCAAGGAGGGCGACGAAAATACCAAACAGGAGAGATTTAAACCGTTTCATCTCAATCATTCGAACACCTTCGTCGACTAAGAACGCAAAACATTTTTGACCACTTCGCCGTGAATATCAGTCAAGCGAAAGTCACGTCCCTGATACCGATAAGTTAAGCGAGTGTGATCGATCCCAAGCAGATGCAGGATGGTAGCATTGAGATCGTGAAAATGGACTCCATCGCGAACGATATTGTAACAATATTCGTCCGTTTCACCGTAAGTCAGCCCCGTTTTGATCCCCGCACCGGCGAGCAACATCGTAAAGCAACGCGGATGATGGTCTCGCCCATAGTTATTCGCGGTAATAGCTCCCTGCGAGTAAATCGTGCGGCCGAATTCACCACCCCACACGATCAGCGTGTCTTCTAGCATCCCTCGCTGCTTCAAATCGTTGATCAATGCCGCGGTGGCTTGGTCGGTATCATTGCATTGACCGCGAATCGCTGTGGGGAGGCCACCATGGTGATCCCAACCCATGTGGAATAGCTGAACGAATCTCACATCTCGTTCCGCCAAACGACGCGCCAACAAACAATTGGCTGCGTAAGAGCCAGGACGTGTTACGTCGGGACCGTACATTGCGAGTGTCTGTGCTGATTCTTTGCTGACGTCCAGCAAATCGGGAACGCTTGATTGCATCCGAAATGCCATTTCGTACTGTGCGATTCGGGCCTCAATTTCCGTATCGCCCAGCGCATCGAGACGTATTTCATTCAGCGTTTTCAAGCGATCGAGCGTGCTACGCCTTCCACTGGGGCCTATGCCTGGCGGATTGGAGAGATACAAGACTGCGTCGCCTTGATTGCGAAACTTTACTCCTTGGTGCTCCGTTGGTAAGAAACCCGCTCCCCACAGTCGATCATAGAGCGGTTGGTCATCCGGTCGACCGGATCCGAACGAGGTCAGCACGACGTAAGCTGGCAAATCCTCGTTCTCGCTCCCCAGTCCATAGCTGAGCCAAGATCCAATACTCGGTCTCCCTGCAAGTTGCGAACCGGTCTGGCAAAAAGTGATAGCTGGATCGTGATTAATGGCCTCCGTATGGACCGACCGAATCATACAGAGTTCATCGACGACGTTTGAAAGGTGTGGCAGCAACTCGCTCATCCACATCCCACATTCACCGTGTTGTTTAAACTTGAAGACTGAAGGTGCAACGGGAAAGGTTGCTTGTCCCGAAGTCATTGTCGTCAATCGCTGGCCTTGCCGAATCGACGCAGGCAGGTCTTGGCCCTGTCGATCTATCAATGAAGGCTTCGGATCAAATAGATCCATCTGCGAGGGAGCACCCGATTGGAACAAATAGATGACCCGTTTGGCTTTGGGTGCAAAGTGCGGCAGATGGGCCAGACCAAGCGAAGAGCCGGAGGCACGATGAGCGAGCGGATTCAGCAGAGTTGCTAACGCGGCGCTTCCAAGTCCCGCCGTCGCCGTTTGAAGGAACTGGCGTCGATGGCGCTTATCAGCATTTGGAAATCGGAGCATAAGGAATTCCAGTACGCACTAGTGGCAATTGGTGGCGTGGGGGGCATTGAATTCAACCAATATCGCGGTCATTCTCGCGTAATCGCTTCATCTAGGTTCAGGATTACATTGGCGGCCATCGTGTAGGTTGCAAGTTCAACCGGGTCCAAGGTCGTATCGCTACTCGACTGTCCAAAACGGAGCAACTTTGCTGCCGATTGGGGGTCGGCGCTGAATTGAGCGTGATCTTCACTGAAGCCCATGATTAAGACTTGCAATTCCTCTTTGGTCGGCTGTCGTGCGGTCACCAGACCAAACCCATATGCCAACCGGGCTGACAGATCCGTACCGCCTTCGTGCATCATTCGTTCGGCAAGTTTCCTCGCCGCTTCGACAAAAGTAACTTCGTTGAGTAGAACAAGGGCTTGCAGCGGAGTGTTTGTCCGCGAACGCTTGACGGTACAAACCTCTCGACTTGGAGCGTCAAAGAGCATCATTGACGGGGGTGCAGCGGTGCGTTTCCAAATCGTATAGAGACTCCGCCGATACAGGCCGCCATCGGTGTCATTCTTGTAGCCGCGCAAATTGCCATAGCGACTGGTTTCGTCCCACACACCTTCTGGCATGTAAGGTCGCACACTGGGACCACCGACCTTTGTCGCCAGCAAACCACTTACAGCAAGAGCCTGGTCGCGAGCGGCTTCAGCCGAAAGGCGGAATCGAGGGCCGCGAGAAAGAAACCGATTTTCAGGATCATCCGAGGTCGTCACCTTTGCGGACTGCCGATACGTCGCACTCATGACAATCATCTTCTGTAACGCTTTCATGTCCCAAGCAACGGGGTGTGTTTGCGTGTCATTCGATGAGTTGGTCGGTTCCATCAACTCAACGGCGAGCCAATCAAGTAATTCAGGATGACTCGGCCATTCCGATTGGGATCCAAGATTCTCAGTCGTCCGCACCAAGCCGACTCCAAAGAAATGTTCCCAAGCACGATTGACCCACACTCGGGCCGTCAAAGGGTGGTCGCGTGATACGAGCCATTTTGCGAAGCCAAGTCGGTCCATCGAAGCACCTTCGGGTAGCGGCGAAAAAATCGCTGGCAATCCGCGTTCGACTTTCGCCGCCGGCCGATCGTACTCGCCCCGGATCAACATAAATGCTTCGCGAGGTGTAGCCCGCTCTTTCATGACCATCACCATCGGAATCTTGTTTTCGAATTCGCGAAGATCTGATTGCGCTTTCAAAACAAGCTGTTGTGCCTCTTTTATGCTGGTGTCAGCATGGTCACGAAAATAATTAGCAAGCGCAACGGATTGTTCTTGAGTGCGCTTTGAGATTTCCGTTGAAATCGCTATCCGCACGAGGTCGGGGATTTTCGCACCGTCGAGCTGGAGCGTTTCGCCAGGCAACGATGCCACCGAAAGTCGAAAACGGCCTATGCTGTGTTGCTCAATTGCATCATGCCGCAATGTAATGGTGATCTTCGCACCATCGGGAATTGCTAACGGCGAAAAGCACGCAAAAATCGCCTGGCGGGGTTCACGCTTCGTCGGGCCATCCACTGCCCAACCCTTGCGATTCTTTTCCTTTCGATCTGCTTTAGCGTTCACGATAGCCGAAACGGGCCAACCAGTTTGCTCGTAATCCGCAACGGCGCGAGTAAAGTTTGCGACCAATGAATTTGCAAGCGATGGAGCTGTGATAACCGCATCAACGTCTGTCAGAACGAAATTTCCATTTGGATATCGGCCGAGACTTTGATTTGGCAAGGACGGATCGGGAAATGCTTCTAACAAGAGCCCGCTAAAAGTGCCTGCTGCGATCGGTGCCTCGATCGTGTAGACGTCGAACGCGGGGTTGGAGCCGCTGGCCAGCCAAGTCGAATCGTCTTGCTTGGTAAAGGTCGTTCCGCCCTCACTTAAAACCGATGTTGGTTCGAGCAGCTTCCACGGATTATCGATGGTAGCGATTTGTGTTGCAAACCCTGGCTCCCACGATGCTTGTCGCGTCGCAGCGCTACTCGAAAGCTCTTCAACATTCGTTTGTGCCGTTTTGATCGCTAGTTTAAGCGAAGCCAAATGCTGCTCCTGGTCTACGTCGGGGATCTGGAGTAGTGGTGCGCTATTACCGCGACCTTCGCTGCCACCTTCGCTGTCAAGGACGCCGCTTTCCTCGACCGAATTAAAGATCGCAAATAGTTGGTAGAACTCTTGCTGGGTGATGGGATCAAATTTGTGGTCGTGACAGCGACAACAATTGAACGTCATCGCCATCCAAGTTAGCCCCACCGTTTCAACTCGATCGATGACGGTTTCGGTGAACCATTCTTCAGCGATCCGCCCGCCTTCGCCGTTGAGCCTCGTGTTGCGATTGAAACCGGTCGCTACGATTTGATCACGAGTGGCGTTGGGCAACATGTCACCCGCTAACTGCTCGATCGTGAACTGGTCAAAAGGTAGATTCCGGTTAAACGCATCGATCACCCAATCACGCCATCCCCACATTTCTCGTGACGAATCGACCTGAAAACCGTTGCTGTCCGCATACCTTGCAAAGTCAAGCCATTGCTGTGCCATTCGCTCTCCGTAGTGCGGTGAAGCGAGCAATCGATCCACGACCTTCTCATACGCATGGGGAGACTCATCCGCCAGAAACACGGCTACTTCGTCAGGCGTTGGAGGTAACCCGATGAGATCAAGCGTGACCCGGCGAATCAGCGTTTCTGGTGGGGCTTCGGGCGAGTAAGGAAGTCCCATTCTGGCAAGTTTAGTGCGAACGAATGCATCGATCGGGTGCGTACCGCTTGTATCGAGGCTGTCTGCTGGACCGTTCGGTCGGTTTGTTTTGTCCGTGTGACTTGGGAGGGTCGGCACCTCTGGACGCTCCACTCTCAGAAATGCCCAATGACCCTGGTATTCCGCCCCTTCGTCGATCCAACGTTTGAGAGTATCCAGTTGAGATGCATTCAAAGACTTTATTGAATCGGGGGGCGGCATCTGAACCGAAGGGTCTTTCGAGGTGATGCGAGTCCACAATTCACTTTCTTCCGATTTTCCCGGAACCACAGACGGACCCGAGTCGCCTCCTTTTAACGCTGCGCCGGCTAGATCCAGTCGCAAGCCACCGTGACGCTGCCCCTCATCGGGACCGTGACATTGAAAGCACACGTCCGAGAGGATCGGTCGAACGTCACGATTGAACTGAACTCGTCCCGAATCTGCGATTGCCAGAGTCGATGCATTCGCCAGCCAACCCATTGCAAACGCAACCATCAAACATCGGATACACAGCAATGTTTGGGCCCAAGTTCGCTTTTTCGACTGAACTTTGGATTCACGCATAGTCGGCATAAGGTGACTGCGGCAAGAGTGGAGGAAGGTTTCGACAGCGGGGATCTCATTGTACCTCCAATTTCGACTCTACGCAGGCTCTCCTCGGTTGGGGCGAGGCTACTGCCAGGGGCGAATTACAACCGTTTAAACGCGGGATCGCTTTCTCGAAAGCCATCCGTGAGAAGAGGATGGCGTTGGCAGACGAATGCAGTTCGAACGTAGCGATAATAACACCTGAGTCGTGGGCATCTATTCAATACCCGCGTTTTTCAGAAACTCTTGGGTAGCCTCGTTGTCCAAGTGAATGAAGTGGTCTCGGAGCGGTGGGAAAACGTTACCGTCCATCGAATCCAATTGCATATTTAATGTCGCTTCTTTGGGCATGTGGCAATCGATGCAATTGTCGCTTATTTTTTCGCCAACCTTTTCTGCCATGCCACAATCCTGAGTCTCATGGCACTTCATGCAGCGTGTCGAAAACACCTTCAGTTGACCGCGTTCTAATTGATGTAAATTGTGACAATCGGCGCAGGCCATTTGCGAATTTTGGAAGCATTTGCTCTGCGCTAGGCGTGTGGCCTGATTGCTGGCGTGGACACTGTTACGAATGGATTTCTCATCCGCGGGTTGATAGTGATCCTCAAGTCGATTCCCTGGACGAAAGGAATAGGGCATCGCGATCAAACTGCTTGATCCCGAGTGACATTGTCCGCAAACGTCTAACTGCTGTTGTCGCGTCAGGTCGGTCGGCACTGTCACAAACTGTGCTTTCTTATCTTCGGGATGAAGCGTGTGGTGATCCACGTGAGGCTTGCCTGGCCCGTGGCATCGTTCACACGAAATACCCAGAATCAATGATCCTGGGGTGAAATGGTTCTCGCGGTCACGCGAATCGACGTAGGTTGAATGACATTCGAGACAACGCGAACGAATCGGTCGTGAATAGACCGCGTCGCCATCGAGATAGCCTGGGCTGTTGATCCAACGATTTGCCTCGGTGACGTGGGTCACATGCGTCTGGTAAAGCGCGTCAAAATCCCAGTACAGGTAAGCCTGGCCAAGTTTCGATGAACCGATGACGAAGTCGATGGGGATCTCAAACTCCCAACCATAAAACGATACTTTTTGAATGAAGCGGCCATCGCGGTTTAGCATCGTGAAGTGCACGTTTGGATTTTTCGTCCGCATCTCATTCTTGCCAGCGTCGAAGGAGCCCGCGATCGTTTCAGCGGTAGGCAGCTGGCTGCTCAAGTGGTGTGCCGTATGAATGAACGTATCGTATCGGTCTCGATGACACGATTGACAAGCTTGGGCGCCGAGGAATCCGGGGTTTTCAAGGACAGGGTCGAGTTTGGGCGGCGCGCCGGGCTTTTTGCCAGGTGGGAATGGGATCTCTACCAGTGAGTCCGTGTCTGCTTCCCCGACATACCAGAATTTGCCGGTTCGGTCCGGTCTTCGAAGCAGCGTTTCTGGGATCGGGACGCCTTGCTCGCGAACGTTTGATTGAGCCACAAGCCTTTCGGCGTTTTGTTCTTTAGCCACGGCGGGCAGCGTGGGTATGACAACTGGTTCTAATTCACGTGGCTTTTGTGAAAAACCGGTATTTACTACTCGTTCCGTTCCAACACCGCGAGTTTGCCACCAATAAAACCCGAACCCAACGCCGACCGTTACGACAAGGGCTATACCAATGATCCCTGGCCTTAAAGCGGGCGGAGTGGCGACGTTGCTGCCGACAGCAGACTTCGATTCCTGGATTTCCGAACGGCGAATTCGCTTGTTTTGTGTCACCGAGTAAACACTGCCTGTGAGTTGAAAGGGCCCGAGGCCACCGTGAAAGCCGAGCTTCGCGGTAGATGATTAATATACAACACGACCAACTGAGTAGCGTAGCTCATTTTGTGTACGTTAAGATGCCCACGCGTCTCCCAACACCACGTTGCCGTCATGGTCCATTTCAAGCGTTTTAGGTGAATCGATGCAGTCCTACTTTCGAGTTTTGTGCGTCTTACTCGGTTTGTTTCCGCTTTGCATCGCGGGAGGCGTTTCCCCTGCAGAAGAACCGGAAAAGAAACCTGAGATCAAGTCGCTCATCCTTCCCGGTGAAAGTTTCCTCGTCGAGAATCGACCCGCCTTCATTTTATGGCCGGACGCCAAGTTGCGTCGAACACCGCAACCTTGGGTTTTCTATGCACCGACGCTGGCGGGTTATCCCGATGACCATGAGCGATGGATGCACGAAAAATTCTTGGCGGCTGGAGTGGCAGTCGCTGGTATCGATGTGGGTGAAGCGTACGGAAGCCCCGCGTCGCGCAAGCTCTTCGATGCGTTTTATACACAGATGACTTCCATGCGTGGACTTTCCAATCAACCATGCTTGTTAGGCCGAAGTCGCGGTGGGCTGTGGGTCACGGCTTGGGCTTGTGACCATCCTGAACGATTCTCAGGGCTGGCAGGCATCTATCCCGTTTTTGATTTTCGAACTTATCCAGGTATCGAGAAAGCTGCCCCTGCGTATGGCCTTACTGCCACAGAACTCGAATCGCAAAACGAGAGGTTCAATCCCATTGCTCGGATGTCCGTTTTGGCCAAGGCAAAACTCCCGGTCATGATCATTCACGGCGACGAAGACACAGTAGTTCCATTGAAAGAGAACTCGTCCGCATTTGCGGAAACATACAATCGAGCCGGGGCAAGCGATGCGATCAACTTGATTGTCGTAAAAGGCCAAGGCCACAATTTCTGGGAAGGTTTTTTTCGCTGCCAGGAGCTGGTTGATTTTGTGATCGTTCATGCAATCTCTGGTGCCAATACTGGTCCCTCTGAAGATGCGGAAATCGATGCCGCAGCCGAGTTGGATGCTAACGCGGAGTTGGATGCTGGCGCAAGCACTGGTACGGAAGCAGATACGCAGTCATCAACCACTTGGGGCCAATTCTTGGGCCCTGATCGCAATGGCATTTCGAAGGAGACTGGCCTTGTTGACACCATTCCCCAAGATGGTCCTAAGGTGCTTTGGCGAGTTCCCGGAGGTGTGGGCATGTCGGGGATTGTCGTATCGAACGACCAAGTTCTAACGCTTGTACAACGCGATGGACAGCAGCGGCTTATCTCGCTCGACTTCAAGTCTGGTAAGCCGAAGTGGGATCTCGAGCTGTCTGCAGATTACAAGAATGGGATGGGCGATGGGCCGCGTGCTACTCCAACGATTCACGGCGACCGAGTGTTTGCCTTCACAGGGGAGGGCAAGTTGGTCGCTGCGGATTTAGCGACGGGAAAAATGCTATGGAGCAACGATTTGTTTAACGAGCTAGGAGGAAAGCCGTCGGAATACGGCATGAGCTGTTCGCCGCTGGTTGTTGGAGAAACGGTCGTTGTGGCGTTAGGGGCGCCAGGAGCGGCAGTGGTTGCGGTGGACCAGTCGAGCGGCAAACTCGTCTGGAAAACGGGTGATGGTGCCGCGGGTTATTCGTCGCCGGCGCTGTTAACGATTGCGGGCAAGAGCCAAATCGTTGCATTTATCGGTCTCGGCGCGCTCGGATTGGACCCCACTTCAGGGAGAATTTTGTGGCAATACGATTACGAAACCGACTACAACTGCAACACCGCCACGCCTATCGCCATTGACGATCAGGTGTTGCTTTCGTCTGGCGAAAACCATGGTTCGGTGCTGCTAAAGCTGGAACCGCAGGGTGATGCGTTCAGCACGAAGGAAGTCTGGTCGTCGTGGGGCGGCGGAAGTGTGTTTCGTAGCGAATGGCAAACTCCTATTCACATCGACGGCCATGCCTATGGATTTGACAATGTCGGTAGCGCCGGCCCGGTTACCCATCTGACTTGTATCGACGCGAAGACTGGAAAAGTCGCTTGGCGCGAAACACGTTTCGGCAAAGGCAACCTGATTGCCGCCGATAGAAAGTTGATCATTTCAACGTTTGCTGGCGAACTGGTGCTCGCTCGTTTGAACCCGAAATCCTATGAAGAACTGGGCCGCGCCAAGGTAATTGGCAAGACTCGACAAGCTCCCGTCCTTGCGGATGGAAAGCTGTTCCTTCGAGACGATGCAGAGATCGTTTGCATTGACTTCAAACGGTAATTGCAGATGCGAACGGGCCGTGGTTATCGATTAACGAAATTGTGAGTGTCCGTCGATGCCATCCGATGACGTACCAGCGAGCTCAATGTCGAACTTTTCGGCCGGACAACGTCCCAAGCTAGGGATTTTGCCAAGCCTTTAAGATTGCCATCACGCCCATTTGCTTATTCCAATACAGGCGTATCTTTGGCAGCTAACAGGTCGGCTAGTAAGCCGCTCTTGCGTGGAATCAGCGTCAGCTTTGTCTTGCAATCCAGCAGCTTCTGCGTTTCCAAAATGGTAAACATGGCGTCCGAAGTTTCGGGGTTCTTG
>JANOBM010000026.1:0-7208 GCA_031411655.1 Planctomycetaceae bacterium
AAGCATGGTTGCTCGCCCGAGGCAAGCCGCACTTCATCAGCTCGGCCGGCATCGGAGGTATAGAGAGTTCCATCGCGCCGCCATACCGTAGTCAACGAACCATCCTCTGCAACCGCAAGATCTCCACCATCCATCGGGCAAGCATTCAATTTCCAAGAACCTGTTCCTAATTTCTTTGCTTCCGAATACGTTCGACCTCCGTCGTCAGAACGCGTCAAGTACATGTCGCGGCTCCCATCGACTGAGTTTCGCCAAATCACATAAATTTCGTTGGCTGGTCCAATCGCCACAGACGGGTGGCAGCATTCGCATACGGTACCTGAAGGCGAAGCATAGATCTGTTGATTGGGCTTCCAAGTCAAACCGCCATCATGTGAAACGGAACCAAAAATCTGAGCGCCCTGATTGCGATGATCCAACCATACAACAACGATTGTTCCATCAACACCCACGGCCATCGCGTGCAGCCCCTCGCGGGCGCTGGCCTTGGCGTCGTTTACAGGAACCGCTTCACTCCAGGAGTCGCCAGCGTCAGTCGATCTCCAACTCAACAACTCGCCAGATTGGTGGCTGATCGCTGTCACGATGATCCAGCCTTCACCAATCACAATTCGCGGACCACGGCGCATGCCTATCGCAAGTCCCTTCACCTGAGCAATGCGAATCGGTTTGCTATAAGTGGTGTTCGCATCCACCGTCTTGCAAATAAAGATTTCTTGACCAGCCCCGAATGCTACGAAAATCGATCCTGCTTTATCCACAGCGACAGGTGGTTGCTTTGCGCCTTTGACGACCGCTTCTGAAACAACAACGACCGGTTCGGTCGCAAGCAATTGACCTGTTGAAAGCAAGATACAAGCAGATGCAATGGCAACAAGGATCGGCGACATGAATTACTTTCTCGAAATGATTGGATATTCGAATACAATTGGGTTGGTGTGCATCTACTTAAGTCAGCTTAATTGATCGCAATCGCAATGCATTTGCAATCACCGAAACACTACTGAGACTCATTGCCGCCGCTGCGATCATCGGACTCAGCAGCACGCCGAAGGCGGGATACAGCAACCCAGCCGCGACTGGAATGCCTAATGTGTTGTAGATGAATGCGAAGAACAAATTCTGACGAATGTTGCTCATGGTTTTGCGACTGAGATTTGCCGCCGCCGCGACGCCACGAAGATCGCCGCCGACCAGCGTCACGCCAGCCGATTCGATCGCCACACCCGTTCCCGTACCCATCGCAATGCCAACATTTGATTCGGCAAGTGCCGGTGCGTCGTTGATTCCGTCGCCACACATCGCCACGATTTTTCCGTCGTCCTTCAGCTTGCGAATGAAGTCATGTTTTTGCTCGGGTGACACCCCGGCGTGAAATTCGTCGATGCCGAGTTTAGTCGCGACGGCTTTCGCGGTCGCTTCCGCGTCACCGGTTAACATCACCACTTTCAAGCCAAGTTCATGCAGTGTCTTCAATGCCGCCGGCGTGCTCTGTTTGATGGGGTCAGTGATTGCCAGGATGCCTGCCAGCTTTTTGTCGATGGCGACGAACACCACGGTCGCTCCTTCGGCTTGATGCGAGAGTGCCTTCGATCGGCCAGCGTCGACACTCGTGACACCTTGCTCGTCCAACAGGTCCGCCTTACCAATCAGAACATCGTGGTCATCGACGTGTGCTCGAACTCCGCCGCCGGTAATGCTGTCGAAGTTCGTTGCTTCTAATGTTTGCAAGTTATCCGCCTTCGCACGACGCATTACCGCTTGAGCCAATGGGTGTTCGCTTTGTGATTCGACTGCGGCGCCAATCTTCAACACATCGCTCTCTTTCCAATCACCAAACGTCTCGACGCCAGTCACTTCGGGGCTGCCCTGGGTCAGCGTGCCAGTCTTGTCAACCACAATGGTATCGACCTTTTCCATCAACTCGAGCACTTCAGCATTCTTGATCAAGACACCTTCCTTGGCACCGCGACCAACTCCAACCATCACCGACATCGGCGTCGCTAAACCAAGCGCACAGGGACACGCGATGATCAACACAGCCACTGCAGCGACAAACGCATGAGCCAACTGCGGCTCCGGTCCGAAAACTGCCCAACCGATGAACGCCGCAATCGAACAAGCGATCACCGTTGGCACGAAGTAACGCGCAACCGTGTCGGCCAGTTTTTGAATCGGTGCTTTACTCCGCTGCGCGTCCGCGACCATTTGCACAATGCGACTTAGAACGGTATCACCGCCAACTCCGATGGCTTCCATGACCAAGGCACCGGTTTGGTTCAGCGTCCCGCCCGTGATGTCGTCCCCTTCTGTCTTCTTCACCGGCATCGGCTCGCCCGTCAACATCGACTCATCGACGCTGCTCGACCCACTTAACACTTTCCCGTCGACGGGAATTTTTTCGCCCGGACGAACTCGCAAGTGGTCGCCCTTGTGAACTGCATCGAGCGAGATCTCTTCTTCGCCTTTATCCTTGATGCGATGCGCCGTCTCGGGTGCGAGCTTTAACAATTCCCGAATCGCACCGCCGGTTTGTTGTCGTGCTCTCAGCTCCAAGACCTGTCCAAGCAAGACGAGCGTGATGATTACCGCCGCAGCTTCAAAATATAGCGGCGGCATTCCATTTTCGAAGAACGCTTTTGGAATCACACCAGGCAGTAGCACGACCACCAAGCTGAACAGATAAGCCGCGAGCGTTCCAACGGCGATCAGCGAGAACATGTTGAGATTCAAACTGCGAAACGACTTTGCACCGCGAACCAGCAGAGGCCATCCGCACCAAAATACAACCGGCGTCGCCAATGCCAACTGCAACCATCCCAACGCTATGTGACTCATCCAGTCAGCGACTCGCAATCCGACCATTGGCCCCATCGCGATCACTAGCAAAGGAACAGAAAAGGCGACGCCCACCCAGAATCGCCGCTTCATGTCGGCGAACTGTTCGTCATCACCATGGTCGGCCATGGCGGCATTCTTCGGCTCCAAGTCCATGCCACAAATCGGGCAATCCCCAGGACCGACTTGTTCGATCTCCGGGTGCATCGGACACGTGTAGATCGCTTGCGGATCAGCCGCAGATGATGGCTGCGATGCAATGTCCTCTTGCTTACCACTACAACAGCAGGATGAGGCTTGCGTCGCTCCGCAAGACTTTGACGAGTTTTTCTCGGCCCGTCTTGCTAGAACTCCAGCGGCATCGGAATCAAACTTTTGCTGACAACTTGCGCTGCAGAAAAAGTACGGATTCCCTTCGTGGATGCTTTTTCGCGAGTCGCTTGGATTGACCGTCATCCCGCACATGGGATCGGTAACGGTGATTTGTGCTGTGACCATGGTTCGTCCTGTGTCTGTCATTGTGGCAACCTCTGCTATACCCCATACCGGTATGCACGTTTCGTGCCGAAGGCTTCCAGTCGAACAATTGCACGACGGGGACTGAAACGCCCTTGAAAGCAGAAGCCAACAAATGACTAAAGTGATCGCAGAGCAACCAGACAGCACACTAACGTGCCATAAACGCCAACACGACGTGCTTTGCCGAGGTCAGCAAGCACGTCGAGCAGCCACAGGTCAGACGCCCAGCCGATTCGCCGTCACGGTATTACAACGGGATGGGGGGCAGGTCAGGGTAGTAGTGCCTGGACGGCCTTCTGGCAGATTATCGGGATAGTGATAACCAGATGGCAAGTGATAGGGAAGGTCTGGTGGGAGTCGCGGCCAAATGATGATGATGTTGGGTTGTGGTGGCGGCGCTTCAATAACCACTGACTCATCCGGTGGAGTTGGCCATGGCCAATCCGCAGGCCACCATGGCGGACGCGGGCCTGGATCTTCGCTTGATGATCCTTCACCTTCGCCACCGGAACTATCCGGTGGGATATACGACGGCTCTTCGTCCGGCAGATCGAATGGTGCAATGAATGGATTTGGCGGTAGCGTGCCTACATGTGATCGACGGATGCGAATCTTGAGTCGGCGATACTGTTTCCGCCACCGCCAAGCCAACTGTTTCATACTGCGAAACCGTTTGAGGTATGCATCGTGCGTGCCATGCTGGCTGACTTCGAGCCTGCAGCGTGTCTCGCGAAGAACGTCGGGCAGTTGAGGGAGCCGATGAAGCAAAAACCCGTTGCTGATGAGCATCAACTCGCTCTCAGCCCAGCGCTGCCGCGCCAGTTGAATGTGCTGGATGATTGCTAGGTTCAACAGTGGTTCGCCACCGAGCAGTGCAAGCCTCATCGGCCTCAGTCGATGCGACCAAAGCGAGTACGCGGCGTCGGCTTCATCAATCGTCGGCAGTTTTCCGGCAAAGTGAAAGTTGCTGTAGTGACTGCACTGCTGGCAGGAGATATTGCAGCCGTAGGCGCGGTGATATTCGAGTGTTGGCAGTTCGATCCGTTCCATCGTTGATCTGTTGATGAGAGAGATAGGAATTCCGTTTCAAGCTTGCCATCGACGAATTGTCGCAGGTGTGATTTTGAAAGATTGGCTGACTTTTAGAGAGAACGGACCAACGCGATAATGACCAAGAAACCACGCCGCGATTGTGAAAATCATGAATCCAAAAAGGCGAACACTTGATCTGCGATCCGCTGACGCAGTCATCGCGGAGATCGAGTCTCTGCGTGCGAGCGGGTATCGAAAAACAAAACGCTGGAACCTTTCGCAGATCTGTGAGCACCTTACGATGACGATGGTCGGCGAGATGGAAGGCCTCGGGTTTCGGTTGCCTTGGATCATCCGACGGACCTTTGGTGTTTGGTTAACGAACCGTATTTTACAAACGCGGCGAATGCCCAGCGTTCCGACAATCGCGCGTCTCGTACCGCAGTGCATTGGCTCAGCCGATAACAATGAAATCATCGATGCCTGTATCGTTGCGGTGCGAAGGTCCGAGGTGTTTGATGGTTCACTGGCGGACTATCCCTTCGTTGACAATCTGCCTCCGGACCAGTGGCGTCAATTCATGTGGATTCATGCCGCCCATCATTTGTCGTTTCTAACTCCTGGAAAAGGCACGGAAGCAACCGCCAAGTAAGTTTGCATCGGTTTTCGATGAATCTCAGTGGTACGATGCTTTGCAATTTGTTAAGCGGTAAGGTGTGGGACCGAAGGTTGTTAACCGAAGCTCGGTACGAGTACTGAACCCGCTCTCGTATCACTGTCACGATTGGACTCGAGAACGGAGATGGGCGTTCGACTGTCAGGCTGGTAGTCGCGGTACCAGGTTGTACGATCCATCAGGCCAGAGCAGTGGCCGGATTGCGATGTCTGCCAACGATAGATGTACTGTGGCGGCGCGAACTCGCAGGGATCGCCTGGCGCTGAATGTTGAGCGCAGCGAGTGAGGAATTCTTGATCGAACGTGGCGCGAGTGGTGTCAATCCAAGGTGTGCCAAACCGATGGGCTAGTGCTTGTAGCATGTCACGGCGAACAGCAATCGAGCCATGAAAGCGGCCTGCTGCGGATTCGACTCGTGGTGGCTCGAAGTACGCAGAGATAATTTGAGAGGGTTTTGACCACCGAGCGGACTTAAGCACCTTAGCATGAGTTGCTAGGTGATCGGGAAGGTAGATATCGTCGTCATCCCAAACCGCGATGGCGTCATAGTCTTCAGGTGGCATTGCGGCGTAGAGATCGTTGTATTTGGCGCCGACTGAGGGGCACCTCCTGTGTTTTGAAATAATGACTACGTCTTCACAGTCACAGCGGGTCTCGGCTAGCGTTCCCAGATCGTCGTAGATCACGAGCGTTTTTTCCGGATGAGTCTGAGCGACGAAGCAAGCGAGTGAGTTTTCAAGTAACTCACGACGCCGACCGTAAGTCGGCATGAGGCAGACGATTTTCATGGTTGGTTGGCTACCAGACGGGAATGTTCAATGTTTCGCCTTGATTGCAGGACGTTTTTTGAGTTGCAGGCATCCCAGGATTCAACCTCCATTGACTGGATCGCTTGTTCTCTCGTGTTGTCGATCGCACCTCCATACACACTGGCATTTGTATTGAGCACGCACTGCGCTCCGCCCGCGATCAATCGGTTGCGAAGGTCTAGATCGTCGTAGCCAACGGGACCAAGCGACTCGTCGTATCCACCGAAATTTTCGAATACGGTGCGGTGATAAGCCAACCGACCACAGGTGCCGTCCGACCAGTTGCCAGACCAAGCGTGAAGGAATTGATGTGGCTCCAGTGACATCGCTAAATCGCAGTACTCTGGTCCTAGATAGTTATCGGCGTCGAGATTTACCCGAATGTCGGAGATTGCTATGCGATGGCTCTGGTTCTTGAGCTTGCTGGTGTGAATCATTTGTGACTGGCGCACGTACTTGATCTGGCTCATCAATCCGGTGCTCATGAGCCACTCGTACAAGCCGTCATTGGAGTCGACATCTAGCAGTACAAATTCAACTGGCTTGCCTGCCGTCACATGGAGATTCCGCGCAAGCACTTGGCAGTATTGCCAGAGGCGATTATGAATCCAGGTGCAAAATGATAGTTCCGGTTTCACGAGGCCATCCTTTTGCAATCTGGTTTCGTGCAACTCGCGCCATCACAATCCTCCCCACAAGCGGATGGTATTGCAGTTTTCTTCTGCTCTGCGCGCGCGATCGCTTCAGTCGCCAGGCCAGGGTATGGATCGAGCCAGTTCATCTTGAACGCTAGGCCCGTGGTGAGTGATTTCATCCCGATCTTGAGCTTCTCAGCGAAAGTCAGTTGATGATTCTCGGACGTTTCTTTGGCTTTGTCGGCAAAGATCGTTGTCCAACCCCAATCGTTTGCCTTCTCTCGCAGTCGCATAACAATCACATCGAGATTCTTACGACACCCCTCGACGCCCCACGTATCCATCTGCAGCATGAATGCATTGCAGGAGCATGCGGCAGTTGCTTCGATGCCAACACTGGCGAGGAGGGCTTTGAGTTCAGTTCCAGGGCCATAACCCAGCGGCCATGGAATGATCGGAGCATCCGGTTTCCCATGCGCGTCACGGGAAAGCAGCGTGAGCCCATATTGATTAGGGCGGTGTACCGCCACGTAATACTGAGGATTCGCGTTCAGCCAATCACGCATCGCTAGCCATAATCCCGGTTCGTCACTTCCCTCAGCGCGTTCACCAAAGGTCTGCGAGCCGCGAATTAAGATCATCTTGGCGTTTGTGCCGTGGCGCTGAAGCAACTGCGAGAGAAAGTCTGCCAAGTTGGTG
>JANOBM010000027.1:0-120735 GCA_031411655.1 Planctomycetaceae bacterium
GGCTGCTAGCCAGCGGCGAGAGCTGGTACGGGACATATTAGGCTCCATCCAAGCGGGTAGTTGCGTATTTGTAACTGCACTCACGCTATCCCCCCGAAACGGTTCCTTCAGTTGAAATGAAAGAAAGCTCCACTCGCCGTCGGTGAGTCGTAAGGACTGGCTCGCAAGACTTCCGGTTCTCACACGCCATAAGTGGTTAGTCGATCTGAAACGACCGAAAACTGCGCTCAAATGCATTTCAATCGCGCAATGCCTACGCCAGGATCGATCGTCATACTCGGCAAATTCGCCTGCGGCTTCCTTTCCGCATCGGACGGGGGGAAGGTGGCTCGAATCAAACCACTTTCCTTTTCGCGAGCTGCCACGGCTCGTGCATGGACTCTGAATAGTGCCTCTCCTTTCAGCACCCTGCGTCATCACCCACTAATCTGCTAAGCGCGCCGCGCGCCGAAGTGAACAGATTTCCCCCTTTGCGCCCGGCCTTTGCAGACTTCTTTTCCCTTAGCCCTTGTTCATCGGCGCATCTGAAATGCCGGCATACGGCGTGCTTTGAACGATTGATGGCATGCTCGCCGTTGAAAACGAATGCACCTTTTGCATACCCCACTTGCATCCCTCATACCAAAACATAACCAGTCTCCACCCATCGCCTTCGTCGATCGAATGACACCAACAGGAACTCTGAAGTGCACCTTTGTCCCACACCTTTGACACCAGTGCCGACGCTTTGTGATCCACCGAACCGCGCCGTCCGTTGGTCGTCGTTGTTCACTGTACTTTTGACTCTGTCAGCTGTTGGCTGCGGCTCCTCTGAGGTGTCTATGGCAGATCTTGAGTTGGAACTGCAGTCGGAAACTCCAGCCATTGTCGACCAGTCCGCCGCTCCATCGGCGATGAACACACCCACGGCGGCCACGATACTAGATATCGAGAAACCCAGTCTTAAACTCGGTTTCATCAAGCTAACCGATTGTGCACCCTTAGTCATTGCAAAAGAAAAAGGTTACTTCAGTGAAGAGGGTCTCAACGTTGAGATTGAAGCCCAATCGAATTGGAAAGTTCTGCTGGACCGCGTCATTGATGGACAACTTGATGGCGCTCACATGCTGGCTGGGCAACCGATTGGGGCTAGCGTTGGAATTGGAACCAAAGCGAGCGTCATCACCGCATACAGCCTCGATTACAACGGCAACGCGATCACCGTCAGTAACAAGATCTGGAAGCTAATGCAAGAAAACGATGCTTCCCTCAACTCGCCTACCCCCAGCCATCCGATTAGCGCTTCTGCCCTGAAACCGATAGTGGAACAGTACAAACGTGATGGCAAAGAATTCAATCTTGGCATGGTCTTTCCCGTTAGCACTCATAACTACGAACTTCGTTATTGGTTGTCTGCAGCAGGAATTCATCCCGGCATGTATTCCAACGAAGACATCACCGGTATGACTGGCGCCGATGTATTGATCAGCGTCACACCACCGCCCCAAATGCCATCGACACTTGAAGCAGGGACCATCGACGGATACTGCGTTGGCGAGCCTTGGAATCAGCAAGCCGTAATCAAGGGCATCGGGGTGCCTGTGATTACCAACTACGAGATTTGGAAGAATAACCCGGAGAAAGTATTTGGCGTTACGCATGAATGGAACGAAAAGAACCCCAATACACATATAGCCCTCGTGAAGGCATTGATGAGGGCTGGCAAGTGGCTGGACGCAACCGACGAGGCGGGAAAACTTGTCAATCGACAAGAGGCAGCGCAAATCTTAAGCCGACCCGAGTACGTCGGGGCCGACGTTGACGTGATCGATAACAGCATGACAGGCACGTTTGTCTATCAAAAAACTGACATCCAACCGCTGCCTGACTTCAATGTATTTTTCAAGGGCTATGCGAGTTACCCACACTATAGCGACTGTATTTGGTTCTTGACCCAAATGCGTCGTTGGGGACAAATCTCTGACGCTCAGCCAGCAAGTTGGTATGCGGCGACTGCTAAGCAAATTTACAAACCAGCGATCTACCGAAAGGCCGCCATGCTTCTGATAGAAGAAGGCAAGTTGGCAGAGGCCGACATACCTGGCATTGACTATGACGGTTACCGTCCAGTGACAAGGGATTTCATTGATGGCAAGGCGTACGACGCTAAAAATCCGATCGCGTACATCAATAGCTTTGAAATTGGAAATAAAGATGAAGCTAAGTTGCAAGAGCAATAGCAATAGCAATAGCAATAGCGTTGCAACCATCGTTCGGAGCGACACAGCAGTCCACTGTGTGTCATCTCGTGAAGCGGCCATTGAGGGCGCGGCGTGTGCGAACTTCCGGTACTGCCACGTCGCGCCCGGCCGTGAACTTACCGAAATCCAACTAAAGCACAATCCGACGAACAGGAGTGAAGTACTCCCAAGCTCCCTGATGGTCAGTAGCGTCCATTCAACATCAGTCGTACCACATTACTAATATCCATCCGTCCGTCCACCACTAGGCTAGATAATGAATTGGCGAGGAACGGCACTTCGATTTTGCCAAGTTAGCGGGCTGCCAATTTTGGAGCCATTTGTTCGATTGGCTGCTGGAGAAAGCCCCAGAGAACAATTCCAATCGATCTTCAAATTCATTGTCATTCCCATTCTTGCGACATTGCTATTCATCGGGTTCTGGTCACTCGCAGCAGCGAGAATAAAAACAGACAGTGCTCAATTACCAAGCCCGACTTCAACGTGGGAGGCGGCAAAAGAACTGTGGACGGCTCATCTCGCCCAAAAGGTCGCCGACCAGATAGCCATCGTCGAGGAACGAAAAAAAGCAGGATCGTTGATGCAGCAAGCCAAAGCGGCTGAGAATCAGGCCACTTCCCTCACCGGAGAGAGCAAAGCAAGGTATTTGGCCAATGCAGAAGTCTTCAGGAAAAAGGCGTTGCAAGCAGCAAATTATATCCCTACCTCCGCCCCCACATTTGTTGATCAAACGCTGCGGAGTATCGGAACGGTGTTTGTCGGTTTTAGTATCGCAACCATCATTGCCGTCCCGCTCGGAATCTTTTGCGGAATGAGTCCCCTATTCAATGCGGCGATGAACCCAGTCATACAACTTTTCAAGCCTGTCAGTCCACTGGCTTGGTTGCCGATCGCATCCATCGTTATCATTTGGTGGTACAGCGGATCAAACGTCGAAGACGCGTTCTTTTCAAGAGCCTTCCTGATTTCAGCGACAACCGTCAGTCTCTGTTCGCTTTGGCCAACGCTTGTGAACACCGCGTTGGGTGTGTCGACAGTCAATAAAGACTATCTCAACGTTGCCAAAGTCTTGAAACTGTCATGGTGGCAAACACTTTGCAAAATCATTTTCCCAGCTTCCTTACCGCTCATGTTTGCTGGCCTGCGCATTAGCCTTGGCGTCGGATGGATGGTGCTAATCGCTGCGGACATGCTAGCCCAAAATCCTGGGCTCGGGAAATTTGTATGGGACATGTTTCAAAATGGAAGTAACAGTACTTACTCAAAAATCGCCGTCGCGGTTTTGGTGATTGGTTTCGTCGGTTTAATCCTCGATCGAATCATGGTGTTCCTCCGCAATCTGGTGAGCTTTGGAAATCCCGTTGCCGGCTAACCGAATCCGATCCAACCACGAGTAACACAGCAATGTATACCACTAGCGAAGCATTAAATTCGGCTGCTATCGAAAGCCTACCTGTCAGTCATGGATCGGTCGCCTCGACCATACAAGTCAAGCGTTCGCCGAGGACAACGCCGCAGCGTCCCATTCTCGAACTAAAGGGGGTGACCAAAGGTTATGGGTCCGGTGCAACACAAAATCCCGTGCTTGCTCGCATCAATCTGAACGTTCGAGAAGGCGAGTTTCTAGCAATTTGCGGTTTCAGCGGAAGTGGCAAAACAACATTGATGCAACTAATCGCTGGATTGATTCGCCCTGATTCTGGCGAAATCTTGATGGAAGGCCGACCGATTGTCGACCCTGGCCCCGACCGCGGACTCGTCTTTCAGAACTACTCGTTGCTCCCGTGGCTAACGGTTCGGGGAAACATTGCGCTCTCCGTCGACAAGGTATTCGGTAGTTGGTCTCGCTCTGAACGACGTGACCACGTTGAAAAGTTCATCGAAATGGTTGGCCTGACTCACGCCGCACATCGACATCCACACGAACTTTCGGGAGGCATGCGCCAAAGAACTTCGCTTGCAAGGACACTGGCGATGAAACCCAAAATCCTTCTTCTCGACGAACCTTTATCCGCTCTCGACGCGTTGACTCGTGCCGTGATGCAAGAGGAAATCCTACGAATATGGGAAGAAGAACGTCAAACCTGCATCATGATCACCAACGACGTCGACGAGGCGATCATGGTCGCCGACCGCATCGTACCCTTGAACCCCGGCCCGAACGCGTCGCTCGGTCCTACGTTCGCCGTCGAATTGACCCGTCCACGTGAAAAGGCAGCGTTGAATCATGACGCTAACTTCAAGAATCTACGCAACGGCATTACCAACTACTTGGTAGCCGTCCGACAGAAATCCCGAGCGGATCAAGCAGCGACATCCTCGGTCGCCGCAATCAAATTACCACCGGTCCAGCCAAAGGATTTCACGTTGCCAAGCCATTACATTCACAACGCAGCCCTAAAGTGAACGTTTCGTTTGTTCGTTAACCCCGACTAGAAATCATCTAATATGCGCGGCTACGTTGAGATGTTCCGTCTCGGAAAGACTTACGATACCCCCAACGGACCTGCCGTGATCGTCGAGGAATTCGATCTCAACATGCAGAAGGGTGAGTACGTCTGTCTACTTGGACATTCAGGCTGCGGTAAGAGCACCGTGTTGACCATGGTGGCAGGGCTCAATTCAATCACTCACGGCGGAGTCGCGATCGGTGGTCGCGAAATTGTCGGCCCGGGACCAGATCGAGGTGTGGTGTTTCAATCGCCGTGTTTGATGCCTTGGATGACGGCATTTGAAAATGTATTGCTCGGAGTGAATCAGGTGTATCCGCACGCGACGAAACGTGAGCGGCATGACATCGTCGCCTACTATCTCACGCTCGTCGGGTTAGGAACTAGCCTCCATTCGCGTGCCAGCGAATTAAGCCAAGGCATGCAGCAACGCGTTGGTATCGCGCGAGCATTCTCCCTTAAGCCAAAAATGTTGCTTCTCGACGAACCATTTGGCATGCTCGATTCACTCACTCGGATGGAACTACAGGAAATTCTTCTGGAGATCCTCACTCGCGACAAAGTCACGACGTTGATGATCACTCACGATGTGGATGAGGCTCTCTTTATGAGCGATCGCGTTGTCATGATGACCAACGGGCCGCGGGCAAGGGTCGGCGCTGTTTTTCAGATTCCTTTCGAACGCCCGCGGATTCGCGCTGAGGTACTTGAACACCCCGAGTATTACTCTTACCGCGAGCAAATGATTCGATTCCTTGAGGAACAAGATCATAAAAATAGACCCTCGGACCACTCGATCTCGCCGATTGCAAACGCAGTTTCAACCGGTACTCCGCTCGTAAAAACAAAGGATGCGGTCACCCCGCTTTCCTTGTTGTGAACCAAAGTAGCAAGATGCCTACCATTCCTAAAACCAAAACCTCTGCTGCACTCGTTAGGGAACACGCTTTCTTAAGGGGCTACGAAGTTTATGACGTGAACTCCTCGTCCGAATTAATTGCAATAACGGACTGCACGGACTTCAAGCCATTCGCAGAAGCGGTCGCGCAATCTGGATTGCCGAAAATTGAATTGGACAAAGAGCTCCTTCCATTGGATGTCGCAGCTTTGCTTTCTTTTCCTGTATATCGTGAAGGCTTGGTCACTTCCGTGGTGACCCTCGTCGCTTCGAACAGCCAGGACGCAATTGGCGTCTTTGAAATTTGGGAACCGGTCGGTGCGTTTGACGACGTTAAGCTCACCGGTGGCTATTATTCCAAACTCGACCGTTTCCAAAACGTAAGTTCCTTTGTCCGATTTGAGAGAGGCGTCGGGCTTCCGGGGCAAGTATGGAACCGCCAACGGGCAATGATTCAATGCGACCTTCCCAACCATCCTGGTTTCCTCCGCGCCGCGGGCGCTTCCGCTGAATCGCTTACCACTGCTGTCGGGATTCCCATTTTTGATGATGAGTTCGTTGCATCGCTTGTGCTGATTAGCTCACAGCAATCGCCGTTAGCCCGTGGATTTGAAGTTTGGATTCCAGGCGATGACGGTTTCATTTTGCAGGAATCTTTTTATCCAAGCGTTGAACCGGAGTACTTGCTGTCACCCAATACCAAATTGGCGATTCATCAAGGGCTTCCTGGATTGGTTTCGCAACGGGGAGGCGTCTGCCTTTCGATGGACCCTGCTGTGTTTGCGGTTAACCGTTCAATCCCCAAAGGAAACGCAAACATCCACAGCGGAATTGGGATTCCTCATTTCGATGATGCAACGCTTACCTCCATACTCGTATTGCTCTTTTGATGCAGAACGCGACGGCCACCATGCCAGACCGGTACCCTGATGTTGCTGCCAGCGGGGACTTCATCTCATTGCTACTCCAAGAGCAGCAATGCCTAACGGCCGTCGAACGGTTCAGCAACTACCATTCTAATTCCTCATCAGTATTAACCCGGCACACTTCGTATCGTCAGCTTCTGCCCGCATCACCACCCCGCGATGGCTTTCAATTTGCGTTTGAAGTCGACCTTGATCAATGCAGCGGCTGTAAGGCCTGCGTCGTCGCATGCCACACAATGAACGGGCTGGACGATTCGGAAGCATGGAGACGCGTCGGAACCGTTACATCACCCGAGCCGTTTGAACGCATCCAGCACGTGACCACAGCGTGTCATCATTGTGAAGAGCCCGCCTGCCTTCTGGGTTGTCCGGTAAAGGCCTATGAGAAGAACCCAGTCACCGGAATCGTTCGCCACCTCGATGACCAATGCATCGGCTGCAAGTATTGCACGATGATGTGCCCCTACGAAGTACCCCAATTTAGCGAACGCTTGGGAATTGTCCGCAAATGTGACATGTGCCACCAACGGCTGTCTGTCGGTGAGGCACCGGCTTGCGTCCAAGGCTGTCCTAATCAGGCCATCGCGATTCGAGAAGTGCCTGTTTCCACAAGTATTGAAACCACTGTTCCAGTGGACACAGTGAGGCTCGCCGCGGGTGCTCCTGACTCGTCGATTACCAGGCCGACAACGCGATATTTGACAACCAAACCGGAAGCCTTTCGCCGGTCTCGTCCGCAGGACGAGAGACTCGATGTCGCTTCAGAAAGTCACTGGCCACTCGCTCTCATGCTCGTTGGAACGCAGGCGAGTGTTGGTTTACTATTCGTAGAGCGGTGTGTGGCGCTGCTAATGAATTGGTCGCAGGCGGACCAGCCATTACAGGCGACAAGAGTGGCGGGTCTGGTTGCGTTCACACTCGCATCTGCGGGGCTCGGAATCGCTCCACTCCATCTTGGCCAGCCGCTACGGTCTTGGCGAATCTTTCTGGGACTTCGGACCAGCTGGCTTTCGCGTGAAGCCGTGATACTGGGACAATTCGTATCACTACTCGCTGTAACGGTGCTCCTGCTCTGGAAGCCGGTTTATGTCGATTACCTTCCTGAGTTTGTTCGCGAAACACTGAATCACATACCGGTTTGGATCCCCAATGCTCTTCTCGGCTCCGCCTTGGTCCTTGGCGCAGTAGGACTGTACTGCAGTGCGATGATCTATGTGGTCACCCGTCGCCATCTATGGCGACATCGCCGTACATTTTCAAAGTTCTTTTCGTCCGCTTTGATTGGCGGAGCGGGCTGTATGCTTCCAATCATTGCCATCTACTCCGAGCGACCCGCCCCCCTTTTACTCGTCGGTGGCATCACGCTTTTTGCTGTGTCACTCAAACTAGTTCTCGAAGGGCGGCTTGTTTTCGGAAAGGCTCTCGATTGCCAATACGATCAGAGAAGCCAACGCCTCATGGTGGAGGACCGATGGCTTTGTACCGCATACCACTTCGCTACAGGCGTTTTTGCGATTGCGTTGATTGGTGTAGCGATGGCGACTTCCATCGCCGGATATGCAACGGCGACCGTTGTGATTGCCTTGGCTGCTGCACTTGCGCTGCTGACTGCCGAATTGCTTGAAAGGCTTTCATACTTCATGACTGTCGTCTACGACAGGATGCCGGGGACCATGCGATGAACATTCCAGTAAGTTCCTTGAATGGCCGAAAACAATCGTCAACTCTCCCCATCGATGACCGCCAGCAGAACTTCCGATTGGCAAATCTCATCCAAGCTCGCGATGGAAGAATGACGCGAGAATTACTCCTTAAGCCAACCGAACACGGCCTAGGTGTTACCCACAGCTCGCTGATCGGAGATTCGACCACAACATCGGTTTGTGGCTATTGCAGCACGGGCTGCGGGCTGAAAGTACATCTTCGAGATCATGAAGCGATTGGCCTTACGCCAGAGGCTAATTATCCGGTGAACGCTGGAATGGCTTGCCCCAAGGGCTGGGAAGCTCTGCGCATTCTCCAATCTCCTGATCGCGCGACCAAGCCGTTATTACGGTCCAACCACGGGGACCTTCAACCTGTGTCATGGGATATCGCGCTCACCCAGTTTGCCGATCGATTCACGCAGATCCAGCAGGAATACGGTCGGGAATCGGTAGCGTTCATCAGTACGGGTCAAATCCCGTGTGAAGAAATGGCGTTACTCGGCGCTTTGGCTAAGTTTGGAATGGGGATGATCCATGGCGACGGCAATACGCGTCAATGCATGGCAACAGCGGTTACCGCCTACAAAGCGTCTTTCGGATTTGACGCGCCACCATTCACCTACGAAGACTTCGAGGAATCCGACTGCCTTGTTTTTATCGGCTCGAACCTATGCGTTGGCCATCCCATCATGTGGGAACGAGTGCTTAGTAATAAGAATCATCCCGAAATCATCGTCCTGGACCCTCGGCGCACCGAAACAGCCATGGCCGCGACACAGCACTTACAACTCAAACCGAAATCCGATCTTGTCCTTTTGTATGGCATCACTCGACAACTGATCGCCACAGGACTCATTGATCGTGAATTCATCCGTGCCCACACGTCCGGTTTCGATGAACTGGCAAGTCATGTTGAGCCCTACACGTTGGAATTCGTCTCGTCCCAAACAGGCTTGTCGATCGAAGCCGTTCACCGATGCACTGAAACGATTGGGACGCGATCTCGAGTATCACTTTGGTGGACGATGGGAATCAACCAAAGCTATGAGGGAACCCGCGCAGCCCAAGCAATCATCAACATTGCGCTCATCACGGGAAACATAGGACGGCCAGGTACCGGAGCGAACAGCATCACCGGTCAATGCAATGCGATGGGTTCACGTCTTTGGAGCAATACCACCAACCTGTTTGGTCACCATCGATTCGAATCCGCAGAACATCGTCAAAAAATTGCGGACCTTTTGGCAATTGAAGTCGGCGCTATCCCCGATCGAGGCAGTTGGTCCTATGACGAAATCATGGAGGGAATTGGCCGCGGTGAGATTCGCGGATTGTGGGTGATCGCGACCAATCCGGCTCATAGTTGGATCGACCAGGACCGTGCGGTGAAGCTTCTCGAAAAGCTCGACTTTCTTGTCGTTCAGGACATGTATCACAATACCGAAACTGCCCTTCTCGCCGATCTCGTTTTGCCCGCTGCCGGTTGGGGGGAAAAAGAAGGCACCTTTATCAATAGCGAGCGACGCTATGGGTTACTCAAAAAGGTTTCCAAAGCACCGGGCGAGGCCCTCTCGGATTTCTCGATCTTCCGCGCCATCGCCGATCGGCTTGGACTGTCCGAGACATTCAAGGAATGGACCAGCCCGGAAGCGGTGTTCCGAATCATGCAGCGAGCAAGCGAGGGCAGACCGAATGATATCACAGGCATTGATGGCTATGCCCAAATCGGTCAATGGGGCGGAATTCAGTGGCCCTGGACAAAGCAAGATGCCGCTGCGGAAAGGGAACCTGATACTCACCGGCGACTGTTTGAAGATGGCCGCTTCTTTCACGCCGATGGCAAGGCAAGGCTTATCGTCGGCACGCCTCAGCCCGCACCGGAGCCGGCCTGTCACGAATTTCCGTTTCTCTTGCTGACCGGTCGCGGCACCGTAAGCCAGTGGCATACACAGACTCGGACTTCGAAAAGCGCGATCCTTCAAAAGCTCTATCCCAGTGAAGCCTACGTCGAAATTCATCCAACAGATGCGACGTCTATCGGTGCGGACCATGGTGACATAGTGATAGTCCGATCGCGTCGCGGTCAGATAGAACTACGCGCCTTTGTTACCACAACGATTTCTCCCGGCCAACTTTTTATACCGATGCACTACGAGATTACGAACCGATTGACGTTTTCACACTTTGACCCCTACAGCCGTCAACCCAGTTACAAGAACTGTGCGGTGCAAGTCACGTCTGTATCCAACGAATCTCAACGACATCACGTTTTCCGTGGCGAGCGCAAAAAATGACAGACTCACAATCTTTGAGCGAATCGCAGAAGCAGTATTTAGCCGGACTCGTCATGGGTGCCGATGTCGCTCGCGCCATTTCAGGGTTACCGATCCTTAGTCGAGCAACTCCCACTCAGGGACAAACGCTGCACCTAGGCAATGGACCTACAAAAATAAATGGGCAAACAATCGCCACTGCTCCCGAAAAGCCAGCCATCGAGGCGCAAGATACAGTCCTTGCGTCTGGGAAAAAGCTGGTAAAAGAAGAGCAAGCCAAACGAGAAAAAAACGGATTGGATATTTGGGATGAAATTGAAAAGCGAGCGGTGAATAACGAATTCCCCAAGGGAACTGACGTTTTCCTGACAAAGTTCCACGGCTTGTTCTACGTCGCGCCCGCTCAAGATTCGTATATGTGCCGAATGCGTCTTCCCGGTGGCGTGCTTCACGCTTGGCAACTTCGAGGCCTGGCATCGCTGTGTGAAAAAGCTGCTGGCGGATTTGTGGATATTACCACTCGCGCCAACTTGCAGTTGCGAGAAATCCCGGCAGACAAAGCCATGGACATACTTTATGGACTGAGGGAACTCGACATCATTACTCTCGGCAGCGGTGCTGACAACATTCGCAACTGTACAGCCAGTGCACTTAGCGGTCTGGATGACCAGGAACTGATTGAGACCATTCCCCTAGCTAAGAAAATGCATCATGCAATCCTTAATCACCGTGAATGTTACGGTTTGCCTCGCAAGTTTAATATCGCGTTCGACGGCAGTGGCAAGATCAGTTCACTGGACGACACTAACGACATCGGCTTTCATGCGGTCGAAGTGAGCGAGGCAAACGCCTCCGACGATTTGAAGTCTGGAATCTATTTTCAGCTGACCGTAGGGGGAATCACCGGCCATCGTGACTTTGCACGATACACGAACGTCTTATTAAAACCAAACGAATGCATTGCGGTCGCGATCGCCATTGTCCAAGTATTCATCGATACAGGTGACCGAACCGATCGCAATCGCGCTCGGCTTAAGTACGTTCTCGATAGACTCGGGTTTGACTCGTTCATCGAACTAGTCGAACAAAAATTGGCACGATCGTTGCGCAAGGTAGATTCAATGCGACTAACGATCCACTCGAACGAAAACAGGACAGCTCACATTGGCTTTCACCCACAAAAGCAAGCCGGCAAAAACTATGTGGGGCTGGTACTACCGGTTGGAAGAATCACAAGTGAACAGGCAATGGTCATTGCCGACATTTCAGAAACCTACGGAAACGGTGAGACGCGGTTGACGGTATGGCAAAACCTCATCATCCCCAATATCGACGACAATGCGATTGAACAGGTCAAACAGACGCTCACTCGCTTGGGCATCGGCTACGAAGCAAGCTCATTTCGCGCCGGACTTGTCGCTTGCACGGGTAACGCGGGCTGCAAGTTTGCTGCCAGCAATACGAAATCGCATGCTATGCAAATTGCTAGATTTCTTGAGACACGTTTCGTAATGGACACGCCTCTCAATATCCACTTGACTGGCTGCCACCATAGTTGCGCTCAGCATTACATCGGTGATATCGGATTGCTTGGCTGCAAAGTCGAACAAGGTGACGACATGATCGAAGGATATCACGTACATATCGGCGGCGGGTGGGGTAATCGCCAAGCAACGGCAAGGTTGGTGTTTGAGGCCATCCCATTTCATGACGTTCCGCCGCTGCTAGCCGAACTCGTCGATTTTTATTTGAGGCATCGCCGTAATGGCGAGGACTTTGCATCGTTCGCAGCTAGGAAGACGGACGCGGAATTAAAAGAACTCGTGGTCGTGCGGCTTTAATGCCAAGGCGATTGAGTGCATTTCACATTTGTATTTGAGAATCCAAAATGGCAAGCTTTATTCCTGATTCAGCACCGTTTAATGAAGAACAACGTGCATGGCTAAACGGTTTTTTCGCGGGCCTCATGGGCGTCGAGGCTACCGCTCCTGGGACCATGCAAGCGGCTTTTGATTCAGCACAGTCATCCGGGATCATCGGCTTAGTACCTGCGGCCGAGGAAGTGCAGCCTTGGCATGATTCCAATCTACCCATTGCCGACCGGATGGAATTGGCAAAGGACCGACCCCTGCAAGACAAGCTCATGGCAGCCATGGCTCAACTTGATTGTGGTTCCTGCGGTTACTTATGCCAAACCTACGGTGAGGCAATCGCCAACGGGAACGAAAATAACTTGACTCTGTGTAGCCCAGGTGGGAAAGACACGAAACAGATGATCAAGTTGGTTTTGAAAGAGACTTCGGTCGACAAAAACGTTGCACACTCGCATCAAGTAGAGCAATCAACAAATCAATCGGACATTTCAAGGAAAAATCCCTTCAAAGCGAAACTCATCGAATCTCGCCTATTAAATCGATCTGGCTCGGCTAAGGACGTTCGCCATGTCGCTATTGACATCTCCGGTTCTGGTCTCAAGTATTCCGTTGGAGACGCATTGGGAATTGTTCCAACGAACTGCCACGAGCTTGTGGAGGAGATCATTGCTTCAATCCACGCTAAGCCGATCGACACAGTGAGTGACCGATGGGGAATGCCTAAGAGTCTTAAGGACGCCTTATGCGAAAACTGTTGCCTCAAGGATCCCACCGATGAACTGCTGGAACTATTGATTCAGCGTGCCAGTGACGAATCGGGACGAGAAACGTTCAGGACGATGCTTGCCGACGGCATGCCAATCGGCACCGATGTACTAGATGTTCTTACCATCGCTTCAAGTCGAAATGTTACTGGTCAGGAATTGGTTTCCACATTGGCACCGCTCCATCCAAGACTCTACTCGATCGCAAGTAGCATGAAATCAGTCGGGCAAGAAGTTCACCTGACCGTTGGAAAAGTTATATACGAATCGTCAGGACGTTTACGCAAAGGCGTTGCCAGCACTTGGCTCGCCGATCGCGTCATGCCAGGTGATGCGATTCGTATATTCGTGCACGGCAATCATGGCGGTTTTACCATTCCTAAAGACTCCGATGCGCCGATGATAATGGTCGGCCCAGGTACTGGCATCGCTCCTTTCATCGCATTTCTACAAGAGCGAGAGGCCACAGGAGCCAAGGGCCCTAATTGGCTTTTTTTTGGAGATCGTCATAAAGCCACAGACTTCCTCTACGAAGAACGACTTCGCAACTACTGTGAGACCGGTCTACTCACAAGACTCGATACAGCTTTCAGTCGAGATGGGGACAGGAAGGTCTATGTGCAAGACAAGATGATAGAGCAGGGTCAGGAGCTTTGGACTTGGTTAGAACGCGGTGCCTACTTTTTCGTATGTGGTGACGCATCTCGCATGGCTGCTGATGTTGACCGGACGTTAATAAGTATTGTGCAAGCACATGGCAAAAAGTCCCATGACGAGGCCAGGGAGTTTGTGAAAAAGTTAACCGCTGCCAAGCGTTACGTCCGCGACGTCTACTGAAAGGAATGCTGCCACGTTCTACACGGAATACAGCACCTCATTTTAGAGACGGGGTGCTCTGCTCAGGACATGGCGGGGTTCTGCTAAGTCATCGTGCCCCGGCCAGGAACGACCAATCCAAGCAAGTGAATTTTCTTACGTAAACGTACCCGTGACATGCCCAGTAGTCTCGCCGATTGTGCAAGGTTACCACCGGTTTTGCGAAGCACAGCCGATATTAATCCGACCTCAACTGCTTCTACGGACTGGGTGTAGAGAGTCTCGGTCATCCCGGTAAGTTCGTCATGAAGTTGCTCGTCGTTCAAGTCAGTCTCATCAGCATTTCCAGCACGCGAGTTCTCTTCGAGTAAACGATCCACCGTCGCATTCCAGAACTCTGGATACCGTAACTGAACATAAGGTAGGCCGACCAACGGCGACTGTACCTCGCTTCCGTTCGCTTTCCGATCGATCGCTTCCGGTTGCCTAACAACGTTTCCATGCAACGAATACGAAGAAGCCCGTACTCCGTGTGTCAGACGCTGCGTCCAGTGACGCAAAACACGATCGCCCGTGACGATCCCATTGCCTCTCACCAACGCCGCTCGTACCACACTTTGAAGTTCTGATACATTTCCCGGCCAAGCATAGGATCGCATCATCTGAACCGCATCGGACGAAATCCGTGAAGGACTCGCGCCCTCCATCGGCACAGCTCCAGATAGGCGAGACATGAAATGGTCAAGAAGCAACACAAGGTCGTCGCAGCGATCACGAAGTGGCGGCAACTCGATAAGCCCTCCAGCCAATTCATAGAAAAGTTCCGGGAGTACTATGTGCGGACCGGATGAGTTTTCAGATACGGAGTGCAATGTTGAGATTAGAATCAATCGCGGCGATAAATCGGTATGACGTGGGGTGTACCTCCGTGTACTTCGGATCCAGTCGAGTAAGTGATACTGGACCTCCAAGGAGCAACGCTCAATCCCATCCACGACGATAGTGGCGGGTGTATGAGAGTTCGCCACATTACAATTGCCGCTGCCTGCCTTGAAATGCTCCGCCACTCTATCAAAAGATAGATCAAACCCACGGATAACGTTCATCGCTCCACCAGCGGGATTACCGTGACGGTGAATAACCTCGGCTACCAAAGACTTACCCGTTCCGATTTCGCCCCGAATCATGACGGGTTCGCACGTCGATGCGATTAAGCCAATTCCTCGATAAACTGCGAGCATTGACTCACACTTTCCGATGATTGGAAGCAACGGTTCATTGTTGATTGGAGATGACAATACCGGCACACGAAGCAATCTGCGAGACTCCAAGGCCGACACCATGAGTGCAGCTAAGCTGGGTGAAAGGAGTGGCTTTGCGATGCATCCGGTTGCGCCTGCAGCTAACAAAGCGACTAGCGTGTCGGTGTTCGCGGAATCTTTATCAAGCAGAACAATGACGGGTAGGTGAGGGTCGTGTTTTCGTAAAGAGGCAAGCCGCTGAACTAACGTGTCGTTGGTTTGGGGCACCATCTCCCGCGTGCTGCCACGGGACTGCTTCATGCTCTTCCCGTTAAACCAGTCGACGGACAAAAGAATCAAGTCGACCCGCCCGGTCATCAGTATTTTACTCGAATCATGAGATGTGTCGGTTTCGACCGTCTCAAATCGCTCGGCACCAAAGAGTACCGGAATGCAATCTCGAGTAGTAGGATCGGTATCGAGTACGACAACCCGAGAGACCTGCTCGATCGGGTTCAATTCTGCGTCGCCTTGGATCATCGAACTGGTCGCCGGAGCGGTGTCAAGAAAGAGCGCCGGTGCGATGGCAGCCTCGACTACCGAACAGACCACCGCCTGCAAAACTCCATCTTAGCAGATCTCAGGTTTTTGCGCTAAGTCGTTTCAAACGATCGCTACGATCCCGCTTCCAAAAGCGGGACACTTTTTCCCACTGCGGACGACGTCACTGCGCCGATTTCCACGGAACAGCGAGAGAACGTTGAACAGTCCAGTTCGCGGCTTGGCTTTGCGAAATGAGTTGCGAATAGCCCTTGAGAGATTCCTGCCTGGCTGATTGGTCCTCCAGGATCCCTTGTACCCTTGAAGCACGGCGCAGCCCGTGCCTCCATCACCGTGATTAACAGGAAGAGAGCACAACCCTAGATTGTTAGTTACGGTCGATAGTCGCGTCGATTTTGTCCGCCGCTCTCTGGATGGCCTGCTGCGAATCTTCAACGACCGCCGAGGTGTCCTGTTCTATTTTTTCCGTGTTCAAACGGACCCCTGGACCCCCGTCAATCGAACTAAACTGTAGCCATCCAACCAATGCCAGAATGAGCAAAACCACCAGAATCACAATCACCGCACGCATAGGTAAAACCCTCGGTTCTATCGACTCGGAAGTTGCGTTAACTCGCCAGAGTTAACCCAAATAAACTGCGACTACACTGCAAAAAGGAAGGGCAAAACTATCAGGACGTAACGAATCCGAATGCTCAAACGCTTCTTTTGATCGACACCTATGTCGGGCCGCGCGTTGCAACCGAGCGGCCCGAGGTTTCACCTACGACGACGTCCAACGAGTCAGTGATTGATACTCATTTTTCAACCGACGGATGATGGATGTCCTCTGCTCGGCATGATGCTTTGACTCTTCGTTACAGGCATTCGTCATGCGCTTTTGGAGCTCGCTAACAAACGAACCGACGTTGACTCGATCAAAACCATTCATCACGAGTGCCTTTAACAAGTCGGACGATCGGCGGTCGAGTGCTTCCGAACTACCGGCTGCTGCATCGCAGCACAAGTCGGCTAGTGTATCTAAGATCGCTTCGACTTCTGGAGTCGTCGCGCAGGGATCCGATGAATCGTTCTTACTCATAGCTGCTCGCGCGACGCCAACCGGTGTTGATCTAAAATCAAATGCCCAAAAGTTCCCTCACGAGGAAAACTTTAGACGGCACGTCCTCTGCGTCCTGCCACCAGGCTGACAACGAACAACACCAAAAACAGAAAAAAGAAAACCTTTGCAATGCCTGCTGCACCAGCAGCGATCCCGCCAAAGCCTAGTACGAAAGCAATCAAAGCAACGACGAGGAAGGTGAAGGCCCAACTTAACATGATTGTCTCCGTGAATTGAAAGTGTGCTGTGAGATGGCGACCAGCTCGCAGCTCGCATCGTTTACTGCGGAGCCATTACAGAGCGATTGTTGTGCCAAACAGTGATGGGAGGTCGCGGAACAATGATATAGAACCCATCACAGCCAAAAGTGATCGATCTTGCATCATGCTGGCTCCACACCAATCATCGACGCCATGGAAGTGACGCAGCGTTGCCGTATTAGTGGAATCGGCTACATCGTTAGGGCGATGTGAATCACGATGGATCGCGCCTCAAGTGGAAGATACCTAGACCGTATCGACCACACAAACATCGAGGTATTGGCCCAATGAGTTGCCTTCCCGATTCTCCCTCACCTTGTTCGATTTGCCGCATGGCAAAGGCATTAAATGCAATGGAACCGCACGAGATCGCTAAGGAGTCAAACTGACCAGGTCTCAAAACAGGCTGATTGCGGAAAGAGTACATCGCTTGCCCCAAGAACATGATTATTCCACGAAGCAAAATTGGGGTCTGGAAGCAAAATCGTGTAAACGAAAACGTTAATCCACCACGCTTCGGCGCCTGGTAACCCAGTTTTAATGGCCGCCAGTTCGAAACCACTAACAGTGGTTATGATGCCACAATGAATCATGTGTACTGACTTATCTCCGATAAATTTCAAAGGCCAAGCGATGACTGCCTGTTTTCGCGTTTTATCGCTGCTCCTCTTTGTTTCGCTCGCATACGGAGCTTCACCACGAAGTCCCAACATTATCGTGATTATGTCCGACGATGTCGGCTACTCAGACATCGGCTGTTTCGGTAGCGAGATTCAAACGCCTCATTTAGACGCGTTGGCAACAAACGGTTTGCGATTCACTCAATTTTACAACACCGCGCGCTGTTGTCCGACCCGTGCAGCCTTGTTAACGGGACTTTATTCACATCAGGCTGGCATTGGTCACATGGTGGAAGACTGGAGCATGCGGGGCGGCAAGGCATATGCGGGAGAGCTTAGCAAGCAGGCCGTAACGATTGCCGAGGTACTTGGTAGGGCTGGCTACGCGACTTACATGTCCGGTAAGTGGCATGTCACAAAGATGATTCATCCAAAGAATGATGCTGAAAAACACAACTGGCCGAGGCAGAGGGGATTTGACCGATTCTACGGAACAATCCATGGCGCTGGCAGCTTCTTTGACCCTAATACGCTTGTGCGAGACAATTCATTCATCTCACCCTATGAAGATTTAGATTATCAACCGCAGACGTTTTACTATACGGATGCGATTAACGATCAGGCCGCAAAGTTTGCTAACGAACATTCACTACTTCATGCCGATCGACCATTTTTCCTGTACATAGCGCACACCGCAGCGCACTGGCCGATGCACGCTAAGGAAGTCGACATCGCAAAATACAAAGGACGCTATGACGGTGGGTACGACGAGATTCGCGCTGAGCGATTGCAGAAGATGAGGCAGCATGGGCTGATTGACGACCGATGGCAAATATCACCCCTTGTAGGCAAATGGGACTCGGTCAGCGACAAGCCGTGGGAAGCTCGATGCATGGAAGTTTACGCAGCCATGATCGATTGCATGGATCAAGGTATTGGTCGCCTTGTTGATACTCTGAAAAAGAACGCCCTATACGACAACACGGTTATTTTCTATCTCCAGGATAACGGCGGATGCGCCGAAGCCATGGGTCGCAGCAAGCCTTTTGATCCGCGAGACGATCTTCCTACCTTACCGAGACTGGCCAACAATTATCTTCAACCCAATATGATTCCAACGCAAACAAGAGACGGATTTCCAGTGCGACAGGGGATGGGCGTTCAACCAGGATCAGCCGACACTTACATTGGCTATGGTCAGTCATGGGCCAACGTAAGCAACACGCCGTTTCGAGAATACAAGCACTGGGAACATGAAGGCGGCATCAGTACTCCATTGATTGTGCATTGGCCAATGGGAATCCCAGTCGAAAGGCACGGGGTGCTCGAGCATCAACCTGGTCATTTGATTGATCTGATGGCGACATGTGTCGAATTGGCACACGCAGATTATCCGATCGATTACAACGGGAACTCAATTCAATGCCAAGAAGGCGTGAGCCTGGTACCGGCATTTGCAGGCAAGTCCTTGAATCGAACGAGGCCCCTTTTTTGGGAACACGAGGGGAACCGTGCGATCCGGATTGGCGATTGGAAACTGGTCTCGAAGCATCCCGGCGACTGGGAACTTTACAATATCACCACCGATCGCACCGAAATGAACAATGTCGCCGGAGTTCAGAGCGAGCGAGTGGATGAGATGGCGAAACATTGGAACGCGTGGGCCGAGCGCGTCGGTGTGAAGCCTTGGCCCATTCATGGCGGTGAGGCCGGGGAACGTTCGAGTACAACCAAGTGATCGCGGAACCTGACCTTATCCCGCCGGCTCATTCCTGAGTCGTCAATCAGCAGCCAACGCAGGGCGTATAAATGGATTGCTTATCGTGACGAGACGACGTGTGTTTCGGTACAAGAACCCGACGATGCTCAGCACGAAATTAGCGAGTCGTCACCCCAAACCTCTCTCCGCCTGTGAGTGAGAACGGGCGGCAAAACCTTTGACACTCCTTTGAAGCCCAGAGGAGGTTCTGAACGAAAGCAGAGGAAAGCAGGGCCCCTGTGTAACGGAATTTGCACTTTGAATGGCTAATAACGGCGCCGGGTGAACGAAAAAACGACTCTAACTTGAATCCATGGACAACATCGAGTGAATGCCGGTCTATACTGAAGACCCGATCGATACCCACTCATCACTCCCTTTTGCGGGCCCGGTCTTACGGACTTTCGCCCCAGGGCATTCGCCACTATGCCGCTACAAAACTCCGGCCACACCGCGGACTTAAGCAATTCGTCGCAGACCGCAAGTCCAGCGCATTTAAACGAAGCACTTGCCGAGAAGACGCGACTCCACGAAGCCGACATTCGGACACAAAATTGGAAACGTTGGGGACCTTACCTTTCGGAACGACAATGGGGCACCGTTCGCGAAGATTATTCGGCGACTGGGGAGTGTTGGGACTATTTGTCTCACGATCAAGCGCGCAGCCGGGCCTACCGTTGGGGTGAAGATGGTCTGATGGGTTTCTCTGATCGCGAATGCCGATTGTGTTTCGCAGTCGCGCTCTGGAACGGTCGAGACCCGATCTTAAAGGAACGACTTTTCGGCTTAACAGGTCCAGAAGGGAATCACGGTGAGGACGTTAAGGAGTGTTATTACTACCTCGATTCATCCCCGACTCATTCCTATGTGAAGATGCTTTATAAGTATCCTCAAGCCGAGTTTCCTTATGCGAAGATCGTGCACGAAAATCGAAATCGCGGTAAGGATGCACCCGAATTTGAATTGATCGATACCGGTGTCTTTGATGAAAACAGATACTTCGATGTCGTTACCGAGTATGCGAAACAATCGCCCGATGACATCCTCATACGCATCACGGTATCAAACCGTGGACCTGACGCGGCGACCATTCATTTACTACCGACATTGTGGTACCGCAATTCATGGAGTTGGGGCTGTACACACGATGGATGTGAGGTGAAACCCCGATTGCGAGCCGTTGGCGATACCGAAACGATCGCAGACCACGGATCCTTAGGTCGTTTCCGCTTTTATTGTGATCTGGATTCACACGGCAAAACGCCGAATATGCTCTACACGGAAAACGAGACCAACAGTGAAAAATTGTTTGGAGTCAAGAATGACTCGCTATACGTTAAGGATGCCATCCACCGGTATGTCGTTGATGGCGAAGTAAAAGCGGTCAATCCAAAGCGCCACGGTACGAAGGTTTCCGCGCAGTATATCTTGGAATTGGGGTCGGGCGAGTCTCAAGTGATTCACATCCGACTAGTGAAGGATGCAGCGGCAATCGGCGGCGCACTCGCGAACAATCGTGATGAAGTTTTTTCTCAGCGGATCGAAGAAACGGATAAGTTCTATGATTCGTTAATGCCCGCCGATACCGATCCGCAGCACCGAATGGTTGCACGGCAGGCATACGCAGGTCTTTTAACCAGTAAGCAGTTTTATCATTACGTGGTCAATCAGTGGCTAGACGGAGATCCCTCACAGCCGACACCTCCCGATGGTCACCGACAGGGACGCAACCAAGACTGGCGGCATCTATTCAATCGCGACATCATCTCGATGCCCGATAAGTGGGAATACCCTTGGTATGCCGCTTGGGATCTTGCATTTCATATGATCCCTATGGCGAAGGTTGATCCGGACTTTGCGAAAGAACAGCTCCTATTGTTTCTTCGTGAATGGTACATGCATCCCAATGGTCAATTACCGGCCTATGAGTTTGCCTTTGGTGATGTGAATCCACCCGTTCATGCGTGGGCTTGCTGGCGCGTTTACAAAATTTCCGCTGCACGCCACAAACGGGATACGCATTTTCTTAAAAAAGCCTTTCACAAGTTGTTGCTCAATTTCAACTGGTGGGTCAACCGAAAAGATCCCCGAGGGAAAAACCTCTTTTCAGGCGGTTTTTTGGGACTTGATAATATTGGGGTCTTCGATCGGTCTCAACCGCTACCGACCGGTGGTCATCTTGAGCAAGCGGATGGTACAGCCTGGATGGCATTCTATTGCTCGACGATGTTATCGATCGCGATCGAACTTGCCGAAGACGACGACACGTACGAGGACATAGCGTCAAAGTTCTTCGAGCACTTTATTGCCATTGCGGACGCGATGAATGGAATTGGTGGTACCGGCCTATGGGACGAGCAAGACGGATTCTATTACGATGTTTTGAACGCCAATGACAGCACGATGCCGCTTCGAATTCGTTCGATGGTTGGCATCATTCCACTCTTTGCGATCGAACTTGTCGACCAAGATACGCTCGAGAAAATGCCGGGATTCCGCAAACGTCTCGAATGGTTCCTTCGCAACCGCTCAGACCTTTCCAAACAGATTTCTTACTTAGATCAAGTGCAGGATTTTGGTGATGATGTCGATCCGTCTCATCGACTGCTCGCAATTCCATCGCGTCGAAGACTCGAACGAATGCTAAAGTACATCCTTGATGAGAACGAATTTCTCTCCGAGTACGGCATTCGAGCGTTGTCTAAAGTTCATGAGGGGAATCCGTTTGTTTTTCGATTCGGTGGTCAGGAACATTGCGTTGGATATGTGCCGGGCGAATCGAATTCTGGAATCTTTGGTGGAAATTCAAACTGGCGTGGCCCGATTTGGTTTCCAGTCAATTACTTGATCGTCGAATCATTGGAGAAGTATCACCACTTTTACGGCGATTCGTTCCAAGTCGAGTGCCCGACGGGTTCTGGCGTGATGATGAATTTGGGCGAAGTCGCCAAAGAGATTAGCCGGCGTTTGGTATCCATCTTCGTTCCCGATAAAGATGGCAATCGCCCGTGTCATGGTGGAGACTTAAGGTATGCAACCGATCCGCAATGGCAAGATCTCGTACTGTTTTACGAGTATTTCCATGGTGACACGGGGCGAGGTGTAGGTGCGAGCCATCAAACAGGCTGGACCTCGCTTGTCGCTAAGCTACTGGAAAGCTGACTGTAAAGCGTCCAGCGTCGGCATCGCCGATTGAGTTATCTGTCCGATGTCAGTCAGGGGCGTTCGGTGACGACCAGTCTTCGTCGACACTGAATCGCTCCTTTTTTAACCTCCAGTAAAAGTGATCCGATGAATCCTAGCCCCACTGATCAGGAATGGATTGAAACAAACGGCCTTGGTGCATTCGCCATGGGTACGGTATCGGGTGAACGGACGCGACGATATCACGGTTTGCTGATGACAGACCGCCAGCAGCGCCGCAGTATCCTCGTTAACGGATTCGAGGCATGGGCACAGAGTAGCACTGCGACCTATCCTCTATCGACGCAGATCTATGACGGTGGCACCGTATTTCCTAATAGCCAGGAGCACTTGGTTGGATTTAACCACTATCCCTGGCCAAGGTGGCAATTTGAATTTCCAGACGGAACAAAAATAAGGCAAGAGATCATCTCGCCCCGAGGGCATGACGCAACTATCTTGCGATGGACACTGGAAGCGGGCGATCCAGTCACGCTGCACGTTAGACCCTTACTTTCATGCAGGGACTACCACAGTTTGCATCACGTCAATAATGGCTTTGATTTTGCGGCGACGGAACTGGCGGCAGGAACAGACGGTTTGATCGCGATTGGCTGGCGTCCTTATCATGATATGCCTCGCGTCGTCGCGACGGTTCAAGGAACCTACACTCATCAACCGACTTGGTATCACAATTTCTATTATCATGCAGAGCAGTCGAGGGGCTTGGACTTCCTCGAAGACCTGGCATCACCTGGTGAGTTTCACTTCTCGGTCAGTCAAAAATCCGCGACACTGGCTTTTAGCGCAGACGAACCGTTGAATCATTTCAACGATGTTTTAGAAAACGAGACTTCTCGTCGAAAGGCATTGTCACCGCTTAAACTGGCTGCTTCGCAATACATCGTCTGCCGCGATGGTCGAGACACCATCATCGCTGGCTACCCATGGTTTACCGACTGGGGCAGGGACACCTTTATCTCGCTGCGTGGACTGTGCCTGGCTTCGGGTGAAATGGAAATCGCCAAAAAGATTCTTCTTGCATGGTCCGAAACGGTTTCCGAAGGGATGTTACCCAACCGATTTCCCGATGGCGATCATTCTCCCGAATACAACTCCGTTGACGCTTCGCTTTGGTTCGTAATTGCGGTCTATGAGTTTCTTTCATTGTCGTCCCAGCAGCCTGGCTTGGTCAGTCCGACCGATGCAACGACGTTATTGAGTGCGACAAGTGAGATCCTCAATGGCTATCGCCGGGGAACTCGTCACGCGATTCATATGGACGTGGATGGATTGATCGCGGCGGGCGAGCCAGGTGTTCAACTAACCTGGATGGACGCGAAAGTCGGCGATTGGGTCGTGACGCCGCGAATTGGAAAGCCGGTAGAAATCCAGGCATTGTGGCTTAATTGCTTATGGCTTGCTGGTAAACGCAAGAAAAAATGGGGCGAAGTCTTCGATGGTGTACTTCCAACCTTTCGCAAAAAATTCTGGAATGAACAAGCCGGTGCGCTGCATGACATCATCGATGTCGACCATGCGGTAGGAAAAGTAGACTCAAGTTTTCGACCGAACCAACTACTTGCCGTGGGTGGCTTGCCATGTGTCTTAATCGACGGACGTCGAGCGAGGTCAATCGTTGACCAAGCGGAGCAGAAACTCTGGACGCCCCTTGGCCTACGGACACTATCACCCGATGATCCACACTACCGAGGCGAATACCGCGGCGGTGTCTATGAGCGGGATGGCGCTTATCATCAGGGCACAGCATGGCCATGGTTATTGGGTCCGTTTGTTGATGCATGGATTCGAGTTCGAGGGAACTCACCCGATGCGATCTTAGAAGCGAACCAACGATTCTGGGCACCAATCGAGCGTCATTTAGCTGCATACGGCCTTGGCCATGTTACCGAAGTTGCAAGTGGCAATGCACCCCATGCACCCGGCGGATGTCCGTTTCAGGCATGGTCGCTGAGCGAATACATTCGGGTTTGCAAACCGACGGTTACCGGACGTGCTTGACGCAAGTCCCAACGATGATGCCGTTGCAGGGGCGATCGCCCGGGCACCACGAGAACGGTTGATTTAAGTTGCTATTGGGGTTGCGACCGGGGCCACCATACCGACGAACGCTTCATCCATGAGATCGCGCTGTTCGAGCTTGTGGGTGGCCATGCTGCCCGTACTAGGACTCGCCGATTCGGCTCGAGTAGCCCTTTTAAGGATGTACTTCTCGGAAATCACGTCGCCGAAATGCAGCTTGATGTAAGACCAGGCGCCCATATTGAGTGGCTCTTCCTGGACCCACGTCACTTCGCTTCCATGGGGAACATCGCCAATCCCCTCGAGCAGTTCCTCGGGGCGAAGCGGGTACAGTTGTTCCACGCGGACGATGCGGACTGAATCCAGATTTCGCTGGATGCGAGTCTCCATGAGATCGTAATAAACCTTACCCGTGCAAAGAATGGTTCGTTGTACTTGGTTGGCAGGAATGGAGTTGTCAGCAAGCACTTTTCGGAATTTACCGTGGGTGAAGTCCTCCATAGGGCTGACGACTTCCGGGTGGCGAAGCAAGCTCTTGGGAGTCAAGATCACCAGTGGCTTGCGCCAAGTGGAATAGACCTGTCGACGAAGCAAGTGGAAATATTGCGCCGGTGTGGTTGGCTGGCAGACTTGAATGTTGTGTTCTGCTGACATCATTAGGAATCGCTCAACCCTCGCACTACAGTGCTCGGGTCCTTGACCTTCGAAGCCGTGGGGAAGCAACATGATCAAGCCACTGAGGCGATTCCATTTATCTTCGGCGCTGGCGATGAACTGATCGACGATCACTTGCGCGACGTTCCAAAAGTCACCGAACTGGGCCTCCCACGCAACGATGCCTTCGGGGCGATCAAGAGAATAGCCATATTCAAATCCGAGCACCCCCGCTTCGCTGAGCGGGCTATTAACGAGTTCGATTTCGGTTTGATTTGGTCGCAGGTGATTAAGCGGTGTGAAAAGGGCCCCGGTATTTTCATCATGCAGAACTGCGTGTCGTTGGCTGAAGGTGCCTCGTTCACAATCCTGACCAGTCAAACGAATTGGTCGACCATCTAGCAATAATGAACCAAATGCCGCCGCCTCCGCCGACGCCCAATCAAGTGGCATTTCTCCCGTTGCCATACTGCGTCGCAGCTGCATTGGTCGTTTGAGTTTCTTATGAGCCGAAAATCCGTCGGGTAGTCGGGTCAATTTGTCGAGTACGAACTGCATGGTATCGAGAGCAACCGTGGTATCAACAACCTGGTTGATCGGTTCGGGACCTCCGACGTATCGCGACCAAGCACCAGTAAGCGTCTGCGTGTCGTGATAGTAGGGTTCGTGCTTACTTGCCTCAAATTCGCTTTCCAGCTTTTCAGTTCGAACTTGTTGAATGTTATCGGCTTCTGCTTGGGTCATTTTGCCAAGCTCCAGCAATCGATCCAGATAATTCTGGCGCACACTGGGGCGCTTATCAATTTCGGCATACATAAGCGGTTGAGTGAAACGTGGTTCGTCTCCTTCGTTGTGTCCCCAACGGCGAAACGCATAGAGATCGATCACCACGTCGCGGTGGAACTGTTTACGGAAGTCCATCGCCATCGAAACCACTTGCGCAACGGCTTCGGGATCCTCTCCATTGACATGGAAGATCGGGATTTGCAGCATCTTCGCGATATCAGTCGCGTAGGTCGTACTACGGCCTTCGTGTGGCTCGGTTGTAAAACCGACTTGATTATTGATAACAATATGAAGCGTTCCGCCCGTGTTAAATCCTTTGAGTTGACTCAGGTTGAGTGTCTCCTGAACGATACCTTCGCCAGCAAAAGCGGCGTCACCGTGGATCAAAATAGTCAGGACCTGCGTGCGTGATTTATCGTTTAATCGATCTTGTTTGCACCGAGTTCGCCCCAGGGCGACGGTATTCACGAACTCGAGGTGACTTGGGTTGAAGCAAAGCGAGATGTGTAATTTTTGGCCTGATGCGGTGGTCCAGTCACTGCTGTAACCGAGGTGATAACGCACGTCGCCACCGCCGCGCCGCAAGTCTGGATTCGGATCGTCGAACGACCAAAAAATATTCATCGCTCGCTTCTTGAGAATATTTGCCATCACGTTCAGGCGACCGCGATGAGCCATTCCCATCACGACTTCCCTCACCTGATGTTGGCCGGCCTTCTCCAAAGCTAGATCCAACATGGGAATCAGAGTTTCGGCTCCTTCGAGCGAGAACGTTTTCGCGCCAACAAATTTCCGGCGAACAAACTCTTCAAAAATGGAAGCATCGGCGAGACGTGTGTAGATTCGGCGTTGAACCTCGTGAGATAACTCCAATCGGTTTTCAGTGGTCTCCATTCGTCGCTGAAGCCAATCGCGAACATTGCGATTGTCGATATGCATGAACTGCGCACCGATACTGCGACAATAGGTGTTGCGCAGCTTCGTGAGGATTTCATACAACGTCCCACCTGTGACGTTGTCCAGAGAACTTGCATCGAACGGGCGGTTGAGATCTTTCTCGTTCAATCCGTAGGCGGTCGGGTTGAGATCTGGAGACTCTGGTCGGAACATGCCAAGTGGATCGAGTTTGGCAACCAAGTGCCCACGAACCCGGTACTCACGGACCAATTGATCGATTCGGTCCTGCATCTTGGCAAGCCAAAACATCTGGTCCGTCGCTTCGCGACCGTTTGACGATGGGTCTGCCGAATCACTTGCACCCGTCGCAGCGACGTGGTTGATGACATGGCTTGCCTCCTGATCCCCCAGAGCAGAACCATTGGTCAAGACAAACTGTTCAAAATAAGTACGCCAAGTATCCGAAACGCTATTGGGATCGCGGATGTACTGGACGAACAAATCGTCGATGTAATCTATGCTGTAGGTGTTCATCTAGGACCGGCGGTCAAACGCCACGCCGACAATGGGGCGAGATAGTGGAAAGTGTCGATTATGACTGCTAAGCGACCGGTTGACTACGCCAATCGGACGGGAGAGGGCAATCGGACGAGACGGTTCGGGTAACCGCAAGAGAAAACCCACAAATCATTAGGGTGGCGACTGCAAATTCTTAACTTTAGGCTTGATCTCAACCACCGGATCAAGGGTTGGTGCAGTACTGCCCGATACCACCTCAAAACCTTTCGCATCGCACAATTCTTTGAGCCGATCGACCATTCGATCGTCCGTGCAAAAGGCAAAAACGCGGCCGCTGATTTCAAGATTTTGGTCGAGACATTGCAACAGCAAGGCGATTCGCTCGTCGATCTCCCGCAAAGCGTTCGCGGGTTCGTTTTTTAACTCCTCGACTGCTTCTTGGTGCGAAACAGAGGCCAACGTCGCCAAGATGACATCAAACTTTTCAGCGACCGGCGCAACGCGGACCTCAGCGTTTGATATCTTCATCACCTTGACCAACGAATCCTGCTCACTCGCGACCACGTTGTAATGGCTGCAGGCATAGGCGGCGTCACTTTCGGCCAAAGCGACCACTCTTTTGGCTTCTTTTGTAGCACACGTTACCGCCACAACACCAGGGCCAGAGTAGAGGACGAGCACAGTCCGACCTTCCACCAGCGTCGTTTCGAAGACAACCGAACGGATTGATTCGGCGATCGACGGACGCCACACCACACCTTCGAAGAGAGTAAATTCTTCAGCCGTCGCGGAATCTTGCCAAGTGTACTCGACCAAGTGCTCGTAATCGACGTCATCCCGGTAGCGGGTGCATCCCACCAACGCCGCAATCATGCTCACAAGCAATACCGCGCGGAGGGAGAGATGAATCATTACCTAACCTTGCATTTAAACTCAATCGTTGCGCCTTCGCCCACCTTCAACTCTTTCGCCAGCTTCCAAGTTAACCGCAGCGACTGCCCCTCGTTGGCCTCCGACGTAAAGGCAGCCTCCACCGCGATTCGCTGTGGCTGCGGCGGACCATCCAACTGATCAGGCTCGGGCACGGCTCCGCCCTTCTCGGCAGCGACCGATTCATCAGTATAGACCTTTTGACTGTCGGTGACATATTCCAGGCGAGTGACAAGACTATCGGTAATGACCACGTTGCGGACGGAAGAGTCACCAACATTATCGACACGTATAAAGAACGTGATCTCTTCGCCTGGTAGCGCGTCGAACTTATCAGCCAGCTTGCAAATTTGGAGACGTCCTGCATCGGGGAAGTCGTAGACGAACAGCTCCTGCGCGTTTTGATCGCGAATCAGAGTCACCGGAGCAATATCATTGACAGTGACTGCAACTTCGGCGTCGACAGACCAAGCGATTGCCGCCTGAGCCGCGTTGCTAAGCCATGGCTTTTCCGTATCGCGTAACAGTCCCCGATGAACCAGTGCGAGGTTTTCGAGTACCGTCAACACGTCTTGAGCTTGTTCGGGATGCAAGACTCTTTCCACCGGCACACCACGATCCCGAGCTCGCATCGCATCGGGACCGCGAACCGCAGAACCTCTCCCTAGCTTGTCTCGTCCTGTCACTGCGAGTCCAGGCTGGTTCAGCTGGGCGTTGATTGGTCCGAGGGGTCGCTCGACGCCGACTGCGCCCACTGCCATATCACCCGACTCCGCCCCGGTCACCTTTCGAACCGATGCGAAGCGAGGTGAATACACACACACCTTGTTACTCGGTTGTACATGCACACTTCCGGCATCAGTCGTGTACCGCACCACGGTATCTTCAAGTTCAACGCCAATAATCTGGTCTCCTACGCGCGCACGCGCCGCCGGTTCATTGTCGCCTCCGTCACAAATGAACTCGTTGGGATCAAGGATCGAAGGATTGAAGTATGCGGTAGGAAAGGCTGAGTCAGCAAAAGCTTTCGTACCGCAGCTCTGGCAACCACATCCGGCGGAACATGGCACGGAGCCAGCAATCCCCGGATTGGATTGCCACTGAACCGTTGGGACCGATTCCAAATCGGCATTGAGTGACATTCCTTCTGGCCCGCAAGGCTGACCGGACAACGCCTGTTCTTCTGTGTGGCTGACCTGAGCGATCGCCGGCCTCGGCAATACGGCGGACGGCCGTAAGTTCTGAGGTGCAGTGGCTTGTTCTGCCGCAAATGGAGAAGTCGCCTCGTTCATGGCATGCTTTGTCAATCGCGAAGGTGCGACACAACCGCTAACGCCGCTGACGGCCACGAGGATCCAGAGCTTTGTAAGTTTGCGTTGCATGGTTCAGATGGGCCAAGGCTCGTGATAGATATTTCGAAGGGGACCGTCGCTCAGGGAATCACCGACGGCACGTCACCCACGGTCGCAGTCTCAACGGAAACGTCGGAGGGAACGTCAGTGACATGGGAGCCGTTCGGGGCTGCTGGATCGGCATACGTTATTGACTCTGGAACGATGACCGACATCCATGGGGGATAGCCCAAGAAAAACTGTGGCATAAGAGCTTCAGCCGTTGGTGGCGCAACTGAGCCTAGACGGACAATCGCGACGGGCTTACCGAGTACGTCTGCAACCGCCAAGGGATCTTGGCTCCCAGGAATATCCAGCGCTCTGCTTGATTCGGGGGTTTCGGCCAGAGGTACCGCAGTGCTCGGATCCTCGAGGTAGACGACGCGTGTTACCAACCGTCCAAGCATCGCGTCTTCGAGGTCATCGAGATCCAGATTGATTGGGATGGGAAACCGCGCTGCCATGCTTTCCGGCGGGTAAGTTCGATCGATGATTTCGACGGTCGGATAAAGCTCTTCGCCTTCGTATCCAGGTATGGAGGTGATTTTGAACCGGTACACAGCGCCAATCAGAAGGCCAGCGTAAACAGGTTTATCACTAGGCGGTTGAAACACGCCATCGATGGGAAGTGAAAACTGCGACGTACCAGGACCACGAAACGATACGGCCTGAAAATGCCCCGCGACGGAGCCCCATCGCTGCAGTCTCGCTGCTCCGACGACGCCTGGTGGATCGTCTCCACCAAACAATCGGTGCGTATTTCCGCTCGGATAGGTGCGGGGGAGCGAAGCGTTTGGGGCGTAGCCTTGGACGCTGTTCCCGTAGCCTTGAGCGATGGCAAGCGACGAACCGAACGGAGTGATTATCGAAATCGCGAGCGACGCGACGATCATTAGATTTGTGATGCGCATCGGCTTTACTTGCAAGAGAGAGGTTTGCAACAAAGCCCGCAAAGCAGCCTCCACCGGGTCGTTACGGTAGAGGCTGCTTGCGGATTGCTTTGGACTTACTGAACTCGTTGGCTCGCCTTGTCATACAGCGGCCGGCCTTGAGGAACCCCAGGATGAACGTTTTGTTCTGTCATGTGGATTCGGCTCACCGGGTTCGGATAGCTGTAACCTGGAGCCATCCGCACGCCAATCTTCACGTCTTTCACCGGCTCCGGAATGTGCATCGGCGTGTGATTCTTGATGACGTGCTTCTTCATGCTTGCTGGATGTCCCAACGGGATGTGAGGAGGCCCCGGCAACCCGATCGGCGTACCGCTCATCGGCATTCCATACTGAGGAGCAGTCACACCTGCGATCATTCCTGGCAAACTTGGCGGCATCGGACTGCCATTGCCGTTGCCAGGCGACGTTCCACCTTGAGCACATGAACCACAACCTTCAGTCATGGACGGCGCAAATGCCATTGGCAGGCCCGCCATTCCTCCACCCATTCCGCCCATCGGCATCGCAGCTCCTGCTCCATCGGAGCTACCTGGCATCTCGATATCCTTATCGCCTAGGCGAATGATCGCCAAGATCGAACCGCGACGATCTGCTTCGACAATCGGGTCGATTCCTGGATCCAGTCGAGTACTAACCAGCGTATCGATTCCGGCTAATGCCGGTCCTTGGTAATCGGGATCTGGTAGGTAGATTACTTTTGTCACGAAGTTTCCGGTCAGGACTTGATCAAAGTCTTCTTCCGTGAACTGAACAGGAATCGAGTTGTGGGCGAGATACGCTCCGGTCCGTGGATTGGCGTATGCCAATTCAAGAGTCGGATAGAGCTCGACGCCTTCTCGATTGAGAATGTTCGTCAACTTCAACCGATACAAGCCGCCCTGGGGGAAATTTTGGCGAGCAGGCACGATCAGTGGTTCACTATCGAACTGGCCCGAACCAGTTGCGTCGTAGCGAATTTGCATCGCTTCGGGCTTGCCAAGGGTCACCTGGACCGTCGGTGGGACCGCCGGAAGCATTCCGGCAGGCACCATCATCCCTTCCATTCCGCTCATGCCACCGGGGCCGCAGTTCCCATCTGGTCCGCAAGAAGCGTAATTGGTCAAAGCGATGTCGCCGCCTTGACCGCCATGCGAAGCCATTGGTCCGCCCGGAGGCGACATGGGCGAGCCAGGTCCCATCATGGGGCCACTCATCTGTGGACCGCCCATCATCTGACCATCCATCATCGGGCTACACATTTCAGGGTTGCCCATCATGGGGCCACCCATCATCGGACCGCTCGGAATGGGCCCGAGGACTCCGGGTCCAGGACCGCCGACACCGGGGCCCGGCTCGAGCAGTCGTTGTTCAGGCGGCAGGTTGTGTCGAACTGGCACACAGCCTGTGGCCATGGCGGCCGCGGCGGCCAGCAGCGTCAAACGGGTGACTGGGCGTTTCATTCGTTTCCCCCGGCCTCGGTTGGCCATCCTTGTGAAACTCGGCCGTCGCCGCAATTTCGAGTGTGTCGGTTTCCAAACGGATCGAATCGTTCCATCCGCCGTCAGGAGCTAGCTTCGGTTCGTCTGGACGTACCGCAGCCGCAGTGCTTACATTCCGTAAAGAAGTCGCGCACCTGCTCCCGGGGTTAGCATCGGTTCGTTACATCCGGAATCTTTGACAAAACCCGCACAACCGTCTTATGAAGTTTGATCCCCAAAGAACGCAAAACCGCCTTTCCTGCTTTTCCATAGGAATAGATAAGGCCCGGGGAACGGCATCTTTGCGATGGATGATCCGGTTTTCGGTCTTTTTGGTCGCTCTCGCGTGGACAGGATCAACCTGTTTCTTGATTGCCCAGGAACCCACCACACCACCCTCCGAACCGAAAGCTGGGCCCCCGGATCCCAAAGCTGAACTATTGGCATTGCGAACGATCCAACGATTGGCGATGGGAGACGCCTTTGATGCAAAACTGCGGCAAAGGATTTGGACCAGCGGTCGCGAAGTCGTCGGCGTGGGACATTACGAGCAAGCAGGTGGCGGAACTGGTCGATTTAGCCTTGAGATGACGATTCACGATGGCGATTCACGTCAATCGATTCGTCAGATTTCGGATGGAAAGCTCAGTTGGACGCGGACTCAAATCGGGCAGCAAATCGCCATTGGCCGAGTTGAGATCGGCCGAATCGACGAATTCGAACGTGAGCAACGCTTTCAGTCGAGCCTCACCGAAAAAAAAACGACTCCTTTCGGCTCGACAAAGTTGGTAGCCATGCCTTCGATTGATTCGCGAGAACGGCTGCCGGCACGCCTGTTGGTGGGCGGCTTGGTCGAATTACTTCACCAAATCATGCGAGACTATTCGCTGCGTATCGGCAAGGGTACGGTCGAACGTCAGCCGGTTTGGATACTACGCGGTTCACTCACCGAAGAAGCTCGCGCTCGCATCCTGACCGCATCAGGTCGTAAAGCCTGGGCTCCCCTTTGTCCAGTCGAAGTTCGCGTTGCAATCGCAGCGGCGAGTGATGCCAATGGGTTTGGAACGGGATTGCCCATTCGTTTCGAATTCTGGAGTGCACCTACGGTTTTGCTTCCTGCTGCTCCAATCGCCGGCGATTCGCCCGTACCCAATACGTCGCGCGGTACCGCGTTAATGCCTGGACAGGAAATTTCCAAAACGGATACCGGCACTAAAAACGACGTACCCACCGGCGAGGGGACGCATGAACAAGGCCCGGTTGCGGCTGAAGCACCCGCAGGCCGCTTGATCAGCTTGTTGGAGGTTTACTCGATAAGACGTATCGAGCCGTCACCCGAAGAAAGATTTCTGTTTAGTAGCGATGATCGAGCAGTCACGTTTACGAACGAAACCGCTCGCTATCTCGATGCAGTCGACCGTTAGCACCTGCTCAAAAACAGTTTCCCATCACATGCCTGCGAGCACGGGTAAAGAACGCCAACTTCCTCTCACAAATCTCATGGAGTCGTAAGACCGAAATCCAAGTGGTGGCTTCAACTCGCTACTACGGTCGTCGTCCATGAACATGGGTCCCGAAATGACTGCCGATCCGCAGACGATTGTACCTCGCACCATCATGCCGTTTGCAGCATTGGTCGCAGTCCAATCAAAAAGACCTGGCGTATAAACAATCCCTTCTAATGAACTCGTGTATCGGTCGCTCATATCAACATCGCCGATGCCCCGCCACGGTGCCAACACGGGATTGCAATTCACCGCAGCAGTCCACTCCCTAAGCACCTTCACCGTCCCATCGATTCGAATGGCAGCAGTGGTCAGAATCGCTGCGCCGCCCTCAATCGGTGGTTTCCACAAATTGGCGCTGGTAATTGTCACTTGGCTGCAATTGATCACGACAAGCGTTGCATCGATTCGGCATTCCGATATTACCAGTGCCGCTCCGGCAGCGTCGATCCAGTAGACGCCATCGCTGTCAGGGGACGAATACGGGTTCAGTGACGAAGTAATCACAACCCTTCGCAGGCGGCGCGCACCACTCTCAAACGGTAACGACGCAACGGGAATCTGTGTACCCAGCGCGATGTAGTTGCTGGTGATGGTCGAAGCTGGAATAGAAACGATCCTGCCGGTTACAACATGCTCGCCACGGGCAAGCGGGGCCACGGCAGCGGTCGCTTTCCACGACGATGCAGAGACCGTTGCTCCCGCCGCCACGATCACACTCGAACCGCTCTCAACGGTACCGGAACATGCGAACGTCGCGCCGGTTGCAAACTGAATCGACCCTGCGCTGATCATGGCGTTCGATAAAAGTGACAACGGCTTTACAACGGGAGTGAGAGTGCAGGCAATACTTCGGTTCGCGTTTCCGACCGCTGCGATACAAGTGATATCTACAGGATCGGATGGATCATCAGCTAAATTACCATCGCTATCGGCGAGGCTATATCGAAGAACAGCATTGCCGTCGCCTGCTCTCCGCGCGCTCAACGTACCATTCGCTTCGTTACTGCGCCAACTTAGGTCTGCAGTTGATATTATGCTAGCGATTCGATGCGTCTCGGATTCCGCAGCACGCATAGCCCGCGATGCGTCAACCTCCGTTTGCTCGCTACGGAGACGATTGGTGGAGATCGAGAATGCTGCTGCGGCAGTGGCGATCACGATCAGCGACGTAAACAAAACCGATAAGTAAAGGAAACCGCTTCTTTCCTCTCGCTGTCGTATCATGGTGTCACCACCGGGTAATTTGGCATTCCAATGGATCGAATCGTCTTGGAACCACGATCGGTAACTTCAAATGCGACTGACCTAACGTGCGTCAGCCCCGATGGAAATTCTGTCTCAAGGTCGGATTTCAAGCCGCGAACAGAAACAGTTACCCCTGACGGTCCAACCACCGTCACCTCGATCAGCCGCAAGCGAGTGCTAAGATCTTGACTGGTCGAATAGCCAGGTGCTTGGGGAATCGCAACCGCAGCGGCAACCATTGCAGAACGCTGATAACCCGTCGCATCCGCAATCACAACTCCACTCTTTTCTTTCGGGCTAGTCTCATTCATCCCGTTGTAGTCATCCACGTCATTCCAATTGAACCGTCGATCGGCAAGCTCCCCACTTTCTCGACCCAAGCTGGCGGAGCCGGCTGCAGTCGGATCTCGAAACGAAGTCACCACAATCTCACTTAGCAGCTCCTCTGCGAGGCGATTCACGACGTCTCGCTCTCGGTTGGAATGGTGAAACTGTCGCCATGAAACGGTTGTCGACAATGAAGAGATCAGTACCGTACCTACCAATAAGCTAGAGACCACGACTTCCATTAATGTCAACGCAGAACGTTGGACAGAGCGGGGATGTTTCATCATAGCCACCACTGCGCAGCGACTTGTGCCCATTGAGTAGGCGAGGTGAAAAGAAATGCAGCAGGAGTAGCTGATGAACTCTTGCCATTACGAAGTGTGGTTGCCAGCGAAACGACATTGCTTGCGGCGTGAGTCGCTGTCGCAAATGAAGCGTCCGAAAAACTTGCCAATCCAGTGCAGGCAGGGACAGGTGGATTCCCCTTGAATGCCAGTACTTGCAGATTCATCGCGTGAGTGGGGACCGTCGCCAATTGAAGCGGTCCTGGAATGCCAGTTCCAAGCGACGGGTTTGCCATTCCACTTGACGTGATGAAGTTATCATCAAACGCGTTTGAACCTTCACCACTAAAGCTAAAAACGGTTGCAACCATCGATGTTGGGCTGAGTGTATAAGCAAATAGGTTTTGAGTAGCCAATTCCGTGGTCGTCGCCACGCGTGTAAAGAGCGAAATTAAAACACCGTTTACATCGTGGTATTTCACGGCATTCCAGCTCCCTCCCCAAGGACCGACTCTGGAATCGTCGCCAACAGCGACGAGCACAAGCAGATCGCCGGCTCGCGTCCCGGCTGGCATCTCAATCGAGCTAAACCATGTTCGACTGGTTGTCGCCATTTGCATCGATGATAAAAGCCGGATGGGAGTGAGCGACGACTCGTCTGTTGGCGCGATGCTGCCGTCAAGCCTCATGGAAAGTGTTGGGCCCGAAGCAACGAATGTCGTCGTGGGATGAAGTGATTGACTTCGGAGCAATCCCGCGTTCGATCCGCTATAGACAATTGTCTCAGCGAGAGTATCGCCATCACGGTCCGGTACGTCCATCTCGATGGTGGACCCCGTATTCCGAATGGCGGTCGCATACCGAACATCGTCCACAAACCGATCGGCAACGGAGCTGATGATACTGGATCGATCTTCCGGAGATGCCGCGTCTTCTAATGACCGATTGGTAACGATTATCGCCGCTGCCAAGCCGACCAGAAGCATCGAGGCGCTTGCCATGGCGACGACAAGCTCAACGAGCGTAAACGCGTCACGACAATTCTTCTTCATCGATGGTCGACCCGCCGCAACACTTAGCATGAATTAGCCTCCTGCCCCTCGTGATCCAGAACTTGCCGCAGTCCAGGTTGCGGTTCCCCAGCCATGCCTTAACGTGATCCATTCACTTTCCGAACCTTCACTTATGGTAAGTGTGGAGGTCGTGACGCCTTGCCCAGCCACTCGCGGCAAACCATCGACGCCAAAAACGAGTGATTGAGCGCCGTTAAAGGATGCAACCAGTGTTGCTCGAGAACTTAAACGACTACGGAGGTCGACGAACAACACCTGCCCCGGGCGCTCGGGGTCTGGCAATTGAGGAACCTGGTAGGTTGCATCGGTCGTATTAAAAATAAATTCGACCGGCTTGGCTTGACTCATTGCGGCGGTTCGAGCGATTCGCATGTGTTCGGCTAAGGTCATTGCCGCGTTCCGTAATTCATTTCTTCGCTGCAAGGCCGCGACTCGTGGCATGGAGACTGCCGCGAGAATTCCGATAATGAGCATGACCATCGTCAAATCGATAAACGTCAACGCCCCGCGTGCGACTAGCCTGGGTCGATAGGAATGCACTGATCGCAACGGATGCACCGATTGCAAGACATGTAGTTGGCATAGGACCGACCAAAGCGGCCACGTCATCAGTAACTTAGGTTACGAATTCCCACTACCGAACCTTAACATTGCTGGCTCGCAAGGTAATTAATGACAACTCGGGCCGGCAGTTCCACCGCAATAGATGGACCCCGCCCAGGCCACGAGAGACATGCATCGTTGTAGGGCTTTTGTAAAAGTCCCCCGACGCGAACCGGCTGCCGTGCCAACTTGGGCTGAGTAAAGGTCCTGCCAACGGAATTCGGCCTTGGCCCCCGTGGGTATGCCCAGCAAGCATCAAGCCAACGCCGTGGCGACGCGCCCACCATATTTGATCAGGACTATGACTGACCAATACCCGAAACGGTGTCGCTAACTCACCAGGCGCGCAAGATTGAATCGCTGCCGCTGGGAACCACGGCAATTCGTTTCCGATGATCTCCACTAACTCTGTGCGGACACTTACCCGTTTGCATTTTCCGCCCAGATCCGTCCAGCCACTCGCTCGCATCGCATTACGAATCTCGCGCGGGTCCGCGACGCGTGTATCGTGATTGCCTAGCACGAAGTACTGACCATACGTGGCTTTTGATTCGCGAAACAAATCGGCGACCCACGCGATACAAGGTTGTTTGTCGATAATGTCGCCGGTGAGCACCAGTAAGTCGGGCCCCCAATCGTTCGATTGTTCGATGACGTAACGCGCATAACGCGGCGACATATCTCCCGTAAAATGCAAATCACTCAGTTGTGCAATTCGAACACCATCAAGAGACGATGGAAGGCCGATGACGGGCAAGTCGATTTCTTCGATGGCAAGGTCAAAGATCTGATTGAAAGGAATACGCGATGCCAATTTGCACTTTCGACTCAGCGCAAGCGGCTGCTCCACGATGCGATTTACCTTGAGCGTTCGAACTCTGCGTGTTGTCGCGGCCCACTCCCATCCCAACAGCGGCCTCCATAGAAGCCAGGGTACACCTAAGAAAATTAGGGCGATCAAACAGAACACCCCATACCATTGGACGGCCGTGGGGAGTTCATTGAAACGTTGCAGAGTTTCCTCCAATGAGCCAGTCCGATGTAGCAACGTGTACAAAAGCCAAATCGGAAGAGCGACGCAGGTCAGAACGAAAACCTTCTCAATTCGCTTGATGGTTGCGCGGCGAAGGCCCGTTGCATTGAGCCGATTGTAAATGGCGAGGTGCACGGCAAAGTGTCCGAGCAGTGCCAGCATTACGGTCCACCAAGAAATCATGAATTCAGCAAGTCTCTCTCACTACCAATCCGTTTCATTCAATTTCCTTCGGCCGTGCGATCGCTATCGTTCGCTCAACTCTCGGAGCCTGCTCGTCGTCAGGCTCGATAGCAGCACAATCGAATAAAGCCACGGCAGCGGTGGGCAGCGTAACATCCGAGTTCGCGAGTCGCGATACCAGTTGTTCCATTCCTGGATTGTGACCAATAACGAGAACCCGGCTTGGCCTTACCCCGTTAGAGTCGATCGCCTCGCACCGAATGTGTTCCAAGATGGTTTGTGGCGATGCCAAGTACAATGCGTTACTCCGCAGGACCAACGGCTTACAACTCCAGTGTGCCAACATTCGTTCCAACGTTTCTGCAACCCGCTTCGCAGTCGAAGCGAGAACGACTTCTGGAACGGCATCGTGCTTTTCAAGCCATCGCGCCATCTCCGGCGAGTCTCGCCGGCCTCGCGCATTGAGCGGTCGATCATGGTCGCTTATTCCCTCTTGCGCCCAATCGCTTTTTGCATGACGCATCAATGCAAGTTTCCAAGACTTGGAGTGGGATTTGGTTCGGCTCATGGTCGGGCGACGCGGAAATGGGAAGGTCGTTAGCACCGATCACCGACGGAAACGATCCCATGCAGTTTCGTTGTTCCAGCGGCGAACCATATAGTAGTCACAACCTCGGCGGTCCGCACCGCCATCCGAAACGGCCATCGACGATCCACGGCTGGCGGCTCCTTCTTTCGAGTCGAGCCTCTAAAGCTTGTTGGGTTTTCTGGCGCGATGTGTTAAAGCCGTTGCATTCACCAAGCTGCGTTCCTTTGTTGGGCTTTGCATCATGCGTTGGCAAACTTGTGTTGGCGAGATTCGTCCCCCTCGTTTTCAATCGTACCGGCGTATGAGTCCCTCCTAACGCTCAAGTCCTTCCTGCCACTGGCGCAAACTACCACGCCGACAAACAGGGACCCTTCGAAGGTGATGGGACATCCGATTTCGCATTTATTCCGAAAGTTTGGGGTGTGGTGCAGCGACTGGAGGGCTTTGGGAATAGATCGGATACGGGAAAAGCAGCCCTCGCCTCCCCGATGAACGTTTGGCGCCCGGTCGCAATGTCGGCGACGGAGGCCCTTGCCCCACTTTTTCCAAAAACATTGCAAAATAGGCACACGACGCCCGCGGGAGGAGTTGCCACACCTACGATCTAGGCAAGCCGGGGCGACCGGGCAGTTGGCGGCACCCCAACAATTCAGGCGGAAAGCTCGATTGTCCTTACTGAATAGGTTGCCTCCGGCTTGTCACCCGGCGATAATGCCCCACGAATCGCACGGTTGCTTTTGGCGATAAAATCTCGGCAATTGAATGCTGGGTTACAGCTAGGAAGTTAGCAAACGCTGGCTACTGGCTTGTGCGGAGTATGCCGCAATCCGTTTTGGTTAGAGATCGCGATGAACGTGATCCGATGTCCCACCCTCCTTGGAGTTTGTTCCATGTCTCGATTGTTTTTGGGAAGTGTTTTGTCTGCAGCCTTGGTTTGCGGAATTGCGACCGCAGCAGACACCGCGACAGAAAGCCTGAAGCAAGGCGACTCGCTCGGCGCCTTCTATGTGACCAAAGTCGCTGGTGCAACCGACGACGGAGTCGAAGCCGGTGAAGAGCTTTGCTATCGATGCAAGTACGGTCAGCGTCCGATGGTGATGGTGTTCACTCGTAAGGGTGGATCCAAAGTAAACGAGCTCGTTGGCTCACTCGACAAAGCCGTTGCCAAGCATGAGGACGCACAACTGCGAGGTTTGGTCACTGTCCTCGGTGACGATCAATCCACTCTTAAAGGTCAAGCTACCTCTATCGCCACCGAATCGGGCGCGAAGCACATCCCCGTGGTCGTCGCTGCCGACAGCGAAACCGGCCCTGAGAGCTACCGCATCAGTCCTTCGGCTGACGTAACGATCATCGTTGCGAACGAGAGTCAAGTGGTTGCGTCGCATAGCTTCGCTGCAGATAGCGTTGATATTGCTGCAGTGATGAAAGAAGTCGAGCAGATGCTTAACTAATTCGTTATGCAGATCCTTTAAAAAGTCTCGAAGAGACTGGTGTTGATCCAAGGCGATCGCACCAGTCTCTTTTTTTGCAGGCCCAATCCCGAGAATCAACTCTGACTCAGTTCCAGCCAGCGTTCCTCAGCTTCAGCGAGTTCCTTAACAATCCGAGACAGTTCTTCATGAAGACGGACCGCTTCCGAAGCCTTCGTCTCATTCATCAACTGATCGTTCAATGCTTTTTTGTCACCGTCCAACTTGGCAATGCGTTTCTCAAGGTTTTTTAGTTCCTTTTCGGCCTTGCGGCTATCCTGCTGCGTCTGGCGGTAATCATCCGCATTGGTTGGCTTCGCCGCAGCTTTGGCAAGTTTGATCGGCGGTGGCGCAGCGGGTTTCCCGGCCGCAGCGTGACGCTGCCTTTCCCCTTCATCAACTTCCTGCTCAACGGCTTGCAAATACGTATCGTAATTGCCGAAGTAATTCTTCACCGTACCGTCACGAACTTCGATGACGCTTGTCGCGACCCGATGCATGAAGTGACGGTCGTGGCTCGTAAAAACAATCGTGCCTTTGTACAGCAACAACGCTTCAGCGAGCGCCTCCACCGTTTCAACATCCAAGTGGTTACCGGGTTCGTCGAGAACCAGGATATTTGCCGTACCTAGCAGCAACGAAGCCATGCACAACCGCGCACGTTCGCCCCCTGAAAGTACTTTCACCTTTTTATTTACATGCTCATCCCGAAACAATAAAGCTCCCGCCATGGCGAGAACTTCCTGCCGTGTGGTTTCGCGAGCGCAGTTGTACTCGAGGTTTTCGAGAACCGTTTGGCGTTCATCGAGGCTCGTATAAACGTGTTGAGCATACGTACCAATCTCGCATCCGTGGCCCCACTTCATCGTGCCATCGAGTACGGGAAGCGATCCAACGAGGGTTCGGAGCAGGGTCGTTTTACCTTGCCCATTGTCGCCCACGATCGCCGCTCGCTGACCATGTTCGATTTCAAGCACAATGCCACTAGCCACGCAGTGACCTGGATAGCCGATCGACATGTCCGTGCATCGGACCGCCGTACCTTGTCGTGGTAGCACCCGTGGGGCGCGAATACTGACCGTCGCTTCATCGACTTCGACTTCTGTCGTTTGCAATCGTTCGAGCTGCTTAGCCTTACTTTTGGCTTGGCTTGCGGTCGCGGCACTGGCACGGTTTCGATCGATAAACCGTTGCAACTGTTTCTGTTTGGCCACTACCGTCGCATTGACACGTCGGTCATGCTCGCGCCGTTCCTCGCGAAAATCCAAAAAAGCGTCGATCTTACCGTTGAACATCGTCAGCTTGCCGCGGGACAATTCGAGCGTGTGCGAACAGGTTGCTTTCAAAAAAGCCCGATCGTGTGAGACTATCAACGCAGCCTTATTGAACCCTCGCAAAAAGTGCTCGAGCAAAATCTGCGTTCGCAGGTCAAGGAAGTTGGTCGGTTCGTCTAACATCAAGAAATTGGGATCGTGGAGCAACAATGCGGCGAGCTTTACCCGCGTTTGCCACCCGCCCGAAAGGGCCCTCACTGGGCCGTCGAGGTATTGGCCCTTTAATTCAAACTCGCCCGCGATTTCACCGCATTTCCAATCCGGCTGACCGCTATCACGCATCAGGAAATCGAGCGCTGATTCCCCTTCCAGAAACGGATCATGTTGTCGCAAGTAGCCAACGCGGAGTGATGGGTGGTGAATGACTTCACCTGATTCGAGTTCTTCCTCACCCAGTAAAATGCGAAGCAGGGTCGATTTCCCTGCGCCGTTTCGGCCGACAAACCCCACTTTTACATCGTCAATAAGGGATGTTTCTGCGGCTTCAAGCAAAATTTGATCGCCAAATCGCTTGTAAGCGTCGCGAATCTGAATCAAAACGGCCATGGAACCTGGATCAAGCGTCGGAACGAAGTAAAAAACGGTGCGGCCCGCATTCTGTCATCGGAACAGGAAATGCTCAATGCGAGTTCCACCATCGCGACGATCGATGGTTGGTTTTTTGGCGTATTCTGCTTTTCAATCGAGCCAAAAAACCGACGTCACGACGGGCAAATGATCGGAATATCCCCCAGGATGAAAGTTCGTGCCCGAATAGGAACGGCTTGGACGTGGAATCGCCGGCCCGGAATGATCGTAAAGCTGATCATTCACGACTAGTGCTGGCCGGGTGGACCCGATTTCCCAGTAAATACCGCCGGGAACTAACATGCCTGGCGAAAAAATCACCTGATCGATGATTTCCCATTTATCGTCATACACGTAAGTCCCCGTCAACGGACCGGGAACTGCCTGGGACGAATTGAAAAGTTGACCACCGTGCAAACGACCTAGATCTGCAGTCGCCTTCAATGAAGCGGTCAATGAGTCGTCGGTAGGGAAGTCGTTGAAATCGCCCACGATCACGATGTCAGCTAACGAGTCCGCACGAAGCAATTCGTCGACACGTGCCCGGAGCACTCGACCTGCTTCGATGCGCTGCGAAACATCATTACCACGCGATGGCCAGTGGTTGACGAACATGGTCAACGCCCTACCATTTCTTGAAAGCTTTGCTTCTAAGATGTCTCGTGTATTTTCGGCATCGACAAAGTGAAACTTCGTTTCGTCCAATTCAAAAACCTTGGCGTCGTAAAGCATCGCACAATCAATCCCACGATCGCTCGGTGAATCCTTGTGCACCAAACGGTAGTCACGATCCAGTGGTTTTAGTTTCTCGATCAATTTTTCGACTACCGCCCCATTCTCCACTTCGGCCAGCCCCATCGCATCCGGCCCGTTCCCTTGTCCCATTCCACTGATCACACGGGCCAAGTTATTCAGCTTGATTTCCAATCGGTCGGCAGTCCAACCGTTTGTTCCTGACGGTGTAAACTCCTCGTCTCCATCCAGGTTCGGATCGTCCACCGTATCGAAAAGGTTCTCGACATTCCAAAAAGCAAGGCACTTTTGCTCACCGCTCATGGAAAGCCGTTCGAGATCGACCTTGCCTCGTCCTAATGCCTTCGTCCATTCTCCATAGGCGGGATTAGGCAAGACGATCCAGTGTTTCCCCCATTGGTCTCTTGTTTCGTCAACCATTCGTTTTCGAAATACGATCGCATCATCCAAATCTCGCGAACTCGAGGTTGAACTCAGACCGGGCATTTTGAACTTGTCGTCAAAGTCTCTCAGATTGTCGCCTACGTAAAAGAGGACATGAAATCCATCGACCGACTCCACTTCTTTACGGCGTGAAGTTTTATCGCTCGTGACCGTACTAAGCTTCAGATTCCGATCATCCACGACCGGTATGCCATGCCTTTCGAGTAATCGTTTTGTGTTTTCACGAAATCGCTCATTACGATTGCTGATGTGAACAATCGTGACACCCTTCTTCTCTGCCGCTAGTATGAATTCCTTTGCCCCAGGGATCAGTCCGACGGATTCACCTCCGTATTGTTCCCAAAGGTCAAACCATCGTTGGTCGTAAGCAAGACCGCTACGCAACATGGAAGCCTGGAATCCACCGTTGTCTAAAACTGTTTCATCGAGATCCATTACGATCGCGTTCTTCTGAGCAAGAATTTCCGATGAAGACGTCCCGCCAACGGAACTCACTTTTTTCTCAAGCGATTCATCGAGTCGAAGCGTTGCCAAGTTGAATGCCTGGTAGCAAGCCGCTCGATATTCAGCCGAAATCTGCATGTAAAGGTTTGCGTCTAGGCCACGCGCGGGAGGATTCTCGGAATTGCCAACGATCGACGACGAAGAGTTCGCTGACTCCTGAGCATTTGCGCTGACCGTGAAAAAAAACAGCAGCAGTAGCCATGGACCGACAAATCCGAACTGGATCGATAAACAAGTAAGGGATGAAAGCTTCGAAACCATTTTTGTATCTTCAGGCAAGGGATTCAGTGTTTGGGATGGATTGTAATTTGACTTTTCCCTCGGGGGAGTTGTGGGGGCAAGCATCAAACAATAAGCAACCCCAATAGCGATGAAAGCCAATAGCGATGAAAGCCCTTTCAAAGCCGTCGCCGTATTGGACTAACGCCACTAAGATATCGGAGCCCGACATAGGTGCGAATTGCGGACAACTTCCTCAGCCGAACAGCCTGGCAATTTTGCATAGGACGAACGATCGATGGGCTTGCGATTTCTCGGCCCCCACCCGCTAAAACTCATGCAGCAAAGCTCGGCCATCTGGCTCGCGTTTGCATGGTTTTTCTGCATCCTTGGAGGCTACTTCGTCATTCGTCCTGTTCGCGAAACCATGAGCGTGGCATCGGGACAGGATAGCCTTAACTGGCTTTTCCTGGGAACTTTCATCGCCATGATGTTGGCAATTCCAGTCTATTCCGCGTGCGTCGCGCTGCTGGCGAGGCGAGTTTTGGTTGCCACCGTTTATCGTTTCTTCAGTCTGTGTTTGTTAGCATTCTGGTGGGCCTTTCAAACAGAATCCCCAGAAACGCGAGTCTGGATCGCCAGGGCGTTTTTCGTTTGGGTGAGTGTCTTCGGCCTTTATATCACGACTGTGTTTTGGAGCGTGCTGGCAGACTTGTTTTCTCCTGAAGATGCCAAACGGTCCTTTGGCATCGTGGCCGCGGGTGGAACGGTGGGAGCCATCGCTGGTTCAGTCGCAGCGAGCCAATTGGCCCATCATTGGTCCACGCATCACCTGATGCTGATTCCCGCCATCCTGCTCGAAGTCGGACTTTGGTTTGCGAGTGGATTGGAAAGAACAATCGCATTCGCGGGTGGCGATCGACTGTCATCGATCCAAGACGACGGAGCACCAACCGGTGGGAGTGTTGCAGACGGCCTGATGCACGTGGTCCGTGCTCCCTACCTGCGCTGGGTATGTTTGTCATTGTTTCTTGGTCAGCTTTGTGCGACGCAGATCTACCTGCAGCAAGCGGGAATTGTCGGCGCCTCGATCCCAAGTGAGTCCGGCCGAACAAAGCTCTTTGCTGACATGAATCTTGGTGTGCAGCTGCTCACGCTTTTGCTCCAGACAGGTGTCACGGGACTGCTCCTTCGAAAAATGGGGCTTAGTCTTGTTTTAGCGATCACGCCTCTCGCCTACACGATTGCGTTTGCCCTACTCGGATTTTCACCGTCTCTTGCGGTATTCGTGGTCGCCGACATCGTTCGACGCGGCATAGCCTACGGAATCGCAGTACCGGCTCGCGAAGTCCTGTTCACCGTGCTTTCTCGCGAAGACAAATACAAATCGAAGGGCCTGATCGATACCGTCATTCTCCGCGGCGGGGACGCATTGAGTAGCCAACTGCTCGCCGCCGCGAAAGCGATGTTTATTTCACCTAGCAGTCTCCAGTGCTTGATGTTGCCGATTGGGGCAATCTGGTTAGCCGTTAGTGTACGACTGGGGGCATGGCACGAGGTCCTAGCCCGTCCACTCGTATCTAACCCTCCCACTAGTAGCCCGCCCACTAGTGAATGACGAGCGACTATCATGATGCATCGACCTAAATCCCCTGCACGCGCACATCAGCGACAAACTCCCATGCAACGACGCTCTTTCCTAACCACCATCGCTGGAACCGGCACCGTTTTCGCCACCACACGTACGACTCAAGTTCAACACTCCTACGCTGCGGAACCTACCGACATGTCTGTTCTACCCGTTCGGCTTTGTTTGAATACCAGTACCATTTCAGGCCAAAAGTTGTCGATCACCGAGCAGGTCAAAGTTTGCGCTGAGGCTGGATTCAGCGGAATTGAGCCGTGGATCCGTGATCTCCGTCAATACGTTACCGATGGCGGCAGCCTTTCCGATCTGAAGTCACGTATCCAGGATGTAGGCCTCACCGTTGAAAGTGCGATTGGATTTGCCAATTGGATTGTGGACGACGAGGCACAGCGTAATGCAGGCCTCGAAGAAGCCCGCCGTGACATGGAAATGGTTCGTGAGATTGGTGGCACGCGCATCGCGGCACCGCCAATCGGTGCCCATACAACCGCTGGCCCTGCACTCGATGTGATCGCAGCACGATATCGTAAGCTGCTGGAGCTTGGCCATGAGATTGGCGTCAAGCCTCAACTCGAGCTTTGGGGCTTTTCGAAAACACTCAGCAAACTTGGGGAACTAGCGTATGTAGCTGCGGCCGCAGAACACGACGATGCATGCGTGCTGCCGGATTTTTATCACGTCTACAAAGGCGGCAACCAATTCGCTGGACTCGGGATGATTGAAGCGAGTCGGATGGAGGTATTCCATATCAACGACTACCCGGACTCACCGCCACGGGAAGCGATCAACGATGCGGCTCGAGTCTTTCCGGGAGATGGTATTTGTCCGCTGGTGGATACGATTGCGATGCTTATTCAGAACGGGTTCAAGGGTGCCTTCTCACTGGAACTTTTTAATCCAGAGTACTGGAAGCGAGACGCCAGCGATGTCGCCCGCGAGGGTTATGAAAAATCGCTAGTAGTTGTTACCCAAGCGATGAAGAAAGTCCAAGCAACGCATCCCTAGTGCTTCTGCGAAGCCATGCGGAACCGAAAAGCGACCTTGAAGCGGTTGGAGGAGGCGACATGCACGTTAGGCAGGTCGCTACGTTAGCTACCGGCTTTTGCGCGGCCTGTCCTATCTCACGCACCGCCATCTCACGTACAGGCGGCTATGTAGCACCACGCCGATCCGGACGGTAGCCTGTCGTCTTACGGTCGCGACGCTGCTTCTTTGGCCCCTTTTTCTGCTCGCCGGCAATGTCGTTTCCATCAACGCCAGGAATCGTGTGAACGTAATCACCGCGAAACCGTGTATTCGCATCCTGACGTCTTTTTGCAATCGCCTCGCGCGGTGGTTTTGATGGAATCAACGAATCGCAACCGTCTCCGATCAAGTCCATTCGTCCAACTTCTCGCAATGCCTCACGCACCTCGAAGTAGTTCTCTGGCTTGAAGAACTGCATGAGCGCTCGCTGGGCCTTACGCTCCTTCATCGTCTTTGCAATGTACACAGGTTTTTTTGTAAACGGGTCCAAGCCTGTGTAATACATGGTCGTGGCCACATCCAGCGGTGCAGGGATGAAGTCCTGGACCGCATCGGGCTTGTAACCGTTTCTTTTAAGAAAAAGAGCCAACTCGATCATCGCGTTGATGTCGCTTCCGGGATGCGAAGCAATGAAATAGGGAACGATGAATTGCTTTTTTCCAACGCGTTTGGATTCCTTTTCGAAGACTTTGGTGAAATGCTCAAAATCGTCGTTTTTGGGTTTCCGCATATTATTGAGGACTCCCGCGTCGACATGCTCGGGAGCAACCTTAAGCTTGCCTCCGACATGATGTGCCGTAAGTTCTTTGAGGTATTCGGGCGATGTCCTTGCGAGGTCCATGCGAATACCACTAGCGACAAGTACCTTCTTCACGCCCGGTAACGTGCGAGCCTCACGCATCAGCTCAATGACGGGTTGATGATCGACACCTAGCAACTTACAGATCTTTGGATGCACGCAAGATTGCCTTCGGCAAACCGCCTCGACCTCAGGGCGCGTGCACCGCATGTGGTACATGTTTGCAGTCGGACCACCGATGTCGCTGACAACTCCCTTAAACTGGGAGTCTTCTGTCATCTTGCGAATCTCGCCAAGCACCGATTCCTTACTTCTGGACTGGATGATTCGGCCTTGGTGCGCAGTGATTGAACAGAACGTACAGCCGCCGAAACAACCCCGCATGATGGTGACAGAGTTCTTGATCATCTCGAACGCAGGGATCGATTCGGTATAGCTAGGATGAGGACGTCTCGTGTAGGGAAGTCCGTATATTTGATCCATCGCCGCTTCGCTGATCGGCATTTGAGGAACGTTGCAAACAATCGTTTGGGTTCCATGCTTCTGAAGGAGCCGACGAGCATTGTGGGGGTTGGTTTCGTTATGAATGATTCGCGTCGCCTCGGCAAATGCGTGTTTATCCGCCACGACTTCTTCGTAGCTTGGCAGCACTAACGCATCCTCCGGGGAAGACTCGGACGCGCCGAGTGCATAGGCAGCACCGCGCATATCGCGAAGAGCCTTTACCGACTCGCCGGCTTCAAGTCGTCGTGCGATTTCGACGATGGCATTTTCACCCATCCCGAAAGCAACTAAATCAGCCTTGCTGTCCAATAGAATGGATCGCTTGACCTTGTCGCTCCAATAGTCATAGTGCGCCAAACGGCGAAGCGACGCCTCAACACCTCCAGCGATTACGGGAACACCCTTGAATGCTTGACGAGCGCGCTGACAATACGCGAGGGTTGCACGATCGGGGCGAAGGCCAATGCGACCACCCGGCGAATAAGCGTCGTCGTTACGAACCTTTTTATTAGCCGTGTAATGATTGATCATGGAATCCATGTTGCCGGCGCTAATTCCGAAAAACAATCTCGGCTTGCCGAATCGTTTCCACGGTTCGCACGTTTGCCAATCGGGCTGGCTGATGATGCCAACGCGGAAACCCGCTGCCTCCAGCGTGCGTCCCAAAATCGCCATCGCAAAGCTAGGATGGTCGATGTAGGCGTCTCCCGTGACGAAAACGACATCGAGTTCATCCCAACCGCGTTCACGGGCTTCGTCCATGCTCATTGGCAACGGCAATGCGGCAACGGGGCCGGTCGGCACACGGCCGTTGGCTGTCAAATTTGACAAGTAGTCGCGCGACATGGCAGGCGCCAATCGTGCTGCGGCATCGACCGCTGGATCATGGATAACCGGTAATTGCATCAAACAATCTGACTTCTGAAGCAGGCGCAGTAATGCGAAACAACAGGCCTTATTGTAGAGTAGTGCCCAGCTTCCGATAGCGACAATTCTCCGCGAGAAGTCCTTCAAATATGCCACAGCTCCCCGCCAACAACGTCCGCACCACTGAAAAAGACCCTAAACGCGGGTTCATTCCGATGCAAAGGCGACTCGTGGGCACTGTCGCCGCCATTGCGTTTTTAGCACTGTCGATCAGTCCGTCGTTAGGACAATTCAGTTTTGAGTCCGCCCCCATACTCTACGGACGCTCCCAAGCAACCGACAAAGTGGCGGCCGTGGCACAGCAACTTGCCAGCGGCGAGCTGAATTGGAAACGTGATTCGAAGCACGACTATCTCGCGGATCTACTCAAAGCGCTCGACATCCCGGTTTCATCCCAGGTTTTGGTCTTTTCGAAAACGAGCTTGCAATTACATCGCATCAGTCCCCAAGCACCTCGCGCTATCTACTTCAATGACGACGTGTATGTCGCCTGGGTCCAGGACGGATACATGATTGAAATTGGAGCAATGGACGATTCGCTCGGCGGAGTCTTTTATACCATGCCGCTCAATGGGGGCGAACCGCGACTGAACCGCGATCGGGGCGGGTGCATTGCCTGCCATGCGTCTAGCCGGACTCAGCGAGTGCCGGGTTTTTTCATTCGCAGCGTTATTCCGCGTGAAGACGGACGTCCTCGCGACACGGGTACTGTAACTGACCACCGCAGTCCCTTCCACGAACGTTGGGGTGGTTGGTACGTTACCGGAACCCATGGAGCCATGCGACACCTCGGAAATGAAGTTTCGCTTGATCCTGACGATCCTGAGAAACTGGATATCGAGCGAGGCAGCAACCTGACGAGCGTGGCAGATCGCTTTGACACGGGCCGCTACCTCACGCCCCACAGTGACCTCGTCGCTCTTCTGGTGCTAGAGCATCAAATGCAGATGCACAATTACATCACGCTCGCGAATTATGAAACGCGGCGTGCCATCGATTCTCATCACGAACAGAAGCTAAAAGACGGTAAGCCAGTCGACGAACTTACCGATGCGACCAAAGCACGCATCACCGCAGCAGGCGACAAGCTGGTCGATTACATGCTTTTCTGTGGCGAAGCCGAATTGCAATCCAAAGTTGTGGGAACGTCGACTTACGCTGAGGAATTCATGCAGCAGGGTCCCAGAGACTCAAAAGGACGAAGCTTGCGACAACTGGATTTGACCACGAGGCTTTTTCGATATCCGTGTAGCTATTTGATCTACTCTTCAAGCTTTAACGCCCTTCCCACTCCCGTGGCGACGTACGTCCAAGACCGACTGCTGAAAATCCTCCGAGGAGACGAATCGGATGCGAAATACTCGCATTTAACGATGCGGGACCGACTAGAAATCCTTGAAATACTCGAGGAAACCAAGCCTGAATGGTTCACGGAAAAATTTGGCAATGCCGCCAATGCGACGGGCAGCCGGACTTTAGTAAAAGTTCAAAAAAGATAGCCTCAATGTGACACGGCCGGATGGCCGAACATCGAAGGTGGTACGGTCTATAACGACTGTAGCAGTTGTTCGTTGTTTGAGGCGTCTGATGGTTTTAGCCAAGTTGGCATTTCCCGTTCACTCCGAGTACCGCTGCGTCAGGGCAGCTTCGCGCCGCAATTGCTGGCGGGCGTCGGTGCGTTGGGTGATGTTGCAGCTGGCTATCATCACCGCCATCTTCGGATCCGGATGCAGAACGTACCATAACTTGCCTGAAACGATTGGCAATCGCACGGCAGAGGTGGACGCCATCATGCGTCGTGTCGATGCGGGTGCGCCAGCAGCGCAAAACATCGACATTACCCAAGCACCGCTGACGCTTCGCAGCCCAGACGACTTTGACAATGTCGCCTACTTGGATTGGACTTTGCAACAAACCATCGACGTGGCGATGACCAATGGATCGGTACTCCGCGACCTTGGTGCGACGGTGTTGCGAGCCCCTCAAGCAGTCCTCACGCAGGAGCTGCCTGCATTGACGGAAAATGACCCACTATCGGGTATCGAAGCCGCCTTGGCAGCGTTCGATACGCAATTCACAGCGATTGGCAAGTTTCAAAACAACGACCGAAAGTTCAATAATCGATTCTTTGGCGGAGGTGCCAACTCCTTCAAGCAGGACACGCACGATTACCTTTTCCAGCTGTCTAAGCGAACGGCAACGGGAGCCGAATTAGCGGTGCGCAGCGTAACCGATTACGACGCGAACAATGCGACAGGTAATCTCACTAACAGTGCCTGGCAGACGCAGCTCCACGCCGAAGCCAGGCAGCCGCTCCTTCAAGGTGCCGGCGCGACGTTCAACCGAATCGCGGGACCGGGAGCACGCCCGGGCGTCTACAACGGCGTGCTGATCGCGAAAGTCAACAATGACATCACGGAAGCGAAGTTCCGCCAAGGTGCGAGGGACTACATCAGCAACGTAGTGAACGCTTATTGGGATCTGTATTTCGCTTATCGCGACCTCAGTGCCAAACGAGATGCGTTTGAGCGTAGCCGTGAAACTTGGCAAAAATACGAGGCGTTAAAAAAATCCGATCGACAATCAGGCACGTCCGAGGCGCTGGCGAGAGAGCAGTATTACCGCTTCGAATCGGACCTGCAGGATGCCATCACGGGCAAACTTGTCCAGCGGACACAGGTAAACAATTCGACATCGGGCGGCACCTTCTCGGGTCTGAGTGGTGTTCAAGCGGCCGAGAGGCGACTGAGGCTACTCATCGGAATGACGATCTCGGATGCGAGCTTGATTCGGCCGAGCGACAATCCGAGCACCGCGCCCATCGTATTTGATTGGGATTCGATTACCCTCGAAGCGATGCAGTTACGAAGCGAGTTGCAGCAGCAAAGGCTAGTCGTACAACGAAGGCAGATGGAATTGCTCGCTGCGAAAAACTTCTTGATGCCCCAACTTGACCTTGTCAGCATCTATCGCGTGAGAGGTCTCGATCAGCAATTAGCCGGCAATCAGTCGGCATTTAAACAACTCGGCAACTTCGATTATCAAGAATACGAAGCAGGTGTCGAGTTGGTGTTGCCGATCGGCTTTCGCCAGGGGCATGCCGCCGTTCGTTACGCTCAAATCCAAGTGGCGCGCGATCGGGCGGTTTTACAGGAACAGGAACGGCAAGTTCTTCATGACCTGACCGCCGTCGTCGCCGATTGCGATCGTGCCTACGTGCAGGTGGAATCCAATTTGAATCGCTACTTGGCTGCTAACGACGCGCTCGATGCGTTACAGGCTAACCAGACGGAAGGCCTTCAAGTGAATTTGGAGCAACTCTTGGATGCTCAGCGGCGGGTGAGCGAAGCGGAAAGCCGCTACCATTTGTCGCTTTCCGAGTACGCCGTGGCAACCAAAAATGTACACTTCGAAAAAGGTACGTTGCTTGAGTACGCTCACATGCTCGTCGTTGATGACCAAGTAGCCGAGCTGGGCGATCTTCTCCCTAAGGACCAGGCATCATCCACGGATGCACCGGACCTTACCGACGAGGCGGACAAAACTAGCGATGCGCCGGCCGATAGAACACTTGATAGTAATTCATCTGCCGGTAACGATTCCATCGATAACGAGCCGGTGTAGCAATCCTTCTGCAATCGGGAAAAACCGGTTACGTTGTCGATGCGACGTCGCTTTCGCGTCGCGATTCTTGGCGACACACTCGAACCTCAGAGACACTTCCATGGATTTGCTCGACATCTTTTCACGCATCGTTCACGTCGGAACGGCGATCACCATCGTTGGCGGCACGGTTTTCACGCTTTTCGTCCTATTGCCAGCGGCAAAACAACTCAGTCAGGAAGCCCACGATCTGCTTGCCAGCGAGGTCAAGAAACGCTGGAAGAAGTTTGTTCACATTGGCATTTTGCTGTTCTTGGTGAGCGGCTTCTACAACTACATGCAGGCGATTCCACTTCACAAAGGTGATGGACTTTACCACGGCCTGATCGGTACAAAGATGATTTTGGCCTTTGCGATGTTCTTCATCGCCTCGGCGCTAGTGGGACGAAGCGCAAAGCTTCAGGGGATGAGAGACAACCGGGCGTTTTGGCTGAAGGCACTGGTATTGATGGCGATCACCATCGTTGCCATATCGGGCTACGTGAAAGTTCGCGGAATCAAATTGAAGGCTGTGCCGACGACAGCCTTGCTGCTTCAGGAGCCGGGGCCATCAGGACAAGTCATCGCTTAGCTCGGAATCAAAACCTTCATCTTCGTCATCATCATCTTCGTCATCATCGTCAAGGTCAAAACTTGCCTTTTGCTTGGACATGGTGATCTGATTGCCAGCACTATTGTGGCGAACGCTATCCATAAACGAATGGATAAGTAGCAGGCCTCGACCTCCCGCTTTCTCCAAATTGGCGGGGTCGGTTGGGTCAGGGAGGGCGGCGACGTCAAACCCTGGCCCCTCATCCGTTATCACGAAACTGATTTCTTCACGACTCACCCGCATCGCAATATCAACACGACGATCGCGGTAGGGACTTGCGACCTTCCGGTTATTAATGGTCTCGAAGAAAGGCCTGCCATCGTCGATTTGTCGTAGCTCGGATGAAACCTCCAGATTGCCATGGAAGATCGCGTTCACAAGGGCTTCGTCCAATGCCATCGCGATCTGCATCCATTGCATTTCATTGCAGAAGTCGACTTCGGATGCCGACTGTTCCAATCTTGCGATCACGCTTGGGACTAGCGTTTCATCATTCTCCAATCTCATTGACATCTCGAGCGCGGTAATTCGATTGGAGATCTCGCGTAATGATCTCGCGCCTTGTGAAAGACTAAGTACCTGATGAACGATGGAATTCAGTTCGGATGACAAATCCCGTTTTGGTACGTAGCTGCTAGCGCCCTTTTGCAATGCCGCCGCCGCGATCGTTTCACTCCCCATCGCCGTCGCTAAGATGACCGGAACCAATGGGTACCTACACTTGATCTCCGATACTAACTCCAACCCATTCATATTGGGCATCTGCAAATCGGTGACAACGATATCGGGTAGCTCCGCTGCCATAATCGACAAAGCGTCGAGGCCGTCTTCCGCAAGGATCACACGATAACCGTCCGATTCGAGCACCAGTTGAATTTGCAACTGCTGCGTGGGGCTATCGTCAACGACTAGGACCAAGGGTTGAGCGGTCATCGGCGCCTACTTTACCTTTACCTAAATGGACCTCACGGGTCCTTGCGTCTGCAGAAAAAGAAGAGAAGAGAAGCTAATGCTAACGCCAATCATAAACTCGAATCGCATCCAGTGCGCGAACGATCAAATGATTGCCGTCGACTGCCAGATGGGCCCACGAATCGTCGGCGACCTTGATTTGATCGATAATTCGTAGCTCACGCGGATCAGCGGCGATCAATCGGAGCGTACCGTCACTATCCAACGCTAAAATTTCTCGATCATCCACGCTGCCTACCATACTCCAGTATTTGCCGAACGTGGTGCTTGTCCAGCGATCCTCGCCCGTCTTTAAATCAATACACGCAAAACGCTCGTTTTTTAGATGCATGTAAGCGTGCCCGTCCAACACGATAGGTGTAGACATGTAACCTTGCGCCTTGTTTTCCCAAACCTGATCAACTTTGAGCTGATCACTCGCTCCCAATCCCACCTCGAACAAACGGGATCGACCACTGTGAGCCGAGGAAAACACCCGTTCTCCGACCATTACGGGCGTAAGGATATTCATCCCGCGAAAGGACTCGATCGGTTCGCTCCAAAGCTCCTTTCCGTCCTCCAACTGGACCCCCACCAGCCTGTCTCTGGCGGCAACGACCAATTGTCGTTTTCCAAAGACCGTCGCAATGATCGGGCTGGAAAAGGCACCGCCTGTCATCATATCGGAGCCTGCCTCCAGGGTGCGCAAGAGCACCTCGCCTGTAGACAGTTTCAGTTTGAGTAGCCCTCCACCGGACTGTATCCATAAGGCGTCGCCGTCGATTAATGGCGAACAAACGCAGCCGAACGCTTCCAGCGGCGTACCAAGTTGTTTTGGCAAATCGAGTCGCCATTGCTCAGCCCCGGTCGAAACATCGAAGCAAACGATCACGTCTCGCATCCCAGCGACAACCACATATTTTCCGTCGGTCACAGGAGTCGAACGTATCCAATCGCCATTGGACGCCGCAAAGAAGGGAACCGCCATCGAACCTTCCCACTGTGCCGTCCAGGCCTGCTTACCATCTTTCAGTTCAAAGGCAGTCACCCGTTCGTAGGTTTTATCGACCGTTTCGGTGGTGAAAACTCGACCCGCCGCGACAATGGGGCCGCTGTAGCTCGGCCCAAGTGGCTTCTCCCAAGTCAGCTTCAGTTGCCCGTTCAATTTGTCTGGCCATGACCCGCCAACGACCAGCCCATCTCGATGGGGCCCCCGCCATTGCGACCAGCTCATCGAGACTTTCGATGCGTCCAGAGTCGCCGCAGTAGAAGCATCGTCAGCATTCGATCGCACCGGGCACTGCACGTAGACCAGCGAAACCAAGCCGAGCATCACAAGACAACCGCTTCTCATCATCATTTTAGTTACTTAGACATTCGTTGCGAGTTTGGAATAGCAATCGTTTTCATAAAGACTAAAGCTTGGGCACGTAGTTTCGCAAATAGTAGCAGGACTGTTTTAAGGCAAGCCGAATCGAATCAAGCGCCCCCTCGTAGACACGGTCCTCCACTTCGACACAAACGGGCCCGCGGTAACCAACGTCGCCGAGGATCGAGAAGAATCGCCCCCAATCCACATCGCCTAGTCCAGGCAACTTTGGCAAATGGTATTCCTTTGGTTCTGCAAACATGCCTACGTCGTTCAGGCGATGACGATCGATTCGAATATCCTTCGCATGCACGTGGAAGATACGATCGGCAAATTCTCGCATCGGAGCAAGATAATCCATCTGCTGCAAAACCATGTGCGACGGATCGTAATTGAGTCCAAACGAAGGACTTGGTATCTCGTTAAACATCCGCCGCCACACGGCGGGACTGTGCGCGAGGTTTTTGCCTCCCGGCCATTCATCGCGAGAAAATAACATCGGGCAATTCTCAATACCCACGCGAACTCCCAACTCCTCCGCATACGCTATGATCGGCTTCCAAACTTCTAAAAACCGTGGCCAGTTCTCGTTAACGCTTTTCACTGGGTCACGGCCGATGAAGGTGTTGAACTGATTCACACCCAACAGGCTTGCCGCATGGATCGCCTTGCGAATGTGAGCAATCGCTCGCTGTGACTCCTCTTTGTCTGCCGTCAAGGCATTGGGATAATACCCCAGACCACTGATTAATACCCCGTGCTTTTTTGCCAAGTCGTTGACGCGAGCAGCTTCCGATTCGTCAAAGTTGTCCACAAGAACGTGCGTGACACCGGCGTACCGACGGTCCGCCTTTCCTTTGGGCCAACACATCAATTCGACGCAGTCATACCCCAACTCGCCTGCAATCCGGAAAACCGCTTCAAGCGGCTGTTCGGGAAGAATCGCACTGACAAAACCAAGTTTCATGTGTTTAAATCCGCCGTTGAGCAAAATCGTTTGGGCACAAGTTGACATCGCCGCAAGGTTTTCGTCAGCAGGTGAGAGGATGGAATCAGCAAAAATTTCAGATGCGACCCCGATTCCCATCGCCTCGGAGGCGGGGGTCGTTAGACTGGGACGCTCCTAAAAAGGCTATTTTGCGTGAAATCTGTGTAAAAAGACGGTGATTTACGCGAAAGGAGCCCTTTTGGTAGGCGGCTCCCTTCGATGGCAGTGATCTGTCCCTCGTGAGCGGCAGACGCGGCGCTCGAACGAGCGAGACCTTTCGGTTGCGATAAACGACAAGGATTGTGATTTTGAATATGCCTGCGAGCGGTGGTGACTTGGGATCGATCGGCGTGCTGATCGCGGAGGCGGTCGAAGCGCTCATCAGTGAACATGAACGTGGTTTTGACAAACGCGCTTCTCAGGTTCGTGTCAAAGCACCTTCGCTAAGCCGTGACGGCAAATCGCTCGTGTTCACGTTCGACGGCAAGCGGGTTGTCGATAGTGGCTCAAAGTTCGGTATTCGGATCGATGTAGATGCCGCCGACCAAGGCCGTCGGGCTAGTATGTCGACATCATTTTCCGCAAAGGCTTTTTGCGACTGCCCCACATTCAGCGCAGCGGGTGTCCACCACAATGAAGCCAACGGGCCCGACAAGTGCCATCACAGTCTCGCGGCGTGTTGGTGGCTGCACGAGCAACTGTGTAAACGATCGCCCGAGCAAGTCGAAGACTTTTTCGCCAAGCTAACGGTGGATCCTACGTCCCTTGGCAGGACGCTCGTTGATCGCTTGCTAACGCTTACCGCTCCCAACGACATCGACCCCATTCAACCCTCCGAAGCGCGTCTGCAATGGCGCATCCGATTGAACTCGAATCGATTCTCGCATCTTGCCAGCGTCGTTCCCTACGAACAGCGGCCCCGCAAGGGCGGAGCCGGTTGGACGAAGGGCAAGGAACTGCGGGGCTATGAACTCGAAACCAGGTTGGAGCTTTTTTCGTCACCCATGGACGCCAAAGTCATGGCTTTGGTTTCCCTGAGTGGCGCAAGCTATGGAAAAACCGACTATGCCACCTATGAAGCCATGAGAATGCTGGTGGGTCATCCAAACGTCGCTTGGGACGACGGAGATGCTACCCCCATCGATGTACTCAGCGGCGAACTGACGCTGTTCCTCGATAACATCGAAGAGACGTCTTCCTCCTCGGACTCCTCGGACGAGACCGTACAAGGAGCCGAGAGCGACCCGTGGGACGCGTCGATTTCGGCTCGCAAACTGCTTTCCAGTAAGTATCGAGCACGGCTATCAGTTCCAGGCGTTCGCTGCGACTTACGTCGCTCGGACGTGGAGATTCAAATTGGGTACTCCAGCCCATTGAATGCGATGTTGATCTTCGCCGCTGAACAACAACGCAAGCTGGTACTCTGCGATTTGCGAGATTTACGCTCAGCCGCCATCTTCGAATATCTGCTCCACGAAAATCTAGACGAGATCGTACTGGATGGTACAGCCGCATCGAAATTGGCAGCCGCATGCGCGAATCTCGACTCGTTCCTACAGGTTCACTTGCCCGATGAGCTCTCCGGTCCGATTGAATCAGTACAGGCAATTCTCTCCATTGAACTGCGGCCGCGCGCAGCATCGGGGCTAAGCATATCGCTTCGTATGCATGAACCGCGTTTCGCCAGTGGTCAACTTCCAGGCCAGGAACCTGCGGTGATCCGATGCCTTACCGAGCGCGGCCCGATGCGTCTTGAGCGAGACCTGGTTTGGGAGGCCGACCGCGCGTCGGCCATCGTGGCACGATACGGACTCGATCGATTGCAAGGCGATGGAACATTGGCCTGGCTCGCGACCACGGATGAGGCGGCACTCGATCTACTTGCAAGTCTTTACGAACCCTCGCCCGATTCTCCTCCAATTCTTTGGCCCGAAGGCCAGTCGATGAAGGTACGAGGCGAGATCACGCCGGCGTCACTCCGTGTCAAACTCGACGATCGTCGCGATTGGTTTGGGTTGACCGGTTTTGTTGAAATCGAGGGACGCCAGGTCTTGCTTTCCGACCTGTTGGTTGCCGTCCAAGAAAATCGCAACCTAGTGCGTATCGGCGATCGCGAGTTCGCACAGATTAGCCAAGCATTTCGCAAACGCTTGCAACAACTCGGCGATGCCGTCGTGTCAGAACGCGGCACGTTGAGAATCGCCGATGCGGCCGCATCGATCGTCAGCGATTTGTTCGCCGAAGACGTCAATGTGGAAGCCAGCATGCGATGGCAGCAAACGCTTGCCCAGCTAGAGACGATCCGCGATTGGGTTCCCGAGCTTCCAGCGGGACTCAACGCGACGCTACGCCAATATCAAGAAGATGGTTATCGCTGGCTGGCAAAATTGAGCCGCTGGGGCGTCGGCGGAATCCTCGCCGACGACATGGGACTTGGCAAAACGGTTCAAACTTTAGGTGTTCTGATCGATCGCGGCGAAGGTGGCCCCGCATTGGTCGTCGCTCCTACCAGTGTTGGCGACAACTGGATGCGGGAAACCCAGCGGTTTGCGCCAAGCCTGTGTGCGAAGTTGTACCGTGAACACGATCGCCAGCATTTAATCGAATCCGCAAACGCGAATGACCTTATTATCGTGAGCTACCAATTGCTCCAACGAGACGCAGAGCGGTTCGCGTCGCGAAAATGGAATACGCTTGTCCTCGATGAAGCCCAGTTCATCAAGAATGCACAAACCAAAACGGCTCAGTCCATTCGGAGCCTTGAAGCCAATTGGCGCATCGGACTTTCTGGTACGCCGCTCGAAAACCACCTCGGTGAATTGTGGAGTCTCTTCCGAACGCTAAGTCCCGGTCTACTCGGTTCTTGGGACCGCTTTCGCACACGATTCGCCGAACCGATCGAACGCCATAAAGATGACGACCGGCGAGAATCCTTGGCAAGACTGGTTCGTCCCTTTATTCTGCGACGTACGAAATCAAGTGTCCTGACGGAACTCCCACCACGGACGGAAGTCACGCTGTTTGCCGAAATGGGTGTTGCCGAACGTCAACGATATGAAGATGCCAGGTTAGCGGCCATCACCGAATTGAGTGGTGCATCGGAAGGCAACGAAGGCGACCAAAGGATGCGGACGCTTGCTTGGCTTACTAAATTACGGCAACTCGCCTGTCACCCTCGCATGGTCGACAAGAGTTGGCGCCAAGGATCCGCGAAGTTAAGTCTGTTCCTTGAAACGATCGAAGAACTGCGTGATGGCGAGCATCGTGCGTTGGTGTTCAGCCAATTCGTCAAACATCTTGACGTTGTTCGAGCTGCGCTTGACGAACGAGGCGTGAGCTACCAGTACCTCGATGGCGGGACTCCCGCAGCAGAGCGCCAACGGCGAGTTGACGCGTTCCAAAACGGCGAAGGTGAGCTGTTTCTCATCTCGCTCAAAGCTGGTGGCACGGGCTTGAATTTGACCGCTGCAAACTATGTTATCCATCTCGACCCGTGGTGGAACCCGGCGGTTGAAGATCAGGCGACCGATCGTGCACACCGTATCGGCCAGGAACGAGCGGTGACGGTTTACCGCTTGGTCGCCAAGGGCACGATTGAAGAACAAATCCTTGAACTTCACGCCAACAAGCGCGAACTCGTTGCCAGCGTCCTGAGTGGCACCGATCAAGCGGGCCGACTCAGTACCGACGAAATGTTGGATCTGATCCGAGGTGACAGCGATGGAGCCGATTAATCGTTAGGTCACGGGACCTTGCCTCACTCGCTAGGATGCCATGATTGAACCGTTCGAAAACCCACTTTCACTCGATTTCGATGACGGTGGTAACCAATCCATCAAATTGCCAAAGCCATGGTAGAGCCCATTCTCTTCGAATCGCATTCCCACACTCCGCTGTGCAAACACGCTGACGGTTGGCCGACGGAATACGCCGCCATAGCCGAACAACGAGGGTTGCGCGGCTTGATAGTGACGTGTCATAACCCAATGCCCAACGGAATTTCGGCGTCAGTGCGAATGCGGGAGGATGAATTCGAGAAATACATCGATCTCGTTACCGAAACTCGCGCCCAATGGGAAGGACGTATCGACGTGAGACTAGGGATTGAAGCGGATTTCTTGGAGGGTCACGAGGCGTATCTCGAACGACAACTCGGATCGGCTGACTTCCACTTTGTGCTCGGTTCCGTTCACCCACAGATCCCTGAGTTTCGTGAACGTTATTGGTCTTTGGATCCGGTCGAACTCCAGCGAACCTATTTTGATTTATTGGCGAAATCGGCTGAAACTCGCCTGTTCGATTCGCTGGCCCACCCGGACCTGATCAAAAACATGACGCCATCGCAGTGGCAACCGGAAAAAATCATGGCAGACATTTGTCGTGCGTTGGACCGAATCGCGTCCACAGGCGTGGCCATGGAACTCAATACCTCCGGTATGAATAAAGTGGTTGAGGAAATGAACCCGTTCCCCGCCATGCTAAGAGAGATGCGCGTTCGCAATATCCCCGTCACGATCGGTGCCGATGCCCATTCGCCATTTCGAGTAGGCGACGGTTATGAAATGGCGCTAGCATTGCTCGCCGAGTGCGGCTACGAACATGTCAGCTACTTCCTCGATCGAAAACGCCAAGACGTACCTATCCAGTTGGCGATCAGTAGCCTCATCGTTCCATCTACCCTCAGCTAGCGTTTCACTCCCTTTGCGGCCCCCTATTATCATCGTCGACGAGATGATGATGCGACCGCCTTCATGTTGATTGGTCGTTCCAAGCACAACCGAAAATCCGATGGCGAACTATCCATCGGTGCTCTGTGAGGTGTGCTAGAGGTATCCAGCGGTGCGACTAAACGTCTTATCCTTAGCTCTTGGATCGATGAGCACGCGATGCGAATCAGTGTCATGCGACGCGCATCACCCACAGGCCCTGCTTTGAACACCAGGTTGACTTTTGAATGCATTAACCACCCAGCGTGCTGGTCGTTAGAACGTTTCCACGAATTGGCAGCTATCTCGACAAAGCATTTCGTCATCTCTTCGACTGGCTTCGCCTCGTCGTACAGTCAAAAAACATGACTTCCGTTCATTGACTTGATCGTGTCATCCACTCGCCCGGCGTCTTCGGTACGTCGAGCAGAGGGATCGCCATTCCAGCTCGGTGGAAGACGCAAAGTCCAGTTCTCGATAGAGTGGATATAGTCAACATGCGTTTTTGGCTATTGATCGCCCGCTTCCCAGCGTGATTTTTGTTTCAACGGTCATGAATTTTCGTGATCGATCAATGTGGAGAGCCTGAAGGCTGCCGATGGCACATTCAGGTGCCACGATCCCAATTTCTTCGAATGTGTCGGTCTCGCGCCCTTGAAATGTCGCGATCAAGTCGCCGTCGTGGAGCCTACCTGCGCTGCGGCGGAGCCAGGAATGACTGCTGTAATCACAGCGGACTGCGGGCAATTCGATCGCAAGTCCATACGATTCTCGGCTCCCCGCCGAAACACTTTAGAGACCTAGCGACCGACGTATTCCATCCCACTCATGCCTGACCCGATCGGCGGTGGGAAGGACGATCGATGGGAACGAAGCGGCGGCGACATTCGCGCCACTCTAATCATCTGTCTCTTTCCGAAACGACTTCGGTCACCTACCGTATGGTTAGTTTTATATCGGCACTTTTGCTCAATAGTCACCAACAGTGCCCCCCCGCATCCCGGTCTCGCAATGCCCAACGTAGTCCTCATACCAACGCCATTTGAACGTGGTTTCGTCGAGCCGATACTTCGAGCGGGTCTCGATTTGCTTGGGATCACAAATACCTCTTGGCACATTGAGTGTTGCGGCTTCGGTTTAGTCGCTGCTGCCGCAAGGACCGCGCAAACTATTTCGGTTCATCAACCGAAAAGGTTATTGTTGGTGGGGATTGCCGGTACGCTTCACCGCTCAGTATCGATCGGTTCAGCCTATGCATTTCAAAGTGTCACATGCCATGGAATCGGTGTAGGCGATGCATTATCACCGCAGCACCTATCTGCGAATGATCTTGGTTGGTCCCATTCCGAGAGCGCCGATGGTACTTGCAAGATCTCGGACACGATCGACCTCATGATGCCCAAGCGAGAAATCGCCATGGAAAAGCGAACGGGGCGACTGATCAGCGTCACCTCTGCGGCAGCCGACGAACGCGAGGTGTCACTTCGTCGGATAAGATTCCCCGATGCGGTGGCAGAAGACATGGAGGGATTCGGAGTCGCGCTGGCAGCGAGCCTCGCGGCACTACCGCTAAGCATTATACGAGGCATTTCTAACGAAGCCGGAAACCGTCAACACTCCACTTGGCAAGTGGAAGCATCGTTACGATCGGCGTCGACTCTTGCCCTCGAAATCATTCGGAGTGAAGAGTGAATTCAGACACGTCGCGACAATCAATCAAGCTGGGAATATCAACCTGCCCGAACGATACCTTTGCATTTCATGGCATCCTGAACGGTGCCGTTGATCTCCGCGGGCTTGACTTTGAAGTGGAGTTACTTGATATCCAGCAACTGAACAGAAGGTTGTTTGCGGGCGATTTTGATGTGGCCAAAGCAAGCTTTCATGCGGCCTTGCACCTTGCGGACACGTGCATTGTCCTGCCCAGTGGGTCCGCACTTGGATTTGGTGTCGGGCCGTTGCTTCTCGCCGCTGAGCGCCATCAGACTCCCCTTCCGAACTTGCAACAACGCATACTTTGCCCTGGGGAACACACGACAGCTACTTTGTTACTGCGTCTATTCTATGGTCGTGATTTACCGATCGAGCAGGTTGTCTTCTCCGAAATCATGCCTCGGTTAAAACGTCGAGAAGCCGATTTTGGCGTTTGTATCCACGAAGGGCGATTCACTTGGAAAGATGAAGGCTTGTCCCTGGTCGAAGACCTTGGCACTCGGTGGGAACAGGAAACCCAATGCCCTCTCCCACTCGGTGGAATCGTCGCACGGCGAGCATTGCCGCGACACTTGCTCACCACGATTCAACGCGTAATCAGCGACTCCATCCAATACGCGATGTCCGATCCCGCTGCTGCTTTGCCAACGATGCGTAAGTTCGCTCAAGAGTTTAGCGACGATGTGTTAATGCAGCATGTTCAATTGTATGTCAATCAATGGACCATCGACCTTGGACAAACCGGAAAGCACTCCCTTGCCGTACTATCGGACCGTGCCACCCAGGCGGGACTGGTTGCTCATGCAAGGCCACTCGAAATACTGGATGCCAATGAGAATGCGATGACGGGAGTGATCGCTTGAGAAAGCTTTCGGGCGGGTGACGTGTGAGTAGCCAACAATCATTTCGGGTGCAGCGACCATGCCTTCAGATGCTTTCGAAACGTTGAACCAAATCAAATGGCTAGTCCCAGTCGTACTCATCGTTTTGTTCTGGTCGTGGGAGTCCCAATGGCCGTTTTTTCATTTTCCAGGTGGACGATGGCGACATGGCATCATCAATCTCAGCTTTGGAATCTTTAACGCAACGGCGATTGGCCTCTTATTTGCGGGCTTACTTTCGGTGGTTACTGAACACACGGTGCAGCGCCAGTGGGGCTTGCTGAATGCGTTCGCGGCGGGTCCCTGGTGCCGATTTACGTTGGCGTTACTACTACTAGACGGATGGATGTATTGGTGGCACCGAGCCAATCACCGGATCCCAGCCTTGTGGCGATTCCACCGCATGCATCACAGCGATCCGCATATGGACGTAACCTCGGCATCGCGATTCCATTTTGGTGAGCAGGTTGCTGCAGCCACGCTTCGTCTAGGTCTCGTCCCAGTCTTTGGACTGGATATCTGGCACCTTGTGATTTACGACTCGCTCGTCATTGCCTCTACCCAGTTTCACCATGCCAACATTTCGATAGGGCGCGCGGATCGGTACCTCCGGTGGCTGATCGTCACGCCTGACATGCACAAAGTGCATCATTCCGTTTTCCAACCAGAGACCGATTCCAACTATTCCACGGTTTTTTCAATTTGGGACCGGTTGGCAGGGTCATTTCGACTTCGGCCAGACGTACGGAAAGTTCGATTCGGGCTGCGAGACTTCTCGGACGCGAGGTGGCAAACCGTATGGGGCCTATTACGCACACCATTTGTGGTTCCCGTTGCCACTATCGCGTTCAATGAACAAAAGTCTTTTCAAGAACCTCTGGCTGAAGCCCCTACGTCCCGTGAGTAAATGACAGACCCCCTCGCTCGATCTAATAATTGATCTGGCCACCAGGCATAAAATTCGATAGGGTCCTTTCCGCGGGTGTTAAATGAGAGGAATTGGCCAATAGCGCCGAGTGGTGATAAGAACCACTTTTCACGGAGGGATCCAAGCGTGCAAACGCTCAAAACTGCCATCGTTGTGTTGTTGCTGATGACTGTGATGTACGGCTCGTACGTTTCACTAACACAGCAGCCTGAACCGTTGCCCGATGCCGTCGCGTCGCTCATCGAAGAATCCGGAAGTTTTGACCTCGGAATCGATGAGGGGATACCCGATTCGTTGGTGGCAAATGACGGCCCAGCCACCGACTCATTTGCAGGAAACGAAGCGGATCCGAATGACTCCGGTTTCCCCGCATTCGCGAGTCCCGATGGTTCTGCGACCTCTGGGGCATCTGATCTTTCCGAAGTCGCGAGCCTGGATGCACCACCCATTCCTAACGATTCGTTGAATACTGCAGTCACTGACTCGTTGACCGACTCCACTTCGCCCCTTGGGAACACGGGAAATGTTTTAGCCAGTCCGGCGGGGATGAGCGATTTGAAATTGCCCAAGCCAAATGCAACCGCTTCGACACCAAGCATCGACCCGTCGCGACAGTATCCAACCGCTGGAGCCAGTTCCCTTGAATTGCCCGACCCCAATTCGCTCGCGCCACTACCACCCTCGGGATGGAAAAAAGACGCAACGCCCGTTAGCTTCGCATTGCCCTCAAACGGCGGGCCGGATGCGTCGATGCAATTGACGGATCGTTCAGTTGAATCGGGCGGAAACACGGGGCTTGGCATGCCCGGCACACCGAATGATCCTCCGAGCTTTGGCTCAGATCCAACCGCGTCGGCTTCCGTTACTGACCAGGCTGAAAACCTGGGTCTTGCTAACGCGATTCGGACTGCTGATAGCCAATACGCAGCCGACCAACACGCCGCAGCGTTAGCCACTTTGAGTCTTTTTTATAACACGCCGGGATTGTCACCCTCGGACCGAGAAGCATTGCTTGGGCGTCTTGATCCGCTCGCCGCAAGCGTCATCTACTCAAGTAACCATTTGCTAGAGCAGCCACACCGCGTCGGCAGTAATGAAACCCTGATGGAGATCGCGGCGCGGTACGAAGTACCATGGCAACTACTAGCCAATATCAATCAAATCGATGACCCCGTTGCGATTCTGCCGGGCACTGAATTAAAAGTAGTACGTGGACCATTCCGCGCTGAAGTTGAACTTGGACGCAATGAGTTGACGATTTTCCTTGGCGATCTTTACGCCGGAAGATTCTCAATCGCGGTCGGGTCAGAACCAGCGCCTCAAGCGGGGACTTACACGATCCAAGATAAACAGACCGCACGCACTTTCTATGATAAGAACGGTTCTCCGGTACCACCCGGAGATTCACGTAATCCCTACGGTGCAGTTTGGATGGACCTTGGAAAACAACTCTGTATCCACGGTAGCCCTGACGCGGCGAAAGCGACTAACCTGGGCTGCATAAGCCTGCGTGGCGACGAAGCGGAAGACCTGTATGGCATCCTAAATCAGGGTTCTTCCATTACGATTCGACGTTGATGCCCACTTGCTCGCCTGGCTCCGTCGGGCGAATATCTTGGGTATGAATACCTACGACCCCGAGCAGCTTAAATCGCTGCTGCGCGAGCACGCGCTCAAGTTTGGCACGTTCACTCTCGCCAGCGGCCAAACGGCATCGTATTACCTCGATTGCCGTCGAATTACGCTACACCCGCAAGGGGCGAACGTAATTGCATTGGGAATGCTGGAAAGAATCATGGCGATGAGCCCCACGCCTGCGGCCGTCGGGGGAATGGCGATCGGTGCCGACCCGATAACGGCTTCGATCGTTACCATCGCCGGCCAGCGAAACCTACCTTTGCGCGGGTTCATGGTTCGCAAGGAACCTAAAGGCCATGGCACCGGACGTCAGGTGGAAGGTCCCGTCGAACCGGGACAGGACGTAGTCATTGTCGAAGACGTTATCACCAGTGGCGGGAGCGCTTTGGCTGCCGTTGAAGCCGCTACCGCTTTTGGCTTAAAGGTGCGCGGCGTAATCGGTATCATCGATCGCTTGGCAGGAGGCGAAGCCGCCTTCGCTGCCAAGGGCATTCGCCTTCAAACTCTACTTACCGTTCGCGACTTTGGAATCGAGGTGTAGCAGGCGGATATCTTTGAACTCCGCAAACATCGGTTTGCCAGCATGGAGTTGCAAGGCGATCACTCCTTCGGTCAGAGACAATGTCGGGTGATTGTCTGTAAAGTCGAGAATAAGTGTGCCGTTGAGATAGTGCTGAATGTGATTTCCCTTGGCAACGATTCGAACTTGGTTCCAGTCATCAATCTTCATTAGCTTCTGAAAAGTCGCTTGATCGATTAGCGATTCCTTCACCTCTTTGCCCGCTTCATTCCAAACGGCCTTTTCCCCAGCGCCACAGATTCGACCGCGTTTACCACCTTCGTCGTAGATAAAACCGGATACATCAGGAAACTTATCTTGATTACGAATCTCATGCTGATAACCCCTGACGACCCAGTCATTTTTTGCGCTGTTATCGGTGATATGCTTCGATCGGTACTGGACGCCTGAATTGTTTGTCGCGTTGCAACGGAATGAGAGCTCCAGTTCAAAGTCCTTTACGTTTCCACCTTGCCAGATCAAGAAAGTATTGCCATTGGCTGCATGCTCAGGCGTCGTCTCACCATGGATGACACCGTCCCGCACCGACCACAGTGCCGGATCGCCGCTCCACCCTGCTAGATCGGTTCCATTGAAAAGTACCGCCGGGGCCGCTTTGCCCTTCTCATCCGCAGGAGCGGAGAGTGCGGAATTCAGAATGAGCAAAAGTGAGACGAAACTAAGCTGAATCGATTTCATCGAATGTTCCTCAATAATAAAATGAGCGAGAGAGGGGAGATTGGAAACGTTTAACGACGCATTGTATTCAATCGCCCCATGATTCGCGCCGGGGCCAATCGGTTATGATCTTCTGGAGACAGCATTCTCCTGTTTTTCTCATCTCTAGCCTGAATTGATCTGTGAATTTGTTTGACAACCACCCGGTACCGCCAGCGGATCCTGACGACGTTTTCATACAGCGGGTTCGGCAAGCAAGTATTTCTGTTTTGGGCGACAACAGCGCCGGGCGCACCGTTCGACAACTTTGTAATTCGTACGCCGAAGCGAGAAAGAGCCTTACGACCGACCGTGCCGCCGGAGCGATGGTGGTTGCATTTGTGGGCGCGACGGGGCAGGGGAAGTCTTGGCTGATGAGGCAGTTCATCCGTTCACCCTCGGTCGCGTCTTTGATTCGCAGTGGAAACAATGCGGATGAAGCGACGGAGCGATTGGTATGGGTTGGACCTGTCCCGCCGACAAACCTCGACTCCGCACATGAGCAGTACATTCATTGTCCCCATGACCAAATGCATGATTTGGGCGTACCGTATGTCTTAGTCGATTCTCCCGGTGCGACGGACAATCGGCGTGACGTAATGGAGACCGCGCGGCTTGTACTGTCGATGGCAAGCGTCCTGATGATGGTGGTCCGCCGTGACCAACTGCGCAGTCATGCAGTCGACATGCTAGCTGCGGCCAGTGAAGGTTCACTTGTCGTCCCTGTGATCAATAACACCAGTATTCTTGACGACGCGGTACAAACCGACACGGAGGCATTTGTTGCAAGGCTTCGCCGGGCTGCGCCTCGTAGTCAGGTCACCGCTGCGGTCCACGTTCCCGACTTTGAAATCCATGGACGGTCTGAGTCCGTTGTGGGAAGTGAAGCGGTAGCCGATATCATTCGAGCGCTCATGGCTGAACTTGCGCAAGGGGACTCTTTAGGTCGGACAGTCAATCGTTTGAACGCGATGGACAGTCGATTTCGCTCGTCGCTTCATGCATGCCTTCGAGACGAACTCCCCAATCTCACGACCGCGGTCCAGCGACTGAACCATGCCGCACTCGCGTTGCCAGGCGAGGTTGCCGCCAGCCTTGTGGGCAGTAGTCCATCCCTTCGAGCCGGCATTCGCTCGCGCCTTCGCGCCGGCCTGATCTCCGAAACACCCGCTATCTGGTTTCCCTATCGAACTGCTTTAGGCGTGCTCAGCTTGACCAGTGGTGCATGGGATCGGGTCGTCTTATCACTCGCTGGATCATTACCATCGTTGATTAGCGCTGCCTACACAGGGGTACGCAACTTAAGTGAGTCCGTGGCCCACTCAAGCGACGTACGCGACGGGATTCGCAAGCGATCTTCGGCAGCAGTCGCGGATCGATTGGGCCCACTGGTCGCTCGCTTTCGGGCCGAGATCCATCGACTCAGCGGCCGCGAAAATCCGGTTGCGACGAATGACCCATTCGATGGGCAGGAACAGCGACATGTTCAGTCACAACTTGCCTACCTCGCAGGGATCGATGCATTGCAGGAAAGGTCGCAGCAAATCGTTGATTCAACCATCGAGCGAGAATCGCCGTCGCGAGCAACAGCAACCTGTTGTGCGGTGTTTGGGACACTGTTGTTTTGGCTACTTATGGCCGGACCCATTGTTGCTTTGTATCGAAGCTATATCAAAGCAAGCGCATCATCCCTCAAGGACTTTGCTGGTAGCTTGGAGTATTTCCCTCGCCCCGACTTTTCAATGGTGCTAACAAGTGTCGTGCTTTCAGCATTACCCCTAGCCATTTTTTCGATGCTAGTCCTTTCGTTCATTCAAGGTCGCCGCAGAATTGATCGGATCGAACAGGCTATTCGAGACGAACACCGATCTGCCATCTTAGAACTTCAGCAACAACGAGTCCTACGATTGGAATGGGACGACCCGCTGCTCGCAGATGCCGAGTTTTTACTCACTGCAGGAGCGTTTGATACGAACACAGAGAACGACTTTGGCGGGAGATCGATGCTTTGACGCATTCATTCTTAGCACCATACGCAATGGGCCTATTGGCGCAGGTCGATCCGACAGCGGCTGCGAAGGAAACGGGCCTATTCGAAATCATCTTTAGCGGCGGCATTGTCGGCGTGGCGATCATGCTGGTGCTCCTGGCCTTGAGTATTACGGCGGTCTACTTAGTTTTCGACCAGGCGATGACGCTACGCCGCAAAGAAATACTCCCCGATGGCCTTCATGATGCAGTGCGACAGGCATTACTTCGCGCGAATGTCGCCGAGGCGGATGCCGCATGCCGTCGTCAACCAAGCGTCCTCAGCTACACGCTTGTAAGTGGGCTCTCGGAAATCGATCTCGGGTGGAATGAAGTCGAAAAAGCGGTTGAAGATGCGTTGGCAGAACAATCCGCTCGGCTGATGCGAAAAATCGAGTACCTTTCACTCCTTGGAAACATTGCGCCCATGGTCGGCCTTCTGGGGACAGTGACCGGGATGATCATTGCTTTCCAGCAAGTCGCATCCTCCGCGGGTGCTGCGGGTGCTGGAGACTTGGCGGAAGGAATCTACCAAGCGTTGGTGACCACGGTTGGCGGGCTACTGATTGCCATTCCGTCGCTTGGTGCATTTGCGATCTGTCGAAATCGCGTCGACGCTTTGATAGCGGAAACGGCGCACCAAGCAGCCCACGCGCTGTCGCCGATCAAACGTAGGGTTTCATCGCGACGTACGGAACGTGCACCCTCGGTCTCCCCGGCTCCGCGTCAAACTCACCCCACGCAAACTCACCCCACGCAAACCCAACCGGATGCTCCGTAGGTGCCAGTGCCCGTTCGTTCCATAAACGACAAATTTTCCTCATGCGCGCCCCTCAAGCTTCTCGGCGAATTTCCGATTCGGCAAATATGACGCCGATGATCGATGTTGTTTTTTTATTGATCATCTTTTTTCTGGTTTCAAGCCATTTGGCGAAACAAGAATCTCGCATGCCGCTCAACTTGCCAGCCGCGGGTTCTAAAGACGTTCAAGATGCGAGCGAGAATCGAGTCACGATACAAATTGATGAATGGGGTCGGGTTCAAGTCGGTTCTCACTCCTTGCAGTCCGGTCAATTGGCATCTTGGCTATTGGCCCATCAGCGACAACATGAGGGCAGTGCGTCGGTGCGTATACGCACTGACAAGACGGTGGTCTACTCGGTCGTTGAGCCTCTTCTTCGTGACATCGCCTCGAGTGGCATTACCGATATCACATTTGCAGTACACGAGGAACAGCGGCAATGAGGTTACCGCAAACGGCAAGATCTTCCGAGCTCGGCTTGCAGATGACGGCGATGATCGATGTCGTTTTCTTGCTTTTGGTTTTCTTCCTCTGGACGAGCAGTTTCGACAAACCTGAGTTTGACCTTCGCAGTTCGCTTGCGCTACCGCCCTCGGGCAACTCGGCTTCCCTATCAAAGAAAGCGCCACTCCCATTTGACGAAATCGTTGTGAGGATTATTGGATCAAACGGAGCGAATGAACTTCGCGTCAACGAGATGCCCGTGGCGGACTTTGCACAACTTCGAACTCGTTTGTCAGCCATCGTGTCGCTTGGCGTACAACCGGCGGTCATTGTTCACCCCGACCCGAGCGTCCCGATGGAACTAGCCATCAAGGCTTACGATGTTGCGAGGGCGACCGGATTCGACCGTGTGCTATTCACCGTTGCGAAGTAGACAAAGTTTTTTCTGATCAGTTCACTTCAAAGATGGCTTCGATTTCGACGGCGATTCCACCTGGCAGTGCGTTCGTCCCGAGGGCACTTCGTGCGGCTACACCATTTTCCACTCCAAAGATGTCACGAAAAAGTTCGCTGCAACCATTAATAACGGCTGGCTGATCTTTGAAGTCGTCAGTGCAACGAACCAATCCGAGCAATTTTACCAATCTGACAATTCGATCAAGCGAGCCAAGCTCATGGTGAAGTGTGGCAAGCATTGCCAAGCCGGTCACGCGTGCGGCCTCGTAACCAGCCGTCAAGTCCATGTCGGCGCCGAGACGTCCAGTGATCAGGGTTTTGTCTGCGCGCAGCGGCCCGTGACCGGACAGGTAAGCCATTCCAGAAACAATCACAACCGGTTTATAAACACCAACCGGCTTAGGTGCAGGTGGTAGCTCGATACCGAGTTGGGACAATCTTGCTTGTGCTGACATGTCGAACTTTCAATGGTTGGGGAAAGGTTGTTTGCCATAAACGGCGGCTGGATCAACCAGTCTGGGCTCATCGACGAGAATCGACAAGTCGTCTTGAATGGTACGAAAAAAGCAACTTTCGTAACCCTCATGGCACGCGGCGCCTAGCTGCTCGACTTGAAGCAAAATGCAGTCGGCATCGCAATCAATTTGAACTTTGATCACACGCTGTCGGTGCCCGCTGGTTTCGCCTTTCCGCCAAAGGGACTTGCGACTGCGACTGTAGTAACACGCCTGTTTGGTCGCAATTGTTTCATCGAACGATTCTTGATTCATCCATGCCATCATCAGTACACGACCCGTTTTATAGTCCTGTGCGATCACCGGCAAAAGTCCGCCTTGGCCGCGATCAAAATGAGGAGTGACGGTTGCTGATGAAGATGACATGAACTGTATTTTGACCGAAAACAGGACGATGGGATTGGTCTGGCTAAGAACTTATCCGATAACCGAAGAGAGCTGCGGCTATCGCCAAAGTGGCTAATGGTTTTCGGATAGGCTCCAACTGCCGTTACGAACGAAAAGAGTGTCAAAGGCGGAGAAACTTTGTGCGGACTGATGCGATCTCCATGGTAACGTCGAATACCAATGATACCTCCCCCTGAATTGTCGAAAGGTCTCGATTGAGCGGCCCGTCGGCGTTTCCTGCAGTCTACTAGCCGAAAGCGAGCCGCCCCCCATGAAGGTCCAGCCCAAGGTTTCCGTCGTTCTCCCCATCCGTGATGCAGAAAGTCGTATCGAAGGCGAAATCAAACGGATTCTTGATGCGCTCGCCGATTTATCAAGCCTCCGCAGTGAGGTGATCGTTGTGGATGATGGTAGTCGGGATTCGACCCCCGAGGTGCTTGATGAGATCGTTGCGAAGTTCCCGCAGGTTCGTATCGCACGACACAGCAAGCCTCGCGGAATCGAAGCCGCAGGACAAACCGGACTCGAACGAGCCACGGGCGAGATCGTGTTCATCCAAGAGGGCAATCGTCCCGTTCGTGTCGAAGATATGCGAAGGCTATTCAAGATGGCGGACGACGACTCCATTGTTGCCGCACGTGCGGAATCGACTCCAAGACCAATCGGTGGGGCGTTATTACGACGTCTGAAAGCCTGGGGTGCTGCAGCAGCGGAATCACTCGAGAGCGAGCCGCAGTTGGGCGAACCAACAAGCCTTCAGATGATTCGCCGACCGCACTTACAGCACTTGTCCGGTCCGATTGCCCCGAACTTGGCACTTCACAGCGAGTCGTTTTCAACAACGTCCGTATTCTAGATTGGCTCCAGTGCTTCGCTGTAGGCACCACCAATTCGCATGATCATACGCAACAGCAGTGCGATCATCGCGACCACGACAAGTAGCCAAACCAAACCGCTGGCGATCCCCGCGATTGTCCGCATCGCTGCCTTCGACCGAACATCGTACTGGCCCGCCAAATGGTGAAGGGCCTCGGCGTCGGTACCTGACATCTCCGCAACTTGAACCTCGGTTATGAATTCATCAGGGAATACGCTCGTCGCGAGAAGTGCTTCGCTGATATTGCTGCCCGAAAGGATCGACTGCTCCACTTCGTCTTTAGCAGACCGGTAATAATCACTGTCAGTCGCATCGAGTCCAAGCTGAATCGATCGAATCGGATCCATCCCAGCATCCAAGGCAAGTGCCAATGTCCAGCAAAAACGCGCCAGTGTAATGGTTTGTAATGCCTCACCAAAAACGGGAAATCGGTAAAGGATCGGAATCAGATTCTGTACGCCAGCGACGTTTTTTCGAAATGCGACGATTACGGCTGTGATCATCAAGGCGACGACGAAAACGTATCCGTAGAGGGTCGCGACCCCCGAGGCTCCTCGCAGACCAAATCCCGTCACATCAAACATCTCGCCGCCTGTCGACGGTGTGAGAACTCCAAGAATATAAATTAACAACGCCAGGATATTGATCGCAGCAAAGAGCTGAAGCATCGGCCACATAATCCGGCCTAAGAACTCTCGAAAAATCTTGACGCGATCTTCGTAGTAATCTGCAAGCGCGATCATCGTCCGATCGAGCTTACCGGTAATCTCTCCCGCGTGAGTCATCGCGATCATGAGTGGCGGGAAGTATGTCACCTGCTCTTTCATCGCGACGTGGAGTTGGTTTCCCATCCGGACCGACTGGTGGACCGCGGCCATGACCCCTCGCTGTCGAGCGGTTCCGTGGCGAGATTCGCTATCGAGCAGTCGTAAGAAATCAACGCCGGCGCGAAAACCAACGCCGATTCGTCGGCAAAAATTAGCGGAGTTGCGCATCGACATGCGGCGAGAAAACACGATGAATAACCCTTCACATAATGGAATCCGCTGAACCAAATCGCTCGTCATTTATCATTGACTGACGACGATGCGTCTTAAGCCCTATCTATTGCGTGGCCTCATTTGCTCCTGGCGACAATAGCGTACCGCCGGATGCCAGTACTTCTAATTGCTCTGCCAATTCCGTCTGGAGTGACTCCAATGTGGAGTAACCAACATTCACGGCCTCGATCACTCCATCCTTGCCGATGATGACCGTCTGCGGAATCGCATTGGCTTTGAATGCGTCCGCAATCTTTCCTTCAGGATCAAGTAGCACTTTCGGTTTAGCCTTCGCAGCTTCGAAAAACTGTTTAATATCCATTTCGGACTCACCGATGTTCACGGCATAAAACTCGACTCCCCGACTCTCGAACTTTGCCGTCGTTTCAGCGATTACTGGCATCGCGGCGATACAGGGTCCACACCACGTCGCCCAAAAATCAAGAACAACGATTTTCCCCTTCAGGTCTGTTAACGCTACCGACGAATCGGCACCGTCATCCGTCGGCGCAGCTCCTGCTTTTAAATCGGTAGCGTCACCTTCTCCATCGACACTACGAGGATTCGCCGGATTGAAGCGCGGTGCGAGAAAGTCAGGTGCCGGTTTGCCGACCAGTTCGTGCTCTTCCGATACCGTCCCCTCCGACAGTTCTTTGAAAAAATCGTCCAACGATTCGTATTCGATCGAATCCTTCGGTGGCGTGAACTGGAATAAACTTGGGGCTAGCTCGCTATCAAGTTTCCAGAGCGTGAACAAACACTCAACTTCGTATCGAAAGCCTTCGGGTAACTGTGCCTCTTCGCCTTGCCCAACGACCTTCGTTAAATCAATGACCATTTTCATCGGCTGAGCGTGGTCTTTTTCGGTTGCAAGCCACAAGTCCCAAGTCACTTCATCGTCTTGCAAGCCTCGAATATGAATCGCCGCCACACCATTTAACGGCTCTCGATCCACTACTTCGACACGCTTCATGTCCGACACTAAAGCAGCCTTGGGATCAACCGTGCAGAGAGTCAGAGCCATTACCGGTTCAGGGTAAGGCCCCAGCGGCGCTGGAAGGATCGTTACCGCTTCCTGAAGCTTTGAGTATCCGCGAGTGCGATAATAAGCCAGCGGACTGATGAGAACGGCTGAGGATTCACCATCGCACGTGATGCGAAAGGCCTGCTCTTCCGTTTTGAAACTCAGCGCGAACTGGTTCGGCGCTTTTGAAGCAATCTGATAGACCGCCGATTCGGTCGAAACGACTTCATCGCCAATCATGCTACGACTGGTCAGCTCTACGGTGGCTCGGGACGTCTTCGCCGATGCGAGCCTTTTCCCCACGATGTCGATGGCAGCAGTCACTTCAGCCAAATCCGCCGCCTCCTGGCTCGCGTTGGCTGAGCTCGTCTCTTTTTGATCAGGATTGGCCGCTTGAGCCCATGCGATGGAGGGACGCACGGCCACAGTCGTTGCTACCAACGCTAGTACCGCTGCTGAGCATTTGATTACCGCAAACAAAGAACGCATGATGCAGATCTTCACTCAAGAATGAAGGAGGCCGAAAAACTTGACCCCCACTATACTCGATACTCGGGCGCATCCACGTCACGGGACGATAGAAGTCAATCGTTCGAGATCGGAAGTCCTACCCAATCGTCGCAGGGCTTCCATCGCCTGCAATTTTGCGTAGGCGGTGACCTCATGCGGGCGGGGCGGCGTGAGTGCTACAGAAAGCAAGCATTCAATCGAACGATCATCGTCCCCGATGGCCTCCCACGTTTGTGCTGCCAAAACAGCCGGGCCAGCATAAAGCGTTAACGGCAGTCGCCCCAGTCGCAGTTCCCAGTCTCGACTTTTATCACGAATCGCTGGGGGCGGTGTCTTGCGCCAGAGCAACACGGCGGCTAGCTGTGAGATGGCAGGCCGTTCGCTCTGCTTCGAAAGGAGCTCGAGGGTTTCTACGGCCTGACGGTCATCGTTTTGTCCAATCAGCCAACTGGCCGCCACTAATCGCGTCGCATCGGAACGATCGTTTTGAGAAAGACACTTTACGGCCGCTTCGATCGCTGCAGGAGACGCAGCCTCGTTAGTCCAACGAAGAGGTAACCCTCCTAAGACCAGAAGAGGCACAGGACGATTATCAATTTGATTAACCAGTTCCAGGACGGCAGCGTATTTTTGGCATTGATAGGCTGCATTCCACAGGTGCATCGACAACCACTGAGCCTGCCAAACCGGAGGGCCTTGCGAAATCACTTGGAGCAGGGGGGCGATGGCGACTTGGTATTCGCCTTTGCGATACAAAGCCAATGCATCCGTGGTTGTCGCATCGTCAAAGGCGGGTTCAACCCATACCACTCGCGCCGATGACAAGGGCAACGCTGTTTCACCGCCGACGACGTAGACAAGAGTTTCGTCATCGAAGGTCTCCACCGCCCCGACGACTTGCGAGATCGCTCTCGGCAAAAACGGCGACTTTGCGTTCGTAGTTGCGGCCGGCTCGATCCAAATCCGATCGAGTCGTTCATCCCCAAACGTGAATCCCGCTGCCCAGACACCGAGCACAAAGATAAGCATCGCCAAAGATGTTGGGCGGGACTTTACTAAGTTTGCGCGAGTACGAGGAACGGTAGTATTCACGGCACTGTGTTTGGGTGATCGGATTCCAACGGCTTGGACAGAGCGCCGTTGGTCAGTTCGTCAACCGGAATATAACGATATTCACCTCGGTTGGAGGCGGCCAGTTCTCGTAGAAAACTATCGTCGGCAGAAAATGCGTCGGTGCCAAATTCTATCGTGTGTATGGTGGTACCTGCTCTCTCCGCCATGCGTTTCACTTCGGCAATCTGAATACCGCTAAGTCGCGGGACTCTGGCGTCTGTTAAAAAGAATATGACATCGGGTCCCATTCGTAGCGCCATTCGAAGCGCATCGAAATGTTCAGTTCCTCCAAACGCCTTGATCGCGTCGATGTAGCCCACGGCGCGCTGGATCATCGACTTCTCACCCACCAATAGCCGAAGCGGCGAGCCTGCGGGCACAAACGCTTTTGCCTCGTCGTTGTAAAAGACGATTTGAAACTGTTGACCTTCCGTTAACGATCGGATACTACGTTTCAGTTCGTTTTTAGCAGCACGAAGTGGACGCCCGCCAAACCCGTTCATGCTGTCCGATCGATCAAAGACATAGACGAATCGCGATCCCGAACCGGAGACGCTGAACACCATCGCGGTCGTTGCCTTGTTAGCTAGACCCAGTTTGCTTCCTTGAGGAGAATTGCCCACTCCGCTGCCAAACGCCCCCTGAACGTCATTGGAGCCGACTGATGGCAGATCGCCGGCGATCATCTCCGCCAGCATGCCGTCTAAATCGACTGGAGGGGAAGTGGTCGCCGGGGCGATGGCCGCCGCTGAGGCGGAAGCGGAGACCTCGGCTGCTTGATCTGGCGTCGCGATCTCGCGATCGGGCGTGCTCGCGGGGGTATACAGCGTACGATCGGGCAATCTCTCAACCATCGCGATCCCGATTGGCCGATCGATTTGGCCACCCGTTCCGAGGTTTTCGCGACGTGCCAACGAACCAATCGCGGTAAATAAGACGAGGTGAAACAAACAGGACCCTAGCCATGCCGGAAACCGGTGCGCCGTTGGTTCAAGTCGCAAATCCTGGTAATCGCTCATCGCAAATGGGGAAGGAGGGAGACGGAATCTTTAGCAGTCACGCGGACGTCGATCGCAAAATGGAGCATCTTTTGGGCTCCAATTGGCGACGACCTGTGGTAAACTCCGATGCTTGCAACTAACCTCGATGGTCAGTTGAGAATTGATTTTACCCGCATCTGCATCCCCGACAGAGAGATTTGGTCCGTGAAAGGCGAAAACAACCGTTATCTATTTACGAGCGAATCAGTCAGCATGGGCCACCCTGACAAACTGGCGGATCGGATTTCCGACAGCGTGCTCGATGCGTGCCTGGAGCATGATCCGATGAGCCGCGTCGCGTGTGAAACCCTGGTCACAACCGGGCTCGCCGTGATTGCGGGTGAAATTACGACCAAATCGATCGTCAATTACCAAGAAGTCGTCCGCCGAGCCATTAGCGAGGCTGGCTACACCGACGACGAAATGGGAATTTGCGGTAAGACCTGCGCGGTGATGGTCACGCTCGACGCCCAAAGCCCCGATATCGCTCAAGGTGTCAACAGCGACGATGCATCGGGTAAGGACGTTGGCGCGGGTGACCAAGGACTGATGTTCGGTTTCGCTTGCCGAGATACAGAAGAACTGATGCCGCTACCGATTGCACTTGCTCACCGAATCATCAATCGACTTACCGAAGCTCGCCAAAACAAAGAAGTCGATTGGCTCCGACCGGATAGCAAGAGCCAGGTGACGATTGAATACGACGGTTACACTCCGGTTCGGGTGGACACCGTTGTTGTCAGTACCCAGCACGCTCCGACCGTCGATAACGATACGCTGCGCAAGTTTGTGACCGAGAAAGTCATTAAGCCGTGCCTTCCTGCAGAGCTCGTTAAAGGAGACATCAAGTATCACATCAATCCGACGGGCAAATTTGTTGTCGGCGGGCCTCATGGGGACTGTGGACTGACCGGACGCAAAATCATCGTCGATACCTACGGTGGGTGGGGTCGCCATGGAGGCGGTGCCTTCAGTGGAAAAGATGCCACCAAGGTGGACCGTTCTGCTGCTTACATGGCGCGTTATGTCGCCAAAAACATTGTCGCATCTGGCTTGGCTGATCGCTGCGAAGTCCAGCTTGCCTATGCCATCGGTGTTAGCGAGCCAGTGAGCGTTCGCGTGGATACCCAGGGTAGCGGCCGAGTGGAAGATGCAAAACTTTGCGAGTTGGTTCGTGAGCATTTCCCGCTTACGCCTGCAGGCATCATTCATCATCTCAAGCTGCGTCGCCCAGTCTTTACCGTAACATCATCCGGTGGACATTTCGGTCGCGAAGGAGACACGTTTACCTGGGAAAAGACTGACAAAGCCGATGCGCTCGCCGAAGCTGCAGGAACACTTGCCGAGGCGGTTTCCTAACTTAATTCGGATACCATGGCCATGCGGATCGCGTGGATCACCGATCCGCATTTGAATCATTGCTCGCTCCCGGCTTGGGAGCGTCTCATCGCAAGCGTTCGGGGTTGCTCAGTTGAGGGCGTCTTAATCACCGGCGACATTTCCGAGGGGGAAGACGTCGCGTTCCAACTGCTGCGACTGGCCGATGCGATCGATCGGCCTCTGTATTTCGTGCTTGGCAACCACGATTACTACCACAGCTCCATCGAGCGCACCCGTATTGAAATCACCCATGCAGTCACGAAGCATCCTTTGCTGCATTACCTTCGAAACGATTCGGTGATTGAACTTTCACCTTCCGTCGGACTGATTGGCGAGGATGGGTGGGGTGATGCAACGGAAGGCGATTTCGAAGGTTCGTCGGTACGTCTTAACGATTTTCAATTGATTGACGATTTTCACCTTGACCACTGTTCGACGTGGAAAGAAAAGCTCCGACTACTCGGTAAGGATGCTGCCCAGCGTTTGGATAACAAACTGGACGAGGCCTGCGCTCGGTACCCTTCGGTGCTGATCGCCACTCACGTTCCGCCGTTTCGGGATGCATGTTGGTATGAAGGTCACACCACAGATGATCACTGGGCGCCTTTTTTTGTTTGCGGCCAGACCGGCCGGTCACTGCTGAACGCCGCTAAGCAGTATTCCAATGCGACGCTTCAAGTCTTATGTGGCCATACGCACCACGGGGGCGTGGCCACGCTCACACCCAATCTAACGGTTACCACAGGTCCTGCGACCTATGGCGCTCCCACTGTCACTGGCGTTATTCTCATCGGTGAAAACATTCGCCTTGAATTGCCTTGATGAATCTCCGAGCGGCAAGATTGCTTCGTGGCTTGAGCTAGCACCTTATCCACATGAGCCCCTCGGGCGAAACTGTTTGTACGCCTCCACGACTTCAATGGGGCTTGCCTTGAGCACTTCGCTCGTCACGCGGAACCGATGACGATTTCGCAGCACGATTTCGCGATACAGTACTTGTGTTCCCGCTTGTTCACCAATTAGGTGGAAACAAACATTTCACCGCGAGTCTGCGACATTCACGGAATTTAGTTAGTTTACAAGTATGGAGAATCAGCCCAGTTATTACGTGGTTTCGGACTTTCTACCTATAAGGGAAGACCCCCATCGGATATGGTAAAGGTTTAACAGGGACCATGGAGCAGCGTCTTCGGTGGTCGTGTCAGTGCTTTCATTCTGCCACATCGCCTGCAGATGGTCATTTTTAGCGTGACCAATCGAAGAAACTTCTCCTAGTAAGCGTTGGGATCGGTATGGATGTTGATTCCGTCGTATTGGGCAACCATCCGTCGACACTTTTGCCGTCTTTGTCGACAGGTGCAATCACGAGCAAGGACGTCGTGCCTCTGCAAGACGTTATCTCCGATGAGCCCGTTCGCCCCACGACGACTACCGTGCGATGGGACTATGCGATTTTCTTCATCTCACTCCACCTAATCGCGCTCCTTGCCTTCACACCGTGGTTTTTTTCGTGGACTGGTGTTGCGATGTTTGCCATCGGAGTGGTGATTTTTGGCCAGATTGCTATTCCGATCGGATATCATCGGTTACTGACTCACAAAAGTTTTCGCACACCGAAGTGGTTTGAGCGGACTTTGGTAACGCTCGCGATGTGCAGCGCTCAAGAGACGCCCGCGCACTGGGTTGCGTGGCACCGAATGCATCATAACCACTCGGACCATCGCGACGATCCACATTCGCCACGACTAGGTTTGTTTTGGGCGCACGTGAATTGGTTGATTCATGAAGGTCGTTCTCGCATTGCGACGTTTGCCATGTTTGAGAAATACGCTCGTGATATTCTGTCGGATCCGTACTATCGCTGGATCGAGCGTTTACCGATGCCTGCAGGGATTTTCTTCTTGGGCCACGCAGTCGTTCTTTCGGCAGTCGCGACGATCGTTAGCGTTACCCTCTACGGCAATCAACCGTCTTCGTATCAATTTGCCACAAGCCTCGTGCTCTGGGGCGTGGTCGTTCGAACAGTTTGGGTATGGCACATCACGTGGTCCGTCAATTCATTGACCCATCTATTTGGGTACCGAAATTATGAAACCACTGACGACAGTCGGAACAACTGGTTTGTGACGTTGTTAACTGCGGGAGAAGGTTGGCACAACAATCATCACGCGGACCCTGCCAGTGCGTCGGTGCAGCATCGCTGGTGGGAGCTTGACCTGAACTATTACGTGATCAGGCTCTTTGGCGTTTTAGGGCTGGCGACCCATATCATTCGTCCTCGAATTCACCGCAAAAGCCACTGATCAACTGTTGGCAAAAACTTCTAACGCCGTGATCGTCAGCATCAGTGAAGGAACGGTGTATCAAAATGAATGTCGAATCGTCGCCAGCACCGCGTCGCCAATAGTAGTGCCGCACCAGCCGATGCCCAAGATGCGATTAAGCACCCTCCCACGAGCACGGCGAGCGAAGCCGAAGCGTTTGCACAGAGCGTCACCCAAACGATGAATGCCGCTGCCATGCACGCGAGCAATAGTCCCTTGCCGAGGAACACCAGCTTGGCTCGCACCATCATGGCAAGCCCGTCTTGCTTGGGTCGATGTGGGAACGTCAAAAAAACTAGGTTTTCTAATGCAAAGCTAAAGATGGCGAGCCCAGACAATCCTCCAACGACGAGAATGATGGTTGACGGCGATGCTGGCACAACAAAACAAGCGGTCGCGACCACGGACAACTGAAATGCAATCGTAATCATCGAAGGCAACGCGATTTGACCGAGCATCATGGCCAGCGGTGTGATTGGAAGCGAACGCAGAAGCCACATACGATCGATATCCCGTCGAAAATCAATCCGCAACATCGGTGGGGCGAGCAGCAAAGTGCAAACGGCAAGCCACGCAGCAACGTGCAACAGACCTGCGTGAGCTTGCGTCACCAGGGGTGCAAGTGACAGAACTGCCGGCGCCACGAGTGATGCAGCGATGGATCCACGATAGCGCACAACGGCGACCCACTGTCTTGCCATAATCGGTCCCACGCCGCGTAGGTTCGGCAATGCTAACAACGTTTTCCGACGGCGAATGGGTTGATATGCAACCGGGTCTCGTGTTGCGCGCGATGATTGATAAGCCGGTGAATCGAGCCGTTTCCGTTCGCAAATCATTTCATGGCGTGTACTCCACTCATCGACCCAGGAAACGACGACAAAGCTAAGAACGGCAACAAGAATGGACAAACTTCCGTACGCAAAGACGGAAGCACCCGTATCGGCTGCAATCGCAAGCTTTGCCATTGGCCACCAGGGGATCGCCAACCACTGGACAAATGGGGTTCCGGCGGTCTCACCGCAAGCAGCCGTGAATGCGGTTAACAGTGACAGCGGATGGGATGACCCTGCGGAAGATACAAGCGTCCGCACCAACATCTGCATGACCAGGGCGAGCCCTATCGTCGAAAAACCGATTCGCATGAGAGTCCGCTCGCGTGACGATAGCGATGCGGCGAGGCGATCGGCAATGAGCCGAAGTGATTCTAAGACACCCATGGCCATTATCAGAGCGAGCACCAAACAGGCCAGCGACGGCACATCACAGTACAACACCGTTGCAACCAGTAACGCCTTGACTAACGTTGACGGGAGGATGCTTGCCATTCGATAAGCCATTAGCTCGCGTTGGCGCAGTGGGGCCCGCGAGATCCATAACGTTTCGGCGGGCGAAAGTCCGAGCCGTGAGTCTGGTTCTTGCCACGAAGCACGCACGAAATGAAACAAGCCGTAAATGGCCATGCCTCCCCCGAGCCAAAGCGTCAATTCGTCGGGGGCGACCGGCTTTCGCGTGAGCACTACCAAAAGTCCATTTGCCAAGTACAGCATCATGAACGCTGCTGCGGCGATCGTTGCAAGCAGGCGTTTTGGCGAGAGCAGCCTTGCTACACAGCGTCGCATTCGCGTTACCATGCTTCGATAAGATGACAACAGCAACGCCTGAACCATCGACCATGACGGCATCATGCTGACACCGAATCATTCACCACAGGTGGCATGGCTAAGCCCAATGAGCCCGGCGAGTTGACAAGCACGATTGGATCCAGTTGGTGAGTCGCAGCAAAGTACGCGTCTTCCAGCGTTCGCGCCGTTGGATAAAGTTCTCGCAGCTCGTCCGACGTTCCAAAGAACTCGACTCTTCCACGCTGCATTACCAAAACATGGGTGCATACGTTTTCGATCATCGCCAGCAGGTGACTACTGAGGATGACGGTAACCCCTTGGGTCGCAAGCTGGCGAATAGAGTCTAAAAGACATCGAATACTAGGCGGATCCAATCCGGTTAACGGCTCATCGAGGAGCAGCACCTTCGGGTCATATAAGTAACCACAGCAAATCGCAAGCTTTTGACGCATACCTCGCGAAAGCGAGCTAGCCAGTGCATTCGCTTTTGTTTCCAAGCCGAATTGAATCAGTAGCGAGTCACCCTTTGCCAGTGCATTGTCTACCGAATAGAGGCCGGCAATCAGGTCGAGATGCTGGCCTACCGTCAAGTCATCGAACAGTGGCGGCTCGTCGGGCACGTATGCCAATCTCTTTCGCACCTCAAGTGCATCGCGAGTCACGCTAAGGCCGTCGACGACTAAATCTCCGGCCGTAGGAGCGACCAGACCCGCCAGGCAACGCATCGTCGTGGTCTTACCCGCGCCGTTGGGCCCCACCAATGCGCAAATCGTTCCTGCTTGAAGCGAAAAACTCACCCCGTCGACTGCGATCGTCGATTGGTACCATTTTTTTAGATCTCGAACCTGAAGCATGACCAAAGCCCTCCGGAGTGATTGTAAATCTCCGAAAGGGTAGCCCATGAGTCCGTGGTCTAACGCCTAGTCCTGGGGCGGTGGGGCGAGATGAAGAATGCGAATCCCGAATTTATCGCCGACTTTAACGGTTTCACCGATTGCGATCGGCTGGCCGGCGGCTTCGAGCGAAAGTGGATCCGCGTAGTGCTTGTCGAAAACGAGCATCGAACCCGGCACCAAGGCAAGGACTTTTTGGAGCGGCACGTTTTGGCGGGCCAATACGACAGCAACGTCCGTTTCGATTTTCAAAACGTTTGATTGATAACGCGTCAAATCGATTGCGGGAGTACTCATGTCCAGTAAGACCAGTCGGTTAGTGCGAGTGATCGACAAGTTTGCGGGCGATCCCACCCAAGTGAATGTGTTTCACCGTGGACCTTAAGACTCACCGAATAGAGGCGTTTCGACGCGCCCCCGGGACACCCTTCAAGGATGTCTTCGGTAGTTTGCAGCCTGGAACCGCAGTGAAATCCGAAGGGATGCCTGGATCATCCATCCGTGGAGACAGCCAGGAAATCGGGACAAAACGCCCGCCTACACGGAAAACCTCACCTTCGCGATCAACAAAACTTTCCTGAAACCACCCGCCAGGGGGTGTATCCGATCGTTGACGGTGGATAGATTGGTCAACGTCGTAACGACGCCACGATTTGGTGGTTCACTTGGTACGAGAGCGTGGCGGTGCGAGTGCGACGCCCCATCCCTCCTCACTGATCTTTGGAAAGAAGCTTCTGCGATGTGCTTACTTGCTGTCCAGTACCGACTCGTGCCCGAAAGCCCCATTTTGGTAGCTGCGAACCGTGAAGAATATTTCGACCGCCCCAGTTTGTCGCCCTCGATTCAAAGCGGAAAGCCACGGGTCCTGTGCGGAATTGACCAAAAAGCGGGTGGTTCTTGGCTAGGAGTCAATCAAAGCGGACTTTTCGTTGGTATTTGTAATCGAGCGACGGTCACGCCCCTGTTTGGGCAGCGATCCCGCGGCCTTCTGGCGCTGGACTTGATGCGGTGCTCCAGTGCTCGCAAAGCGCTCGATAAAGCGTTGACTGAACTCGATAAAACGCGTTACGAGGGCTGCAACATCGTCATTGCCGATTCGCGAGATGGATATGTCATTCATGCGGACGAGGAGCGGCAAGTCGTGGAGATGCAACAGGGTCTTAACATCGTTGGGTCTCGCAATCTCAACGATCCGCGAGACCAGCGCGTCGCAATGGCGAGACGCTTGCTCACTCTTCAGACGCTTGACTCACCAGTGAAGTTCCTAGCGGTAGCCAGCCGTGTCTTCGCTCGCGCTCCGATCGGCGACGGACGTCCTAGCATGGTAATGCGAGGGCGAGATCACGGAACGGTAAGCAGTACGCTGATCGCCCTTGGGGTCAAGCCGCGCGATGCGATTTATCAATTTAGCAGTGGTGCCCCGGACATTAGTCGCTACGAGGACTTCTCGCCGATGCTTCGTGACATTCTCAGTCGAGGCCTTCGCGAATCGCGAGTTTCCACTCGTTCGGTTTAGTCAGCCAAAGGCATCGTCTTTAAGTGGTCAATCCATGAAGAAACCCGGTCGTGTTTACGCCCGGTTTTTTTCGTGAACTCATCAAGACTGCGTTACGCCACTTACTGATTGAAGAAGCTCGGCGGCAGCGTGTACGGAGTCTGCCCCGTCGGGGCCGGGGTTGCCGAAGGGGTTGTTGCTGCGGGCGACGTAGCTGTCGACTTGGCCGCTGGCGTCGTCGTTGGAGGCACCCAAGGCGTCACCCCCTGCTGAGCCGGCAACACGGCAGTGGCCTGAGTGGTTGGCGGAGCCACCGGTGACGTTGCTGGAGCCGTGGCGGTCGGTTGCTGAGTCGGTTGCTGAAACGCATTCATGACCTGGTTGGCTGCCGCATATGCCTGTGGTGCAGCCTGGGCAATTCGAGTCGCTGGGCCCTCGATAGTCGCCAGCATCTCTTTTGAGCGGGCAACTGCTTTTCCGACGGCCGAATCGCTCGCCGCCTGGGGTTCGTATTTTACAACTTCACTCAAGTGTGTCTTCGCTTCAGGAAGCTTGCCCGCTTTGTAATGGAGGAATGCCATGTTGAAGTGGGCGACTGCAGGCTTATTGTGCTGCATCAAAACAGCCAGAGCGCCTTGAGAATCTCCCGAGTCGTATTTCACGTTCGCAAGATTGTTTGCGAAGCGTGAAGTACCCGGCGAAAGCGTCAACGCCTTACTGATCGACTGGGTCGCCCCTGCCATGTCACCCAATTTCGCCTGTGTGAGTCCATAATCGTTATGCAGGCCCGCGTCATTCGGGTTTTGCTCGATCGCACGCTTAAAGTAATCCGCGGCAGGTTGATATTGCTCTTGCCGGAAGTGGAGCCTCGCGATGCTAGCAAGGGCACCCGCATTCTTCGGTTCTGTCTCTAATGCTCGAGTGTAGCTCTGCATCGCCTTCGTAAAATCGCCGGTTGTTTCCCAGAGCTGACCTTGGGCCACAAATACGTCTGGCCCTGCGCTTGCAGGTGTGTCCAGGCGTGTGGGGTCGTCGGCAGTCACCGCGTTTCCATTCGCGTCGGTGGCGGTCTTCTTGCCGGTGAACAATCCGGTAATGCCATTCTTTGTTTTCGAGACAGCATTCTTGGTGGCCATCCCCATGCTGCTAACTTGACCCGTTGCCGTTTGTCGCATCGCGGCAAGCTTGGCAGAAACACCGGGCTCCTCCGGGGTTGCGGAGACGGTACTACTTGCCTTTTTGAAAGGATTGAGCGAGGCGAGCGACATTCCTCCTGTGGCACAGCCGACCGATGAGATCGACGTGCAGCCAACTAAGAACGCCGTCAATGCATTGCGACGGGCGCGACGGTTAACGTTCACGGGTAGTTCCTATGCTGTGTCGGCCGGCCAGGCGATCTGCTTGGAAAGCAGTCTGTACTGGAACTTCGCGGCTTCGCTTGATTGATGGTTCAGATTGGGCACCGAAGCCCTCACTCTGAGGAATCGGGTTTTTCGGCACCACGCTTTAATCGATTCAACCGAAACGACCGAAATCAATCGAAACTTCAGCACAATCACGTCTTCAGGCATCAACCGCCTTCAGTCGCGCCTTCAGAACCTGTGGACGATGTACTTGGCAATTTTGGAACGGGTTGGGCCTCCAACCATTCGCGGTTGATCTGAGTCGCCCAAGCGCCCGAGGCAGTTGTCGGCTCGATTTCGGTGATCATTAGCTGGGGGGAAGGACCGTTTGTCTCCACACTTGCTAACGTAGCACGGACTGACGCTAGCCGCGCATCGGTCTCTGCCCCGGTGCGGCCACGGAGAACGTACACGACTCGCCTGTCAGCCGGTGCCTGCGAAGCAATCCAGCGAACGCGATTCTGCCCAGATGCCAACAACGCTCCGTCGCCATCGCGAAAAAGTTCGTTGCCGATGGTGTTGTGCAATCGCCATCCGTTTTGCTTCATCATGTCAAACGGCGCAACGGTCTGTCGCATCGAATCATCGGTAAACGGCTGAGGCCAAGCATTATTGCGCTGGTAATCGACATGAACCGAGTGCCAGAACGAATGCCAATCAGCCAGCGCGTGATCGGCTATTCCACCCAGGGTAACAGCAAACGTGAGGGCCAAGGTCCGACGTGATTGAGCGTTCATAGGGCGAGTCCTTCCGCCAGGATTGTTTTGCAAAATAACCACCGTACAACACGATGGAAAGCGAGGATGGCAGACCACATGCATCCATGACGTGGTACTACCAATGCTCTTACCGTCACCAGCGTTAGAGATCGTCCGATCGATCGAAGAATCTTCGCACCGCATCGCTCACCCGGTCTGCAGAGGAATAACGCTCAAAACCGGCACCGCCCGAACGACCGTCAGAGATGGTTCATCTTAGATGTTGTTAGCGTTTCAATTCACCGACGGAGGCCTCATTTTCGGGCGCAAAATGAGAACGTGACATACCTTTCCATCGAACCTGGAATTTTTGCCAACCCTGGATCTGCTCGATGCCACCCTCAAGTCACCACCGATCAAACAAACGCAGGGGAGCGGTCGCTGCCGAGTTAGCAACCGTCTTGCCTCTACTCGCGTTGATTACGTTTGGTTCGATCCAAGTCGCTAACACCATTCACTTCAAGCAGGCGCTCACCACCGCAGCATTTGAGGGAACTCGCGCGTCCACCGGTCCATCGATAACGCGGGCCCAAATCGAAGCTCGAGTGAATGCGGTCCTCAACGCACGCCGCATCATCGGCGCAACGGTCTCCATCACGCCAGCGGGCGAGATCTTTGCATTGCCTCCGCGGACTCAAATCGCGATTACGATCACCGCGCCTATCTCTGGAAATGTCACAGGACCGTCCTTTGTCACCCTTTCCGATAGTATCACGGTAACAGGTCGAACGATCCGCTAACTTATCTGCTACGTCACCTTTTGAACTTGAACAACATGATGCTCATTCGTGCTTCCCAACCGGTTGCTGCTCAAACTCGACGCGGCGCAATCCTTGTACTGGTCGCTTTGCTTCTCCCTGCGTTTTTGTTGATCGTTGGATTTTCGGTCGACCTAGCGCATATCCAATTGAGCCGCACCGAAATGCGACTGGCTGTCGATGCTGCGTCTCGTGCAAGCGCTGCCGAATTGAGCCGCTCCGAATCACTAACCAGTGCCCGCACCACGGCGCAACTGGTTGCAGAACTTAACCCTGTCGCCGGCAATACGCTTTCGCTCAGCGCTGGTGATATCGTTTTTGGGCGTGCGACGCCCGATGCGAATGGCAAGTGGGAGTTTTCGTCGGGGGCAACTCCTGCGAATGCTGTCCGCATTGTCGGAGCGAGAAACGCAAGTGCCATCGATGGCCAGGTAAACCTCGCACTCGGTTGGTATTCCAATCGATCGGGAATCGACTTATCGACCCCCGCCGTCGCCGCATTTCGCTTGAACGACATTGGCTTAGTGCTCGACCGTTCGACATCGATGAAGCAAAGCATTACGTCGAATCCTGGCAAATCGTATTCGGAGCGATTCTGCCAATCGCCGTTCGCAGACAGTGGCTGGACGGCGCTGGACTCTGCCGTGGCCATCTTCATCAATGAAATCGCCAAGACTGCAGCGGACGAACGGGTATCGATCGTGACCTTTGCATCGAACATCTCCAACAGCTATTGCGGTGCCCTTCCTGCTGCGACACTCGATCAACCGCTGACGTCCAGTACTTCTGCTATGCAGGCTTCGATGGAAAAGCTGGCTACCAGCGTTTGGAATGGGAATACAAACATTGCAGCTGGGATCGACTTGTCTCACAAAGAATTAGTGGGCGGGAGCAACGCGAGAAAGCTAGCCGACAAGTACATGCTGGTCCTCACTGACGGCATGGAAAACGAGGGCAGTGCCATTGAGAAAGCGAAAGAAGCGGCAAGGTCACGCATTAAGATCTCGACGGTGACCTTTGGATCCTCTGCAAACCAAACGCTCATGAAGGAAGTTGCAGCGATCGGAGGCGGAGTTCACTACCACGCCGACAATGCGGCTCAACTTGCCAATGTCTTCCGACAATTCGCGGCTCAAACCGCATTGATTATCCAGTGACCGTCGCCATCCGCCATCGATTCATCCGAATATGAACCGCCACCATTATCCCCGCGTCAACATCATTACGGCTTATTGCGTTCCCAGGAAACCTTGCGTTCCCAAAAGACGAAGGGCCGCCGCAATGGTCGAGTTTGCCATCGTAGCGCCGGTGTTCTTCCTGTTCACTTTCGTGTGTATCGAATTTGCGCGAGTGAACATGCTACGCAATACAGCCGAGATCGCAGCCACGGAAGGCGTTCGCGCCGGCGTGGTACCCGGCGCCACGGCCGAAGCTTGCCGAACAGAAGCGATTGCGGAACTCGCGGTTCTCGGCGTAACCGGTTATCAAATTCAAGTCACACCGACCCGGTTTGACGTATCGACCAATTCGATCCGCGTCGCAATCGACGTTCCACTCACCGTTGCCAACGGTTATGTGCTCACCCCACTGTTTCTTGGACGCACCCTCTCGACATCGATCGAGCTACGCCGCGAGCAATGAAGCTCATTGTCTCCGACCGTTCATCACAAAACGCTGAGGATAGATTCCGCTAGCCGTGGTAGGTTCCCAGGTGTGATTCCAGCGACGTTGATTCGACCGCTGCCGACAATGTAAATGCCTTTTTCGGAACGCAATTGATCAACTTGCATTGCGGTCAATCCGGTGTAGCTGAACATCCCGGCTTGTTGCAGTAGAAAACCGAAGTCGCGTTTTGCGTTCCCATCGCGGAGTGCATCGACCAATGCGTGACGCATCTGGCTGATCCGATCTCGCATCGCTGCCAACTCACTATGCCAGAGCGATTTCCATTCGTCGTTCCCTAGAACGGCTGCCACGACGGCGGCGCCATGCCGCGGTGGGTTACTGTAGTTACTACGGACCACTCGCTTTAATTGACTCAAGCCCGCCGCTGCACTCTTGGCATCTTGAGCAACCAAAACAGCTGCGCCGACTCGCTCACTGTACAAGCCAAAGTTCTTCGAGAACGAACTGGCAACCAACAGTTCTGGACAACTCCTTAGCACCGTACGAAGGCCAATCGAATCTTCCTCAATCCCTCTTCCAAATCCCTGGTAGGCAAAGTCAACCAATGGAAGGAGACGTTTCTCAGCCATCACTGACGCAATTTCTTGCCACTGTGACGCTGTCGGATCGATACCGGTGGGGTTATGGCAACAAGCATGCAACAACACTACATCGCCAGGAGCCGCTTTGGTCTTCAAATCATCGACCATGGCGGCGAAATCAAGGCCTGTGCGGGATGCGTCCAGGTAGCGATATGCCTGTACCGCTAAGCCCGCCGCGGTGAAAATGTTGACGTGATTTTCCCAAGTCGGATTCGAAACCCACACCGAAGCGTTGGGGAACTGACTAGCGACAAAGTCAGCCGCAACGCGGACGCCGCCGGTCCCGCCAGGAGTCTGGACAATGGCCAACTGCGACGAAGGAATCGAGTCTCCAAAAAGCAGCTCGCCGACGAAGCGGCGATAGTCCGGAAGCCCTTCGATTCCGAGGTACGTCTTCGTTTTCTCTGACTCGACGAGATGGCTCTCGGCCAGTTTGACGCAACGCAAAATCGGCGTTTGCCCGGATGCGTCTTTATAGACTCCCACGGCAAGATTGATTTTCTCCGCGTTGGTATCGGCTGCGAACGCTTCGGAAAGCCCAAGGATCGCGTCGGGTGGAGCCTGTGCAATGTGTTCGAACATGATTCACGGGCCGGTCCGCACTCCCATCCGCAGTGATAACGAAACGAGAAGCGGAGTGAAAACCGGGTCTGTATGGTTGGGGAAATGGAGGAGTTGAGTCACAATCAGAGCCAGAATCGTATCGCTACCAGTCGGCACTGACGAGACCGCCACCCTGACCCATTTCTCGGACTTTATCGTCGTCGGCGCTGGATCGGCTGGCTGCGTTGCTGCAAGGCTGCTCGCCGAGCGTGGTTTTCACGTCACTCTGGTCGAAGCGGGAAGTAATTTCCCGCCAATTCGAGCTCCATCTGCCTATCCTAATTTATTCGGAACTGCAGACGACTGGGGCTACGAAACCACAGCCCAGCCAGGGCTCGCCAATCGCAAACTTGCCTATCCCCGAGGCAAAGGGCAGGGCGGTTCCACTCGCATCAATGCGATGATTTGGTATCCACCCTCAGACAAAGATTTAACACAGCTAGAGGAGGCTGGTGGTCCGGAGTGGGCTTCTTCCCGCGTGCGAGACTCCCTTGCCGAAGTTACAAAATGGGTTCGTCCGGAAGCTCCGCGATGGTTATCCGAGGCTTGCAAACGATTTTTAGCTGCCGGCAACCTAGGTGCGTTTGGCGACTTTCGTCCCCATCCCTTTTGTCGTATGACCGAGATGGGGCGCCGGAGGACGGCATCCGATTTGATAGGTGAAAGTGATACGTGCTTGCGACTTGATCGCCGAACCGGTTTTGTTACCCGCATCCACTTCCACAATTCCCGAGCCACGGGCGTTGAAGTCCGAACGGATGAAACGAAGGCCGTCGAAAGATGGACGGCAAACGTCGCTGTCATCGTTTGTGCTGGCGCGATCTCAACACCCGCACTACTCATCAAAAGCGGTGTGGGACCCCGGGCAGTACTTGCTGATCAAAAGACCGAGCCAGTTTTGTTTAACGAATCGATCGGAGAACATTTCGTTGACCACCTGTTGATGCCGATCATCTTCTCGACCGCAGATCAGACTCCGTTCCCATCGTCGGCGCTGAGTTCAAAGCGTGAAATCGATAGCGATCCGCTAATCGGGCCCATTTCATCGAACCTTGCCGAGTGTGGTGGAACGTTCGTTCTAAAACACGATGGCTCCGACTTCGAGTCACAGATTCATCTCACCCCTACCCACTACCTACTGTATCCCCAAGAGCGAGCGCCAGCGGCAATGACCCTTGGTGTCAATCTGTGCAATCCCCTATCGCGTGGAAATATCCAGCTCGAAAACGGGAACATTCATATCAATCCAGCCTACTTAAGCGAGCGTCAAGACATGGAACGGATGATTCTTGCGGTGGACTTCGCACGTTCGCTCTTCAAACATTCCAAGTTAGCTGAATATGCAACCGAAGAATTAATACCCGGTTCAAGTCGGAAGGGTCGCGAAATGATCGAGCGAGCGATCCGACGATACTCACAAACACTTTATCATCCGACAAGCACGTGCCGGATGGGCAGGGACAAGTCTACCTCGGTGGTCGATGAGCACCTTAGCGTCACGGGATTGACCGGGTTGCATATCATCGACGCGTCTGTCCTACCCTCTGTACCTTCCGTCAATCCCAATGCCACGGTAATGGCAACTGCTTTCCATGCGGCACGAATGCTAAGTGACCGATATGATTCCTAAGCTTCAAATCCGACGCAACATCTTCAGTGCACAGTTGCCACCCCAACCACCGCGCACCGCCAAATGGATATAGAGCATTGCCGTTGCTTCGAGGTAGCGTGCGTTTAACAGCGGCCCCGCATCCACGGGCTCCATTCCAAGTTCTTGAATCAGCGCAGCGACCACCTGTTTCGCATCGACGTCATCACCACAATAAAACTGAGTCGCCTGTTGACCACCGTAGGACGGATTCGCCATTGTCGCAACGCTGGTTGTATTGAACGCCTTGACGACTCGAGCGGAGGGGGACCATAGCGCGAAGCGTTCGCCGGCCGAATCGTTATGCCCCACAATCAATCCGTCAAAGGTCTGGTTAAGCGGATTGGTACAATCGATCAATACGGCGCCTGAGAAGTCACCTGCTGCTTTCAAGAGTGCCTCGGCTTGCTCGAAGGGGGCCGCATAAATGACCAATGTCACCTTCTCTACCATCTTGCGAATGCTAGCACCAACGTCAACTACTCCCGGTTGGGTCAGTAATTGTTTAGAGCGATCGCTCTCCGGTGAGCGGCTAAAAAAAGAGACTTCGTGGCCGAGCGTCCCCAATCGCGTTCCCAAAACCGATCCTACATTCCCGGTTCCAATCACACCGATTTTCATTCCAAAAGACTTTCGCGTTCGATGGGCATGAGTTGGTTTACGGGGCGACGAAACTTTGAACGCCCCGTAACTACGGGCATAGGCTCCCAAATCACATTGGGAGAGGCTTCATGAAGTGTCGAAGTGTAGCCCGATGAGAACCTCCGCACAGGGTAGTGCGACGTCAGAAAACCAAAAACGCTTTGGACGCTGGCTAGAAGCATTGAGGTCCCGTTCATTGCCTCCATCGAATGACGGCCAGCGATTTTTGCTTTAAGATGGTTGCAACGATCAACTTGGCAGCCGGTCTGCCGACTTCAGCGGAATCACTTGAAAAACAATTTATGGGCCCTACCGAACCGTCGCCACGTCCGCAACACGAACTGCCGAGCGAAGCGATTGGCGAAGACGAACTTCAACGTCCCCAACCTGCGGACGAGCCGCTGGCTGAAAGTGATCCCGCTAGAACCAGTGAAAACGATGACCTGTATGACGTCATGCGCCAAACAATCATCCGACTTGAAGCGGATAAAACGGCGAGAGGCGACCTCAAGTTACTGTCTCGGTCACTTCGAGAGCTAAGGTACGCGTTCAAGGTTTTTCGTCCTTACCGACGCCGGCGCAAGGTCACGATTTTCGGTTCGGCGCGAACTCGGCCTGACCATCCTGATTATCAAGCGGCCGAAAGCCTCGCTAAAAAGATGGCAGGGCACGGGTGGATGATCATCACCGGCGCTGGCGGCGGCATTATGGAAGCAGGCAATAAAGGTGCGGGTCGAGAAGCATCCATGGGACTCAATATCATGTTGCCCTTTGAGCAATCGGCGAATGAGTACATTGATCGCGACCCCAAGTTGGTAACGCTCAAGTACTTTTTCACTCGCAAGCTGATGTTCGTCAAAGAGTGCAGCGCCATTGTTTGTGCGCCCGGTGGATTTGGCACGCTGGATGAAACTCTTGAGACATTGACGCTGGTCCAAACGGGCAAGCAAACGATGATGCCGATCGTGTTACTCGATCGTCCCGGAGGCAGCTATTGGCGCGACCTAGGAGGCTTCTTTGAGAAACATCTGCTGGGCGCGAGCCTAGTCAGTCCTGCCGACACTAGCCTGTATCGAATCACGGACAATGTCGACGAAGCAGTGGACGAGATCTTGGGATTTTATAGCGTCTACCATTCGATGCGGTACGTCCGAAATCGATTAGTGTTTAGGCTGACTCGTTCTTTAACGGACCTTCAGCTCGACCAAATCAACGACGATTTTGCTGACATTTTGGTGGACGGAAAATTCGAACAATTAGGGCCTTTGCCTGAGGAAGCAGGCGAAGAAGACCTCGACGGCCTACCACGACTTGCCTTTCATTTCGATCGAAGGTCGCTCGGACGACTTCGCCAACTGATCGATTTCGTCAACCGAGGACAAACGTAAACGTTTACGTCAGGACACCATTCGCATTGTTTTCCAATGTCCTTGGCGATATCTCACAATCATCACCACGGCGAGCAACCAAACCCACAACGTGATGATCGTCCACCACCAGTACAACGGTGACACCTTAAAGTGCGACTGAGCAAGGGATTCTCCGGCGATCCCAACCAGGATTGAAAAAGCCGATGCTCCAAAGACTGACGCCATGACAAACCAAGTGTCACCTGCTCCTCGAAGTGCGCCAGCGAGAATGAGCTGGGTCGCATCGAGTAGCACGTAGATCCCTACAAAGACAAGCAGATGACGGGCAATCTCAATCGCTTCGATGGTAGCATCGCTATCCTGACCCAATCGATAGAGCGATAAGAGAAAATCGGGGGCCACAAAGTAGAGTAAGGACCATCCAAGTGAATAGATCAATGCGATCGCCAGTGCGGCTCGTGTCGCCACGATCGCGCGCCGCGGTCCCGTTTCGGTCAGGTGATGGCCTACCAGTACCGATGCAGCGATCGCCACACCGATCATAGGAATGAAGGCGATCATATTGAAGTTGATCGCCATCGTTGTTGCCCTCAGGGGCACGTCACCAAGCTGCCCGATTTGCAACACAATCGCAGTAAATCCACCCGCTTCGATCAAATACTGCAGCCCCGCCGGCAGTCCAAAAAACAGTAACTTGCGTAATAACGACCAATCCAACGAGAGATTGGAAAGCACGTTATACCGATGGTTCAACTCTGTCCCTACCAGCAACGCGGCGAACACAAAGGCTTTGAACCAAAACGCGATGACGCTCGCGATTGCCGCACCTGCGATGCCCATCGCAGGCAAGCCAAGGCCACCGAAGATAAGCCAAACATCGAGTACTAAGTTGAGCAAACCCGTCGCCAAGCTCGCCCACATGATCACCCACGTTCGCTGGGTTCCACTAAAAAACCCGCTTAGCCCCGACTCCAATACTGAACCCACGGCCCCTAAGAGAAGCAATCGCAAGTAGGTTGTTTCAAGTGGCACTAACGTCTCGACCTGCCCGGTGACTCGGAAAAGCCAAGGCGTGATAACGGCGATCAACGCAAAAAACGGTATGGTGGCGAGAGATAGCCAAACCGACTGCCAAAGAAATCGGCCCACCTCGCCTTCCCTTCCAGTGCCGACATACTGTGCAACGATGGCTCCGGTCATCGATGCAATGCCAATCGGTAGACAGGTCAACGTCCAGTAAAGGTTGCCGGCGGCCATGGCCGCACTCATCTGTTTTCCGTCGTCATACCAAAGGAGCAGTGTTCGATCGGAGAAGAGTACCAGCGAAAACGTGCCGGTACTGATCATCAACGGCAGTGCGATGCGCAAGACTTCGGTAATCGATTTCATGACCGAAGGAGCGTCACCAATCGACGACGGTTCACTCGGTTGATTCAACGCGATCCGCCCGTCGACTTCGTGCGAAATAGTTTAGCAGCGATGATTCCACCGACCAACCCTCCCACGTGGGCACCGTTGGCTATATGAGGGACAACGCCGGCGACACCGAGCAGTAGAAACAACATCGCCAAGATCAAACCGCTCGGCGGGATCGAGAGCTCAAACTCTGGGTCGAAGAAGGGACGCATCCAAATGTATCCAAGCAATCCGTAGGCGGCACCCGATGCGCCGATACCGTTGGGTCCGCCGCCGTTGGTGATCGGCCAGACCGCTTGCACCACAGTTCCCGCAATCGCCGTGATTAACAGCAACAGAAGCATGGTCCGGCGGCCCTGGAGTCGCTCGATCGCGCCGCCAAGAACAAAGATGCCCAGCATATTCATCGCCAAGTGACCGATATTGCCGTGCAGCAAAGCTGGGGTTATCAGCCGCCATACCTGCCCGTTGCGAATCGAGGAAAAAGGATCTTCGGACTTGGCCGCATCCACTCGAGAAACGAACCACATCGCGTCGATTAGTTTTTCACCGGAGGATTTCACTTGAATCCCTTGTGGCGTGACAAACCGACGAGGACGCCCAAAATTTGTAAGGACCCCAATCACGACACAAATGGCAATCGTGCAGAGAACGACGACGGGCCGACTCGCGTCGCTCAACCCAACACCCGGCAAGGCTCGGTGACTTACCTTTTTTACATTTTGCAATCGCTTACGATTTTCCGCCTCGAGTTCGGCTTGAATCCGGGCCGCATCGGCACTCACTGAGTACCTCGCGTCATCGGGCGACTTCAGGAATTCGGCCAGTGCCAACTTGGCGTCGCCAACTCGCTGCTCATCCTTGACCCAGAGAACGTGGGGATGCTTGTCCGAATCGGTTTCCGACGCGTCATCTCGTTCGGCAACTGCCGTGATGCCAAGGGTCAGAAGGTAATCTCGGAAACGGTTTGCGTGCGATGTATTTTGAACCAAACCAATGCGTCGCATGAATCCGACAAGACCATAGGGAAGGGACGGGCGAAATCGAGGCACGACACCGTCGACGAACGGGAAACCGGAAACTGTACCGAAAAGAGATCCATTATCCTAGCTCACGGCATACGAATATAGCATTCGAACCAAACATGGGGTCTGCCAACGGAGGTCCAAAGCGGTTCCAATGAAGATCCCATTCGAACCCTGAATAGCCCCGTGTAGGTTCTCTTGACGACGCCTTCCACGCCACTGAATCGCCGCGAAAACGAAGCCCTGTCAAAGGAATGGGGCGACGGACTCGATCCGCAATTGACAACGATCCAGCCCGGTGGCGGCGTGGTGATGTCGATTGAACTGTCATGGGGTTACTGGCGCCGCGCGATTTTACGAGCCTTTCGCCCTGGGTACGTCAAAAAAATGCAGTCGCTGCGCCAGGGCAGTCGCGGTTCGCTCCCGTTCGAACCGGTTGATACTCGTGACTTAAAGTTCTATCGGAACCAGGAAACCTACTGGTGGAGCGATGCCGACGATTCCTTTCGTTGGCGAGATTCGCTGCCATTTGCACGCGCTGGGCTAGCCGAATTGTTTTTGATCGGAGGGTTTTTCCTGGCGGTTGGCGTGGCGATGCTTTGGGTGTGGTGGCCGCTTTCGGTCGCGGCGTGGATTGTCTTCGGATTGATTGTCTGGTTTTTTCGCGACCCCCCAAGGCAGATAACCGCCGAGCGTGGCGCAGTGGTTTCGCCTGCCGATGGCAAGATCGTTCAGATTGAAGAAATCGATGACCCCGAAATCGGACCCGCACTCCAAATCGGAATCTTTTTGTCGATTTTTAACGTCCATATCAATCGCGCATCGATCCCCGGAAAAGTGGTCGCGATTCGGTACCGTCCTGGGAAGTTCTTGAACGCTCTCCGACCGGAATCGGCTCGCGAAAACGAGAATTTGGATGTTGTCCTAGAAATCCAATCGGAGCCCAAGCAAAGATACCGAATCCGACAGATTACCGGCCAATTTGCAAGACGAATTGTCTGTTGGGTACGACCGGGAGACGTCCTTTCTCGGGGCGAGCAATTTGGCATGATTAAACTAGGTTCCCGTACGGAGGTTGTCATACCACTCGATAAGACCTTGCAGGTCGTCACGGCCGTTGGCGACAAGGTGAAAGCCGGATCGACGCTTTTGGCCAGATACGGCATCGAAGTTGCGTCCGCTTGAGCATTTCACCCACCCCAATTGATTCTCGCGCCGATTGACTTGGAGCTAACGATGAGCGAAATGCGACGGAAACTATGGCCACGCCGTCACGATCCGGCTTCAACCGGTAGTCCACCTCGTAAACGTCGCCTCACGCTCGCCGTTCTGCCGACGCTTTTAACCCTTGGAAATGGGGTCTGTGGCCTTGGCTCGATCGCGGTTTCAACCAGTATTGCCCTGGATTGGACCAGCCAAGAGCAACTTTTTGTCGCTGGACTGCTGATTTTTGGTGGCATGCTGTTCGATGCGTTGGATGGCTCCGCGGCAAGAATGACCGGTCAATCGAGCGAGTTCGGTGCGCAACTGGACAGCCTCTGTGATGCGATCACCTTTGGCGCCGCACCCGCAGTCCTTGTCTGGCGCTTCAGCGACTTGTTGCCTCATCGTCTGTCTTGGGCGATCGGCGTGATCTTTGCGCTTTGTGTGTTGATCCGACTGGCAAGATTTAATGTTGAAACGTCGGAGGATGACGCGCACGACGGTTTCGACGGATTACCGTCACCTGCGGCAGCGGGAACGCTCGCATCATTCGCGATCGCCACACCCCACCTCGAATCACTTACCCATGAAGCCTATCGTCCGTCCATTCGCGCAACCGCCGAGTGGGGACTGGCTGCATGTCAGTACTTTGTCCCAGTTCTAGCCGTCGTTCTGGCGTACTTGATGGTATCACGTTTTGAATATCCGCATGTTTTTCAGCAGTGGATCGCTGGCCGTCGGTCTCCGAATCAAATCGGCAAGGCCCTTTTTGCGGTAGCTGGACTTTTCTTGCTCCATGAGCTTGCGTTACCGCTCGCCTTCTGTTTTTTTGCCTTCCATTCGCCACTGATTCACTATCGCCGACTCTACTTTCCTCGAGCCAGCGATTTAACAGTCAAAGCGGAAAGCCCAAAAGCGAAACCCGGCGGAGAGAAAGTTGTATGACACCGGGGAATGGGCGGTTCGGTATGTCACAGCGGTGTAATTTCTCAGGTTTTTGGCCGGACGTGCTAGTCCGTTAAGGCGAAGCATTCCTAGAATGGACGAATTAATCTCAACCTGAATGCGAAACAAGAATGCATTTATCCAGGAACACGCGTAGAGTATTGTCTCAGTGATCCAGAACTGAGCGGGTTGTAGTGAACCTGAGCGACGACGTGGAAATACCCCAAAGAAATTGCTGGCACAAGGAATTTGATGACCATGGGCTCGAGCACGATCGGGAATAAAAGGAAGAAATCACGTCCTCGCCCCGAAAATAGACTGATGCCTGGCTCGCGGCCAGCGCCAGCACTGAAGTCGCCGCCTCCACCTCACGCAAGTCTGATTTATCGCAACCTCACGCCTGTCTACGAAATGCTGTGGCCGATGGTCGCCAGCCGAAACATTCGGGCAACCATAGCCGACCTAAAAATTGCTGCTGGCGAAAAGGTACTTGAGGTTGGCGTGGGTACGGGCCTATCTCTAACGTCCTATCCGACGCACGCTGATGTAACCGGCGTTGACTTGTCGGAAGATATGCTTGCGAAGGCGAATGAGCGAATTGAGCAGCTTGGATGGTCACACATCAAAGTCCTTCCAATGGACGCGGAGGAGCTACATTTCCCGGATGCTTCGTTTGATTTAGTCACCTCCTTTCACGTCGTCAGCGTTGTTTCCAATCCGAAGCGCATGATGCGAGAGATTACCCGCGTGTGTCGCCCGGGAGGTCGAGTTTTGATCGTCAACCATTTTCGTAGCCCCAATCCTTGGATCGCTAAAATGGTCGACTCTGCTGGAGCAGTGACTCGTCATCTAGGATGGCGGACCGATTTGAAATTCGATGAGGTTGTCGCAGAACTCCCGCTTCGGATGGACCAGCTTTATAAGCCGTCACCGCTTTCTTTTTTCACGGTGATGTCCGCTACTCGCCTTGATTGCCCTTTACCGTAAGGCATGAACATGGAACGTCAGAACGCTGGAACCTGGGGCAGTCGTTCCCTGATCTGGTTCTTTACGCTGCTCCTGACGTCACTTTTTTATTGGCTTCTTGGATTCGTCCTGACTGATATCGGCAGCATCCAAGGCCCTGACTACGCGGCAATCGAAAACGGGCGATTGGATGCTGAGACGGTAGAACGTTCGCGCGCGATTGAAAAACAACTTGTCGATGCGCGAAGTCGAATCGAAGCGGAGAAATCACGCCAACAAACGCTTCGTGACAGCACGAACAATTCGCAAACCACGATGAATCAACTGCTCGAGCTACAACGCCTTAGCTTGCAGCAGGGAACCACTCCGAACGAAGCAGAACGAACAGCTTTAGTGGAAAGCGAGGAACTCTTTCTCGAGAACCAAAAGGAATATCAACGCCTCAATCAAGAGATCTCGCGGCTTGAAGAGGAAGTCCGTCAGCTCGATGCGCAGAGTCACGACGTGCAAGGCGTTCTTGAAGTGCAACGCCGACCAATCCGAGAAGAATACAATCGGCAGCGAGAGCGACACAACCTGCTGATTGCAATGTGGAAGCTGGTCGTGCTCGTACCCCTGCTGTTGGTCGGGATCGCTTTTTATCTTAAGTATCGTTCGGGGCCATACTGGGCATTGATTTATGCCTTTGGAATCGCTGTCATTATCAAAGTTGGATTGGTGATGCATGAGTACTTCCCTGCACGTTACTTCAAGTATGTACTCATTTTAGCGCTGTTGATGACCACGCTGCGAATTTTGATTTACCTGTTACGCACCGTTGCCTATCCTAAACAAGAACTGCTACTTCGACAGTACCGTGAAGCTTACGAGTCTTTTCTCTGTCCGATTTGCAGCCACCCAATTCGCCGGGGGCCGCTTAAGTTCATGTCTTGGACGAAGCGAACGATTCGACGCATTTCGATTCCCGCGATCTCGACAGAGTTTCCTGACGAACCCTACACCTGCCCTGCATGCTCGACATCGCTGTATTGCACCTGCTCACAATGTGGTGCGACTCGACACTCGTTACTCCCCTCATGCACCAAGTGCGGGTCGTTGATTTCTATCACTTAGTTCTCATCGATTTCGGCCTGAGGACTGCCGGTCAAAGCGATTCAACACACATTCATAAGCAAGCGTCATCGCTTCCCAACCGAAACGGTCGGTCACACTGCGGGCAGCCTGACCGAGTTTCTTTCGGAGCGATTCATTTCCCATGCAAAGCGTCAGAGCCCGTTCGATTGCTTGCTCATCATTGCCAACGAGTAGCCCATCCACTTCATGACGCACAATCTCTCGCGGCCCACTTTCGCAATCGACGGATATACAAGCAAGACCCGCCGCCATCGCCTCCAATAATGCCGATGGGAAACCTTCGTACCGGCTTGGCAAAACAAAAAGATCTGCTTCGTTTAATACGGGCCATATCGGTTTTACCCAGCCATGCATTTCAACCCGATTACCAAGGTTGAGGGAGCGGACGAGCTCTTCCAGCGAAGTTCGTTGGGTACCTTCGCCGTAGAGTTTTAATTGCCATTGCGGGTACTGAGAAGCAACTTTTGAAAAGGCTCGAATCAGCCGGTCAAACCCCTTTTCGTGCTCGAGTCGTCCGACGCCTACCAGGACTCTTTGCTCCCCCTTCTCTGAAAGATTTGCCTCCATCTTCGGTGGGATCTCAACGGCCGAAGCAATGACGTGTGCGCCCGCTTTACACCAGGGCGAGATCACCTTTGCAGCGGTTTTTGTAAGCACCACGACTTCATCTGCAAAACGATAAAGTTTCGGTCGGAGACTCCTCCACGGCCACGGCAACAATTGCATGGCAGGGTCGCTACGTTCGCTCACCACCACCGGGACACCAAGTCCACGAGTTGCCAACAGCACAAGAACGTTTGTTGCGTCGCAAAAACTGAGCACCACCGTGGCGTTCGAGCAGCGAACCGCCCGGCGCAGCATGCGGATGCGCCGGATGGTATTCAACGTCGAGCTCACCAGTCCACGACTTCGAGTCATCACCTTGAGGGGAATGCGGACGACACCAGCATCGACTTCATGAAGATCGTCACGTCCGTCGTCCAATGTGATCAAGGACACTTCATGGCCGCGCGCTTGGAGTCGACTCGCAAGCCCAGCCATGACACGTTCAGCACCGCCGCCATGGAGTGAATGGATGACGCAAGTGATTTTCATACGGCTGAGCGGGGCTTTCTTGTCGTTGGTTTTAGAGGGGTCGTAACGGTTCTATGATGCAACCGGGACCGCTGAATCCGAAAACAAGTTAGGTTTAATCGATTGTGATCGTTGAATGACGGCATTGAAGAGATTAACGTGGAAAAGGTCAAAGACGAGTTGCATTTTTGCAATTCGTTAGGCGGTTGCCCAGTATCGACGCCAACGCATTCTGGGAAAGCGCCGATGGGTCCATCACCGTTTCCTCCAAACCCCTTGTCCTCTAAACCGCTCGAGCATCCTCTATGAAGTCCGCTTTTTATTCGCTTTGCCTCGCTAGCCTGGGCATGCTCCTGTCCAGTTCATCCGCAGGCGCTAACGGACCAGGCGGCTACGCGGGCCAAGGAGCCATGGGTTACCCTTTCGTGCCGTTCGGACTGTACCAGCCCTACGGAGCGCATTATGGCAATTCATTGCGAACACCGCCGTACTTTGCCTTGAACCCCCCGGTTTATTACGGTGCGCGTTACTCGCGTCCATATGGCCTGAGCCCGTTCGCCGCTCCACCGATGATGGACGCACCCGCTGACTACCGCGGCCGGCAAGCGACGACGTTCGTGCGTCCGCCCCTTAACAATCCCTACATCACCGAATCATGCGGCAACTGTGTGGGGGACCAAGCGAAACCGTCTGATCAGCCTAACCTAACCGCCTCTGCAACGTCGGTCGGACTGGTTCAGTTAAATCCATTCGCAGGCAAAAACCAGGCGACAGTACCAAGTCGCATCGCGACACGCTAAACCAGCGCGGCGCTCGCTGCCCCCAGCCACTTCATTTCGGCTCAGCAAATCGATAGCCGACACCTCGAACGGTTTCGATGAGATCGGCTTGCTGACCCATTTTCTTTCTCAACGATCGAATATGAACGTCAATGGTACGTTCCAAAACCATCGTGTCTTCGCCGAGAGCCGCATCGACTAATTCGCTGCGGTCAAAGGCTCTTCCTGGCTGGCGGATCAATGTATCAAGAAGTCGGAATTCACTCTTAGTGATCTGCAGTGACTTCCCTCCGACCTCCACGCGATAGCGCCGCCGATCGACAGTCACACCGCCTGCCGAAATTGAATCGACGGCCTCAACCGTGGGCTCACGTCGCCGCAAAAGTGCCTTTAATCGCTGCAACAAAACCGCATAGCTTTCCACTGGTTTGACAACATAGTCATCCGCGCCCACTGCAAAACCGATGACTTGATCCGATTCTTCTCCTAACGCGCTGAGCATTAAAATAAGCGTCTCACGGGTTTCCGGGGCAGCGCGAAGTTGTTTGCAAACATCCACGCCATTAAGCACCGGTAGATCGACGTCCAAAAACACGACGTCCGGCAGCTTTAGCTTGGCCTGCACCAATGCATCACCACCGTCAGAAGCTCGGTAGACTTCGTACCCGGCCCGAGTCAGTTGGTACTCCAACGTCTCCGCAAGAGGACGGTAATCCTCCACAATCAGGACTTTGGTTTTCGCCATAGGTATCTCATTATTCGCGGACAGACGCGGCAACACAAACCGCACTTCATCAGTTAGCTAACAATGTTCCCTCAAATCCCCGTCCATTGCATCCCCTGAGGCAACGAGAAGCAGGTTAAAGGTCAATGAAGAACTAGCGTAGACGCCCCACTGAAGCGGCAATCTACACACCACCCAAAGCAGGGAATGACTACTCAACACGCAGCGAGGGCGTTCTTTGAGGCGGAGAATTTGGCAGAAAAATCTCAAAAGTGCTTCCCTTGCCTTGCTGGCTGCGTAGGCGGACCTCGCCGTCCTGTGCCTGAGTCAAGTTCTTAACGATTGACAAACCCAATCCGGTTCCTCCGCTGGCGTACTTCCTTGATTTGTCGACTCGATAGAAACGTTCAAAAATCCTTTTCTGCTCATTCTCCGCGATTCCGATCCCATTATCTTCTACCACAAGGACTCCGAAAGTTCCTTCTTTTCGACAGCTCGCCCTGACCGCCCCTCCTTCAGGCGTGTAGCGGATGGCATTACCAATGACGTTATTGGCGATGGTAAGCGTGGCCTCACGATCCGCAAAAACCGTTACCGGCGGCTGGATTTTGATGTGCGTAAGCTCGATCCGCCGAGCCGCTGCAACCGGGGTGTACGTAGCAATCGATTCTGCAATGATGGTTTCAAGATCAACAGTGGTGGGCCGCAAATGCTGGATACCCGCTTGAGCGCGAGCAAGCGTCATCATGTCGGCGATGAGCAATTCAAGACGCTTGCATTGCTCTTGGATCTGACTCAAAAAATGCTTCGCAGCGTCGGGGTCGTCCTCGATTGCAAGTTCGATCGTCTCCGCATAGCCCTTGATTGCAGCCAAGGGAGTCTTTAGTTCGTGAGAGACGTTGGCGACAAATTCGCGACGAACTTCCTCGCTCCGCTTTGCTTCCGACTCGTCATAGGCAGCGATTAAGACCGCCGATGCTTCTCCATACAAAAGGCTAGAGCATCTCACGCGGAGCAGCCGTCGCACCCCAGCGTCACTTCGAACTTCCACATGGACCTCACGAGGCGATTGGTCACCTCGTATTTTCTGAACCGCGTCGATGATTTCCGGCTGGCGGATCGATTGAACCAGTGGCTGACCGAGGCACGGCCGATCAATCAAAAAAAAGGTTTTTGCTGCGGCATTGATCAATGTGATACGGCCGGACGGATCTAGCACGATGACCCCGCCGTCAAGATTGGCAAGCACCGTGGTTGCCTCAACCCATTCGTACTGCATTCGAATCATGGCGGCGCGAACGCGGTCGCTGATCATTGCCATCTGCGACAACGAGTCAGGCGTTAATGCCAAACCGCTTGCAATTTGACTTTCTCGATCAGCCGCAGACTTCGGAAGCCATGCATTCCATTTCTGGAATTGATTTCTCAACGACTCAGCTTCGTCCTGCAATCGCTGTTGATGGACGAACGCCTTCCGAATCACGAACACAACGATGGTCGCAACCACCATCACCACCAAGGCAACAACCAGTCCAACGACCCCCGGCGACGCGTCCCAGTTCGAAAGGGTTCCCAACAACAGCCCCAGCGAGATGGCGAGCAATACTCCCCAACCCCAGACTTGTCGCTCCCAATGCTCAAGCGGAATGCTCTCGTTTTTTGTCACGCCGCCGGTCCGCTATCGGGCGAGATTTCCAACGTCGAGGTAGACACCCCAATCGAATGTGAAGATGTGTTGCGACTGAAGCGACCGTTCGTATGCTTCCTTATTATCGGGAACCGTTTCGCGAGCCACCGGATAATGATAGCGCCCAATTCTCGCTTCAGGTGACCGTGCAGATTCACTTGGATCAACTCGTCATTGTCGAGGTCCATTGCTGTCAGCCAACCACCGCCAAAGCAATAGGTATCGAGACAAACCAAATGGCCATGATCGAGAACACGCCCGCTTGCCTGAGGTGTATGCCCCACGAAAACACGCTTGCCACTGCAATGCGGTGGTGGAACTTCAATAATATGAATCCAATAACGATGCGCATCATCGATCCTATCGACGGCAACATCGGCCTCGTAACCAGCGTGAATAAAGAGCTCGCAGTCGGTCTCGTGATGAGTACGAAGTGAACGAAAGAAATCGCGGTGGGATTCGGGAATGCGTTCCAAGGATCCACCGTAACTTGCCAAAGTCGCAGCCCCGCCACTGTTTAACCAGATAGACGGGTCACAACCGCCAAACAAGACACCCATCAGCATCAGCTCATGATTGCCTCGTAGCGAAATGACCCGCGTCGACCGAGATATCTCCAAGATCAAATCGATCACCCCCTTTGAATCGGGCCCTCGATCGATCAGGTCGCCAAGAAAAATGATTTGGTCATCATCCGTTGGTGAGATTCTTTCAACGATTGTCCGCAATGCCTTGCTGCAGCCATGCACATCGCCAATGACATACCTTCTCATGAACTCAGTTCCGTCCTGGATCGATCACTGGCTTTTGGGAAATCACAGTCGCCACGATGTCATTCCCCAATCGCTTCACCACCGTTTCCCATGGTGCATCATGCGGGTCAAACAAGATCGACTCGTCGCATGCACCAATCATCCAGCCACCAGCTTCAATTTCCTGATCAAGTTGACTAGGTCCCCAGCCGCTATATCTCGCGATGAATTTGGCCTTCACGTCCGGTCGATCAACGAGCATGCGTAAATGATCCTCGTCTGCCGTGATCCAAATATCAGTGGCACCTTTCGTCGATTGATTGCTGCCTGGCGAGTCGGAGAGGCCGACAAGGTCACCGTAGCCGGCCAGGCGGTGCAGGGCAACGAGCGGCCCATTGACCGGACCTCCCACATAGATCGGATCATTACGCTTTGGATCGCGTCCCAATAGTTGGGCAAATCCATCCACAACCGTCTGACTGCTCGGTCGATTAATCACCACGCCAAAGGCACCCTCCGCGTCATGCCTAATCACATAGACGATAGAACGAAAAAAGTTCGCATCGCTCAGATAGGGCGACGCGATTAAAAACTGTCCGCTAATCCATCTTGTCATCGGCACAAACTCCGATCGAAAGCCGAGCGTTTAGCGAGCGAGTGGGAAGTGGTCAGTCCACAAGCAACCGGCCCACGACAACCCCACCCCAAAACCGATCAACATATTAACTGCGTCTGTCCGAATTTCGCCACGTCCACGCATCCGATCGATCAATATGGGTAGGGTGCACGATACCGTATTTCCAACATTTTCCATATCGATTGGCACTTTTTGGAGATCCAATCCCATGGTCTCTGCCAATTCCTCCAACATTTTTCGAGTCGCTTGATGCAGAATGAATCGATCGACCGCAGATCGATCAAGCTGGTTGGCGATCAAGATTTCGTCTATTAATCTCGGAATGGCTTCCACCGTGAATCCGATCAGACTCGGACCGTCCATATACAGGCGGCTGTTCCAGCGTTTTCGGTGACGCGGACGAATCGCATCCGATGCTTTTCGAGCCCCACCCTCAGCGACCAGCAACATGTCGGCGCCGGACCCATCGGTACCAAACTTGAATCCCCATAAGGATCGAACGGACGACGCAGTGACCAGCGTAGCGGCGGCTCCATCGCCAAAAATCGTTCGTAGCGACCGGTCATCGGGATCGATGTACTTGCTGTAGGTCTCGGCGGTGACAAGCAACACGTTTTTCGCCGCGCCACTTTGAATCAATCCGTCGGCGAGAGCTAATCCATAGACGAATCCGCTGCAACCGAGATTGAAATCCAGTGCCCCGCACCGTGTCGACAAACCTAAGCGATCTTGGATCAGACAACTGGTCGTCGGCAGCGGGTAGTCAGGGGTTTGCGTACAAAACAGCAAAAAGTCGATATCTTGTCGGTCAATCGAATGTTCCCGAAACAGTTTTTCGACGGCCTGCACGGCCAAATCGCTTGCGGTTTCACCTTCGGCGGCCAAATGCCGCTGGTGAATGCCTGTTTTAGACTCGATAAGGTCGATATCCCAATCGGGATGCAATTGCCGAAGGTCTTGGTTTGTTTCGACAAGGGCGGGCAGATGCACCGCGATCGGACCTATCGAAGCGTACGGCACGTCAAATTTCTGGGGTTGAAAACGCGATCGATGAAAAACGGTAACGCCGACACGGAGGAGTGCCCAAAAGGTAACAGGGCGAGCTATCACAGGGCAAGCGTCGTACCAGAAAGCAAACAGTCCCAATTTTTCGAAATAGGCCCAGATAGTTCGTTTCGGTCAAGCGCCGCCGAATGGCGACAACTATTCTTTGTCCTGACCTTCTAAAGTGCGACAAAAGCCCTTGCAAACCCGAAGCGAATAACGATAATCTCTCGACTCACAGGGATCACTGGCAGTGTACCGATTGGTCGCTCGCTCGTTCCCCTGGGAAATGCGGCTGTAGCTCAGTTGGTAGAGCACAACGTTGCCAACGTTGTTGTCGTGAGTTCGAATCTCATCAGCCGCTTGCTTGAGTTGGTCCACTCGGATCACCAATTTCGCTGCGTAACCAAGCGAGAATCTCTGTTTCAATCTCGGACACCGTCCGGTTGCAAACATCCACATGCATCGATGCGACACTCGCGTAGGTTGCTTCACGGCTAGCCAACACGTCGGCGATTTCTTCGCGTGCTGGTAAATGGGTCAGTGCGGGGCGCCGATCTGCTGTCGTGGAATCCCCCGCCAATCTCTTCATCGCAGTATCAACGTCGATTTTTAACCATACACAGTCCCCTGTTGCGGCGATGATGGCTCGGTTCTGCTCGCGCATGATCGCACCGCCTCCCAGCGAAATGACACTTGCACTTTCACGACTTGCCGTCTCAAGTTCCGCCGATTCACGGTCGCGAAACCCCTGTTCACCCTCATCAATGAATATCTCGCGAATGGATCGACCCGCTGCCGCTTCAATGCGATCGTCCAGGTCGATGACCGGGCACTGCAAATGCGTTCCAAGCCGTTTTCCAACGCTTGACTTCCCCGAGCCACGATAGCCAGTGAGGTACAGGTGCCTATTGAGCGTGATCATGCACAGCCTTCTTCCTGCGAGCCGTGAATCTCTCTGGGAACGTAGCGCCCAGGCGAGTCGGCTCCATAGAAATGGGAGAGCACCGCTTCCAATTCGAAACGGGAACGAATTCGAACCAATCGCTCGCGGATGGTCTCATGTTCAGGATGGCTGGCTGAATACTTGATGGCAAACTTTCGCATCAGCATCGCCGCACGATCCACGCCGTAGCTGTTCTCGCATAGCGAGTAGTGCTCACGAATCACGTCGGCTTGCTCATGAAGCGTTGGCGGCGGCGGTAATGGCTCACCTCGCCAAAGTGCATTCACTTGATCGAAGATCCATGGATTGCCAATAGCGCCGCGTGCAATCGTGACACCATCGACGCCTGTTTGGCCGAGCATGCGGATGCAATCATCGGCACTGAACAAATCACCACTTCCAAAGATCAATCGATCGGGCCCGACATACCGTTTGACTTCGGCAAGAAACGCCCAGCGGCTAGGGCCAACGTAACGCTGTTTTACCGTGCGTCCGTGAACGGTGATGGCTGCCGCACCGAGTGAGAATGCACCATCGAGGATGCGAAAAAAATTGTCGCGTGATTCGCTGCTGTCATCCATGCCACGGCGCATCTTCAGGGTGACCGGACGATCGGGAGGTACCGCATCGCGAACTCGGGCGACAATTTCAAGCGCGATCTCGGGGTGTGATAAGTGATAACCGCCACGGCATCGCCCTAACACTTTCTTGACCGGGCAACCAAAGTTGATATCGATGATGTCGAACCCTGCTTCGACAAGCTTTACGGCCCCGGCGGCAAACTGCTCCGGTTCGCTACCCATCAACTGGCCACCGACGGGATGTTCTTCTGCCGCGATCTCGAGAAAATGGCGGTTTTTCTTGCGATCGCTTAGCGTGACTAAAAACTGATCGAGCATCACTTCACAAATGGAATAGGATGCCCCGTGACGGCGTGCGATCACCCTCATCGGTGAATCGCTATAACCACTTAAAGCTGCCTGAAAAAAAGGGGTTGCAATTTCTACGTTTCCCACGCAAAGTTTCTGCCCCCTTTTTGAATCGCGCCCACTGTGGCAGGCTTGTAAACCATCCGAGCTGCGGATCGAAGGTCCCTCCGCTTCGCAAGAACGACTCGAAAGTCCAGGTTCTTCGCTATTGCATTGCTGATCGGTACGGGATTGAGCGGGAAGCATCGACGAGCAGGCTCTTTAATAGATACGAAAGGTCAAAGACATGAAAATCACAGTAACGCCATTTGGTGAAACCAAAGACGGCCAACCAGTCAAGCGATTCGCCATCACAAACCGGCATGGACATTCCATCGCGTTGTCCGACTTCGGTGCGACGCTGCTAGAAGTAATGGTTCCCGACCGCAGTGGCAAACTAGCCAATGTTAACCTGACCTTCGATACGCTGGCACCCTACTTAGAGCCCCATCCCTATTTCGGTTCTACCGTCGGCCGATTCTGCAACCGAATCGCCGATGGGCAGTTCACGATCGACGGCAAAGCGTATCAAGTCACACGAAACTTGGGCAAGCATCACCTTCACGGCGGAAAAGTTGGATTTGAACGATTGCTGTGGTCGGCGGAAACTTATGAACAGAGCGATTGTGCCGGTGTACGGTTCACTTTGAAAAGTCCCGATGCAATGGAGGGATTCCCAGGAACATTAACCGCGATTGCTGATTACAGCTTTAATGACAATGACGAGCTCCGAATGGTTTTCTCGGCAACCACCGACGCCCCGACACACGTCAATTTGTGCAATCACAGCTATTGGAATCTCAGCGGTGCGGGACGCGGTACGGCACTTGAACACCAAATGGAAATCGCCGCTGATCTTTATCTCGACGTCGATAGCGATTTGATACCATCGGGTTCACTCAACGACGTCGGTGGGACTGGTCTTGATTTTCGCCAACCTACCGCCCTTGGAGATCGAATCGAACAATATGCGTCCACGAAAGGTTATGACCACTGCTACGTGATCCGTGGTACCGCGGGCACTCTTCGCCGAGCGGCGAGGGTAGTCGATCCTAAGTCAGGGCGAGTCATGGAGGTGCTGACAACGCAGCCAGGCATGCAACTCTACACAGCAAACCACTTGCCCGGAAATGAACAATCTAACGGATATGGTGGTCACGACGCGTTCTGTGTCGAAACGCAGCAGTACCCTAATGCTCCCAACATTCCATCGTTTCCGTCTACATTGCTTCGACCCGGCCAATGGATGAAGGAAACGACCATCCATCGCTTCTCCGTTGAATAGTCGATTGAAATGCTGACGGTCAATTGATTACCTGGCGAGAAATAACTTCTTCGTCAATAGCCTTGGTGCGTTGATGGCGACACTCGACAGGTCATCTTCGGTGATAACGTCATTCGCTGGCGTTGAATCGCCATCGAATTGATCAGCCGTGATGACCTGAATGCTCGCCTGCTTTATCCCGGGGGCGTCGACCGAGAATGTAAGTGTCAGTGTCTCATTTTGCCCGGCTGCTAAAACGCCAGGAGCCCACACTTGCGTCACCGGATCATACGTTCCTAACGACGGCATGTTATCCAGCAGCGTGATTCCCGTCGGTAACACCGTCAACAAGGAGACGCCTGTCGCCGTTGCGGGGCCGAAATTGTTCAAGCTAAAGGTGACGGAGACAATGTCGCCCACCTTGGGAGCCAAGTTGTCGATGGAACTTCGAACCGAGAGGTCAATTTGCGCTGGCGTGACGGTGACCACCGCGATGTCATCTTCACCCGCCAATCCGTTGCCGGGCGTGCTATCAGGATCCCCTTGAGCCGTACGCACCACCTCAGCGGTGTTTGTCTTAGGACCTTTGTTTTTCGGCGTTCCCACCAGAACCAGAGTTGCAGATTGCCCATTGGCAAGAGTCGGAATATTCCACGTGCCCGCAGTCGCAACGTACATGCCCGACGTCGTTGAAGAATCAACGAAATTAAAACCGATGGGTAGGCGATCGTTAACAACGATATTCGTTGCCGTGTCAGGCCCACTATTGAGCAGTACGACCGTAAAGGTCACGCGATCATTGCGATTGGGGGCCGCATTGTCGACGGTTTGCGTGAGCGAAAGATCAGCAACGGCAGTCGCATACGCGACCAGCGCGATGTCATCTTCACCTGGAGTTGCATTGCCGGGCGTACTATCCACATCGGGTTGATCAGCCGCGATGATTTCAGCAGTATTCGTGGCGACTCCAGCGGCATTGACCCGCGCAACGATCGTGAGTGTCGCGCTCGTATCTGCGGCAAGAGCTGTCGGGGTCCAGATGCCGGTCTTGGCGACGTAGGCACCGCTGGATGAAGTTGAAGAAACAAACGTTACTCCCGAGGGCAGGACGTCTCGGATTCGAATTCCCGTCGCTGTGCTAGGACCCAAATTTCGTAGCGTTAACGAATAGGTAACATTCTCACCTACGTTTGGTGCTGGTCGATTGATCGTCTTTTCCAGCGACAAGTCAATTCTTTGTGCGGTGACGACCACCGACGCTTGATCATCTTCGGTAGCCACGCTGTTTCCGACTGAACTATCTGGATCGAATTGGTCTGCAGTCAAAACTTGTGCAGTATTCGTTTTATCGCCGACGGTCGTTGGCGTGGCATTGATTACCAAGGTCGCACGACCCGCCGAAGCGAGACTTCCAACGTCCCAAATACCAGTCGTTGCATTGTAAGTACCAAACGCTGTATTGGCCGAAACAAACGCAAGCTCCGGAGGCAGCAGGTCTCGAACCGTAACTCCCGTCGCACGATCGGGTCCTGCGTTGACCAGGGTCAGCGTAAAGGCTACGGATTGACCAAAATTAGGGATAACGGTGGATGCCGTCTTGGTAAGCGACAAGTCGGCAATGGCAGGAGTCAAAGTGACCGATGCTTGGTCGTCTTCCGTGCCAGCGTTATTGTCGGGAGTTGAGTCGATGTCGCTTTGCACAGCCGCGACCACTTCCGCGGTATTCAGAATCATGACCGGCCTGTCGTAGGTTGCGACAAGGGGTAACGTTGCAGAGGTGGCACGACCAAGTGTCGGAATCGTCCAAATACCAACCAGCGGATCGTAGGTGCCCACACTCGCGTCACCCGAGACAAACGTCATTCCAGCCGGCAAAACGTCTCTTACTGCAACTTGAGTCGCTGCATCTGGTCCGGCATTCGTAAGAGTCAAAGTAAATGTCACCTGTTCTCCCACATTAGGACGCGGCTTATTGGTCGTTTTAGTGAGCGACAAGTCGATCCGTTGCGGTGTAACCTTCACCGAAGCCTGGTCATCTTCCGTGGCGATACTATTGTTGGGCGTACTATCCGGGTCGAAACGGTCCGAGGCAATAATCTGAGCGGTATTAGTCTTTTCTCCGCCCGTTGCCACGCGGGCAACGATCTGCAACGTAGCAGTGCCGTTGGAGGCTAGCGTCCCTACGGTCCAACGACCTGTACTGGAAATGTAGTCGCCCTCATTGGTCGTCGCTGACATGAATGTTAATCCATTGGGAAGCACATCCGACACAACGACACCTGACGCGTTGTCAGGCCCTGAGTTAGAGACGACGATCGTGAATGTGACATCTTGACCAACATTCGGAGTGGCGGTCGATGCTGTTTTTGTTAACGACAAATCGGCGGCAGGAACCATGAGAGTCACACTCACTTGATCGTCTTCGGTGGCTACGTTATTGCCCGGAGTGGAATCCACATCGGATTGATTGGCTGCCGTGACCTGGGCGGTCGCGATCACCGCTGCCGACGTATTGACAACCGCGCTGATCGTCAAAGTTGCCGTCGCGCCAGAAGCAAGTGTCGGAATGGACCAAACTCCGGTTGAACTGTTGTAAGCCGTACCGGCGAGTGGCGTCGCGCTTTGAAAAGTAAACCCGGTAGGTAAAGCGTCACGTACCGTGATACCAGTGGCTTGACTCGGTCCGCCATTGACGATCGTCGTGGTGAAAACAACCGTCGAGCCGCGATTGGGTGTGGCGTTATCGACAGTCTTCGTAAGAGATAAATCAATTTGCTGTGCGTTGATCGTGATCGACGCCTGATCATCCTCAACGGCTTGATTATTGTTTGGTGTCGAATCGGGATCCTGTTGGTCCGATGCGGTGATTTCTGCCGTATTGACCAGTGAACCACCCACGGAAGGAGTGGCCACGATCTGCAATGAACTCGTCGTGTTGGATGCGAGTGCGCCGATTGTCCAAATGCCGGTTGCCTGATCGTATGCCGAAGCTGGACTGGCAGAAACAAAATTGAGGCCTGCGGGCAAGAGATCGCGAACGTTTACACCGCTTGCGGGATCGGGACCGGTGTTGCGAACTTGAAGGGTAAAGGTCACGTTCTGACCAACGCTGGGAGTGACGGTTGATGCAGTCTTGGTCAATGAGAGGTCGGCCGAGGTGACATTGACTAATGCGGTCGCTTGATCATCCTCGGCGGCAACGTTGTTATTGGGTGTCGAGTCTGGATCGGCCAAGTTGGATGCGGTGACTTGTGCCAGCAGTGCCTTGTTTCCAGTCGTATCCACCCGCGTCGTCAGCGTTAACGTGGCCGACGCACCACTCGCGATGGTACCGATGGTCCAAGTCGAACCGGCAAAGGAGCCAAACGCCGTCACTCCCGACTGAAGGGTCAATCCAGGTGGCAAAACACTCGTAACGACGACGCCGGTGGCTGGAGACGGCCCTGCATTATTGACCGTCACCGTGAAGACGACCGTATCTCCCACCCTCGCGGCCGAGCGATCACCAACATTTGTCAACGATAAGTCGGCAGCTTCGATGTTGATCGTTGCCGACGCTTGATCATCCTCGGTTGCTACACTGTTGCCGGGCGTCGAGTCGGGATCAAATGCGTTTGACTGAGTGACTTGTGCCGTGTTGGTGACGGAGCCTGCGGTCGTGGCCCGCCCAGTAATACCCAAGGTAGCGGATCCACCATTTGAGATCGCTCCCACCTGCCACAACCCCGTCGTGTTGTTGTAATTTCCCTGCGACGCGGCAAAACTGACAAAGCTGATCCCCGCTGGCAACAGATCGGTCACGACCACTCCGCTGGCGGCGTTCGGGCCGTCGTTATTCACGGTGACCGAAAAGACGATGTTCTGACCTGTCGCGGCCGACGCATTGCTCACTGTTTTTGTAAGCCGTAGATCTGCCGAATCGAAGTTCGCGAAATCGAATGTATCCACCGTCGGACCAACGGCCCCAACCAGCTCCGCAGACCCATTGACGTTACTGCCTCCGGTAATCTCCAACGCAATCGCACCGACTCGAGTCAGGTCGACTCCACCGCCGTTTACGGTGGTAAAACCGCTGAAGGGAATGAACTCCGTCATCGAAGCTACACCTCCTGTGTCCGCCAGCGCGAAGGTACCTGCTGAGAATCTCGCTGCCGTACCTGCCACCGTGTCATCCGTGTAAAGGCGAATGGTCACCGTACCGGCTGCTGAGTCCGCTCCAATTTGAAGCTGCAAGCCTGTCGCCGTCCCTGCACTCGTCAAGTCTACATTTCCAAGTCCTGCATCCGCGATCGCGGAACTGCCATCGATCCCATCCCATGAAACAATGCGGCGCCCCTCACCGGTTTGGATCGCATCAAAACTAAAAAGTCCGGGAAGCAATGGATCGTTGACGCTGACTTGCACCCGCCCATTCACTGACGTTTTATCTACCAGTAAATCCCGTTCGCCGCCGATGACTTCCGACGCACTCCCCTGAGCAAACGACGTGACAGGAACTCCATCGTTGGTATCGTCAAAAATCGATTGGGTCGCGGTATTGAAAGAATCAATGGTGCGAAGCAGTCGCCCACGGACATCCGCTGCGTCTACGACAATGGCGGGACTGACTCGCTCCGAGAGCAACCTCGTCCCGATGGTCTGCGCCGGTTGCTGAATGAAGTAATTTCCGACCGTCACCCCATCGATTCGATACCGTCCATCGCTTCCCGTCGTCACACCTCGGAACAGGGTGTCATTCGCAGCGTTGAAAATGCCGTCACCATTATCGCGATAAAGATTGACTGTCGCGCCAGACACCTCCTCGCCTGGAGTAAAGCCGTCTCCAGCGAAATCAGCAAACACGCGCCCAGTCACTGACTGTAAATCTGTCGCAGCGGCCAGCACAATGCGACGTTCTAAAGCTTCGAATCCAAGACGACGGCGAGCATTCACACATTGGTTGCGGCGGACGGAACGACCGCGAAGGTTTCTTGCTGACATGTTGTTTCGGCAACTTAGGTTGAGTTTACAGACTGCGCAGTCTGTGTTGTCACTTAGTTGCTAGCTTACGGCAAGTCCCAATGCCGTTTTATACGCAGAAACGAACCGGTCACGAGCTGACGGAGAGAAACCACCGGTCACCGGGCGTTATTCGTTCCAGTAGACCACCGCGTTGTGCGTTGCTCGCCCCACGGCAACGATGTCGACATCACCATCGTTATCGAGGTCGCCCACCGCCAAATCCTCCACCGCGACCTGGCCGGGTTCGATCAACCGCCTCTTCCAAATCCCACTCTCAGCATCCGTTGGATCGTAAATTCGAACGCCACAACGGTGTTTCTGACCAGCATCGTCGCGAACACCAATGATCAATTCTTGATCGGCATCACTATCGAGATTTGCACAGGCCACAGCGTGGCCCCATTTCAATTGCTCATCAAGCACGAAGCGAGACCACATCGAGTGGTCATTTGCATCGGGCTCCGTGTATGCAACGACATGGTCACCATGCCAGGGTTCGATCGTTGCCAGATAGCGTTTTCCTGAACCTAAAGTTCCCAAGCGTACCTCACTCGAACCGATTGCGGGTGCCGTGCCCTGTTGGCCTTCGCCTAACTTCGTCACAGTGGTTTCGTCTTCGGTTGCCTTCAAGTGAGTCACACCCTCGAAGCTCGCCAACAGCAATTCTTGCCGATTATCGCGATCAAGATCAACGACATCAAGATTGTGCGACACATGAAGGGACTCATCGATTACTTTTGAACCCCAGGGCTTTGCTGGTTGACTTCGATCCGGCGAAAATGCAAGCAGCCGGATACCCGACGAAAGAAAATCAGGCGGACGCGAACCGCGACCTTTTAAGGGCGCAACGACAAGTTCCAAGGAGCCGTCGTGGTCCCAGTCGATCCACCGCATCCGATGCGTTGTCGGCTCCTCCGCGATTGGATAATAGGTCCAGGCAGCACGAGGATCCTGAGGCGACTTTATCCAACCGATCTTACCGCCAGAATCCGTGTTCCCAACTTGCCAATCGTGCCCAACGGCAAAATCAACTCGCCCGTCGCCGTCAACATCATTGGGTGCGAAGCAAACATTATCATTGGATGCCTCGGGCGTTGCGAGCATCACGTGAGTTTGCCAAGTAGGGTTTTCCATCCACAGGAATCGCTTGCTGTCAACGATCGCAATATCAAGATTCCCGTCACCGTTAACGTCCACCATCAACACTGCGTAACCGACACCGAGCTCCACCGGCAATACATCTGCTCGCCACTGCCCCTCTGCCATAGCAACCGAAGCCGGCGTCATGGATACCAGGGTCATGGAGACCAGGGTCATCGGGACCACGCAAGCAACGACCGGAGTGAGAAACCGCCCAATGAAACTTGACATACTTGGGATCACTAAAACGAGAAGCCATCTGGAATTTGGGCATCCTTGATCACGATTGGAATACCATCCCGCACTTGCAACGGCTCTTCTTCGCCCTGGTTTTCCACCTTTGCAACATTGGTGATGCGAACGTCTTTGCCGATCCGGCAATTTTTGTCGAGGATCGTGCCCTCAATCACGCTCCGATCGCCGATTCCAAGCGGCAAACGCCCTGGTTTGTGTTGCTCGGGGAGATCGTGATAGTCGGCTCCCATGATTACGGAGTTGCGAATGGTAACGTTATCACCGATTACCGTACGAAGTCCGATCACACTGTTTTCGATCACCACTCCGCGACCAATGCGACAACCGTCGGCAAGCAGTGTACCGGAAATTTTGGCATCTTCGACAACGGTTGGCGGAAGGAACCGCGGACGACTATAGACTGGCGCGTTCGCTTCGCTAAAGTCAAACGGAGGGTTCTTTCGTGCCAAGCTAAGATTGGCTTCGTAGAACGCGCGAATGGTACCGATGTCTTCCCAATAGCCGTCGAACAAATGCAACTGCACACGCTTGGTTCGCATGGCCGTGGGAAACACTTCTTTGCCGAAGTCTTCGTAATCGGTGTTGGTAAGCAGTTCGACAAGTACATCCCGGTTGAAAATGTAAAGCCCCATGCTCGCGAGGCAATCTCTACCGTTCGACGGGATACCGTGTGCATCGATCCAGGCTGGCTCGGTTCGAACATCCTGGATTTGCGCATCGGTCTGCGGCTTTTCGACGAACCCGACCACCCTGCCAGTGTCATCTACCTTCATGATCCCCAGAGCACTAGCATCTTTGCGATGAACCGGGATACCGGCGATCGTCACGTCGGCTCCGGATTCTTCGTGCGTCTTCATCATGTCAGCGAAATTCATCCGGTAAAGCTGATCACCAGAGAGAATCAATACGCGATCCACACCGTACTCAAGGATGTAGCGCAAGTTCTTTCGAACAGCATCGGCAGTGCCTTGGTACCACTCCGACCCCTTATCAACGGTTTGTTGCGCCGCCAGTAGCTCCACGAATCCATTATTGAAATGGTCAAAGCGGTAGGTTTGGCGAAGGTGCTGGTGAAGCGAAACCGACAAGAACTGCGTGAGCACATAAATGCGATTGATCCCACTGTTGATGCAATTGCTAATGGGGATATCGATCAGGCGATACTTCGCAGCCAGCGGAACGGCCGGTTTTGCACGAATCTTCGTCAGCGGGAACAACCGCGTTCCCCGGCCACCGCCCAAAATCAATGAAACGGTATTTCGCATATCCATCTGGCGTAAAATCCTTGTTGCAAAGTTGAAAACGGGTCGAGCAGCGAGTAGCAACGAGAGGGAACCGCATCCCGATCGCTTGTCGGAGGGATAGATCGTACCAAACTATTCACCCTTTGTTGTCCCCCGCATTTTCGTTTGACAAGTGATCGCATGTTCAGTATCCATGCTGTCCCATCGTTCGCGGCCGGCATGTTGCCGTTGGGAGCGCACCCACTTCACGATGGAGCAGTTCGTATCGGCATGACCGGTTAAGAAATCGCGGCTGGATTTGGCCGTCAAAATCTCCCGATAAACGACGCACGTCAGGAACGAGTTTTAGGCCGATGATGATCGCTCCATGCGAAAATCGCCGACGCAAAAATCAAAAAGGCCGATGGGAAACCCCGAAATCCACCGCAATCCGGCTCGGATTGGAGTTGACCGCATCCTGAGCACGCTTGACGCCATCGCTCACCCCGTGCTACTTTTCGCTCCTGTAGCACCGCAACAGTTGCGGGGGATTAGCTCAGTTGGGAGAGCGCTTGCATGGCATGCAAGAGGTCAGGGGTTCAAGTCCCCTATCCTCCATCGGAATAGGTACGTAAACACCGGGGAAACCAACGTTTTCCCCCGTGTTTTCCGGGGTTTCTGATTCGCCTTGCGTGGTCGTTGCGAGTCGTTGCGGTACCGGGCTTGGTGCCGCTTTTGGGTCCAACCGTGCCGCTTTTCGTGCCGCTTTTTGGAAGTCACTTTCGGTGACCAGCAAATAGTTTTTCTTTGCGATCGCTTCGGTGTTCCCAAGCCATGCACAAACGACGTGTAGTGGGAACTCTCGTTCCAACTCCGTTTGTCGCGATGCTCGCATTGAATGGAACAAGCGACCCCAAGGTGCGACTCCCGCTCGTTTGAGAATCCTCAGGAATTGTGTCCGCAAATTCGCATTGGCCCAACCAGCCTCGGTCATCGCTGCGGCTCGGTAGGCTGGCTTATCGACGACAAAACTTTCGGGTGGCGGGTAGCGTGTGCCGATGGTCGCCTCTTTCCAAGCCTTTTCGAGGATTTCCCGCAAC
>JANOBM010000028.1:0-2086 GCA_031411655.1 Planctomycetaceae bacterium
AATGTCCTGTACATGGGTACGGTGATTGGCAGCTTCACGGGTGGAACGGCAAAAACGCCGCTAGTGTTCACGTTCAACAATCAAACCAATGCCGCGCGGATGCAACTGGTGCTGCGAGCGATTGGCTTCTCCGATTCATCCGAGAATCCGATCACGACCGCACGAACGATTTCGGTCGAAGCGACCGATGGTGTTGGCGGCAAGAGTGTTTTGCAGAGCAAACTTGTCAACGTGGTGTCGGTCAATGACGTACCGGTGATTGGTTCGAACGGTAGCACGGTGACCTACACGGAAAATGCTGCGAGGGCATTGGTGTTTTCAGGCGCCACGTTCAGTGATGTGGACACGGCACTGTTTACCAGTGGAACGTTAACCATCACCAACACGAACGGTCAGGCGACCGATTCCTTGGCCATCGTGCCGACGTCCCTGATCACCGTATCCGGAACGAATGTACTTTATCTGGGAACGGTCATCGGCAATTTCACGGGCGGGACGGCGAAAACTCCACTGGTGTTCACATTCAACAATCAAACCAATGCGGGGCGGCTACAACTCGTACTTCGTGCGGTTGGATTTGCGGATTCGTCCGAGAATCCGATCACGACGGCTCGCTCGATTTCGGTCGAAGCAACCGATGGTGCTGGCGGCAAGAGCGCGTTGCAGAGCATGCTTGTCAACGTAGTATCGGTCAATGACGCGCCAGTGATTGCGACGATCGGAAGCGACGTCACTTACAACAAGAATGCCCCGAGAGTCCTGGTGTTCTCGACGGCGATCGTGACGGATGTTGATACCACGTTGTTCACCGGTGGGACGCTCACCGTCACGAATACTAACGGTCAAGCGACCGATACGCTGGCCATCGTTCCGACGTCGTTGATAACCATTTCCGGGGCCAACGTGCTTTACCTTGGAACGATGATCGGCAGCTTCACGGGTGGCGCTGCAAAGACGCCACTCGTGTTCACGTTCAACAATCAGGCCAATGCCGGACGCATTCAACTGGTCCTCAGAGCAATCGGATTCGCTGATTCGTCAAGCACGCCCGTCACCACGGCGCGCTCGGTCAGTGTTGAAGTGACCGATGGTTCCGGTGGCAAGAGTGTCCTGCAGAGCAAGCTGGTGAACGTGGTGGCGTAGCTTCAACGAACAGGCGGATAATTGAATCTTGGCCTAATGCCCCGATGTGTGCGATCCGAGCCATCGCTTCAAAGGCTGGCTTATCGCTCGCCAGTGAGCTGGAACAAGGCTTCGGCGTTCGCAGTCCCAACCAGCTCACGATCGCCCAGGCGAGTCAACTGATCGACTCGCTAAAACAGAGCCTCACACCGTCTCCGGTGTAGGTTCGATGAAAACCGCTTCGTGATGCAAAGCATCATGGACGGTTTTCTTTAGCCCCTGGTGGTCGCGGGGCAACATACTTTCGCCGACTAGACGCAGACAACCATCGCTTGGTACGGATTCCGTACCAAGCCAGGCGAATGGTGATTCTGCAAGTTTCCCACGCCGACCGCCCCGCGACCCAAGGTCGTTTCTCGTTGTTAGCTCCTTGAATTCGACGGCAGCACCGTCTTGCTGGCATCGGGGTCGTCGGGAGCATTGGGGCCGTTGACAATCATTCAAACTTCATCGCTTGCAGGCTGTTACCCACGCTGTAGTGGGAACAAGAGAAAGGAACCCGGTTCGTAACAGTTCGGGTTCACTAACTTCGTAATGGTTCGAGTTCAGTGACGGCTAGCAATTGCTTCTTTGTAAGCGTTCCCGTCCGGTGTGCCAGGCTTCGTCTCCCGAGTCGATCGTGATGCCATGATTGACGAGCCAGACGCGGATCGAGTTCTTAAGCTTGTTGATACGCCCGTCGAGCGACTTTCGGTATTTGACGAGCGAACGAAACTCGCGATGTTCGGGCGATGGCATGTGGACGGGCTTGAGCTCTTTCATAGCGACCATGCGAGCGAGTTTCAGTGCGTCGTCCTTGTCAGTTTTACGTTTGACATTGGCCCATCGCCATGCTTCTTCGTTGGTAGAGCAGACGAAGGTTTTCAGGCCGGTCGACACGGCCAGGTCATTGATCCATCCCGAC
>JANOBM010000029.1:0-16977 GCA_031411655.1 Planctomycetaceae bacterium
CGTATCGTTGACGGTGGTGAGAGTCCGACGCTCGATCACCGGATCGGATAAAGGCCCCTTCACGCTAATCGTCCATAGAGTGTATTGGTTGTCACCAAACGGTCGCATGATTTCACTCCAACCGTTCTGAGGACTTACACGGGTGTTGAATGATAAATCGACATCTTTGGTTCGTGTCATCGTACCGGAACCGTGGAGCGCGATCAGATCACCCCAGAGTTGTAACTGATTGAAAGTGACAGTATCGCCATAGATTGAAAATCGAACGTCACCATCGGTAAAGGCAACGGCTTCAGACGGCTTAACACGAATCATATTGAACATCTGCACCAAAATCGGAAGCTGGTAGAGATTCGCTTCAGTCAACTTGCCGGATCCCGAACCCTTTAGCAAATGGGCAGCTCCCACGGTTCCTGCGAGACGAACGCGGCCTTCGACTTTGCCTTTGACAGCACTATCGGTTTCGCCCAGATCGGCCAAAAGCGTGGCGACATCTCCGTCACGTATCGCAATGGCTACGTCGAAATTTCCGTTGGAGAGTGTGACGTCCCCAGACATTGTTGCCACACCGCCAAACAAGCTGCCTTGAATCGGACTGACCGTGTTTAACTTCAACGTGGGTGACGGCACGAGTGCAGAGCCCGCATCCAAAACAGCTATGGTTTCACCGAGCAGCAATCGATCGTCACGGATCGCGAAAGGTCCACGAATGGAGCTAACCTGTTTGTCATCAATATGGATCGAATCGATTCCAACGACACCATCGGCTACTACACTGAAACCATCACTCCGCCCGTTCACAAGTAGTTCACCACGAATGTCATGAACGGGTCCTACATCGCCGATTCGATTGCCTTCGAGCTGCACGGTAAGTCCCCAGTCGATTGTCGGATCTGGGTGACGCTGGTCAGGCAGTAGGATACTAGTCGTACCGCGGATGCTCAAAGGTCCCCGTAACTGCAGTCGTTGAAAGGCGCCCCTTACTTGTGCGGGAAGAGAGTTGACTAGTTCTGAGTCTGGATGCAATCGGCTACCACTTCTTAAGTTGAGAACCAATTGCCACTGGTCAGTATTTGTGCGATTGCAGTACCCGTCTGCGGTGACCCTCGTCGAGTCATGTTTGGCGTCTAGCGATTCGATCAGAACTTGCTCTCCATCGAATTGCACTGCGCCCTCGGCTACATCGAGTCGATAGGGCAACATCGATGGCCGCAGGCTGACGGTACGACTATCAACGGTTCGTTGTAATTGCTGCTTCGCCGAAATGATCAATTTGGGTGCGGTAAACTTCTGGGCATGAGAAACTTGGACATCAAGAAAATCGAGCACTCCAGCTGGCGCAAGTGAATCCCATGTCTGCTGAGTCGATGATGGAAGTGCGGCACGAATCGTCTCATCAAGCGGCAAATCTTGTGCTTGAAAGCGGAGACCTACTCGCCAAGCTCCTTCAGGCCCGATCGCATTCTTGGCAAGATCCTCAAACAATCCCTCGCAGTTGATTTTTGCGTTATCACTGTTTTTAGCCGTAAAATTCACTAGGCTTGTTTTCGTGTCCTTGACAAGCACCTGGCCTGTAACGTCGTAAAGTGCGTACGGGAAGCCGCTATACCGAAGGCTTCCACCACTGACCCGTAGGTCAATTGACTGGGTCTTTTCGCCGATTTCGCTTGTGTTCCACTCACCGCTGACCAGGTGTACATTCCCGCGTGGCGAGAGGGATCGTACGAATGCTTCGAGTCGAGTTTGGCCTTCACCCCGCGGTGTCAGGCCGCTCAATAACAAAGAATCAATCGGGACGGGACCATCCGCCGCCAATCGTAACCACGAAGGCTTGCCACTGGCCGGCTCTGATCTCAGGAATGCTACGCAAATCCTCTGCTCGCTGACTCTGCCGCTCAGCCGCTCGGTCCATACCTGCGAGTCGCGAAAATGAACTTTTCCAATGACCTGTGAAACCGGATAGGGGAAGCGATCAACGTTGAGTTCAACACCATGCAGATCCGCCACTGCATCGGCTTTCCATTTGCCGGCAACACGATCCAGCCTCGCATCTAAGTCCAGCGGCCCTCTGGGGCGGATTCGATCGAGTGCCCGCTGTGCCGACAACGGTAATGAGGAGGTGATTCTTTCATTAAAAAGGAGATTCGATGCGACCAGCCGCAAAGTTACATCTGAATCGGTGGACCACCCTGTGGTCTTTCCGATTACGCGGCAAACTGCATCGCCTATGTATCCCTGTGCCGCGTCGATCGTGATTCCACTTGGACGCATCGAAAAGCTTCCACTCACCTTATCGATGGGCTGAGGCAGGCGCGGATGTTCGTAACGACCACGGTCACATTTCCAGATAGCTAAAAAGTCCAACGGTGCCTTAGCGATTTTTACTGCAGAAAACTTTAAATCGCCCTCAGTCGTTAAACCAGCCAACGATTCAACCGTAGCAGCAGACAACATGGGGAGCCGACTGATCAGTGTTGGGTCAATGCGAAGGTGAGATGCGTTGCCTTGCAATTCTAAACGCGAGTCGACTTCGGTACCCTTGAGCGAAATACTCTTGAAGTAGTTGCTTGATGCATGAAGAACAAATTGATGCTTCAGGGAGGATACTTTTTCGCCAGGGACGACATCGATGACAATGTTCATCCCATCCAATTCAATGGGTCTTTCTAACGTCGACTGATCGCGGTGAATGCGGACACGACCATCACGAATTTCAAATCGTGGACATCCGGGTCCCATCTTCGGTGGTGGCCATAACCGGGAAAGGTTCGATTCCCCGTTGGCGTCAAAAGCTGCGTTCAACTCCACCCCTTGAGCAATGATTCGCTTAGCACAAAACGGCAATTCTCGATCAAGTAATTTTTCGGGACGCAGGTCGGTCTCAACGATCAGCCGATCGATTCGCAATAACGATTGAGACGGAGTGGACGCCGTTCGCGGAGTGCGAAATTCTAAGTCCTCGAGTATCAATCCGACGTCGTTCGAATACCTGCCGCTGCCGATAGTGACCTCAGTGCCCCGATAATGCTCGCGAAAGATTTGGACGATCGACCTTCGAGCCTGTTCACCCAAGGTTTGAGGAGACAGCAAATAAATTGCAGCTACGGACGCGCAAAGAAACAGCGCAGCCGACAACCATCGGGAGTAGCGAGGCTTTAAAGTCCGGGAGTCGGCATCCATGCCGTGCTCAATCGATCAGCGTTGGCTATTAGCGTTCTTTGCTCAAATGAAAGCGCCACCCGCATGGCGAAGTGGCTCTACTCAATGAGAGAATCCTAGTGTTTTTGCTAGTCCGGCAGCCATCCCAAAAAGCTTGCATAGCGATAGATCCAAGGGTGCTGCCAAGGATTATCAAGTGCCGTCGAGACCGAAAAAATGGACAACGCTAGCAAAAACAACAGTGCCGGACGAAACCATTTGTGGGCCATCAAAGGAACTAAACCTGGAAGCATTGCCCAGACCCAAAGGGGCATGAACCAGAGTAGCCAGCGAAAACTGCTACTGACGCCACCGTAATTTCGGTCGATCAGAGGACGGGAGACGTAGAAAGCCAGGCAAATTAATGAGACCGCGGTGATTGCGGCGGCCAGCAAGAAGCGGTATCTACCCTGCGGCTCGACCAACCTTAGCCAAAGTCCGAACGGAAGAATCAACCAGACCGGGGTCAGCGAAAAGATTCCAAAGTATCCAAAAGTGATATGGAAAAAATACCGCAAGCGACTTTCTTCGCCGCGATCCACCCCTGATCGAGACGAAGTCCAATAGCTTTTCGGATAGTCGTACCAGTTGTCCCAATGTCGAAGTTCCCAGAGCGAGTTGGCGCTCGAGTTAACGATGCCGGTATCTTTTTGACAAAGTGCGTATCGTTGATTTCCATCGGCGGATTCGACGATCCATCGCGTTGGTGCTTGCGTTGGAATCAACTTCATCTCTGTCGGCGTCTGATTGTTTAATGCACGACTTATTACCACTTCAGCAACGACCGGTGCCTTAGGCGGTGCAGTAGGGGAGTCGGATTCGATGGCCACAATCAGGGCACCATCCGATCGATGCATGTAGGGCGGGCGAAAGCTATCGTGAGCCCGATAATTAGTGCATACGAAGGCCAGTGCAACAACCAACGCGCCCGGTAAGAACCCAATCAACGTCGCTTTCCACTCTTGTCGAGCAAACAAATAGCACCATGCAACAAACATGGCTAAGGCAGGTAATTCGTTGGCAACAGTAAATGCCGCAAAGATACCTGCAATAAAGTAATTCAAAACGATCTTCCGAAGGATCGTTTTTCCCGCCTCATGCAGATAAAGCATCAGCACGATCGCTGTCGACGTAGCGGCAGGCAAATGATTGTTCAATGTCATCGCCAACGGAAAGAGCGCCGTGCCAAAGCAGGCGATGGCAATGGAGTAAAGTTTGACCGCGTCAGGCGCGTTGGACTCGCGGATGGATCGCCATATCGCAAGCAACATGACCAACAGCATAGGCAGATTCACTAATGCCAAAACCAACCGTGTCACGTAGATCGGCTGGTCGGTTAATGTCAAACCAGTGGCTTGATGAACAGCCCAATACACCATCGCAACCATCGTCGTGAACAACGGTGGCTTGCTGCTATAATCGTGCATCTTCCCATCGGAACCAGGGTGACGAACACGGTCAATAGTAGACCAAGGACGTCGTTTTCCAGTGGAGTCCGTAATGGCAATTTGTCGATCGATTGCGTAGGTGCCATCTTCGATAAGAGATGCCACCGTGCACCAACGGCTGCGATCATTGGCGCTCAGAAACGCCGTGTCGCCTTCTTTACTTCGAACGACGGCGATTCGACCGGCTGCAACGCCAATGGCCACCGCAATCAACACATAAGCAAGCCAAGACATCTCTGCCAATTGGCGGCGTCGCAACTTATCGTTCATCCAAGCTTCTCCAGCGCAGGCTGGCTTTCAGCACCGCCAAAACGTGCCGTCGTCTCGGCTATCGAACCTGGTCGCTTCGTGCGCCGATCAATGGAGGTAATCAATTCGGCGAGCAGCCCAGCAACCAACAACTGCGTCCCAAGAAGGATGGAAGTGATGCAGTAGTAAAACACGGCTGTATTATGAAGATGCAGTGGTTCATTACCAAACCAATGCCACGTGAGTCTGCGAAAGGTGAGTATCGCCAGTCCGCCGCCGCCAAACAAAAATGCCGCTAAGCCGACGGAACCGATGAGATGCAGCGGCCTTTGAGAGAATACCGTCAAGAAGTAAATGGTCAGCAGGTCTAAAAAACCTTTAGGCAGCCGCGACCATCCATACTTTGACTTTCCATGCGGTCGTGCATGATGCAGCACCTCGATCTCGCCGATTTTCCAGCCTCGCGCAGCCGCAAGTACCGGGACAAATCGATGCAGCTCACCGTACAACTTGACTTCATCAAAAATCTCGCGACGGTAGGCCTTGAATCCGCAATTGTGGTCGTGCAGAACGACACCTGTCAGACGAGAAACCATTTGATTGAACACACGACTGGGAATTGTCTTGTGCCAGGGGTCGTTACGAACCCGTTTCCAGCCGCTAACGACGTCGAAACCAGCCTGCAACTTCTCAAGAAACCGTGGGATTTCACGTGGGTCATCTTGAAGATCCGCGTCCATCGTAATGATGATTTTTCCGCGAGCCGCTTCAAATCCAGCCGCTAACGCTGCTGCCTTCCCAAAATTTCGTCGGAACCGAATTCCATGAGTGTTTGAATGCTCAGCCGTAAGCTGCTTGACAACCTGCCAAGATCCGTCGGTCGACCCGTCGTCCACGAAGATAATTTCGTAAGCCTCGTCGGTCGCCTTTGCGATCGCATCGTGGAGTTCCCGCAACGAATCTTTTTCGTTCCAAAGGGGAATGACGAGGGAAAGGATAGGCGGGGAATTCAATTGGTCTGCCAAGCGATCAATGAATGGCTGAACGCAAAGGGCACGAACAACTCACGCCCCAATTATCTGTCATCACAGCCACAAAGTAGTACTGGCGTTAGTTTAATCAACGGGCGGAGTATCGTCCATGTCAGTGGCCCCAGTACCCGTCTGTGGAAGGCATTTCCACGCTGCAGCCGCGAGGATCGCTTCAACCGCTAAATGCACAACTCGCATGATGATTGCCGCAATCAGCGATCCGCTTGGGCCAACGATAGACGCCAGCATCGTGGTCAGCACCACTTCGCGGACACCGGCGCCTCCAGGTAAAAACGATAGAAATCCAGCGACAAATGCAAGCGATATCGACGCGAAACTGACCGCATAGATCCGGCCGAGCGACAAGTCGTTTGCAGTCCGCATGGACTCAGGCAACGCGAGCACCGTCGCCATCATTGCTCCACCGATCAACAACCAAGCGATGGTATTCCAAAACCAAGCTGCCAGCATATCGCTGGTCTTCCACTGGAAGGAAAGGGTGCCGCCGACAATGCGACGAGAAAGTACCCGTTTGATGATCGGCGGCCATGTTCCAACCGCAGCGGCAACGGCCATAAATAAGCTGGTTTGCTTCATCCAAATGGGTGTATCAAGAAACACAAGGACGCATAACGCCCACATCGCCCCGGTGGCAATAACGGTCAACGTCTCCACGGTAATCGCGATCGTTGCCGCGCGAAGCGACACCGACGGATGATTACCGGACGGCCTTTGTCGATTCAGCACACTCGCGCGAAGCACGACGACCATCGCTTTACCTGGTACATACTTTCCTAGGTGGCCTATCAACTGGGCGGCTGCGACGCGGCTGATTGGCACCTCAAAACCCAGTGCAGACAATGCACGCGACAGGACAAAACTTGCCGGGAGCAGGCCGATGCCGTAAAGCACGGCTGATAATAGTAGCCAACGAAAATCAAGGTCCGCTAGCGTCAGACTTGATTTCCGCGATTGATCGTTCCAGTGGTGAACAGAGCTTCGAATCGCCAATCCTAAAGCGACGGCGACGACAACGATCATTACGATCCGAAATAGGGCAAACCAGCGCCTTCGTGAGAGTGACGCGTTCGAGGGCGGTGATATTTTTGATTCGGATGTCATACACTACTTTTTCGATAGTCGTTCAGATAGCCGTCGCAATAAGTGGTTCTCATCGGAGTGCGTGTGTTGCCTAAACCATTAAAAAAACCAGCCGTTATCACCAACTTGCCGCACGCCACAATTGGCGGAGTCGCGGTTGCGCGAGTGTTTTCAGTTTCGATGCTTGTGGTCGCTATTGTGGTCATCGGAGCACTTTTCTATCAGGTCATGGCCAGCTTTTTCGTGCCATTATTTTTGGCCGCATTGCTAGTGGTTATTTTCCGACCTGTCCATGAATGGATCTTGATGCGAGTGAAAGGCCGCCAACGACTCGCGTCGGCGCTCGCAACGACGTTTATTTTATTGCTCGTCCTGCTTCCCGCCGGCTTCGTACTATCCATCGCTGCCGCCCAAGGAACGATTTTTATTCGAAAGATTGCCTCGGGAGGGATTAAGCAACCGCTCGAACAAATCCGCACGTCCCTCTCGCTTGACCTGCCCGCATCGGATTCGTTTAGGCAGTTTGATGAGGATCTCGACTCCATCGAATCTCCCTACCCCTTCGACGACACCAAGATTCGCATCGAAGAGGCACGGTCGATTGTTCAATACCTTCAAGCTGAAGTTGGTGCTACCACTCCAAGCGAAACGGCCTACGACAATCTGCTTACTGACTTGCAGGGCCTTGAGGGAAAGCGTTTGGCACTCGCGGAAATGCCTCCAGAGGAGACTCCCATGTTGAAGGAGGCTGCACGTCAGGCGTACGACAATCAGTACCAGGTGGTAAAACAGTCACGCCGTCTATGGATTCAATCCATGCTTGGCACCTCACTCAAGGCCCAGCTTAAAATGCTGGCCAACCCAAGTGAAAACGACGTGCGAGCCATGCTGGCCGGTGCGCAGTCGTTTGTTCAACCTCGCGTCTTACCCTTAACACAAGTCGCCGGAGAATTCCTCCTGCAATCAATCCTCGGCGTGGTCATTACAGTCATTACGCTTTACTTCTTTTTCGCCGATGGAAGCAATATGATTCAGACAATGATGCGTCTAAGCCCTCTCGATGACGAATACGAGCGGCAATTGTTGCTTCAATTCGATCGAACAAGCCGAGCAGTTGTGCTTGCCAGTGTACTTAGCGCTTTAGCGCAGGGTACTCTAGCCGCGATCGCATTCTGGTTCGCTGACTTGCCGTCAATTGTCCTTTTATTCATCGCGACTACATTCATGGCCTTGGTTCCCTTTTTCGGCGCTGCATCGGTCTGGATCCCCTGCGTGATTTACCTAGCTGCCGTGGAGCAGCGTGTCGGCGCCGCAATCGCACTGGGCGTTTTCGGCGTGACCGTGATTTCTTCGATCGACAACGTAATCAAAGTACTGGTCTTGCAGGGACACTCGCAACTGCATCCGCTATTAGCATTGCTCAGCGTCCTCGGCGGGCTTCAAGTATTCGGGCCAATTGGGATTCTGGTCGGCCCCATGGTCGTGGTGTTTCTCCAAACGCTCTTGGAAATCCTCAACCATGAACTCGAAGGAAAGAATAAAGATGCCGCTGCAACCGATACCTCAATCCCAGCAGAACAAATTTAGTTGACATTTTCGCCTCCAAATCGTTGAGTTGGCACGGACCGCCCCGGCCGGAAGTTGTGCAATGTGTTAATCGTTGCGGTTGCCTAACTTCTCGATGCGGCTTTGTTCAGCGCTTCGCGGACGATTTTTGCGATGTCTTCGGGAGAAACAGCGACCCGAGCGTTAACGACATGATTGGCATGGTTTGTCACGCTCGAAGACGCAAGCGACGAAACCGGCTCGGTGCAACTCCTGACCAAGTTGGTCACTGCGTACTGCCCTTCCGAAATTCCTATTAACTTTAGGTCTGCTGTTTCTGCCCGGACCTTGGCAAGCTGAAGTCACAATTGAGTAAGCAGGTCCATCTAAAACGCATCCAGCGCGAACGACTGTTCGGCCTTTGATGTAACCTGGCTGTTGGACCATCTCAATTCCGCCTCGCCTTCCGCGTAAATATAGTAATCGACCCCCAATGAATCATCCTGTTTCTCGCCGTAAGACACTGCGACGTTTGGCAACCGGCGTTTTGCTCGCAAGTGGTCCAGGTTTCCTCGTTGGCCAAAATCCATCCTCTGCAGATCCAACAGCTAAAACGATCTCAGTCACCGGTGATGGGAATGAGCCATTCAAGCCGCTCGATGAACTCATGGGCCAATTTCTATTACAAAACGGTGTACCGGGGGCTGCCCTCGCGGTATCCCGCCTGGGAAAAACCGTTTACTCGCGCGGCTTCGGCTTTGCCGATGCGGAGGCAGGTCGAATCGTTCAGCCGGATTCGCTCTTTCGCATCGCAAGCCTTTCCAAACCGATCACAGCAGTGGCCATTTTGCAGCTCGTTGAACAATCTAAACTCGCTCTCGATGATTTTGCTTTCGATATCTTAGATCCGCACGAATGGCTGCCGTCCGGTGCAGACGCTCGACTTCGCCGCATCACGATCACGCACCTCCTCCAGCACACCGCCGGTTGGGATCGCGACCAGTCGTTTGACCCGATCACCCGACCTCGGGCCATCGCAAAACAGTTTAATAAGCCGCTTCCGGTAGGCGCTGCCGACGTGCTCCGTTACACACTGACGCTGCCATTAGACTTTGATCCGGGCACGCAGTTCGCTTACTCAAACGTCGGCTATCTATTGCTCGGCCGCTTGATCGAACGCGTTTGCGGGATTTCGTATGAGACTTATGTCAGGGAAAAAGTTCTATCCCGGATGGGAATTACCCGCATGAAGCTTGGCCGGGCTTGGAAAGGAGAAATGACACTCGACGAAGTTCGGTACTACGATTCAAAGCACCGCGTCGCCGCAGCGATGAATGGGCCACGGTTGGAAGTCGATGTTCCATTTGTTTATGGCGCTGAGAATTTTGAAGCGTACGAAGCGCACGGCGGTTGGATCGCATCTGCCATTGACCTTGTTCGTTTTGCCACAGAGTTCGACAATCCTCACACGTCAAAGCTTTTGTCGGCGAAGTCGATCGCTACCATGTTTGAAAGGCCCACCGGACCAGCTGGACTGGAGCCAAGTGGTGCCCTGAAAGCGGCCTATTATGGATGTGGCTGGATGGTACGGCCCGTTGAAGGCGGTAGCGGTGCGAATGCGTGGCATTCAGGCTTAATCGCTGGTACGTCGTCGCTCTTGGTCCGACGTCATGACGGCTTCAATTGGGCGGTGCTTTTCAACACCGACAGCAACCCGTCGGGTCAAGCACTGGCAAGCCTCATCGACCCGTTGATCCACCGAGCGATCGACGATGTACCGCAATGGTTGAACAATTGAATTCACACCCAATCCGAAAGGTTTCTATGACATGTTTTTGGGGTAAACCATTTTGTTCAGGGCTTACGACCGGTTGTCATAGATTGGGGATCATCAGGATCGGGCAGTTAGCATTTCTAAGTATTTGTTCAGTGGTGCTCCCTCGAAGTGCATCCCAGAAACCCTTGTGGCCTTCCGTAATCATCACGATCAGATCAACGTCTGATTCCTTGGCATAAGCAAGGATTTCATCGACTGGTTTGCCTTGACGGACGACGGATTTCCATGTCCAACCAGGATGATCACCGGGCCGTACATCCGGTACGTTATCTTTGGATCCAACATGCAGCAGCGTCACATCAGCCTCGCCCACAGCAAAGGCATGCAACATCGCTTCGGCAAATCGGGGGCCCCAAGTAGGATTGGGTTCGTGGTCAATCGGTATCAAAACATGGCGAAGATTAACACTGCCGTTTTCGATTCGCACAAAACCAGCCGAGTGATGCGGTACAAATAGTACGGGAACTTTAACATGCCTTGCGATCGGCTCTGCAATCGACCGATGGAACCATCTGGGCAAACCATGTCGTCCGTGCGTCGCCAATACAAGTAAATCGACCGGATGATCCTCCAGATAGGCCGTAACAGCCTCAATCACACTATCGCCATCGGCTTCCACCTTTTCAACTTCCACACCCAACTTCTCGTACACCGCCGAACGCCCGGCGCCGTCTTCCAGCAACCCCCAACGCACAAGAAGCGAGCGAACGCTAGGAAAGCTCTCCCAATGGTCGGACTCATCCCCCGGCTCCCCAACATGGATAATGGTCAGGCTTGCTTTTTCGTCGACAGCCGCCTTCAACGCATGAGCAAAAGCAAGTTCACTATCAGCTGAGAAATCAGTTGCGTGCAAGATGGAATGAAACTTAATCAGCTCGGTCGTCATCGATCGTCTACTTGTGGTGGGCGCTGGGGAAAAAACGAGAGTACCGCGTCGCGCTACGACAGAGCGTAGTGGTCTGTCAATTTTGCACCAAACTCAATTCAATTTCTATCCCTTCGCCCGATTGTACCGAGGAAGAGACAAAGTGAGTTCCCTTCGAAACTAACACGCGTCCACGAGAATGGCTGCCGAAGCGGTATTTTGCACTCGATCGCGTGTCGTCGTTTTCTTCATGACGAAGCGTTCGACTTTGCGGTGACCACTGGCTGTCTCGCACGCGGACATCAGGTCGCTGGGTCAAAGTGAATTGGCATGCTAGTTGCCTAATATTCGTAGCGAGTTCAACGGTCCGTCAAATTGACAGTCGCAAAAGTTTATTTGCGATGTTTTCAACGGATCCGGCGAGTTACCCTAACCAACGAGCATTGAAAGGAACAAAGTGATGACCCCAACTAAATGGAATCCCTTTCGAGAATTGGAAGCCATCCTAGACGCTTATGGTCGCCCAGAGGGGCGTCGAATGCAGCGTGAGAGCGGCCACGAAATCATGACAACCGCCGACTGGGCGCCGGTTGTCGATATTAAAGAAGACGATGGCGAGTATGTCATCAAGGCGGAGCTTCCCGAGGTTAAGAAGGAGGATGTAAAGGTGTCTCTCAAGGATGGTGTCCTTGTCATTCAGGGCGAGCGGACCATGGAGAAAGAAGAAGGAGAGCCGAAAGGTAAGTACCACCGGATCGAGCGCGCTTACGGAAGCTTCGCACGGAGCTTTTCACTTCCCGAAAATGTCGAGACGGGTAACATCCGAGCGGAGCACAAGGAGGGCATGCTGTACGTTCATCTGCCCAAGCAAGCCGCACCTTCACCCAAATCCATCGAAGTGAAAGTGCATTGATTTGACTCGGTACGCGCGGGTTCGGGATTTCTTGTCCCGAACTTGCGCATATCCGCATTTCGTCGTCGTTAAAACGTTGAAATCTGTACAACAGCCGTATTCATCGTAGTGACCCGGCGCGATACCGCCCGGGTCGTCTTCTTTCGCTAATTGGTGATTCTGGCTAAGGCGTAGAAAGTCTATTCATCCGCTTTTTTTGAACTGGTAACCTCTGGGCACCAAAGTTTCCATGAGTCGCGGAACGTCGGACGGAGGTGCGAGGACAGACTGACGTGGCTTGACTCGTCGACACTCTTTGGGTGCAAAAACCAATTCACTGCATTGCCAAGTCCGCACAGGTGTGACAAGGACGCGCGTTTGGTGAGATGAATCAGCACCACTTAGACCGTAAAGTAGTGCGGAACAGATTTTGCCTAACGATAGTTCCGCTCGCAGACGGTCGAGCCAGTTGGTTTTTTGCCTAGCACCATGAGTTTCCAATGCTTCTGTTTGCACGCCCGCTTTTAGTGTTGGCACTCGCGATGCCGCACTGCCTCACACTACCACCGGCGCAGGGAGGAAGTGTGCAAACGCCACGAAAGATTCGACTGGATGTATTTATTCGCAGCGATCAAGCATCTGCGAAAGCGGTCAATGAATATGTCGACGGACTCAAACAGAAAGTTACTGGGCTGGATATCCAGGTCCATGACGTTCTCCAGGATCGTGGTCAACTTGCGATTCTGTACGAAATCAGCAAGAAAGCGGGCCGGGAAAAGCCCGTTCTACCAGCCTTTCACAGCTGCGACCGCACCTACTTCGGTTTCTCTAACGCAGATAAAAGTGGCCCCGAAGTCGAACGTTTGTTTACAGCCGACGTCTACACTCGCCCGACGTGCCCGCGCTGCCAAAAGTTGAAAGCATTTTTGCAACAAGTGAAAACGCAATGGCCTGCTGTGCGTTTTCGTATTTATGAAGTCGATACGGATAGTAGTGCTAGAGGTCGCTGGCAGGCGCTCTGTAATGCCGCGGGAGTAACACCCGGTCTACCGACCATTGACTTTGCACGACGAGTCATTATCGGCTACCAGGGGGACGACATCACGGGAATGCAACTTAATACGTTGATCGAGCAGGTATCGCGATCTGAGAAACCCCAGCCTTCCGACAAAGATCATTCAGATCGGCACTCGCCCGACAACTCCGATGTCACATTTGTGTCTTTCTTTCCAATCGAACAAATCGTTGAGAAGTCACTTGAAACCGGTAGTAAAACCATCGAATCGCTGGAGCTTCCGGAGGAGGCGATCGAATCGGAAATGGGTGAGTCCACTGGTCAAGTCGAGGTCCTGGGCGACTCAAACGATCCCGAAACGATCAACGTTCCTTTGCTGGGTCGAATAAGCGTGCGTGACCTTGGTATGCCAGCGTTTACGCTGGCGGTGGGATTGGTGGATGGCTTTAACCCGTGTGCCATGTGGGTACTGGTGTTTTTGCTTTCTGTCCTCGTCAATATAAAAGACCGAAAGAAAATCATTATCATCGCGGGAACATTTGTAGTCGTTAGTGGTGCTGCTTACTTTGCATTTATGGCAGCGTGGTTGAACTTGTTCCTCTTGGTCGGCATCATTCGGCCAGTTCAGATGGTGCTCGGCGGATTGGCTCTATCGATCGGCGCTATCAACATCAAAGACTTCTTTGCGTTTAAGAAAGGAATTTCTCTTTCTATTCCCGAAGAGCAAAAGCCTGGGCTCTATCGTCGTGTTCGAGAAATAGTTAGTGCACAGTATCTAACGGTCGCACTGAGTGGGGCAGTTGCGTTGGCCGTTATCGTGAACATGATTGAGTTACTGTGCACCGCAGGACTGCCGGCGCTGTACACACAGATCCTTACGATGCAGAGCTTTCCGATCTGGAAAAACTATTCCTATTTGGGACTTTACATTGCAGCCTACATGTTCGATGACATGGTTTTGGTTGGGATTGTTGTTACGACGCTATCACATCGAAAGCTACAAGAGAGAGAAGGCCGGTGGCTTAAGCTGCTCAGTGGCGTAGTAATCTTGCTGCTCGGACTTGTCATGCTTTTCAAGCCAAATTGGCTTCAATTAGAGTCGCTTGGGTAGCGGACCTAGCCTCTGTACCGAGTATTCCGCGACAACGCCTTGCTAGTGCAAACAATCGCCTTCGATGACCTTGAATGTCACGCCGGTGTTAGCAACTCGCATTCATAAGAGCCGATTTGTACTGCACAGAAACCCACTGGAGGCATCGACCATTGACCCATTTTTTCCACCAAGCCTTTCAATGCGTCGGACGACATGGATACGCATTGCTGGGCTAAGACTAGTGAGGACGAGTTGGATCGCTTTAAGTCAATCCTAGAACCATTAGCCGCTTTGCCGCAAGCTGCGATTCTCTTCGGTCTTCGGGCAGGTTCTTATTCATGGGACCACCCTTTTTCTGAGGCAGTCAAAGACTCCAACCTCTTTAGCGGTGACGGGTATCTCATCAACATTGACGACAACTTCACGTGTCGATCCCTCACCTCGCCACCCAAGGAAAAAACACGCTTTTAGTTAAATCCACTCTGCAGGACAAAGTCCTGGGCGTGTACGGTAGCGATATCCTTCGATTGGACACGGACAGCGCCCATCTGAATTTGACGACCAAAATGAAACCATCGTATTCCAGGGGATGAGGCAATCGACCTTACCGGCAGAGGCGACCAAACACCTAGCGATGAAAATCGTGAATTGCTAAACCCGCCGATACGTCCAATGCATTGATAGTCAAGCGAAATGCAGGCTATACCGTCAAGCTCGACGATAGCAGCCGCAACCACGTTAACGCGTCAACCTCGTCAGCACCAGCGTCACATGCGAAGTCTTCAGCGAAGTCTTCAGCGAGGACGCAGCAACTTTGAAGGTGAAAAGTATCCACCCCACATCCGTCCTCGATCGACTCAAACATGTCTAACTGCTCAGCTGCCACCACCGCTGGTCGGCTTCTCGATTTCCTTACGAACAATCTCCAGTCCGTCGCGGTTTTCCAGCAGCGACTCACGAGCGTCTAATTCGGGGCGATGGTCGAGAATGCCGATCGGCCCGTCATATTGACTCTTGACGATTTCCCTAATCATCTCCACTTCGTGCGTCCCCTTACCGATTCCAAGGATCTTCGGCTGCGCACCGTCGTTCATTCCATTGAGATTGAGGCAGTGCAGATAGGGTTTCATTATTCGGAGAGCATCGGGCCAGTCTGCGATGTGCTCGTGTCCATGGTGGAAGTTGTAAACAATGCCAACATGCTCATAGCCGAGTTCTCGCAGTCGCTTGCATACCGCAACCATATTCTTCGGCTCTCCACCCCAACCACCATGGTTGTACAAGCCAAGTTTGCAACCCATTGCCTTGGTGCGTTCGGCGAGTCCGACCAATTGCTTCGCCGCCATCTCAACTTTCTCATCCTGATTACCGACGGCTGGATCACTTAACGTTTTCCAGATTTGCGGATGCAGGCCATACTTCTCAAACAATTTGAAGGCTTCTTCATGGACATCCCAAAAGGCGAAGAACTCGATGCCTTGCTTTTTGTATTCAAGAATCTCTTGCTCAAACGTTGGTACATGTTCCTCGCGCCAGTCATAAGCGCATCGTTTGATTCCAAGTTCTTTCAACATCAACGCCCGTTCAACCGGCCCTCGCTTGGAAGCGTCAAAGGGAACGATGCACCATGCAACTAGATTGCTTTGCTGCAACACCGCAGTTGAATACTGCTGTGCATAGCCGTTTTGTACGACGAAACTAGCGTTGCAGAGGATCCCGCAAAGCAATATCAGATATCGAAGTCGATGGTTCATGGGGCGCCTCGAGAATGGTGTGCAGTAAGGATGGAAGTCAATTTTCAGTATGGTTTTCATTCACGCGTCTCAAAACATCTTTTAAACGTGACGCGATGTGAGTCGCCATCGCCTTACGCGCTTTGGCCGGTTGCTGCGTTGCGAGCGCATCGAGGATCTCAATGTGTTCATCGAGCGCCTGTTGCAAAGTTGCTTGTTGTCCGGTGAGCACACAGAAACTACGAACCAGGAGCCGATATTTTTGAATTTCCTTCATCAAGCGACTATTGCCGCTGGCATGGGCGATTGTCTCGTGTAAACGCAGATCGAAGGCGATGGCTCTATCGCACCAATCCAAGTCGGAAACATGCCTTTTGAGCTTTTTCGCTTCAGATTTCAATTCACCCAACAGTGTCGTTGACATTCGTTTCGCAGCCAATTCAGCGGCGGCCGCTTCAAGCTGAAGTCGGACCTCGTAAATCTCACGAATGTCGACCGCAGAAAACTCAGCAACCCGAGCCTTGTGATTTCCTTCCTGACATACCAACCCATCGCGTGCGAGAAGAGCCAAGGCCTCACGCAAGGGAGTTCTACTAACGTCAAGCTGCTGAGCCAGGAGGACACTGTTTAATTCTGAACCGTGGGGCAACTGACCAGAAATGATGGCTTCTAATAACGTTCCGTAGATCGAATCGACCAGCGAGAATCGCTGAACGGTTTTCCTGACATCGCTTAGACTCATGAGCTTTATAACTTTTAAAGGGACCAACACTTGAAGACGTACCAAACGATCTTCCATGAGCCTGATGCGAAGATGGTTTTGTTGCGGCGCATGGTGACTAACATCCCAGAAGCAATTTGCAATGGCGACGGCACTGGTAAATAGGGGCTCCGCTGGGGGTACTTTCTGCTTTCACGCGACCTTTCTCCGCAGCCCTTGGTGTCCCAAAAATAAAAGGGGGCTGCGGAC
>JANOBM010000030.1:0-4299 GCA_031411655.1 Planctomycetaceae bacterium
TTGAGATGACATGGTGATTTCAAGAGGACTGGAAAGAAGTTCGCCCGATTCTACCTAACCGACCGCCGTTTCTTGTAGACCACGGAACAAGAGATAAGTGAATAACGTGCCTCGAGCCGTCCAAAGGACGGTTCGAATCCAATTCGTATGCACCAGCCCGCGGTACGCGTCCTCGTTAAAACCAAGCAGTAAACGGTTGTGGTAGGGAACTTGCAAACAAAAAGTGGATAACCAAATAACAACAATCGCTAGTAGCCCGCCCCAACATGCCCAAGAAGGAATCCAGTTCGGGCCAAAGCCGGCGACCAATAAAAATCCGGTAATCAGCTCGATCACCATCATTGGGCCTACAATGGGCGAAATCAATCGTCCGTGCTCCGCCTCGTAGCGGACAAAACTCGCATCACCGACCCGGTCCAACAACTGATAGTGCACACATTGAATGATCCAGATGACGCCCACCATAAATAGCGTCGCAAAAAGGTGCGTTACCGCGAGTAACTGCTGATTCATGCTCAACCTCGAATTCGAACTTTATGACGGATGGCCGACGAATTTTGCAAGAGTTTATGGCCCGGGCAAGCGATTTCGCTCCGTCCCAACGTCGCAAATGCTTTTTTTAGGGATCCAAATCGTTATCGCTCGTCCAAGTTCCCTTACAATTGGGGCTGCAGAATGTTCACTTCATCACTGATTGGGAGTTATCAATCGATGCTATTGCCGATGCCACGCAGCGCCTTTGTCACACTAGCCTTCGCCGCTTCGTTGTTTTTGACGTTGCCGCTCATTGCGGTCGAACCGTCCAAGGATTCAATCGAGACGATCAAGAAGAATATCGCTGACGGTAAAGCTGTGATGATTGATGTACGCGAAGCGGACGAATGGGATGCGGGCCACCTCAAGGATGCAAAGAATTTGTCTCTAAAAACCATTCTCGCCGGGATTGAGCAAGAGGAACTTGATAAGGTGGCCCCCAAGGACAAGATTGTCTACCTTCATTGCGCTGCGGGCTTCCGGTGCCTCGAAGCGGCAAAAACGCTTGAGGGTCGCCACCCAAATTTGCAGCCGCTGAAACAAGGATACGACGCCCTTCTCAAAGCCGGTTTTCCAAAAGCGGACAAAGAGTAGCAATTCCCGCAAACGCGTTTTTCTCTGGTCGGTCCAATATGAATCTTTCGACCCTCCCTTGTCGTGCCAGTTTGCAATTTTTATTTGTTGCGATTGTATTCATCGCGTTCGCTCGCCCTACCTTCGCCCAAGATGCGCCCGTCGATCCTGATGTTCCCTTTCCAGAGCCCGCCCAGTCGTACAACCCTGATTTACTCGGACGCGGACTCGAGCGGTCGTTGGCCCTGCTAAGTCAAGGCGCAGATCTGGATGGCCCGCCGGTTCGAATTTTGTTTTATGGCCAATCGATTACTGAGCAGGATTGGTGGAGGGGTGTCGCTGAGGATATTCGACAAGTATTTCCCGATACTCCGGTGCAAATCGAAAACCGCGCACTTGCAGGTTTCTCGTCGCAGCGATTGGTGAAGACTGCAAAAACCGATCTCTATCCGTTCTATCCCGACTTGGTGATCTTTCACGTCTATGGTGCGCACAACGACTACGAAGAGATCATTCGTCAAACGCGGAAGCAGACGACTGCCGATATTCTTATCCAGACTGACCATATCACAGCCGACGATCAGTTAGATGAAATCGACGACCCGGAATTGCTCCGAGTGCCCGACGGCAAGATTTGGAATTCGTTCATGAACTATGGACATATTCCTGCTGTCGCAGCGCGTTACGGTTGCGGTATCGTCGACCAACGAAATCTTTGGAAAGCTTATCTTCGCGAACACAATCTCCCCGCGACAAAACTGCTTCGCGATTCAGTCCACCTCAATGAGCATGGCTGTTTCGTCATGAGACGATTGGTTAGCGCTGCCATCCTCATGCCCGCAATGAACGCGAATTCGACCACGGCGAGTTCGTTCGACCCCATGAATAACGGTGAGGTAAGAACACTGCTCGCTGAAAAGGATTTCCTGCGATCATCGGACGTGATTGAAGTTCCGTTCGATGGGAATCGCGTCGACGTCAAACTAAAGTCGGTTGACCAGGGTGCAAAGATGCCGATCGAAGTGAAGATCGATGGTTCGTTGCCAGGTCTTCTTCACGGAGCGATGGTGTTCACTCGTGGCACCACTCAACCAGGCGGTAAGTGGCCTGCGATTAGTGATATCGGTTCCCATTCGCCGCTCGTCGAAGAACGTTGGACACTCACCGCGACGCTGCTTAGCGTGACTGAGCCGGCCGGGTCACCTTCGAACCAGCCCAATAAACCAGCCGCTGGAACCAAGAAGACCAGCGATAGTCCCGTGTGGTCGTTTAAATTAGCTGGGTCCCAAACAGGCGACGATGGCGAAGGTCGCAGCGACGTACCCTTCATCTCTCGATCTGGTCGTGTCGTTATCGATCCATCGGATTGGGACGTTAGCTATGCGATGTCCTTGGCGCAACAACCCGATACGCCCAAGCAATTCGTTTTCGAATGGGACTCCAAATCTCAGTGCAAGCACTCGCTAGAAAAAAATCAATCCGGTTGGGTAACCATCGCTCAAGGGATCGACGATCAATCTCATACACTGAAGCTTTCTGGTGGTATCGATCGAATTGAAGCGATCCGGGTCTACTCGCCCAAGCTCAGGAAAAGCATCGTTTCGCACTGAATTCCTAGTTGATGGAAGTCCCGTTGTCACGCTTCGTATAAATCCCAGTGTCCACCATTTCGCACGTTCCCGGAAAGCTTAAGCAGATAAGCTCAACGACGTTGTCGTCTCTTGCCGGCGCGCACAGCGTCGTTTCGCCGTCTCGTTCTTCGTTCGTCACGCACGATGTCGCCCAGCGAAGGCATCAGAGGAGTAAAAGATGATGAATCGCTCGAAGGTTTGTTCGCGGGCTACCAAGATCGGTAGCGTGTTCTTCGCGAGCGCGTTGTTAGCGATGCCATCCGCCTTGGGACAGGATTCGGCTCACGCAAGCAACCCCATTGCCGATGCGATGTCCCCCGACTTGTGGCGAAAGGAGCGACGAATCATTGATGTTCACCAACACATTGAAAATAGCCCTGAGCGTTTGCACCGAGCCATCGATATCCTGGACCGCGCCGGCGTCGGAATGGGCCTGATTCTTGGCTCGGGAACGGTGACCACAAAAGACGGGCAACCGTCAGACTTTCAACGAGCAAAGGAACTCTCTGATTCGCTTTGTCCAGGTCGTTTCATGCACGCCATGCTTATTGACTATGCCGGTTGGGATGATGCGGGCTGGAGCGAGCAGGCCGTTCGGCAAATTGAGGATGGTCATCGATTGGGCGCAGCGGGATTGAAGGAGTTCAAACGGCTGGGCTTGTTTTTAAAAGATCAAAGCGGAAATTTGATCCGCATCGATGACTCGAAGCTTGACCCGGTATGGCGCCGGTGCGGTGAACTTGACATGCCGGTCTCGATCCATGTTGGCGACCCCAAAGCATTTTGGCTTCCGTATGATGAAAGCAATGAACGCTGGACTGAATTGAAAGATCATCGCAGCTGGTGGTTCGGGAATCCCGCAACGCACCCGCCTCGGATGGAACTCCTCGATGCTCTCAATCGAGTGATTGAACGACACCCAAAGACCACGTTCATATGCGTTCACTTTGCGAACAATCCAGAAGAGCTTGATTGGGTTGAGAAATCGCTCGACAAGTATCCGAACATGCATGCCGATCTCGCGGCAAGGATTCCGGAACTGGGGCGACATGATCCAGAAAAAGTCCGCAAACTCTTTACAAAGCACCAGGATCGTATTCTGTTTGCCACGGACTTTATGGTTTACGACAAATTGATTCTTGGCTCTGGCGGTGATTCCGAAAATCCATCCGACGAAGACGCCGATACGTTTTTTAGCAAGTGCTGGCGGTGGTTAGAAACGAATGATCGTGATTGGGCGCACATGACACCCATTCAGGGTGACTGGCTGATCAGCAGCATCGCGTTGCCGCCTGAGGTATGTCGCAAGATCTATTTTGACAACGCACAACGACTATTTGCCCGATCGATTCCGTTGCCCGTGATTCGTGCCAAGCGGATTGAACGAGACTTGGTTCCAGATGGTCAATTGAATGATGCGGAGTGGAACTTTGCAGTGCCGTTCCGGCTGGAGTACCAGTCGAGCGATCGATCCGCAAGAGCTGACTTGAGTACACCGGTTAAGATGTTGTGGTCAGACCAATTTCTCTATTTGGGCTACGAATGTCCCTATCAACAGATC
>JANOBM010000031.1:0-40691 GCA_031411655.1 Planctomycetaceae bacterium
CGAGTGACACGCACTCACTTAGTAGGAAAGTTTCCTATTCAGATCATCGTAAACGGCTTAGCCACCGAATTTCAATCGGAGGGCGATGAGACCGCCTTGGCTCAGCGCCTTGAACAGACTTTTGCGGATCAAGCCTCCTACGATGCCGCTCAAGAGAAGCTCAAAACACAGTTTGAGAACTTTGTCTTGCAACTCGAGACGGCCGTTCGTCGCCACATGAAGTTGGACGATTTGACTCGCCACACTCACGTAAATATTGTTAGGCCAAGCCAAAACTCACGCGACAAGACCTTCGCCACTACTAGCGATTTCAACGGTACCGCAGACCCCGTCTTCCAACGGTATCAAACGGATTCAGACCCATTCCTCTATTGCTGGATGTGGTCAAGCCTCATGCACAACCACCAAACCGAATGTCGCGACGTGCGGATTGTCGACGAGCATGGACAAGGCCTGGTCAATGTCGGGGAGCAAGGCTTTGTTGCTGGACAAAACGACCTCCTCAACAGTGAAGAGCCGTTTTCCGCATCGGACGCGCAGGAACTGGGGCTGGGGTCTTTTGATAGTGGCGATTCGTCAGGTCGCTTGTTCAGTGGGTCGGATGCAGGGGATACAAGCAACTCCGGTGGCTGGCTTGATTCATTCAGCTTCGGTGACAGCGACTCTGGCGGAGCAGATTCCGGCTCGAGTTGCAGTTCCTGCAGTTCCTGCGGCGGCGACTAAATCAGCTGTTCGCACTCGCTTCCAATTCCAAATAATCCCAGATCGATTGCGTGGTGATTATTGGTGTCGTGCCCGTGACACCCTTGGCAATGGCTGCTGGAATGGATGCGTCTCGCCGAACCAAGCTGGCGGTACGACTACCACTGGCGAGCGAGTTCGTATTCCGTAATTTTGGATTCGAATTGAAGCGTTTCTGCAATGTCGTCTAACCCGTGCAACAAGTTATGTCGCCGGGCTGGGTCGACTGTGAACGAACGCTTCCACCCGAAGGCATCGCTTACCACCTGCTCATTTAAATCGATGGTCAATTGGTAACCCGGATGCGTTGCGGTACGAGCGAATAGCTCATCGATATCGGATTCAGCCAATGCAATCGGAAGCAAACCATTCTTGAATGAGTTGTTGTAGAAGATATCTGCAAAGGACGGCGCGATGACACAACGAAAACCGTAATCATCCAATGCCCAAACAGCGTGTTCGCGACTACTGCCGCTGCCGAAGTTTTTTCGTGCCAACAACACGGAAGCACCGGCGAGTTCGGGTCGATTCAGCTCAAACTCAGGATTGGGAGTGACCCCATCTTCCAGGAAACGCCAATCAAAAAACAGGAATTGGCCAAATCCTGTTCGCTCGATTCGCTTAAGGAATTGCTTGGGGATGATCTGGTCGGTATCGACGTTAGCGCGGTCGAGGGTCGCGACAAGGCCAGTGTGGACGGTAAAGCTTTGCATGATATCAGCGGGTTCGATTTCTTAGCGGGTTCAAGGAAAGATAAAGTCTTACGCCTTGTAAGACCATTCACGGATATCGACAAAATGGCCGCGAATGGCAGCTGCGGCGGCCATCGCCGGGCTGACCAAATGGGTGCGTCCGCCCTTGCCTTGTCGGCCCTCGAAATTTCGATTACTCGTGCTCGCACAACGTTCGCCCGGCGCGAGCTTATCTGGGTTCATGGCCAAGCACATGCTGCATCCCGCTTCACGCCAATCGAATCCGGCGTCCTTGAAAATCCGATCCAGTCCTTCCTGCTCCGCCTGACGCTTCACTTGGCCACTACCCGGAACGACCATCGCATCGACATCCCCTGAAACGTGATAGCCTTTTGCGACTGCTGCCGCAGCACGCAAATCCTCGATTCTTGCATTGGTACATGAACCGATGAAAACCCGATCCAGCGTGACGCTATTCAATGGCGTGCCAGCGGTCAGGCCCATGTATTGAAGAGCTTGTTCGGTAGACTTTCGCTCGGTCGCGTCGCCGAAATCGTTTGGTGAAGGAATGCGATCCGCAATACCCAGTACTTGACCGGGATTGGTGCCCCAAGTTACCTGCGGCTGAATGTCGTCGCCCTGATAGGTTTGCGATAAGTCGTATTTGGCCCCTAGATCGGTTGGCAATTGCTTCCAGCGCTGAACAGCCTGAGCGAAAGCGTCCCCTGAGGGCGCCTCGGGACGACCTTTCAAGTAATCAAAAGTCGTTTGATCGGGCGCGATCATTCCTGCTCTCGCCCCAGCCTCAATCGACATATTGCACACTGTCATACGCTGTTCCATTGACAACGTCATCATGCAATCGCCGGTGTATTCGATAACGTAGCCTGTACCGCCGGCTGTCCCGATCTTGCCAATCAGATACAGGATCATGTCCTTGGCCGTTACGCCACGCGGCAATTTACCGTCGACTCGGAGTTCAAAAGTCTTCGGTTTGAACTGCAATAACGTTTGAGTGGCAAGCACGTGTTCTACTTCACTTGTCCCAATCCCAAAGGCAAGGGCGCCGAAGGCCCCATGCGTCGCGGTATGGCTATCGCCGCAAACGATCGTCATTCCAGGCTGCGTGTAACCATTCTCGGGCCCGATGACGTGAACAATACCTTGTCGCACATCGCCAATATCGAACAACTTCACTCCAAATTCGGCACAATTGTTACGTAGCGTTTCGATTTGGATACGACTAATCGGATCCGCGATCGGAAGGGAACGGTCGCTTGTCGGTACGTTATGGTCTGGAGTCGCGATGGTCCGTTCGGGTCGGCGCACCTTTCGCTTATTCATCCGCAATCCATCAAAGGCTTGTGGACTGGTGACTTCGTGAACCAGATGCAAATCAACATAAATGATCGCCGGTTTGCCCTCGGGGGCTGCAACGACATGTGAATTCCAGATTTTGTCCAGCATCGTTTGTGGGCTGGAGTTCAAGGCAGATTGGACAGACATCGGTCAATCGATCGAACGGAGTAAGGGGACGGATCTCAAATCGCGACAAGGCAATGCCCTAAAATTAACGATGCGGCTTTCGCTAGGGTTACGTAGCGCAAAAACATTTGCTCAGCAACACCGGTGACATGGCACAAACCCAGTTTATGCACTAGACGGAATCCTTTCCAGGACACCACCTTCGCTGGAACTCGCTTCGAGACTGCTTTTCAGCTCCCGGCCGGCTGTCCAGTAAAACAACATACCGATGACCGCTATGACTACCTTAACCACTTCATAGACGAGAGAAACAAGCGTTCCGGAAGCCGTTGTGGGTGTCGCCGGAATGACTCGATAAAGCCATTCCATCGCTGCTTCCATCACTCCAATCCCTGCGGGCGCGATAGGTAACGCAGATACGACGTGGGCCAATGGCACAACGATAAAATGGTCGGCAATATTCGGAGGAGACGAATACAGCCCACAGGCGATTAAGAAAATACTAACCACCAAAAGCAGGTGCACTCCCACCGACATGGCCACCGCGATTCCAAATGCTACGGGATGTCGGTGAAACATTCGCAGAGGGCCTGCGACCCGCTGAATCAGTGCTCCAACGAGAGGCCAAGTTGCAGCGGAGAGAATAAGACGATCGATCGGCCTGCCTCCAAGGATCAAAACCGTGACAATTCCAAAGCCAATCACCGCAAGTGACATCGTCGCCCGGCCGATGCGGGTAATATCCTCTCCGGCTGTGTTGGATTTTGGTTCCACATAGCCGAAGGCAATTGTCACCAGCAACATTAGCCCTAGCAGCCCCACCCCACGGTCAACGACGACCGACGCAACGGCCTCGAACCGTTTTCCCGGACTTCGTTTGGCCAAGAAAATGGCCTTGAACAAGTCACCCCCCACGCTCCCTGGGGATACAAAACTCAAGAGAAAACCGATCGCGCTCAATCGACAGGCTTCGACCACCGTGATGGCTATCCCCTGACATCGGACTAAAAGCCACCATCGTAAGAACGAAAGAACCATTGCAGCGATCGCGATAAATAACGCGGTGACCAGAAGCAGATAATCCTTTGGCTGCTCACGAAGTTGCTGCCACTCGCTCGGCTCCATTCGCAAGAGTAACCAAGCGATGATCGCAACGGGAATTGCAAACTTCGCCAGCGATACAAAGATGGCTTTGGACCTGTGATACATCCCCACAAGAATACTTAGTCGATGACGGCAATCCAAGGAGTTCCGGTAAATCTCGGGACCGATAAGTGCATCAAGGGCAAGCGGGAGCGCATCAAAGGTTCCTCACTTTCCATCTTTACAGCGTTCAAACCACCCCTTTATGTCCGCAAACGACCGATACGCCTGGCGATTAAGTGAACCTACACCTCATTCAGCATTTCCTTGGCGTCACCAAAAGTGGGTGGATGAACATCCATTTTGTCCATCATCGATAAAAACAGGCGGCACATTTGGCGTTCAGGATTCATCGAGTAGTCAATCACGCGACCTCCCTGGATACGGCCACCGCCGCCGCCCAGCATCACTATCGGAAGTTGATCATTGTCGTGGCGTGCTCCCGCCATCATGCTGGAACAGTGAAGCAACATAGAGTTGTCTAGCAATGTCCTTGACCCTTCTTGAATGGAGTCCAGTTTTCGGGCGATGTAGGCCACCTGCTCCATGAAAAATTGGTTGACTTTTAACCAATCGTCGCCATCCGAGTGGGAGAGCAAATGGTGAATCATATAGTCAATTCCATGCCCTGCTTGCTGGACGCTGGGGAGGTTTGGGAAACGTAGAGCACTGTGATCGTTATTCAACTTTAGGGTTGTGATGCGAGTCGTATCGGTTTGAAAGCCGAGAACAAGGATGTCGCTCATCAAACGCATGTGCTCGCCGATATCCTGAGGGATACCATCGGCGGGGCGATTCATGTTCGGCTTTTCGAGCGTGGGTCGCCAACCTTGAAGTTCGCCGCGTTTTCCTGCATTGGCGATACGGGTTTCTACATCACGCACGGATTCCAGATATTCGTCTAGCTTTCGCTGATCGAGATTGCTGATTTGGCGGCGAAGATCCTGTGCGTCGTCCAGGACGGCATCGAGAACACTTTTATCGCCGGGCGAAACTTCATCCTTGAAAAGTCGATCAAAGGCCAACGCAGGATACAATTCCAGCGGCGTCGGTGTTGTCGGTGAGCTCCATGAAATATGCGAGCTGTAGAGCATCGAATAGTTCTTATGAACCGATGGATTCGATTGCTCGCATCCTAAGACAAGGCTTTGGACTTTTGTTGAACGACCATACGTTTGTGCGAGCATCTGATCGAAGCTAGTACCCGAACGAATCTCCCCTCCTGCGGCAATTGGCGAACCGGAAAGGATGTTCCCGGTTTGCGAACTATGAATATTGCCCTTGCCCGCTTCGGCATGAAACAGGCCTCGAACAAACAGCATCTTTTCCCGAAACTCGCTAAGAGGCTCCAACACTTTGCCGAGCTGCATCTCCTTGCCTTCGCCTTTGGCCCACCATTCCCTCGAATGAAATCCATTTCCTGAAAAGAGCACGGCCAAGCGGACGGGCGCCTCGCTAGCCGGGGTGTCGCTTTGACGCTCATCGCCCCAAACATTGAAAGACTCTAGCCAAGGAAGTGCCATGCTGACGCCTATTCCTCGCAAGAAGAAACGTCGTGAGTAATGATGACCGTTCATAGCAACTCCAAAACTTACATGGTGATAAATGGATTACTGATTGGTGCCGAAATCGTTTCCGCGGACTTCTCGAAACTGTGGACTACGAATGACAAGTTCGATTGCTGTTCCGATTTGGTAGTCGTGTTTGGCAAGCTGAGTTCGCATTGTGTTGAGTAGTGGCTTGTCAGAAAGCTGAACGCTACGTCCAAGTGCATAACCGAGTAGCTTTCGACAAAACTGCTGGACAAAGTCCTCTCGTCGCTTTTCTAGTAGATACGAACGCACCCCTTCGAGACCATCAAGTTGAGTGCCGTCTGCAAGGGTAGATGAGGTATCGATCACTAGCCCCGCTGCATCTTTATCGCGGACCCGCCCGATTGCATCAAAACCTTCGAGTGCGAAACCGAACGGGTCGATGCGCTCGTGGCAACGAGCACAAGTGGCATCGCTACTATGCTTTTCGATCAGCTGACGTTCAGTAAGCCCTTGCGGGGCTTCCTCGGGGAGCACGGGCACGCCTTTTGGAGGCTTGGGAAGCTTTTCACCAAGCACCACTTCGCTCAACCAATTGCCGCGCAGAATCGGACTCGTGCGCGACGCACCACTTTGCTTAGCGAGCGTCGCAGCGAAGCCTAACATGCCACCTCGTCCACGATTTCGCAGACCGTCAATACGCCGCCAATCGTCACCGTTGATCTCGATGCCATAGTGCTTTGCAAGCTCACCATTTACGAAAGTATGATCAGCATCCAGCAAGGAAAGAACCGAGCGGTTCGCTTTGAGCATATCGACGAAGAACCTCACTACTTCTTCCTGCATTTCGTCGCGGAGCGAAAGGAATGTAGGGAAGTGCCGTTCGCTCTTTTCGTCAAGTGTCGCAAGGTCTCGAACGTGTAACCACTGGCAACCAAATTCGAGCGCGAAACGTCGAATCTTATCGTCCTTGAGCATCCGCCGCGTTTGAATCGCTAGCGCATCCGGGTCTCGCAGTGCACCGCGAAATGCATCGGCGCGAAGTTGCTCATCGGGTGCAGAAGACCAAAGAAAATAACTTAACCTTGTGGCAAGCTCCCAATCGGTTAGCGGTGTCGCGGAGGTTCCCTTCGAGGTTTTTTCACCCCGGTACAAGAAAGCAGGCGAAACAAGCACTCGTGATAATAGCATCCGGACCGCATGCGAATGGCTCAACTCCTTTTGTCGCATTGCCCCATACAATGTCCGGAGTTCGGCACTTTCGACGTCGTCCAACGGTCGTCGCCAAGCGCGCGAAGCAAAGTCGATGACGGCTTGTACGTGGTTTGGTTCAGCGGCAATCAATTGGCGTGAGAACTCCTCAGCACGACGCAGGATCGGCTCTCGCATGGGCTCAAAGGCGGACGGATCTGCATCCTGAGTCGCGAACTGAAAAAGTTGCTCGAACCCATCAACCTGCTTTAACGGCGCCTCGCTGACGAAATCGAGTTGTTTCCATAGTCGATCCAGTTGATTCGCTTCTGCGTCACTCAACATCAGTCGCTGTAATTGGTCATCCTCGCGATAAAACAATGTGAGGGTTACAACCTCATCGACCGGAACAATTTGGGTGTAGCAAAGCGTGACCGGAAATAGGTCGCGAAACACTTCGAACGCCGATTCAAACCGGTGGCGAGCGTCACTTCCGTCGTTTGCAATTACAGGAGCAGAGTAGATCGTCCGCAAGTTATTATCGGTCCACTGGCCATTGGCAAGCGAAGTCTCGGTTTTGCTCTCAACAATTCCCGATTCCAATTTGGGTTTTGTCGTAGTGAGTTGCATCTGCACACTGCCATTTGCACCGCTAACCGGATGGAGTCGTCCTTCGACTACTAATTCAGCGCCATCCAATAGCGATGCGGGCAATGTAAAATCGACGATCGATGGAGCTTTCACGCATAACGTCGTTGCGTCCACCGCCAACCGATCGGGATGCATCCCGAATAAGGATGGATCCAATCCATAGGGTGATGGTGAGCCGTCGTCTTTTGCTCCATCCATGACTCGCAAGGTCGGACCAAAAAGAGGACCATTGAGTGCGAAAACCATTTTGTGAAGCACTCCATCGGGTGAACTTGCATCAAGTGCCTTTGAATCTTGCGAAATCAGCTCCTGAATCTTTGTGGCAAGGCCTTCACGTTCAAGCGCATCAGTTGAATTCAACCACTTAGAAAGGATTGAACCGTTTGGAACCTTCACAGCAGAATCTGCAACCACAGGCTCACCAAAGAAGTACCACACATTGGGATTACCATGGCTATCCGAATGCGGGTTTGACTCCAAAAGATTGGAGGATACATCGCCAGCAAGACTCCATGATTTCTCGCCATCCGAGATGACAAGTTCAATATCCGTAAGATCGCAAACGTGACTTCCGTCGCGAGGTCCAATCACGAGAGCGACAACGTCACCGGTTGTTACTTGAACCTGATCAAAGGTACCGGTCTCAACCAGAGTTCCACCATGGCTAACTCCGCTGGCCAGAATTTCACTCGTATTCCCGCGGCGAACTTCCAACGACCAGGTGACTCCGTTTCCGCAATCCGTGTGCACATCTTGAACTGTCCCACGGACACTCAGTTTTCCATCGAGCGGACTTCGCCAAGCAGTTACCGTTGCAACCGCCGGAGACGGATGGGTTGCCACGCTGTGCGGCTTCATGGTTCCAGGTATGCGTACGCCACTATCGGATGAGTTTGCGAGTACGCTCAAAGCATCGGCCCCGGTCCAACCTTTAATGAAGCTGTAATCAGAAGTCCCGTCCAACTTACCTGTTAATAATGGACCAAGATTGACGTCGCCTGCGGATCCGATACCCACAAAATCAAGCCACCCCGTCAATATTCCTGGATCAACGCGGTACTTACTGGATAGGTTGGCGACATCGGTGCGCTCTTTTGAGTTCTGGATTTCGTGTGCTGCCGCGAGGCATTGCTTGACGGTTGAAATCACTGCTTCGCGATGCTTGATCACCTGCTGCATGAGGCCTCGAACATGCTTTAACGGCAAATCCATCCGTCCGGGAATCACTAACCTGGCGTTATCCCAAAGAACAAAGTCACCGTCGTTCCCATCGCCTGCATCGAAAGTCGTCATGTAAAGTTGCAGATCGCTACCATCGGCTGGCGGCGCAAGCTTTAATCGCATCTCGTGTCGCGCGACGATCGGCGTCACGGGCTCTTGCCAAGATTTGGGACCGTTGACCTTACCGATGTGCCCCACACTCGCAAATCGCCAAAGTGATTTTTGTCGGTCCTGCACCATCTCGGTTAGCGATTGAACATTCTCTGCGGTAGCCGATAAAAATTGCCGGCGAATATCGTTCAGTGCAAGTGACGGTTGCGTATCGACAAGCGATTGCCACAGCGTCGTCAGATATTTTTCGTTCAACCCCCGCGAAGTAGCAACTTCCGCCAATGGCTTTCCTGAACGCAATGCGTCGCGTTCGGCAACCAATGCGGCGAGATACTTTGCAACATCCAACCGTCCACCCGAATTGGTTTCAAACGTCACGCCTTGTAAATTCATCGCCGAGCCGCCGGTCGGGGCAGCGAAGCGATTATAGAAATCACGAATTTCTTTTAAGGTTTCATCTGTCCAGTCGCGTGAAGTAGTACTTGGAGAGAATCGAATACCATCAGGCAATAGCATGGCATGATCGGATACTTCTTTCGCCGCATCGAGATACTTAGTCAGCAGCGAGGGCGACATCACCAACCCAGCGCCGGCATTGGTAAACCCTTCGCCTGCGGCACCATCCACCGGGAACTCATTCGCAGGGTCGAGTGACTCCACTCCCGTCAGATCGCGAATGGTGTAGGTGTACTCGTGATTGGATAAGCGGCGAAGTACAACCGGCCCCGGATCGTTAGCCGATGCCATCGCCACCTCATCCAGCATTCCCCGAATCCAGTTGGTCAGTTGCGTCTTTTGATCGGGAGACAACTGTGGTTCGTCCTTTGGCGGCATCTCGCGATTGGCCAATTGTTCAAGCACGCTTTCCCACACCGGAGCTTGTTGCTTAGCTTGTTCAATCGTCGAGATACGTTCCAAATCAAGTTCGCCCTTCAACTCCTTGGTGGAATGACAGGCAACGCAATACTCTTTAAGCAACGGCCGCACCAATGTGTCAAACGTGTCGGCCCGCAACCATACAGGTCCCATCAGAACGAGTAGCGTCGACAGGTATCGTGGGTAGGGAATTATAGCAATCATGCCAACACCTCTTTCACAATGCGTCCTTCGACGTCGGTAAGTCGATAGTCGCGTCCCGCATGGCGGTACGTAAGTTTCTCATGATCAAATCCCATAAGATGCAATATCGTGGCATGAAAATCGTGAACATGAACAGCCTTTTCGACCGCACGGAGACCATGCTCGTCAGTGGCACCATGAACGATGCCTGGTTTGACGCCTGCACCAGCGAGCCAAGAACTAAATGCCCAAGGATGATGCTCGCGTCCAAGCGCATCGGCAGTATTATTGAACGGCGTCCGTCCAAACTCAGTGGTCCACACCACCAGTGTATCTTCTAACATCCCACGCTGCTTAAGATCACGAAGTAATGCAGCGATCGGCTGGTCTACATTTTTCGCCAGTGGTTCATGTGTTTTCATGTCGCCATGGGCATCCCAGTTTCCTGACGAGCCCGTATCGATTAACTCCACGAAGCGAACACCTCGCTCGACCAGTCGCCGCGCGGCGAGACATTGCCAACCGAAACCACTCGTTTGCCCACGCTGAAGCCCATAATTGCGAAGTGTCTCATCGCTTTCGTGTTTCAGGTTAAACGCATCGGGTACTGCCATTTGCATTCCAAAGGCCGTCTCAAATGAACGGAGACGAGCAGCAAGCAAGGGGTCAGCATCATGGCTAACCAGATGCTCCTCATTCATCGATCGCAACGCGGAAAGCTCCAATGACTGCCGGTCCAGTGGCACGCGCGGGTTCGCATTTGCAACCGGCATATCGCCAGGAAGTACAAGAGTTCCTTGGTGTGTTCCGGGAAGAAAATCGCTTGCGTACACCTGCGATCCGGCGTAGGTTTCTTTTGGGGCGATCACAACGAAAGACGGCAAATTGCGATTCGCCGTGCCGAGCCCGTAGCTTAACCAGGAACCGATACTAGGGCGAGAAAATGCAAATGAGCCCGTATGCATCCCCAACGTCGCGTTGTAGTGGTTCGAATGCGAGGTGTGCATCGAGCGAATCAATGCGATATCGTCCACGCACTCGGCAATGTTCGGGAACAATGAGCTCACCTCCGTTCCACATTGTCCATGTGGCAAGAAATCCCATTGAGGCCGTTTGAGATAAATCCGCTCGTATCCGGGTCGATCTTTAATCTCGGGGTGATCGGCTTTGATTTCCTTTCCATGGTCGCGTACGAGCGCCGGTTTAGGATCGAAACTATCGACGTGTGAAACGCCTCCAGTCATGAACAAAAAAATGACGCTCTTCGCCTTCGCAGGAAAATGAGGTTCGCGCGGCGCCAGTGGATCACCACTCTCGGCAAGCAGTTGCTGGACGATTCCCGGGAACAGCAACGACCCCGCGACAGCGCTTTGGAGAAGACTGCGGCGAGGAATGCGACGACTGTGGTTTAGAGTATTCATAGTCTAATCGATGTGGATGAACTCATTGCTGGCCATCATGACACGAATGTACGCTGCCCATCGCTCAGGCTCTGTGGCAGGATATTCCGATAGAAACCGTTCTGCTTGCCGACGTTCGGCTACTGACGGTTCCCGTTGGAGGAGCACAGAATAGGCCTGCTTCACACGCACATGAGCATCGTGTAGCGATGACAACGACTCAGCCACTCGCAACGCTTGTTCATGGAAGAACGGATCGTTTAAGAAATACAAAGCCTGCGTAGGGACTGTTGTCGCCTGCCGAACAGGTGTTGAGGCATTGGGGTCTGCACCGTCGAACAGTGACAAGAATGGATGGCGTCGTTGGCGTTGAACCATCAGATAAACACTTGACCTGTTCGTCTCGTAGACGGCATTGAATGGCCCGTGCTGCGTGTAGGTCCAAGTTGCTTCAGGCGGAAACGGGTGAGCCTGAGCCGGTGTTAGATCGAGATGGCCGGAAACAAATAGCAGGCTGTCCCGGATTTCTTCTGCACTCATGCGACGACGTGGAAAACTTGCGAGTAGTCGGTTCTCGACATCCTTCTCAATAGCTGCCTCGTGGCGCGCACTGCTTCGTTGATAAGTCTCGGAGTTCATCATCAATCGGTGCATTGACTTGATGCTGTACCCTTGATGAACGAATGCTGATGCCAACCAGTCGAGCAACTCGCGATGGATTGGGAGATCGCCACGAGAGCCAAAATCATTGGGCGATCGCACCAGGCCGCTACCGAAATGCCATTGCCAAATGCGATTGACCATGACACGTGAGGAGACAGGCTGGTCAAGAATCCAACCTGCAAGCTGTTTTCGGCCGCTACCGCCATCCGCAGTCACACCCTGGCCGCCAAACACGGCGAGCCATCGCCTGGGAACCTCTTCGCCAGTCTGCTCGGGATCACCACGCAACTGCATGACAGCATTCTTCGGGGTGCTCTCCATCACGGCATAAGCCATGGGGATCGCTGGAGGCGGCTCGACAACGACTTTCTGGGTCGACGAGGTCTGCCCCAGCTCCACTAGCGCTGACCCTACTGCTGATGCGGCCAGGTGTTCAATCGAAAACGATATGCCATCGCCTCCGCTGGGATGTACATCGACAATCTGACCGGAAATCTCAATGGCGGTGTCGACCGGGCTGACCCACGCAACCGCCACAGCCGTCGTTGGGCCAGGATGAACGAAAAAAGACGTAGGCGGTAAAGATGTCCAGACGTTTACGGGCTGCGATGACGCGTTGACAGTAACAGATGGCGTGTTCCCAAGCCCCCAAGAGTGGAGCGAGCCATTCCCAAGGACGGCGTCATTTTTCTGAGCCAAGAACGTTGGGCCATTGGTTGCCTCAAGAAAACACCAGACCGCGCCGTGGCCAGCATCGTGTGGATTCGACTCCGTTAAACTTCGAATTAGGTCGGTGACGCTCCACTGGCGATGATCTCCTTCGGTTTCCTTGATCGTCCAACCAACCAATGTTGTATCGGCTCCATGACTCCCATTGGGATGAACAATCAGTTGCACCATTTCGCCTTTCCTTACTGGGAAAGCAGACGCATGGAAAGGAACGGATTGACCTTCATCGACTTGTCCTGAGGCGATCTTTCGTGTGGAATTGACCGAAGCGTCATTAACCGATTTCTTCGCGACATTGGCGAGTTTCTCAAGGCGTTTATTCTCCTCCTCTATTCTTGTGTTGCGTTCCTGCCAGGGCTTTACTAGTTCTTCGACTTGTTCTGGCGACAGCAATGGAACATTATCGCGAGGTTGACCCTTGGGTTCACAACCCGGAAACGAGAATCGCGTGCTATTAAAAATGCCGTAAAGGGCGTAGTAATCTTCCGCAGTGACCGGATCGTACTTGTGGTCGTGACAGCGAGCGCAGCCAATGGTGATGCCTAGAAAATTCTTTCCGAGGTTGTCGATCACGTCCTCGTACATCAAATGGATGTCCTTGTCGATGTCGTGTCCGAAACGACGGGCGATTGCTAGGTATCCCGTGGCGATGATGCCATCTTGCTTTTCCGCTTGGGAAGCATTGGAGTCTGTCATATCGCCGGCAATCTGCATTCGAACGAATTGATCAAAAGCAAGATCGCGATTGAAGGCCTCTAAGACCCAGTTGCGATACCTCCAAGCATGGGGCAATGGGCGATCAGTGTTTTCTCCTGCCGTGTCCGCATAACGAACCACATCCAGCCAATGACGCCCCCAATGAGCGCCGTATTGTGGCGAGTCCAAAAGTCGATCGATGACTTTAGAAAACGCGTTGGGAGAATCGTCCGCTATGAATGCATCCACTTCCGAAGGGGTTGGAGGAAGCCCGATTAAGTCGTAGGTCGCCCGCCTCAGGAGCGTTCTTTTGTCTGCTCGTGGATTTGCTTGAAGCGCCGCGGACTCGAGTTTATCGTTGACAAAGGCGTCGATCCGACTGGGCGTCGGAATTCCTTCCAGGGACGGAAGTGACTGAAATGACCACCAAGACCTCGCGAGTTCGGCAGTCATCCCACCCAGTTTCAGAGCGGCTTCGCGCGGGTCCACAGCCCCCCTCGCGATCCATTCCGTAAGCCACGCAATCTCTACGTCGGTAAGTTTTTCGGCCGTGTCGTGAGGAGGCATTGCAGTCGCATCATCCGCGTGACGTACCGCTTTTATCAAGAGCGACTCATTTGGTTTTCCCGGAACAATCGCTGGCCCCGAGTCTCCGCCCTTTTGCCACCCCTGCCGCGTATCGAGCGCAAGCCCACCCATGGTTTTTGCACCACTATGGCATTCGTAGCAGTGTTCGACCAACAAAGGCCGCACCCTGGCTTCGAAAAACGAGTCGTCGGCGAGGACCACCATCGGTCCAAGAAAAACAATCAATCCATAAATCTGGATGAATGCTCTCACGACACATCCTTCTGCGCGCTCAGCGTTGGCAACCATTCTCGCCAACTAAGGATATGCTCTCGAAGAACCCGTTCACACGCACTGGGGGACTCTGTTTGAAATGCATGAATGATCGATTGATGGGCGCTGACTGTTTCCTGAAGCGTAACTTTGGTGAAAAGTTGGTGCTTGCGGTGCAACCTTCCGAGCCAAAGTTCAAGCTCGCCCCGTAAAGACCTCCAAAGTTTAAGCAGACGTTCGTTGCCTGATGCGGCAATGATGATCTCATGGAATTCGAGGTCCAATCGAGTCATCACTTCGATCGCTTTTGCTCGTTGCGAGGCCTTCACCGTCGCTTCGAGCGCTGAGCAATCTTGTTTTAAGGATGTGGCGGCAAGCCGTGCAGCAAGCGGTTCAAGAGCTAGTCGCAGAACATAAATCTCCTCAAAGTCAATCGGCGTGAGTTCCTTCACAAAAGCTCGGCCGGTGGCGCTAAATTCCACCAAACCTTCACGTTCGAGCGTAAACAAAGCTTCTCGTACTGGAACACGACTGACACCGATTCGTTTTGCAACTGCAGATTCCGCAAGTAGGTCACCGGGTTCCGCCAAACCACTAAGAATTTCAAATCGCAACCGCGATGCGGTAGTGTCCGAACGCTGCACAGTTGGCTGAACGGATCCTGCCTGAACGGGGCTTGATTGAACGGGGCTCATCAGGTGGCCGATAGGAAGGCGGGAGGCACGGGCGAGGCGGGAACCGATTAAGGTACTGCGTCGTTGTAATTGCAAAACGGTATACCGTCAAGTATTTCCGTCGGTACCCGCCTTTCCGAGACTTTTGTCGACTTCAATCCTCGCCGGCAAACCCCTCATTCAATTGACAAACCTATCCAACAGTGAACTCATTGTAGACGCTCTCCCACGCACATTTTGCCACCCATCACGGAGACCTGTTATACTCATCGTTTCCCGCACTACCTCTTTCTTTTCAGAGTGCCCCCCATGCTCCGTTGGTCGTTTGTCGCGTGCGTAGTGATTGGAAATTTTGCTTGGATTGGTGCTGTTGCAAATGCCGAAGACGTGGTTTTCTTCGAACAACACGTTCGGCCTCTGCTATCCACCAAGTGCGTGAAGTGCCATGGCGCAATCAAGCAAGAAGGAGGGCTGCGTTTAGATTCGCTAGAGGCAATGCTCCAAGGCGGGGAAAGCGGGCCTGCCATTGTTCCTGGCAATCGGTCGGAAAGCCTGATCTCCAGCGCAATCCACTTTGAATCCCACGAAATGCCCCCCACGGGCAAACTTGCGGATGCGGAAATCGCGTCGGTCGACCAATGGATCGAACGCGGTGCTCATTGGCCTAAGCATGCAGAACCGGTCCGAGACACGGCGTCTGGCATCTCGGATAGCGACCGGCAGTGGTGGGCCTTCCAGCCACTGGCGCAGGTAGATGTTCCATTTTTGGCAAATGACGAGTGGTCCCAGACTGAGATTGACCGATTCATTTATGCCAGCCTGGCCAAACAAGAACTTAACCCTGCTCCGCTCGCATCGAAACGACAATTGGTAAGACGGCTCTACTTTGACCTGATTGGAGTACCACCCACGCCCACCGAAGTCGACTCGTTTATGACAAATGATTCCGATGACGCCTGGGAACAGTTGGTCGATGTGCTGCTGAACGATGTTCGATACGGCGAACATTGGGGGCGTTATTGGTTGGACCTTGTCCGGTATGCCGAGTCGGATGGCTGGAACAAGGACTCATATCGACCAGACATTTGGCGTTACCGCGACTATGTGGTGAGTTCGTTTAATTCCGACAAACCGTATCCACAGTTCGTACGTGAGCAGTTGGCAGGTGACGAAAATGTCGAACCATCCCCGGACGCATTGGTTGCAACTGGATACCTGCGACTGGGCATCTACGAATACAACCAGCGTGACGCTAGGGGTTTATGGAATGATGTAATCAACGAGATTACCGATGTGACGGCTGATGTTTTCATCGGCATGGGGATGTCATGTGCCCGCTGTCATGATCACAAGTTCGATCCTATTCCGCAGAAAGACTACTTCAAGCTTCGCGCATTTTTCGAACCGCTTATTTGGCGAGACGACATACCGCTTGCTGATAGGAAACAGGCCTCGCAATACCAATTGAATCTCGCGGTATGGAAGGCAATGAGCAAGAACGTACAGGATGAGATCGATTCACTCTGCAAACCCTATAGAGACCGCAAGTGGAAAGAGACGGCGGACAAGTTTCCACTTGATATCCAGGCATGCTTTTACAAGCCGGTCGCCCTGCGAAACAGTTGGGAGCACCAAATGTCGTACCTTATCGGGCGCCAGTTCGAAGAAGAAGGGGCACCAGCGCTGAGTGTGATGACCAAAGAGGATGCCGCAAAACTTGACGAGCTTAATAAAAAACTTTCTCAATACGACCACCTCAAGCCAAAACCTCTGGCTTCACTGATGACTGCATCGGGTTTTCCCGGAGCGGTTTCCCCCACGCTGATCCCCGACGTCGCTGAGCCCGAACCGATTTCACCCGGATTTCTGAGCGTCTTTGGAGACATACCATTTGGGTTGGAATCGCACTCGATCGAAAGTGCTTCGCCATCGGGTCGGCGAACGGCGCTGGCCAATTGGATCGGGAACCCAGACAATCCGCTGACGACGCGCGTCATCGTTAATCGAGTATGGCAACAGCATTTTGGTCAGGGTATTGTGCCCACTTCAAGCGACTTCGGACACCTTGGGCTACCGCCGACCCATCCTGAATTGCTCGATTGGCTTACAAAAAAATTCATTGAGGACGGCTGGAGTTTTAAGAAGTTACACAAGCGAATTCTGATGTCTTCCGCCTGGTGTCAATCGTCTTGGAATCCAGACCAAGTTGCGTGCCAGGAGAAAGATCCTGCCGAGGCGTTGCTTTGGCGTTTCCGAATCCGAAGACTGAACGCTGAGCAGATCCGGGATTCCGCCCTGGCCATCTCTGGTGAACTCAGCGAACAAGTGGGTGGACCAAGCGTGGATGGCGATAAGTCAAGACGTTCGCTGTATGTCAAGTTTCAGCGCAACACGCCCGATACGCTCTTGCAATTATTCGATATCGCCAATGGACTTGCGAGTGTCTCCGAACGCAATAAGACCACGACACCGATTCAATCGCTGATGATGTTCAATGGGAAATGGGTGTTGACTCGTGCGGAGCGGATGAGCGAACAATTGATAAAACGCTTTCCCGATCAGTCGCGAGAATTACTAATCGAGGCATTCGAACTGGCTTGGGGGCGAGAGCCCCAAGAGAGTGAGTTGGACGCGGCTAGAGAGTTTGTGGGGGAGCCAATCCGCAGCGATGCGCTCGTTGATTTCTGCCATGTAATCCTGAACTCGAATGAGTTTTTGTACGTGGATTGATGGTGCTTCAAGCGATTGGATAATCATACGTGAATCAGTCTGGAACCGAACTGGCGAAACACGCAGGCAACCTAAGATGAACGAATACGACATTACTTGCTCGGGCTCGCAGTCGCTGGCATCCATCGTTTCGCGACGCGACTTTCTTCAAAGCGTTGGTCTTGGCTTTGGCTCGCTCGCCTTACAGGCAATGATTCAACAAGAGGCCATGGCATCGGACTTGAACGCTCGAATACCGCACCCTGCCTCTCGATCCGCCCTTCGATTCGCCCCTCGAGCCAAGCAGGTGATTTGGTGTTTTCTTGAGGGCGGTCCGAGCCATCTTGACCTTGTTGATCCAAAGCCTCTGTTAAACAAGTTGGCAGGGCAAGCATTACCAGCAACCTTTAAAGAGCCAATCACGGCCATGGGTGAACGAGGCGCAGCATTGTTGGCGGCGCCACGAGTTTGGAAACAGCATGGAGAAAGTGGACTGTGGGCGTCGGAATGGATTCCCCATATCGCGACGTGCATGGACGACATCGCCGTCATTCGTTCCTGCTGGACAAACGGCATCAATCACGCTGGCGGCGTATGCCAAATGAATACCTGTATCAACGTCGCAGGGCGTCCCTCGTTGGGTTCCTGGATCAATTATGGACTCGGTTCGGCAAACCAGAATTTACCGTCGTTCGTCGTCATGTGTGATAACGCGAAGAAGCCGGTGAACGGTCCTCGAAACTGGGGTTCAGGTTTCATGCCAGCGACTTACCAGGGCGTTCAACTCGATGGGGTGAGCGAGGAGCCAATTGCTAACTTGAATTGGCCCAAAGGATACTCGGAGGAACGCCAGCGTCACAAATTGGAACTGTTGCAAAAGTTTAATCAGTCACATGCAGCGGCCCGTTCCCAGCAATCGGAACTCGACGCTCGTATCCATAGCTATGAATTAGCATTCAGGATGCAAGCCAGCGCCCCGGAAGCCGTTGCGATTGAAGGTGAAACTGCTGAAACTCAGGCCCTTTACGGTATTGATCAAAAGGAAACCGAGGCTTTCGGACGCAACTGCTTGCTTGCGCGTCGATTGGCGGAACGAGGAGTACGATTCATCCAGCTTTACAGCGGTACCGGAAGCGAGTGGGATTCGCATACGGCTATCGAGAAAAACCACTCGCGTTTGTGCCGATCAATGGACAAACCGGTAGCAGGATTGATCAAGGACCTCAAACAGCGAGGGATGCTTGATGAAACGCTAGTGATTTGGGGAGGCGAATTTGGGCGTACTCCCATGAGTGAAAAATCGGACGGTCGCGATCATAACCCAACGGGTTTCTCGATGATGATGGCCGGTGGCGGTGTGAAGGGTGGACAGACCATTGGAGCAACTGATGAGCTCGGTTTGTATGCTGTGGAAGACCGGATGCACGTGCACGATATCCACGCATCCATCCTGGGGCTCATGGGAATCGACAACATGAAGCTGACCTATGACCATCGGGGACGGCCGGAACGACCTACCATTAATGAAGGGCGATTCAACAGGAAACTTTTAGGGACATGAACTTTGGCGACTCTTGGAAGTGGTCAAGCTTTTGAACTTTAGCATCGCGCCGTGACCTAGACGTGGCCGAAACGTGATCGCAAAACTCACGGGAGTATAGCGTCCTCCAAGATCAACACTAGTTTGGACGAACAACGTCCTTCACCAAACCGATTTTCTCGAGTGCGACGATCACCCACCAGGACATATCAAATTCCCACCAGCGATGGCCATGACGCGCAGCTCGCGGCTGCGCATGATGATTGTTGTGCCAACCTTCACCGTGGCTGATCAATGCTACCAGCCAGTTGTTTCGACTGTTGTCGCGAGTCTCGTAATTGCGATAGCCAGCAACATGCGTGAGTGAGTTGACCGACCATGTTCCGTGAAGCACAAAAACCGTTCGGACAGCGACGGCCCAGACGTACCAGCTAGCGGCCATTCGCATCGCCTCAGCAGACGTTCCGCCGACCAAAAATCCAAACACTGCTCCGGCTAGAGTGATAACGATCGCATGAGCGACGAACACAAAGAACCAACCGTTGTGCCTTTCCATTTTTAAATAAAATGGATCCCGCAAAAGGTCGCGGACATATCGCTCGTAATGACTCGTCTTGTCGAGATCACGGTGTCGGCAGACGACCCAACCGACATGTGACCAGAGGAAATTGGCGAGCGGGGAATGTGGGTCGGGTTGATGATCGCTGTGCTGATGATGCAGGCGATGAATTGCAACCCACCGCGCTGGACTGTCTTGTAAGTTACACATCCCAAAGACCGCTAAAGTGTGCTCAAACCACTTGGGGCAACTGAATCCGCGGTGGGTCAGTAAGCGATGGTAACCAACGGTGACTCCCAGCATGCCGAAGGTGAAGTGTCCCAAGATTGCCAGGATTAACCCAGACCAACTGAACAACCAGGGGATGAACGCAAGACACGCGACAAGGTGAATTCCTATGAGGACAAACGCATAAGTCCAAACGACCCGAAGCGGTTGCGTCGCCTCTGGATAATCCAGTTTTGGACGAGTCTCCTTGGAGGTTTCCAGCGTTTCCTCTTCGGGGCAGATCAGTTGATCACTTTGCAACGAATCAATTGGCTGGGGAGCGAGCGACATGAGGCGACAATGGAGTTGGAGTTTCTTATCGAACGCAACGGGCAAACGATTCTAATCTTTCCCGCAAGGAATTCGCTGCGCCAACTTACCGAGTTTCTCAATCCAATCAAAAAGGCACTGATGGCTGACAGTTGACGCAGGGGAACGAAAAAACCGCGCCACAGCAAGCCTGCAACGCGGTTTTATCCATGCGGAACGAATCAAAAACAGGCTACTTGGTGGCCTATTTCTTCTTCTTGCCCTTCTTGTCGTCGGCTTCGTCAGCCTTCTTAACCTTCTTCTTTTTCTTCAGTGAAACCTTCACCACACGAACTTTTGCCATGCCGACGACGTTCATTTCGTCGTCCCAACGGCCAAGTTCCTGCAAACGGGCGATTCGCTCAGGGCGAGTCAACACGTTTCTCGATTTGATTGCCCCGGCTTGCACCTTGAGGCTACGGTCCATGGTCATATCAGCACAAAACTCCGTCGGGGCGGAAGACGCGTTGCTTGCCCGGTTGAGTACGAATCAGTTTCTGAGCGGGATAAAATAAGCATTTCGCCGCCGGGTCGCAACGGCGCCAAGGGCGTTTTCAGTTCGAATTTCATGATTCCGACCGCCGCAAGTCTGCCGGTCGGGCCGGGCAGGCAGTTTAAGTCGAGTTTACGCATTGCACTGAGTTTTCGGATTTTTCCGATTTTTAGGCGCTTTTGGCAAACTTTGCTGCCCGATTGGTCCGATGAGACGGGTAAGCCAAAAAGGCACGGGCAAAAACCTGCCGCCGTTTTGGTTTAAGGGGAAATTGAGTTTCGATCCTAAGCCGTTCGCAAGCCGCGACACGGTGAAGATCATACCACCAGCCTGCGGTAAGCGACCGTGAACTCCCGACAATTGCTTCTTACTTACCTAGCGATTGGCATGACTGTTTGTCTTGCCAATGGTGCGTCTGCACAACAAAACAGCCGACAACCCAACCGGTCCATCGGGTCAAAGTCCCAGGTCGAGCGGGTTGCTCGGACTCGCTGGCAGCCGGTCCGACCCCAGTCGGCGTCTGGCAATCAATTTCTCGATCCCCATCTGAAACAGGCCGGTCACCAAATCCCGGTCCGTGGAACAGTGCGACGCACGCAAGGGCTCGCCGAGCTGCCGGCGCCCGCTCAGCCCAAACCGTTACCCCAAGCCGACCTCAAGCCCTCGCCAAAAGAGGTGCCAATGGTCGACATGGGAAACGAAGCGTACGAAGTTCCAATGCACGGGGAACAATCAGTACTCGAAAACTCACCAGGACACCATTCGACGCATTCTCATCAACCCATGGACGGCGAAGTTGTTTACGAATCGCAGCCGTATATGGGAGACGAAGTTTATGAAGGTGCTAGCGGGTGTGATTCGATCGGTTGCGCCTGTGGTGGAATGGGCTGCGATTCGATGGCTTGCGACTCCATGGGGTGTGACTCGGTCGGCTGTGATAATGGGTCTTGTGGTTCGTGCAGTAGCTGCCGCCGCGGGGCTTGGCGTCCATGCCTAACCTTGTGCTTCCCGCAGGACGGATGGGCGTCGTTTGAGTATCTACTCTGGTCGCAGCGCGGCATGAATCTACCTCCGCTAGTAACTACCGGCGGTACAACCAGACCGACCGCTGGCGTTCTTGGGCAATCGACCACAAGCACTCTCTTCGGTGGCAATCGCGTGTTAGAAGACGACTTTTCCGGCGGACGCTTGCAATTTGGATTCTGGTTGGACAAGTGCCACAAATGGGGAATTGGAGCTGAGTATTTCGAACTCAGCGAGGAAACCGAATCGTTTCGTCGCAGCAGCACCGGCAATCCCGTACTGGCTCGCCCTTTCTTCAATGTTCTCACCGGACGCGAAGACTCGGAACTGATTGCGTTTCCAAACGTCCTCACCGGAACCATCGATGCCCGCGCATCGAGTCAATTGGTCGGTGGCGGATTTAACCTTCGACGCCAGATGAGCTGCTACACCGGCTGTGGCAGTGGCCTATGCGGTGGCTGCGGAATGATTCATAGCCGTACCGACTTCTTGTTTGGCTATCGATATCTGCAACTCGACGAGTCGGTTCAGGTGACTGAAGATCTGGTCGGCCTTGTGGCACCAGATAATGGTCGCTTTCGGATCAGCGATCGGTTCGACACCACCAATCAATTCAACGGGTTTGATCTTGGCATTCTGTTCAACCGTCGACGTGGCCCTTGGTCGATCGATTGCCTCGCAAAGCTTGCAATTGGCAATACCCATCAGGTGGTTGATATCCGTGGAACGACCAGCATCGATGGCGGTGCGGCTCAGCAAGGTGGATTGCTTGCTCAACAGAGCAACATCGGTCGCTATTCTCGCGATCAGTTCACAATCTTGCCCGAGCTTGGCGTCACCGCTGGCTACAACCTCACTCGGAATTTCAAACTGAAGGCAGGCTATACAATGATCTTCTGGTCGAATGTGGTTCGTCCCGGCGATCAGATCGATCTGGACGTCAATCCGAACTTCCTACCACCTCCAGCGGTACCGTTCACCGGAGCCTCACGTCCTGCCTTCGCCTTTGACGACACGAATTACTACGCACACGGTTTAACCGCCGGTGCCGAGTTCACTTGGTAACGCGAATCAATAATTGACGCCTGCTTTCCAACATAATCGTTGGTGACGGGCGTAGGGATTGTCCGATATTTGACGAATGAACGGCTTGAGTATAGACCGAGCTGGCGACACGAACTTGACAACGGAATAGATGATGTTCAAGAGTATCCTACAACGACTGATCAACAGCTCCGATCACGCCACGAGCGATCGGTTCGTGAAACGCAAGAACCTGCATCGCGCACTTCGCATGGAAAACCTCGCCAAACGTGAGGTGATGGCCTCTGACATCGCGGCGATTTCTGGCGTGGTTTTCGTAGACTTGGACGGCGATTCCGTCGTGGATACCGCTGACACCAAGCTAGCTGGAGTCGATGTGCGTCTGTTTCGCGACGGCGGCGACGGCGTCTTCGGCGGTGACGACACGTTGGTCGGCACTGACATTTCGGATGCTCTCGCCAGCGCCACGCCAGGTGCATATCGGTTCGATGGCTTAACTGCAGGTCTGTACTTTATCCAACAAGACAATGCCGACGCGCCCGCAGGACTCATCAACCCATCGCCGACTACAGTGACGGTCACGGCCGGTAACGCTGATGGTGTCCAGGTGCAGTCCATCGACACTTACAGTCAGACGGCTCAAAGTCTTATTGTAAACTCACTGAATACGACGCGGACCGAGTCTCTTGCCGCGCCAGAAACGGTTGGGGGTGAGCGAGATGTTCGGGTCAACTACACCTCCGGTACGGGCGATGTTCAGTTCCAGATCGACGCGACCAACGATCAGCTTCGGTTGTCGAGTCAAACAGGCACCGTCGGTACGGCGCTGATCCAGTACGACGGCGTTGACGGAGCAATCACGCTGGCGGCAACTGGCCTTGGGGGCATTAGCCTCAATGGCGGCGACAATTTGGGTGGAATCAATGTACGTGCCCAGGTCGACGCAGTAGCAGACAGTTTCCAATTAAACGTTTACACCAGTGCAACGGCCTTCTCCACAGTAACCGTTGCCTATCCCGCGGCCGCAGTAGTGGCACTTGTTGATATTTTCATACCGTTTGCCGACTTCGTCCAAGGCGGTACTGCTGCCGCACCTGCTGACTTCAATAACGTGGGTGCAATTGAATTGCAAACCGATGTTTCAAGCGGTCGCGACATCATTATTTCAGTGCTCGATTCGGTACGGCCCGATATTCAGACGGTGAATGTTCGAAACATCCAGCCTGTTACGATTGGCAACCTCGTTTTCCAAGACACTAACGGCAATGGTCTGTTTGGCGCAGGTGAGAGTGGAATCGCAGGCGTTGACGTTGAATTGTATTCAGTGGCTTCGCTTTCGGCCGTAGTCGATCCCGCGACCTCGACTCTCATTGGAACACAAACGACCGACACCAATGGTGCCTACTCATTCACGGGCCTCACTCCGGGTTTCTATGCTGCGGTGATTCCAGCGCGGGAACTTGACGCGACTAGCGTAGCCACCGGTGCGAGGACTTTGGTTGGCTTTTCGACAAGCACTCCGACTCCTGAAACCGCTGGCGCGAATGCAAACGTCGACAGCGACGACGACGGCCGTGCAGTCACTGGCCAACTCTATATCGCATCGGGCACTTTCGAACTGATCGCTGGCGATGAACCGTCCGGTGGCGGAAACACCAACAACACATTCGACTTCGGTTTCGTCCCCAACGCCGATCTTGGAGTCACCAAGACATTCGTGTCGCTCGACACGGCTACCAACGGTACTCGGACCGCGACATTCCGCATCGATGTGATCAACAATGGCCCCATCGCCGCGACTGGCGTGACGGTTATCGACACGATACCCACTGGTCTAACCTTTGATCGCGTGACAAGCACCGCTAACCCACTGGTCGCACCAGCAGGCGTTCAGGGATCGACGGTGGGTACGGGTACCGTAACGTTTGACATCATTGACCTGGCCAGTTCCGCGGGTACATCGTTTAACGTTGTCTTCATCGTTGGAGCGACCGTCTTCGGCGACCGAACAAATTCTGCTTCGATCGACGGTGACCAAAACGACCCGGTGGCGACAAACAACAGCGACGACGCGATCCTAGATGTTCCAGAGACCGATCTATCGATAACAAAGTCGCTGGAAACCACTGGTGGCAATGCGATACCACCAGCCGCAGCAAGAACCGGCGACACCGTTGTCTATCGAATTACAGTTAACAACGATGCGGCTAATTCGGCGACGATCGATGATGCTGCTACCGGTGTGACGGTGGTTGATACACTGCCTACCGGCGTGACGTTTGTCAGCGGTACGATTAATGGTGGCGCTGCCGGCGCTGGGATTTCCTTTAATTCGACTACACGTGAGGTCACAGCGACCGTTGGAAACGTGAATCGAGGAACCCCAGCAGTCATTTTGCTCACCGTGACCATCAATACAGATGCTGCGGACCTGATTACTAACTCGGCAACGGTGTCGAACTTACCTGACACCGATAACGTCACATCGAATGATACCGCAAGCGTCGACAACAACGTTTCGCGAGCGGTTGACTTGGCTGTTGTGAAATCCGTGTCCACCAATCCTGCCGACAATCGTACCGCGATTTTCGGTGCCCCGATTACTTTCACCGTCACGGTGACGAACGCTGGCACGACAGGCAACGCCCGCGGCTTCACCGTCACCGATACATTGCCCACAGGCCTTACACTTGTGACCAACAGCTTCGATGCGGGCACATCGGGCGTCACGATTCAAAGCACCGGCCAGGCACTCACTTTCACCGGTGGAGCGCTTAACATCGGGCAGTCCGTCTCCTTCACATTTGATGCTCTCGTCGCGCAGGGCGCCCCCGCTTCGATTACTAACACGGCGACCGTTGCTCCGATCAACGCTGGGGCCATCGTGGATGTCGATACAAACGCAGCTAACAATAGCGAGTCGGAGACCATCACGCCCGCGAGAAACGTCGAGCTTGTGGTGACCAAAGACGACAACTTTACGGGCACCAACGCGGCCACTCCAGGTGGCAATATTGTTTACACGATTATCGTTTCAAACACCGGTACAAGTGACGCGGTTAACGTCAACGTCACCGATACCCTACCCGCTGGCGTGACAGCTACGTCGATCACGCTCAACGGCGCGCAGCTTGTCGACAATGACCCTGCCGCGGGCACGCTCGCGTTTGTGCTGCCATCGGTTCCGACTGGCGCGGGGAACGCGGTCACGGTCCTCGTCAATGCAACCATCGCGGCCTCAGCAACAGTTTCGATCACCAACAACGTCGCGATCAGCGGAGGTGGCACCGGCGACCTACCCGCTGGTAATGCTGCCTCGGTTACGACGCCATTGACGCCGGATATCAACGTTCAAGTCGTGAAGACTGGCCCAACCTCAGCCGTACCTGGCGGTGCTGCGATCACCTACAACCTCGCAATATCAAATTCCGGCTTAAGCAATGCGACGAATGTCAGTGTCGCCGATGACCTGCCCGCTGGTGTCACCATCCAGTCGGTGACACTCAATGGGACTGCAGTCACCAATACCGGTACCAATGGCGACGTAGCCTTTGTGATACCAACGTTGGCTCCAGGAACAACGGGTGCTCAAACGGCTGTTATCACCGTGCTCGTGAATGCTGATACGGTAGGAACGTTGAGCAATACGGCGACAGTGACTGCCACCGGTGATACAACACCACTCAACAATACCAGTACCATCACTACTCCGCTTACGCCCACCGCCGACGTAACGGTGACCAAGACGGTCAATAATGCCACTGCAAATTCCGGCTCGTCGCTAACCTACACGATCCAAGTGCGAAACGGTGGCGTTTCGACGGCCGCTGGCGTGACGTTGGTGGATGTGCTTCCTACTGGCCTGACGTTTGCGAGTGGAACCGGACCCAACAACCAGGTGCTTACCGCCAACGGCCAGACAGTGAACGTGGCGGTGGGGACGCTTGCTCCCAACGCGACACAGACCTACACGATCATCGCTGCCATCGGAAGTACTTTCGTTGGGCAACTGGTCAATCCAGCAACGGTTGCCACGACCACTTCCGAGGGCGCGAACGCACTCGCCAATACGGCAAGTGCTACCACAACGGTCACCGACGTCGATCCGGCGAATGGATCGATTTCGGGCCGTGTGTTCCGCGATGGGAATCGGGATGGTCTTTTCAACAATAGCGACGCAGGGATATCCGGTGTAACGGTTCGTTTACGAAATAGTGGGAATGCGACAGTCCTGCAAACGAAAACAACCGCAGCAGACGGGACGTATTCGTTCACGGGACTTGTAGCCGGTACCTACGAAGTGGAAGAAGTGCAACCCACGGGCGTTAACGACGGGCTTGAACGCGCGGGATCAACCGCAACTCCGGCTGAAATTGCCGATGGAATTTTCCGGTCGATCGGACTAGCCCGTACACAAGCCCTAACCGGCTTCGACTACGCTGAAGTCGAACTACTGTCCAAGAGGCGCTTCCTCGCATCGACATGATCGCTTGCATTGCCGCTCGTCGATTCAGTTCGATGACCCCAAACTATGAAATTTGTTCTCCCTAGGGAGCCGGTGTTTTAACGGGAGAACGAATCAATGGAATTGGGCATGGCAGAAATTAAGTGAGAATGCTCGAATGTACGAAGCGTAAAACGCTCGGCCGCTGGGGGGTGGCCGAGCGTTTTTCTTTTAGCCTGTACGTTGGTACTCATTTGACGGAGGTCTGGTTTCATTGCTGCCATTCAACAGACTCGATTTCGCGGGTTCAAGCTGTTTTACGAGAACCAAGAAGCGATGCTATCCATGTGCAGAGAATGCGAAGCCTTTGCCGCATTCTTCACTCCCCAGACCGACCGCCCTTTCATCATCGACTGCGGTTCTAATATCGGCGTGACAATGTTGGAATGGAAATTTCGTTGGCCCGGCGCGGATGTCATTTGCTTTGAGCCTGACCCAATGGCATTTCGACTGTTGCAGATGAACGTAGAGCGAAACGGCATCCCAGCGGTGCGTTGCATCAACGCGGCAGTCGCCGCCTTCGATGGTACTGTCTCGCTGTACGGCGATATTTCCGTAGGCGGTGATGCACGAGGGAGTTCGATCGATTCCGGTTGGGGGTCACGTCCCGGATCGGGTGAACAGCAGGTGAAGTGCGAACGGCTCTCACCTTACCTCAAGGGAAGAAGGGTTGACTTCTTAAAACTCGATGTCGAGGGTGCCGAAGAACAAATCCTCCATGAAATCAAAAGTACTCTCCATGAAGTTGATGCGGCATATGTTGAAGTTCATGAAACCGACCAGACGGTGGAGACCAATTCCATTGAACGTGTGATAGCACTCCTTCAAAACGCTGGCTTTACCGCTGAGAGACAACTTCGTGATACCGAATATGCGTTGCCGCCCTCGCAACGCAATTGGCAACTGCGAGTGAATGCTCGCCAAACGCAAGTGCTCTGCTGGCGATGAGGCACGCTTTAGAACCTATCCGAGCACCGAAGAGGCCCGCGGCTAGCGCCAAAGCGGCTAATGATTTTCGGATAGGTTCTTAACTCGCTGGGGCTCGCCCTCCAATCGCCAGAGAAGATGCCATGTCGAGCCTTGCTTATTCGAGGCCATCCCAGCTGGCTTTCTCAGTCACCTTCTCTCACGCCCTTGAATGCGATTAGACATTCAGCACACAAAAGACTAATATCAGCATCTGACATTCGGCACGCTTCCTCGATCGCTTGCTCTCATTAGCTTGCTAAATTGGCGACCGGTCCTGCAGCACTCGAACGGATACTCGCGTCCAAATCGACAATACAGACACCCCAAAGACAGACGCTGCAGAGTCTTCCTCCCGTCCCTTGCAGCTTGCCATTCCCATCGCAGGCTTGGCCTTAATTGGCTTGTTGGCGCCAATACCACTTCACTCGCGCGCCTGGGGAAGAGTTGCAGACCTCGTACATTTGCCTATCTTTGTAGTTCTCTGCTATCTCGCGATCTGCGTGAGCGACCGATTTGTCTCCCGATCGATGATAACGCGTTTATTGACCACGCTAGCAGTCATTTGCGGGAGCGCCTTGATTGAGTTGCTTCAGAGCCAACTGGGACGCACGGCGTCCCTTCACGATCTCATGGCCAATGCCGCTGGAGCAACGGCAGCATTGCTGCTGCGACTCTCACCGAGTTACCCCATCGTCATGCGGTGGGGGATGGGGCTATCCGCAATCACTGCACTTGTCGTTGCGAGCTACAGCCCTACGCGGTCACTCATCGATGTTTGGCAGCAGCACCAGTCCGGTCCCGAGTTGACTCCGTTCGATTCACCGATCGAACTTGAGCGATGGTACATCCATTCAGCCGAGGTAAGCATTATTCCAAGCCCTTTCCGGGCTCAGTCGGATTCGAACTCCAACGCCATGCAGGCAACGTTCATTCCTGATAAGTTTCCGGCAGTCCAACTACAACAATTCCTGTCGAATTGGTCAGGATACGATCGCCTCCAATTCGACATCGGCCGCGCTGACGACGGCGCTCGCGGCCCAGTCGAAGTACGTCTGCGGATCGTCGACCAACAGAGTGACTTCTCCGATCGAGAACGCTTCGTGGAGATCTATCGCCTGAACCCAGGCGAACAGCAGCGAATCGCACTTCCCATCGCGGATATCATCCGTCAGCCTGTGCGACGCCCTATGCGAGCGGACTCGATTCGATGCGTCGAGTTTATGGCAGTGGACATCGAGGAGCCGGTTACGTTCCAGTTTGGTAATCTTCGTCTCGTATCCGCTACGCAAGAGAAGTCTTCGACGACGCACCCGCCTCTTCCATGACATAGCGTGGCACCGCGTATCCAGGTAGCCGACTTCGCAGCTCTTCAATAAGGGCGTGCCCAACTTCAATCGGGACCTCGAAGTGAGACGCGCCTCGAACTCGATCGAGTTGGTGGAGGTAGTAAGGCTGAACTCGCAGGTCGACTAGTTTTCGGCAGAGCCTTTCGAGGACATCCGCGTTGTCATTGACTCGTCGGAGCAATACGGCCTGGTTCAACACCGGAATTCCTGCATCGATGAGCATTCCCAACGCTTCGGCGACGTCATCATCTATTTCGGATGCATGATTGCAATGGATGACTAGCCAAGTAGCCAGGCGACTGGTGCGGAGGCGATTGACAAGTGCCGAAGTGATACGGCGCGGGATCACGATCGGCATTCGAGAATGGATTCGTAATCGCTTCACATGAGGCACGTCTTCGACCGCCGTAAGGAGTGCCTCGAGTTTTGAATCAGAGAGAGTCAATGGGTCCCCACCACTGAGAATCACTTCATCGATCTCCGTGCGCCGTTGAAGCTCCCCGATCGCATGTGCCCAGGGCGTGATTTTTCCACCCATGACAGCCGACTTCGGCGAGGAATCAGGGGCGTAGTCAAACTCGCGTCGAAAACAATATCGGCAGTGCACTCCGCAGACGCCCGTTGCAATCACAAGGGCTCGGCGCGAATATTTTTGCAAAAGCCCGGATGTAACTTTGGCGTCCCCATCGCCGACAGGATCAGCCACAAAACCCTCCGATTCGAAGGCTTCTTCCAACAATGGCAGGACTTGTAACAGGAGCGGGTCAGAAGGGTTGCCCCGTTCGATCCGACTCGCAAATTCCCGCGAAACAAAGGTCGGGAATGTTTGCTCCGCTTCACTTTGGCACTGGCTAGCCGGTTCTAGGCCGACGAATTGTCTCAACTCATCCGCCGAACGAATGGCCTGCCGCATCGACTCCTGCCAGTCCCCAGAAGTCTCGGTGAAGGACGTCTCCACGACGTCTTTGGAACTGGTCGGGACAATTCTGCCGATAGTCGTTAGAATCTGCGGCGAAACGTTCAAATCAATCCTCTCTATCTTCATTACACACTGACGGAGCCGGCTAGGTCGTGGCAACTTACAACACAAGCGATTTTCGCAAAGGTATCAAGGTCCAAATCGACGGCGAACCCTATTTGATGGTGGAAATGAATTTCGTTAAACCCGGCAAGGGCAATGCCCTGTACAAATGCCGTATGCGAAATCTCGTTCGCGGAACCATGCTCGATCGTACGTACAAGGGCGGCGATTCGCTGGAAGCCGCTGACGTTGAATCGACAGACGTACAGTATCTCTATCGGCAGGGCGAGAATTTCGTATTCATGGACGCAGTCACTTTCGAGCAATACGAAGTGACGCCGGATGTTGCCGGCGATACGTGGAAGTATCTCAAAGATGGCATGGGATGCACCATGACGTTGTTCAACGGCAACCCAATCGTGCTTGAACCGCCGTCTCACGTTGAGCTCGAAGTGATCGACGCCGTGCCAGGCGCGAAGGGAGACACCGCAACCAACGTGACCAAACCTTGTAAGGTAGAAACCGGCGCAGAATTTAACGTCCCCGGATTCATCAAGATCGGTAATGTGATCAAAATTGACACTCGTATCGGTGAGTATGTCGAGCGAGTTAGCAATTAGCGTGTCAGCAACTGGCGTAATAGGACCTATTGCCCGTCCGATTGTGATTTGATCGCTTGTGTGATTTGATCGCTTGCCGGCTGTCCCCGCTCGTGTCGCAATTTGATTCGAAAGACGAACATGACATCCTCGCTTATTTCCGGAAAACGCATCGCGTTGGCTGGAAAACTGGGTGGGATGAATCGTCGCGAAGCTGCCAATCTATTACGTTCGTTCGGAGCGACCGTTTGTGAGCTGGACTCGGCAAAAATCGATTGGGTAGTGATCGGCGCTGACGAATCGCCGTTGGCCGAAAGTGAACTTCTCGATCGAACACTCAGCGACCTCGCCACGTCGGGTCAACTCGAGATCCTTCGTGAAACCGAGCTTTGGCAGCGACTGGGATTGGTTGAAATTGAAAACCACGTCAAGAATTTATATACCCCGGCTATGCTTGCCGACTTATTGGGAGTTTCCGTACGTGTCATCCGTCGCTGGCATCGTCGCGGCCTGATTGTACCCGCGCGAACGATGCACAAGTTGCCCTATTTTGATTTCCAAGAAGTCTCGACAGCGCGCCGCTTGGCCGAACTCGTTGCGGCGGGTGCAAGCCCGTTGGCAATTGAAAATCGACTTCGAGAATTGGCCGAAGTGTTGCCGGACGTGGAGCGTCCGCTTGCCCAGCTTTCGGTTTTGATCGAAGGAAGGCATGTGTTATTGCGACAAGGCGAAGGACTGATCGAACCCGGCGGTCAACTGCGATTTGATTTTGATGCTCCCGACGCAGCCGACTCATCCGATAAGGAGGAACGATCGGTCTTGCCGATGACGGCGCCCTATTGGGACGAAGACATTGAGTTTCCACCGAAAAATAAATCGGCTCGAAATGCTGATTTTCCAAACAGCCGGCGCGACGAATGGCTTGAACAAGTTTTTGAGCTTGAAGAGCAAGGCGACCTGTCCGCTGCCATTGACCTTTGCCATGCAATTTTATCGCGTGATGGCATGCGAGCCGACATTTGTTTCCAACTTGGCGAACTACTTTATCGCGATGGCCAAATCGAAGCCGCAAGAGAGCGTTATTACACGGCGATCGAACTCGATGATACATTTGTGGAAGCGAGAACGAATCTTGCTTGTGTGTTGGCGGAAACCGGTCGCCACGACCTCGCTGTCGCCGCCCTCCAAGGGGTATTAACACTGCACGAAGATTATCCGGATGCGCATTACAACCTAGCGATTTCCCTCGAAGCCATCGGTGAGACTGCAGCAGCTGCAGTACATTGGCGACGATTCCGACAACTTGCTCCCAGCAGCCCATGGACACATGAGTCAGATCCCAGAGGTCCGACTCCTGATGATCCTTGTTCCGACGACTTGGAGCACGATATCCACTCGGTATAGAATGCTCATGTCAATCGGGTGAACCGCGAAGCCTCGCGGCTTAAAGTCGGCAGTAGCGTGATCGGAAGGAGTCTAGAAGTGCAACCAAGGTATGTTCAAGATGTCGGTGAACGCAAACTCGTTGTCTACAGCGATGTGAGAGGTCCCATCGGCGACCTAACTTTCTTGCAGAGAGCCTTGCTCTTCGCAGAACTTTCGATGATCGCGTACAACGATGAAAATGAAGCAACTCGAGCCGCCGAGTTGATCGGCTTCCCCGACGTAACATTTTATGATCACGATGGCTCCCAAGCGTATCGATTTCGAAACGACAACGATTGCGTGATTGCGTGTCGAGGAACGGAGCCCAACGAATGGAATGACATTCGCGCCGACGTCAATGCCACAGCAGTGATTGCCGAAACCATTGGTAAGGTGCACGGTGGTTTCAAACGTGAGGTCGATGACCTCTGGCCAATGCTAGAAACAGCGCTCAGCACCAATGACATCCCACTTTACTTTTGTGGTCACTCGTTGGGTGGCGCAATGGCGACAATATGCGCGGGTCGATGCTTGATGTCCTACATCAAGAGCAATCCAAAACAGCTTTTTACCTTCGGAAGTCCCCGCGTTGGTTGTAAGAATTACATCGGGTACGTAAAGCTCGATTACTTCCGATTCGTCAATAATAACGACGTTGTAACACGCGTCCCTCCCACATGGATGGGCTACCAGCATGCTGGGAAAGAGGTCTACTTCAACCGCGATGGCGTCATCAAAGAATATGGGTATCTCATGAAGCGACGGGATCGTTGGAAAGGTTTTTTTAAGGGACTGCGACAGCGGAACGTCGATCATTTTTCTGACCACAGCATCCACAACTATTGCCAGCACTTGGTAAAGGCGGTCACTGCCGAAATCGAATCAATGTCGAAAGGTGAACGCGCCCAGTCCGGAAATGAACTTGCTGCGCCTGCACCGGTGCCTGCTTCTACCACCGACCCTCTCCCAGATTCCAAAGTGGCATCTTGATAAACCATCTTGTGAAGCCACATCCATTACCGTAATTCGATACGCATACCGTCATAACCCGGTTCAACACCGTGCGGAAGCTGGCTTTTCGCCGTGTGGTAATCGATTTCATGTGCCATATGCGTCAGCACCGTTCGACGCGGCCTTATTTGCTCAACGACCTCAAGCGCCTCGTCGATACAAAAATGCGTCGGGTGAGGCGTGTACCGCAGCGCGTCGATGACAAGTGTGTCCAGACCCATCAGCAGCCTCAAGCTCGAAGCGGGTATTTGATTGGTATCCGTGCAATACGCGACATCACCGATTCGAAAGCCAAGGACTTTCGAGTGCGGGCCGTGGACCAGCGGAATCGGAATGACTCGCGTCTCAAGCACTTCAAACGGCTCTTCGTCGATGGATTCAAATTCCAATTGCGGTCGTGAACCCCGGTGCGTTTCAGGACCGTTATGAAATGCGTAATCGAATGACTTTCGAATGCGAGACTCGACCTGTCGCTGACAAAACAACGGCACCGGTCCACCGATAGCGAACGGAAAAAGCCTCAAGTCGTCGAGTCCAAAAATATGATCGGCGTGATCATGCGTATACAGCACCGCGTGAACCAAGCCGATCTGTTCCCTCAGCAACTGGATCCGAAGTTCCGGTGTCGTATCGATCAACAGGTTTCCAGCCGGAAGCCCCAAAATTGCGGAGCTTCGCGTCCGATTATTCTTGGGGTCGCCGCCCTGGCAAACGTCACACGGACAACCGATCGCGGGAACTCCGACGCTCGTGCCCGTGCCAAGCAGGACGAGACTGCCACGAATATCAGTTGAAACGATCGATTTCGGCACACGACACGTAGTTACTAGGGGGGGAAACGATTTTCTCTAGCCTTTCAGCATCCGATATCGTTAAAACAATACCAACGATCTTGATATCTCTGTTTTATTCCTTCACCGTTTTCACGCCATGCCCCCAACCCATTTAGATTCCGCCGGCCTAGTTTCTGCGGATGGCCCGCTTTCGGCGTCACTCTGCTTGGTCACCGGGGGCGCCGGATTTATCGGCTCCCATTTGGTCGATGGCTTGTTGCGAGCCGGGGCGACTGTGCGAGTGATCGACAATCTAAGCACAGGCTTCTTGGACAATCTCTCCCACCATTCTTCATCCGCAAAGCTTGAGTTCATTCAAGGTGACGCTTCCGACCCGAGCCAAGTTGACGACGTGATGACTGGCGTCAACTTCGTTTTTCACCAGGCTGCCATGGCAAGTGTGCCTCGCAGCATGCGGGAACCATCGCTTTGCCACGCTTGGACGACGAGTTCGACGGTCTGTTTACTCGAAGCTGCTCAGCGACATCGTGTGCAGCGTTTTATGCTCGCATCAACGAGCGCCGCCTATGGAAACTCGCCCTTTGTTGCTAAGCGAGAATCCGATCCGACCAACCCGTTATCCCCCTATGCCGCGGCGAAACTCTCATCCGAACAGTACTGCCGTGCGTTTTACAACGGGTTCGGGCTCGAAACGGTTATTTTGCGATATTTCAATGTTTTTGGCCCCCGCCAAGATCCGCAAAGTGAATACAGCGCCGTCATTCCTCGTTTTGTTTCGATGATTTTAGCCGGTCAACGCCCCATCATTTACGGCGACGGCCACCAATCACGGGACTTTGTTTACGTGCAGAACGTCGTGGACGCGAATCTGCTGGCCGCCATTAAACCGCATGCCGCTGGCGGTACTTTCAACATCGGCTGCGGTTCGAGTACCACGTTGCTTCAATTGCTGGGCACCCTCAGCGATGTGCTTGGTCGGCCGATTCAAGCGATTCACCAACCGGCTCGCGAAGGAGACGTGCGCGATTCACTTGCCGATATCACCCAAGCCCGCGCGTACCTCGGTTTTGAGCCGACGGTTACCGTCGACCAAGGCTTGCGTGAAAGCATCGCCTATTACGAGCAGACATCTCCAATCATGAACGGTTCACGGTAACCCGCTTGCAGCCAACGCCTTCCCCGATAAAATCTGGGCTGGCGAGCCGACCTGTCTGGGTCCCGTTCTCCTATCACAAGCACCCCTAGCTCAATTGGATAGAGCATCGGTCTACGGAACCGAAGGTTACTGGTTCGAACCCAGTGGGGTGTATGCAGTTTCACCCGGCGATTCGTTGATAAAACGACAAACCAGACACGAGTCTGAGCGCTGTTTTCCAAGGTCCGCAAGTGTGTAGTTTACACACTTGCCCAAAATGGAGACTTCGCAACATGGCAAAAGAGCCTGGTTACCGCCTGCATAAATCGTCAGGACAGGCGATTGTCCGGTTGGGTGGCAAGATGTTTTATCTTGGTCCCTACGATTCACCCAAAAGCCGTGAGGAATACGCTCGCCTTAAATCCGAGTGGCTTGTCAGCAAGAACGCCACCAAGTTCATCGCCGAGCCGCAGGGACCGACGATAGCGAGCCTCTGCTTGGCATATCTGGATCACGCCGAGGTTTACTACGGTCCCGGCACTGAATTGAAAAACCTCAAGCTGGCCATCGGTCCGTTGGCGGAGTTGTACGCAAACTTGCCGGCATCGTCGTTTGGGCCGCTCGAGTACAAAACGGTCCGTCAGTGGTGGTTGGACAAGGATTGTGACCGGAAAGCCGGCAGGGTGTCCCGGCAGTACGTCAACTCACAAATGAAGCGGTTGATGCGAGTCGTGAAGTTTGGAGTTGCCGAAGGCATGGTCCCGGCAGCGGTCCACCAGACTTTGAAATGCGTGGATACTCTCAAGCGCGGACGAAGTGATGCACCAGAAGCGGCAGCGATCAAGCCGGTAGACAATGCCGTGGTGGTTGCCACGATTCGGTACTTGCCCCAGGTGGTCAGTGATATGGTCGAGTTGCAATTACTGCTTGGTTGCCGGCCCGGTGAGATTTGCAAGTTGACGCCGGCGATGGTCGATCGTTCGGAGGAAGTTTGGAAGATCACGATTGCAGATCACAAGACTGCTTATCGTGGCATCGTTCGCACTATCTACGCTGGACCGAAGGCACAGGCGATCTTAACTCGCTATCTGCTACGCGGATCCGATCAGGCTTGTTTCTCGCCTCAGGAAGCCACCAAACAGCGATTGCAAGCGAAGCACGAAGCCAGGGTGACACCACCAAACTATGGCAATCGTCCTGGATCCAACGTGAAGAAGAAGCCGATGAAGGCACCGAGCGAAGCGTATTCGACGATGACCTACGCCAGAGCAATCGCCTACGGATGCGACAAAGCATTCCCAATGCCGGCAGACATCAAGGTGGATCCAGCGAAGGCCAAGGCGTGGAAATACGCTCACCGTTGGGCGCCAAATCGACTGAGGCACACTCGCGCTACGGACATCCGTAAACAATTCGGACTAGAAGCGGCATCAAGTGTGCTAGGTCACAGCGAGATCACAGTCACCCAGGTCTACGCTGAAAAGGATCGGGAACGAGCGATCAATGTTGCTCGCCAAATCGGCTAAACTTCAAACTGTCGTGAGAGGGTAGCTCCCTTGCGCTGTCCATCGGCATTCGTCCCATAGCGAATGCCGATGGATGGCAGCGACTTCTTCAAACTATGGGATTCTAAAAGATGGCAAAAGCAAAGCCGCGCGACAAGAACCGGCCGGACTTATTAGCGGGGGCTGCGTATGTGAGAAAAAACGCAGACGCGATCGAAACGGCAAAGACGCAACGCATATTAAATGCGATCATTGAACACAGTGAATTGATACCGATAGTGGTTCGGCAAACTATGGTTCGTGTAAAAAATCACTTTGACGTACAGGCCGAAGTCAAAAATCAATCGATAGAACATATTTCAAGTTTGCTTGGCAAACGATCAAAACATCCTTCTATCTTTCGTTACCTTGCCAGTCGTCCCGATGGTGTAACCTTCACTGAATTTATGGAATATCGAATCCCTGGAACAGGACATCGATTGACCGAATCGACCGACCCTGAAAATATCTCATCGATGTTGAAAGTGCTATCGAAAGCATTAAAACCGCATGGCTGGAAAATCTCAATTCGGAAGCGTTCAAACCTAATTCTTGCTTCAAAGATTTTGGAAAGAAGCAGAAAACAGTAGGTAGCTCTACCCCGTACGCTACCCCATCGCTTGCCATCATCCGTTTGTGTTCGCTACTCAAAGCCACAAACGGAACTGATTGCCATGACAAAAACAGCTTTCGCGATTATCGACGCGATCAAGGAAAACGAAAAGTACCTCCCGCTAGTCGATGCGGTTGAGCAAGCCACAGGACGCAGACCACATCTTTCAACGTGTCTGCGCTGGTGTACTCGTGGCTCCCGAGGTGTACGACTGGAAAGTCGTGTACTTGGTGGGCGCAGGCTATGCACCATCTCGGCGGTCATTCGCTACATGACCGCAACCACCGCCGCTTCTGTCGGTGGCATGGTCGCACCGGTTCAGACGCCACATCAAGCAAATGTTGCCGCAGAGCGAGCCGCTAAGAAGTTGGCCGCAAGACTCGCCAAGTAAACGCAAAACGCCATCGGTTGGGGTTCCGATGGCGTCTCGCAATTCTCTTTCCCGTCGCGACTTCCGGCAAAGTTGTCCGCGACATCACTCAACAAAGGTTCACTAATGATACGCGACCCCCGCCGGCATGCAACCGGAAAAACCAAACGCATTGCCGGTCATACGCTCCACAGGATGACGCTCGCCACCGTAGAGCGAGTCTGGAAGCGATTGCACGAGACTCACTACATATCTGGCATTGCCAACGAAGACGGCAGAGAGCTTGCTACAGCCGTTCCAAAGAGAGCGGGTACAAGTTGGATCGGCTACACGATGGACGGCCAAACCTGGTTCGGTTGCCACATCGAAAAACGTACCGAAGCGATGCGACTACTTAATGCCGTCGCTCAGAAGGTGCGTGATGATCGATAAATCGCACCTAGCAAACCGTTGCACTAGCGTAGAGCGGTTCCTACGGATCATGCAGGAACCCGGTGCCGTGCATGAGGTTCGAGCTATGGACTGTCCTAATAATCCGAATGGGACTTTCAAATCTACGTTTGCGGGTTACTTCAACGATTTGACGCAAGAGTCTAAGTCCATCGCGGACATCGAAAGATTAAAACCGCCTGGAATCTTCATCACATTGAACCCGGTCAATCCGGCGTTACTGGCGAGAGGAAACAATCGGGTCAAGTTTCGAGCGGACAAGACGACCAAGGATGAGGACGTTCTGTGTCGTCGATGGTTATTCATCGACATCGATTCTAAGCGGCCTGCCGGCATAAGCGCGACCGATGATGAACTAACCGAAGCGGACAAACTCTCGGACACTCTGTTGACTTCGGTACGCTCCGCTGGATGGCCGGAACCATTGCAAGGCATGAGCGGGAATGGTCGGTATCTGCTTTGGCGTATCGAATTACCAAACGATGAACCATCGAAGCTATTGATTGAAGCAGTATTGAAAGGGCTGGCGCAGCGATTCGATACAAAGGGTGCGGAGGTTGACGTTACGACATTCAATGCAGCGAGAATTACTAAGGTACTCGGCACGACCGCACGCAAGGGGGATGAGGTTGTCGGCATCGAAGGTTTACCAGATCGACCACATCGTCAGACGTGGTTCATCGATCCGGCCGCAGAGTTGCAAGTTGTGCCTGTCGAGCTGCTGCGCGGGGTTGCGTTAAAGCTGGAACCAACGGCAGAGCGATCCCGCAACAATGGTTTGACATCACAACCATCGAACAAGCGTAAGGCAGTCAATTACATCGCGAAGATGGAACCATCCGTATCGGGTGAGGGTGGAGCGAAGAAGCTATTTGCGGCAGCGTGCAAGGCAATCCACAAGTTCAGCCTGTCGGACGTTGAAACGCTGGCAGTCTTACAAGAAGCGTTTAACCCTCGGTGTCAACCGGAGTGGGACGTTGCCGGCTTAGAGCGTGCAATCCGAAAGGCACGAGAAAACGGCAAACCAGAGCTTGAACCACTGAAAGACCAAGCGCCCGAGGATGTTGCAGACGATTTCCTATCATCGCAGCGTTTGGGCAATGTTCTAACGCTCCGTTATTGGGGCGGTTCCTATTGGAAGTGGCTGGATGGTCGATACGTCGAGTTGACCAAAGACGACGTTAAAAGCGATGCGGTGCCGTTTCTTCAGCGTGGATATACCGACATCAAATCGCAGGACGTTTCAAACGTCTTGATGAACGTAGCTGCCAATTGTGCGGTGATGAGTTGCCTGTCCATGCCGAGGTGGTTGGATGGTGGTGATGAAATCGCAAGAACGTGGCGCGTTGAAGATACGTTCACCACATGCAGTGAGATCATCCACCTACCGAGTTTGATTGCAGGCGTTCAACCCTTCAGCGTTCCGGCTACTCCGTCGTACTTCAATGGCGTTGCGACCGATTACCGATTCGCGATCGATGCGCCACAGCCTGTACGCTGGATGCAATTCCTGGACGACCTATTCGGAGACGACACACAGTCCATCGAGTTACTTCGCCAGTGGCTTGGCTATTGTTTGACGGCAGACACCAGGCAGCAAAAGATCATGTTAATGGTCGGTCCCAAGAGATCCGGCAAAGGAACCATTGCAAGCGTGATGCGTTCGCTGGTCGGGGATGGCAATTGCTGCGCACCCACATTGTCAGGACTTGCAACAAACTTCGGATTGCAGGCGTTGCTCGGCAAATCGCTGGCGATCATCGGTGATGCTCGTTTGTCTGGACGTACCGACGTGGCAGCGACCACAGAACGGCTACTGTCGATCAGTGGTGAGGATGCGCAGACCGTAGACCGGAAGCATCGGGAACCGATCACCACGCAATTGCGGGCGCGGTTTACGATCATATCCAACGAGCTACCACGGCTGAGTGATGCGTCAGGAGCGCTTTCCGGTCGGCTGGTGATTCTTCGATTCACGAAATCATTTTTCGGACGTGAAGATAAGACGCTCCGTGATGCACTCCACGACGAGAGGCAATCCATCCTGCTATGGGCCATCGGTGGATGGCATTCGTTGCGCAAGTCTGGACGATTCGTCGAGCCGGAGTCGTCGCGCGAGTTGGTCGAGCAAATGTCCG
>JANOBM010000032.1:0-20237 GCA_031411655.1 Planctomycetaceae bacterium
TCCGACGAGAGCCTATCAACTCGATCGCGCGAATTGTCGAAGATCGCGTCAATGCGGGGCCATCCAGCACCGCTTCAGGTCCACTGTTGCCGACGTTCTTTACCAATGCCGCTTTAACTGCCGGTGGATTCGAGCGTACCAACCTGCGCGCTAATGATCCTGGTCACGGCATTCCCCAGCCGTTTGATAACAGCGTCACTGGCGTGTCGTTCACGGACGTGATCACGACTGAAATTGAGCCGAACAATTTTGTTCCAGGTCAGGATCTTGATGCGACAGGGTCGTGGTCACTTGCTGACAATCCGAACATCGGCGGTGCATCGTTCCGAATCCCTCAAAACACTTCGACCTCGATCCCGCATTCCAGCGTTCAAGGCTTGCTGAGCAATGAGCTAGCAGACTTCTACTCGTTCTCGCTGTCCGACAATAATACGCGAGTGATTCTCGATATTGACGAAGGGTTCAATCCGTTCGTCGTGCCGCCAGCGGTCGATTTTAATAGCGCTGATTTTGACCTCGTCTTATTCACGCCTGCGCCAGGCGGCGGCTTCCAAGCGGTTCCTGGGAATCCTTTGCGGTTTGCATCTTCACCCATTCAGAACGGACGCAATGGCAGTCTTTCCGCTTTCGATCCGTTCTTTGACGGTGTGCTAAATGCCGGACTCTATTTTGTCGGTGTGATCAAGAGCACGACGAATTTTACGGTTAGCGACACTGGCATCGCTTTCGATGGAACACTGACTCCTGGCGGGAGATACGTACTTCACACTTCGATCCAAAATCATGTCATCACCGGTACAGGACAGGCAGGCAGTTCGATCTTGTTTGATCGACAAACTGCGGTGACCTCTGGGTCGCTCGTTTCAGAGTCGTTTGATTTGACCGGCTATGCTGCAGCCGATGAGCCGGTCTTTTACTACAACTATTTTTATAGCCCTGCCCCTGGTGATTCCGTCATCGTGCGGATCACAAGCGATCAGAATCCGACCGGTACCGTTCTCAACAACCCGTTTGTTGATACTTCACTATTAAACAATTCGCTCTGGCGTCAACATCGCGCCAGTTTGCGAGACTTCGCCGGTCAAACGGGTGTCCGAGCAACGTTTACGTATAACCTTGGCGGTGGTAACCCTGGCGTTAGCGAAGGTCTCTATCTTGACGACTTCATCGTTGGTTTTGCAGAACGTGGCGAGACCGTCTTCTATGCATCGGGTGGCGAAACTAGTTTCACTGGTTTTGGTGGCGGAGTAGCGGGTGAATATCAACTCGAAGTTCGTCCTGGGACCGAGTATGCTACGCCCGCTATCAAGCCAAACTTCTCCACCGGCGTCAACCTGACCCGCACCTTCGATACCAACGACCGTCAAGCACAGCAGATCACGATTGTTGCGCCTGCGGGCAACCAGTTGGCAGATGGTGATCGCTTTACGTTGAGCGATGGCTTGAATGCCGTCGTGTTTGAATTCAGCACCGATGCGACAGTTGCGTTTGGAAACGTTCGTATTCCGTTTACTGCGGCCGACTCGGCCCGCGTAATAGCCGGACGTTTGATCACCGCGATCAACAATCCAGCGACCCAAGCGCGCCTTGGGGTTGAAGCTGCGTCCGCGACCGGTGATGCGAGTGGAGCGACCACTGACGCTCGAGTGAACTTGTCCGGAAATGCGACTGGAAACTTCCTGCCTATTACGTCTCTCGCCACTGCGCCACCTGCGGGCACCCCAGTCGCCGTGGCTGCTGACGGTTCGGTCCGTCTGCCCGCGATTTACCACAATGGGATTGGCGACTTCAACAAGGTAAGGTCACAGGGCCAGGTGATCATTGACAGCAACCGAATTAGCGACGTGCGCGGCATCGGTATTTGGTCGGAACCAGGGCTACGAGAGACGGACCCAAGAGATGAATTGAATCTCATAGGCAACGGGTCTATTTTCAATAATTTCAACTTCAACACATTCCTGGTTGCTCCGCCTGTCGGTCCAACGGCATCGGGCGGCGTGATCAATCTTCCGACGCTCAACGATTCGGTGACTGGCGGTTTGGTTCCAGGTGTCGTGGCGGTCAACAACGTCATTGATAAGGCAAGCTACGCGGGCATTAAGATTGACGGGCAAACCCGCCCGTTCATGATTGAGGCGACGGCTGATGTTTTTGGGCTTAGCCAAATCAATGATGGCTTCAGCGTCATCATCGACGCCGCCGGTACACGGGTCGTTTTTGAGTATGACGATGTCGGTGGCGCGCCGATCGGAGCAGGTGGTAGTGCGGTGTTAGGTGGCGACGGGGTTGTCGACGGCCACATTCCGATCTACTTCTACCATCGTTCGGCAGCAGGCGTGTATGACGGTGTCGATGAAAGTACGGTTGAAGAGATCCTGGTCGGTTTGCAGGAAGCGATCAACAGCAGCATCCTGGTAACGAATAACCTTGCCGGATTGGTCCGCAGCTACGTTGGTCCTTCGCTTTTCGAAACACAGCAGATTGCCAATATCGGAAATATTGAAGGCTTGGCTCTTTACATTGAGGGCGCGACTCAAGTTTATGTGAGCAGCGCTTTCCAAAGGGCTGGCGGTGTGCTGCCGACCGTGAATTTAGCGCCGATTGCGGATGCTCCTCAACCGTTTGCACGAATCGTTAACAACACGATTTATGGAAATGACGGTACCGAAGCCCAATTCGCAGGCTCTGGCGTCAGCGAGCCCAACGATACGTTCAGCGGCGCTGTGGATACGAAGGTTGGAAGCAGCCATAGTGGGCCATACGTTACCCAGGGAACGCTTGGCAACAATACGAATTCGCTCTCCGTTGATCGCGACGTTGACCTCTATCGAGTCGAACTTGGTGCTGGGGATCGCGTGGTCGTCGATATGGATACCGTTGCCGGCGGCCCAGGCACTATCCTGCGTCTCTTTGATTCAAACGGGGTCCCCCAATCGTTCCTTGCTGGTGGTACGAGGCCAGGCATTGTAAGCCAACCCGCTGCGGTCCCAACGTTCCTTAACCCAGGAGCAACCAACGCGAATCGAGTGGCGGATGTTACCAATGGCAGCGACGGATATATCGACTTTACGTCGACCAAAGCTGGCACCTACTATGTGGGTGTTAGTCTCGTTGGGAACGATGAGTACGACCCGCTGAGCCTTAGCGGCCGAAAGGAAGGCACTGGCGGTTTGGGTACTGGAACTTACCGACTTGGGATCGAATCGTATGCGCCGAGAGATTTTGTACTTTCGATCGACGGCGGTGGACGAAGTTCGACGAAGGCCAATGATGGCTTGGTTGGCACCACGTTCACAATCACTCAAATCCCTGACTACGACACCACTCCTGGTATCCCAGGGTTGAACCCATTCGGAAACCGTGTAACGTTTGAGTTCACCGGTGGTGCGACGTTGCTGACCAATGGCAATGTGGGCGTACCTATCTTCACCGGTAACCTTGACGATGGTTATCGCACAGCCGATATCATTCGCGCGATCACCGATGCTGTGAATCGTGTTATCAATGGCAACCCCGTACTTCCGAACCACGAGGGCGGCAATGGCCCTGGCGGACGAAGTGGTCCTGTCAGCGCGGTCGAGGCGTTGTCTCTAGGCGGGGCCGACAACGACAATGCCGGAATCAACAAGATTGGGTTAGGCCCGATCCCATCGGGACCGTTTGGTGCGAGCACAAGTCGACTCTATAACTCATTCTTTCTCACTCGAGGCTTTGGACACAATCGTCTCGAAGATGGCCAAGGGACTGTATCCGTCGGCGGTTTGACCGATGGTTTTGGTACAGGCGAACTCTATTCGTTGATTCAAAATGCTGCGCGCATCGAGATCAGTGATGCCGCTCGTGCAGCCGGGTTGCGGTTGACTCCTGACCAGGCAGTAGGGGGCATGGCGAACGAAGCGGATCAAGTGCTCGCGGAAACGGGTGTGTTGATCACACAAGGATCGAGTACTTCGGTGCTCAACAATGTGTTTGTAAACCTCCACCAAAGCCTCGTCTCGGCAGAGAGCGGGTTCCTTGGGTTTGGCTCACTCGTTACACCGGTGACTGATCAGTTCTACAAGACGCAAGAAGTTGTCGTTACCGGAAATACATTCCAGTACGATGAGCCACGAAACAGTCAGATTCGTTTCGACGTTTCTTCGCCCTTTACTGGTAACGGAAGTCCAGGCCTTTCAACCGATGCAGGCACCGGACCAAGTAACGTCAATGGTGGAAGCACGGACTTTAACTTCGTTGCGCCAAACGCAATTGGTGTGCTGGAGTATCCCGAAGGCAATCGTCACTTACCGGCGAACAATTCGCTGATTATCGACAACGCCGTCGACTCACTGGTCGAGCGTGATGCGTTTGCGAATTTGAAGTTGTCCGTTGGCATTCCTGTCAGCAACATCCTCGCTCCGATACGTGACAACAGCGGACAACTACGCGCTGACGATCCCAATGTCTCGAATGCTGGTGGTATTGGTCAAAACGTGTTCAAGGATCGTGGTGCGTTGGACCGAGCCGATTTCGTCGGTCCGGTAGCCGTGCTCGATGGACCGCTAGACAATGATGCGGCCGGTATCGATACCGACAGCGCGACGAGCTTCGCTCAGCTAAGCCGTGGCGTTTACAACGAATTCCGTATTCTTCTGCAAGACGTCGGTGACTCGTCTGACCCATTCGTCGGTTCCGGGATTGATGACGATACCGTCGTCGTTCCCGCTATCGCTGGGCTCCGGGCCAATGGTGCCGCGTTTGCCCTCTTCGAAGGTGATCGTCTGCTGACTGAAGGCATCGACTACACATTCAGCTACGACAGTACAAAGAATGTTGTGACGCTGCGACCGATTGCGGGCGTCTGGCGCAATGACCGAGCGTACCGAATCAAGGTGAACAACCGTGATCGCATCGTTGGGATTTCGCCATCGGCAAGTCAACTGGTCGACGGTGATTCGTTCGCCGTTGTGGACGATCGCGGTGGACGCGTCGCGTTTGAGTACGATTCCGGTTACCAGTTGATCGCCCCAGAAGCCCTGCAGTTCACCGTTCCAGCCGCGGGAACCGGTGCCGGTGGCATCGCCGATGGTGACCTGTTTAGTATTACCGGAGTGAACGGATTGCCGGTGATTTTTGAATTCAATCGCGATTCAACCAAACTGCCAGGAACGCGAGAAGTTCGCTTTGCCGTAACGGATAGTCCGTCAGCAATCGCTACATCGGCGCGACTTGCGATCGCCGCTGCGGTTACCGCTGGTGTGCTTGATGTGGACGTGAATACTGCTGCTACTGGGCCATCGGTCATCATCGGAAGCAATGCAGGCACGATCCTGGATGCGAGCCGCAGTGGTCTGATTACGGCGGCTCGAACGCTGTCACTTCGTGTTCCTGGTGGAGCAGGCCCTGCTGGCGTGGATGACGGTGACGTGCTGACGATTAATGACGGCAACACCACCGTCTCCTTTGAGTTTGAAACGGCTGGAAATGTAAGTCCAGGCAACACGCCGATTCCGATTACTGGCATCAGTCAAGCGGACGGCATTCGCGATGCGATCATCGCAGCGATCAACGGTTCCGCGTTGCGGTTATCGCCCATCGCGATCGGTAACAATCTGTACTTGGGTCTTCCCACCAGCGGATTTGCTGGTGTGTCACGGGGCCTGCTAACACCGGTTGGAATTAGTCGCACCCCAGCCGATGGCGACACCATTACGTTTACTCCTGCCGCTGGTCAGCCAGTGGTGCTTGAATTGACCAATAATGCGGCGATCACGCCAGGAAACGTGCCCGTCAATTTCACTCGGCTCAGCACCGGAGACCAGATCGCATCAGCCATTGCGTCGGTGCTCCAATTGCAAACGATCCCAGGTCTTGATTCGTCCAAAGTTCAAGCAGATCCGGGCGGGTTGGTTTCCGTGGGTGGGACCGCCGGTCTTCAACTCGACCTCAATACGACGTCGACATTGATTGCCACGGGGCAACCGGATGTTCAAGGTTCGACGTTGCTGACGATCTTCGGGCCGCTGCTGCTTCAATTGCCAGTTGTCGGTGGAAGTGGACTTCCAGACGATAGTGAATTCATTTTAACCGACGGGATCAATACGGTAACGTTTATCTACAGCCTTACCGGGTCGACCGTTTCGAATATCACTGCAACTCAGATCAACTACCAAACATTCCAAGATGCCGACGCCATCGCGGCCTCGACGGTAGCCGCGATTAACGCAGCGGGGCTCAATATCACCGCGACGGTTCGTGCCGGTGGTGGAGTGTCGCTTGGACCGATCGCAGACAACCAGGTCTCGTTCCCGCCGTCACCGTCGATCGCCGCCCCAATCGCCCCACGGCGTGGCGTTGTTAATGACGGTGAGCGCATCACGATCCGCCAAGGTGGTCAGACTCGAATTTTCGAATTCGAAGCTTCGGTGGCTGGCGGCGGTGTGAGCCAAGGTGCGATCCCAGTCGTTTTCCAGACAACTGGTACCATCGACGATGTCGCCAACATTTTGGCTGCATCGATCAACAACAATCGAGGTAACCTGAGTCTGACAGCAACGGCAATACTTGGTGGCCAGGTACGAATCGCCGATACACCGCAAACTACGACCGATGTATCCCTCGCACCGACAATCACCAAGACCGGCCAACCCGGTGGTGCGATCGCGATTCCATTCACCGGATCCTTTACATCGGAAGACGTCAAGCGATCCACCATTGACGCGATCAACAGCGCGTCTGCGGCTGGAATCACTTCGTTGACCGCTGAGGATCGAGGCGGTGCGTCGTACTTCATCGAAAATGCTGTGTTTGTCGACGGGCCGCTTCGAAATTACTTCCTGGAAGGCGTTAAAGATCTTTCGGGTCAACCGCTCGAACCGACTCGTTCCGACAACACCACACAGTTCACGTTGTTGTTACCGACGATTGGACTTGATTATGGCGACGCGCCCGATCCACTGGGTGGAGTGCGTGGGCGCTATCCAACTTTGCTGGACGTGGACGGCCCGCGCCACTTGGTGAGCGATCAGGTGCGATTGGGGCGGTTGATAGACGTCGACACCAATGGCTTGCCGAACGCATCAGCTAACGGCGACGATACGACGATTTTTGTCGTCGGAGGTTCCAGCGGCGCGATTTTCGTTCCTACTATCCGCGATGGATTCGTCGAAGTCGCTTTCAACCTTCCCGTCAACCCGCTCTCGGCTGACGGACAAACGATCACTTTGTCGACGGGCGTAGCGACTGCGACATTTGAGTTGGATACGGACGGAATTTTCAATGAAAACAACTTCGCGATCGCTGTCGATGGCACCAAGCCGATCAACGCCGCATTGATTGCTCAAGCATTCCGCTTGGCTGTCCTTGAAAGTCCCCTGAAGCCTGCCGATGTAGTCGTCGTTGGAAACACACTTCGCGTGGTAACCGATGATGAGGATGGAGTTCTGTTTACAAGCTCTGTAAACCCCGCCGGAATTTTGAATCGTGGTGTGCCGACCCCGATAAGCGTAACCGTGACCGGCGGCGGTATTTTGGAAGCTTGGGTCGACTTTAATTTTGATGGTGACTTCACCGATCCAGGTGAGCAGATTATTGATCGTCTGACTCCGGGGGCAGTGTTCTCGGCAAACACTACGAATACACCGGTAACGCGCACGTTTACGATTAATGTCCCTGCAACGACCCCGATTCCGGCGTCGCAGCAGTCGACTTACGCGCGGTTCCGCGTCAGCGCAGAGGGTGGCTTGGATCCAACAGGTCTTGCACTCAGCGGCGAAGTTGAAGATTACAGGCTGACGATATTGGCCGGATTGCCACCGACGGTAAACGACACCAATCGAGCGCTGTTCTACACGGTTGACGAAGACAGCATTCTTCAAGCACGCGATGTGGACGGGACGTTGACACCTGTCGCAGGCAATGACAATGGTGCGTTGGCAGCGATTCGCGATCCCGATGGCGATGCCGTCGCGGTCTTCGCCAGCGACATTGGTAGCCGAACGCTACTCGATGCCTCCGGTGCAACGGCTGGTGCATTGAATCTGTTCTCCGATGGTACCTTCACCTTCCAGCCAGCTGCGAACTTTGTCGGGAACACGCAGTTCACTTTCCGCGTGACGGACGTTAAGCCAACTGGTGCGTCAACTCAGTTGGTTAGCGCGACTCCATTGACGGTGAACATAACGGTTAACCCTGTTAACGACGCTCCATTTGTCATCAGCGCAGCACCAACGATAACACGTACGATTTTCGAGGATGAAGTTCAAATCTTCACCCGTGCGCAGCTAACCGGGTTCTATTCTCCTGGTCCGGCGAACGAATCGTCTCAGCAACTGGACATTCAGTCGGCTGGAGTGAACGGTGTAGGTTTCCAAACTTCACTCGGTGGAATCCTCACGATTGTTGGCGGTGATGTTCGTTACACCCCACCGGTAAATTTCCCAGGGCCCGGACCTGATCTATTTACCTACGTAGTTGCTGACGATCCAAATGATCCCAATCAATTGGTGCAGGCTGCCGCTACACGCGGAACGGTTACGATCAACATTCGTTCGGTCAATGACGCACCGTTTGCAGTAACCGATTCGTTTGACGTCGCCGAGGACGTTGTATTCACGATTGGAATTCGTGGTCCCAACGGAATCCTTACCAATGATTCCGCTGGCCCTGCGGATGAAGTGACCGCTGGCCAGACCGTTTCATTGGTGGCGGCCGATTTCCCCAAGGGGACTCTGCGAGGCGGTACCGTGTCGCTGGCCCCGGGTGGTGCTTCGCTGGTATACACCCCGGCTCCGAACTTCAATGGCCAGGATCAGTTTACTTATCGAGTCACGGACACCGGCTCGCCAGCAGCGACTGCAACCGGCACGGTGCTCCTGTCGGTCGGTGGTGACAACGATCCGCCTGTCTTCATCGGTATCAATGGTGATTCGACGCGGACCTCGCTCATTTTTGACGAGAGCAAGGAAACGGCTCAGGTCATTAGCTTCAACCTGTCATCGTGGTTCAGTGACCCTGAGAGCGATTCAGTTACGTTCCGCGCTACCAGCAGCAACACCGCGTTGATGACTAGTGAAGTGATACTCGATAACGCGACCAGTGTTTCAACACTTCGCTTGACCTTGCCGCCGTTCAAGTTTGGCAGCTTGAACCTGGAAATCATCGCGACAGATTCTGCTGGCGGCAGCACCGTCCGGGTCATTCCGGTCACAATCAACAATACGCCTGACGCTCCGATCGTGATTGGCACACTCCATCCGTTAAGCGCGGTGGAAGACGAAGTCGTAAGGCGTGATCTTGCTACCGTATTTGCTGATCCGGATGGAAGTCCGTTGAGCTACTCGGTCACGCGAATTGGTGGCATTTTCAATCCCACTGCAGCACAAATTGCGGCTTCACCTTTAGTGAACTCAATTGCGTTTGATGCCAACGGCGTGATGACTATCAACCTCGATGCGGATGCGTTCGGAAGTGTTGAAATTGAGATCGCGGCGACTGACGGAACTTTCCAGGCGAAGGATGTATTCACGTTGAGTGTGGCATCGGCACCTGACAATCCTCGTGGGGTGGCTGACTTCTACAATGTTCCGATTGGTGCTCGATTCCAAATCATCGATCCTGCACAAGGTATTGTCGGTAACGATGCCGACGCGGACACCGACGTTTTCACTGGCACCACACGAAAGGTTCGTGTTGAACCAACCAGTGTCACACAGCCTTCAAAGGGTACGATTGCGGTAAACGCGGACGGGACGTTTACCTATACGAACACTGCGGGGCTGACGGGTGAGACCGACACGTTCACCTACCGTCCGGTTGATGCGACGGGACGAGTTGGAAATGTGACGACTGTGACCTTTAATCTAGGACGCTCGCGTTACCAGAATCCGATTCCAAATTTCAATTTTGACGTGACTGCTAACGGTGTGATCACGCCGCTGGATGCACTTCGAATCATCAATCGGCTATCGCGATCGAGAGCGACGAGTATCCCTGTGGCTGATTTGACCACGGCACCACCCGATTTCCTTGACGTCAACGGTGACGGTTTTGTTCGTGCCAACGACGCATTGTTGGTGATCAATGAAATCGCTCGTCGAAATCGACGCGCCAACGGTCAAGGAGAACTGGTACAAGGTAACCTGCTATCAGCGGTGGCCGCACCGGCACCACTGAATGCACCGATTCAGGTCGTCGGAGCAGAGGATTTGTCTGTCGAAACGGTTCCTGTCTCGGCAGCAAAGCCGGTATATGATCCCTTCGCGGCCGGATTCGACGTTTTAGATGCGCGACCTGAGCGATCTGCGGAAGAATTGATCCAGTTGACCCAATCAACACAATCGCCCGAAAATATCGAAACTTCAGTCGACGAAGTTCTGTCGTCTTGGAGCGACCCAATTAACCTCTAACGCACCCGTTCGAGGCCCCAGGCCGTGGACGAGGAAGCTTGTCGCGGCCAAAACTGATCGAAATGCTAATAAAAATGACTTTGAATCCTGCCCGTTTTAGACATTGTCACCCCTGATTTGTCACCTTGCGAAGTAAGGCCGTGCCGCAGTTCGTCACTCAGACGGGCTGCGGTGTTGCCATTTCTTAGCAAAGTGTCGCGATACCGATTTCCCTTTTTGATTTTTTTGTAAAAGAGTTCCTGGACCATGGCGCGTCGCACTGCTGCACGAAGTCTGAGACCGCGAAAATCCATCGCCGCTTCACTGAAGAAACGGAATTTGATCCTTCAGTCGCTCGAACGACGAGAATTGATGGCGGCCGATGGCCCTCAATTGCTCAGCGTTTCAGCGAACAGTGGAGAAAACTTCCGGCTCGCCCAGTCAAACATTCTCACCGAGTCGCCAACTCAGTTGACCTTTCGTTTCGACGGAAGTCAGCAACTTGACTCAGCGACGCTATCCGCCATTTCGATCCAGCGGAGCGGCGGCGATGCTTCGTTTGGGGAAGGGAATGAGGTTCTTATCACTCCAGGATTCGTTGGATTCGGAGACAACCAGCGCACTGTGATTGCTCGTTTCGCCGAAACGTTGCCGGATGACCAGTACCGCATTACCATCGCTGGGTACGACGACACGAACAATGGAATTGTTGGTCTCCGTAATATCGCTGGCGAGTTGTTCAATCCGCTCAACCCACCTGCTCCCCAAACTCCCACACAACGAATCAGCTTTCAGGTCGAATTAGGACCCCAGGTGCTAGCCGTTGTTCCCCAGCCGATCACGGGCTTCGGAGCTTCGCGCGCCCAGCAACGAAGTCAAATTCACGTTTACTTCAATAACGATCCGCTCTCAAATCCAGCGCTTGGTGTTATTTCTTCCACCGGTTCGACGCTACCGGTCGTGAAGCCAGAATTTTACAATCTGTTCTTCACTGCTGGCACGGTTGAAAATACGGACGATGGCCCAGCCATCCGACCCAATCGCGTCGAATACGATCCCGCCTTGAATCGGGCGACGCTTGAATTCAGCAATGACCTAGCGCTCCTTCCCCAAGCCGTCACCGCGGGTGGAACGGGCATCTATCGGCTTCGTGTTGGATCATCGCAGGCGCTTCCTGCGGCTCCCACTGCCGTTGCTGAAACAACGGATACCGGAAATACATTTACGCTGTCGCGGAATCTATCGACAACGTTTAACGCCAATCCGCAAAGCCTTGTCATTAGTGGCCAGATCGAGGCCACCACGAATTATCCGATTCAGTGGCCCGGTTTTGATAGTCCGGGGATTCGTGACAATCGACGTGACGCACAAGTCACAGGCCAGCCCGATACGATCGCTGGTATCAATCGATACTTCTACAATTTCGCCCAGCCATACGGGCTAGACGGACAGGACAATGTCCTGAACAACGCGATCACTCCGGCTCAAAAGCAGCGTACGCGCGAGATTCTGTCGTTGTATGCCGAGCACCTTGGTGTGGAGTTCATCGAGACGGAAGACCGCGGATTACAGATCGTCACGGGCGACTTACGTGCCTTGGTCGAAATTGCCGTCACTGGGCCGGGCGCACCTTTCCGCGAGTATCGACTGAACGACACTGATCCGACGAAGGGTGTGCTCATTCTTGATGCGGGCGAAAACTGGTTCGATGGTTATGGACTTTCTCCTGATTCGCGACCGAGCTGGTTTACTGAAGCGCTCGGTGGGATCGGAAATTTGCTCGGCTTGGGGAGCACGTTCGAACAGGTGCCAGGAGTGGCGAGCGGCTCCAATCCGAATTTGTACGCGCCGGGTCTATTTCCCATCGCCGGTCCGGTTGGTCCCGGGTCGTTCAGTATTGAGCCTGATTTCTTGAGCTCAAGCGATATCATTCCGGCGCAGGCGATGCATCGACCTGAAACCCGCGATGCCGACCTTTATCGATTCAATGTTGCCGCCGCAGGTCAGATTTCGATCGAAACCTTCGCACAACGTTTGGATGCGACCAGTTCGCTGGACACGGACCTTAAACTTTGGAAATTGAATTCCGTCACAGGGCAGTACGAACTCGTCGCCAGGAATGATGATTTCTACAGCCTTGATTCGTTCATTGGCGTCGAGGTCACTCCCAACGCGAACGGGACTGCAGCGACTTACGTGATTGGGATCACCGCTAAGGGCAATGACGACTACAACCCAGATATTGCAGGTAGCGGAAGTGGCGGACGATCTCAGGGCACGTATCAAATGCGTGTCACATTCCAAAATAAGAATGTGTCAACCATTACCGATACCGACGGAACGGCACTCGACGGTGATGGCGATGGCGTCAAAGGTGGAGATTTTAACTTTTGGTTCCGGACAGCAAAGACGAAGGCGACCGCCATCGGTGCAGAGCCGCGTACTTTGTTCGTTGATAAAAATGGTGCTAACGCAGTTGCCAGTGGCGATCTAGCGACGCCCTACAAGACGCTCGCTTTTGCCTTTACGCAAGCCCGTGCCGGCGACATCGTTCGTTTGCTTCCTAACACCGGGACCGATACTCGTCTGGGCTCGCTCAATAACAATCTCGCGTATGAAATCGGTCGCGGCGGTTCGTCCAACGCGATCCTTTCTGATGGCGAGACATTCAATGTCCCCCGTGGCGTTACCGTGATGGTCGACGCGGGGGCCATTCTCAAGCTTCGCAATGCAAAGATCAGTGTCGGTAGTGAAGGCGTTGATGATGACCGCTCACTCGCAGCTTTGCAGATTTTGGGAACACCGATCCTTGTCGACGCAGATGGTGCTCGGATCAGTGGTGAAGTTCGCATAACGAGTTACCAAGATGAGACTCTGGGTACCGATACGAATCCGTTGCCGACGACTCCCAATGCGGGCGACTGGGCGGGTATCGAGTTCCGGCACGATTTCGATTACAGCGAAGGTCGTCCGGTATATGAAACCGAAGGCATATTCCTTGATTACGTCTCCAACGCGAACATTCGATATGGCGGTGGCAGCGTTTCGGCAACGGCACCGATCGTCAATCCGTTGCAGATGATCGAAGCACGTCCGACGTTGATCTTCAACACCGTCCGGAACAGTCGTGATGCGGCAATCAGCGCGGACCCCAATAGCTTCCTCGAATCCAATTTCCATTCACCGCTTTACCAGCGAGCGGCGTCATTCACAAGCGATTACGACCGCGTTGGGCCGGATATCCGCGGCAACCGGTTGGTGGACAACTCAATCAACGGCTTGTTCGTTCGGGTCCGCACCCCCGCCGCAGGCGTGCGCGAGCCGATGACCGTTAGTGGGCGATTCGATGATCGTGACATTGTCCATACGATTTCCGAAGTTCTCGTTTTGCAGGGCCAACCGGGCGGTTCATTGATGTCGGAAGACCGCCCCGACGTTCTCAGCGCGACAGTCAATGCGCCGGTCGCGCCATTGCCTGCGACGGGAACGTTAACGGCGGGTCAGACAATTGACTACCGAATCACCTTCATTAACGAGGACGGAAGCGAGTCGCTTGCCAGTCTACCGACGCGTTCGACTGTTGTGAGTGCCAACCGAAACGTGCAACTCACCAATCTGCCAAGTGCATCGGCTGAGTTTGCTGGACGACGACTTTACCGGCTCAACCCGACAAACGGAACCTACGTGTTTGTCGCGCAACTGGATCGTGCAACGGCAAACTATCTGGACAGCGGACGCACTCGCGGTGGGTTGCTGCCGGCCACCGCACTTGCGGCAACGACCAACGAACGATTGTTGCCACGCTTCGACGCACGATTAAGCGTCGATCCCGGACTTGTCGTCAAGTTAGATCAAGCTCGGATCGAGGCGTCTTTTGGATCCGACTTTTATGCCGAAGGGACAGACGGGAAACCGGTTGTCTTCACCAGTCGATTGGATGATTCCTACGGCGCTGGCGGGACCTTTGACACGAACAATGACGGTACGACAGGTGCCGCAGTGCCGGGCGGCTGGGGCGGACTTGTTTTCCGTCAAGGAAGCACCGGTAGCATTGATAACGCGGTCATTCGCTATGCGGGCGGTACCAGCTTTATCGCCGGCGGATCCGCCACGTTCAATGCCGTTGAGATTCTCCAGGCGGATGTTCGCGTCGCCAATTCGTTGTTTGCTAACAACGCATCAGGCGGAACGGGTGGTTTTGGTATTCGAGATAACATCGGCTTTAACGGACCCGCAACGATTTTTGTCCGCGGTGCACAGCCGGTCATCATCGACAACATCATTCGTGACAACGCCGGTGCAGCCGTCAGCATTAATCCGGATGCTCTTAACTATATCGAGGTGAAGGATGTTGGTCGTAGTACCGGCGTCATCGACGTCTATGCTGGAGATAACGACAACCAAGGTCCGTTGATTGCAGGCAATCGTCTGGATGACAATTCGATCAATGGAATGTTGGTGCGCAACGAAGCGTTGACCACCGAAAGTGTTTGGGATGATACGGACATGGTTCACGTGATCGAAGGCCAGGTTTACGCCTGGAATCATCACCACCGGAGTGGCCTGCGGCTGAAGAGCGATCCAAACCAAAGTTTGGTTGTGAAGTCTCAAGCCGGCGGCGGGATTACGGCTGATCGTTATCGTAATGACGTTGAAGATTCAATTGGTGGCACCGTTCAGGTAATCGGAGCGCCTGGTTTCCCAGTCGTTATGACTTCGATCAACGACTGTACGGTCGGCGCAGGCTTTACGCCGGATGGGCTTCCACAGTCCGATACGCTGAGTACGGGACTTTGTGCACCAAAGGTTAATGTTCCTGTAAACGTTCCCTATGCCGACATCATCATCGTGATGGACGAAACGGTGACGATGAGAAACACCCAAGTCTTCACTGCGCAATTGATTCAGGACTTGGACACAGCGCTACTGGCCGCGGGTATTGGTAGCACCGCTGCTGGTGGAAACCGATATGGTGCCGTTGGATTCGCCAGCAACGGTGTAGGCCAGCTTGGACGTGTCATTCCCGTTGGCCCTGGCGGTGCTGCTTATGGCACATCCGTCGAATACGCAGCCGCTGCCACGACGCAATTCCTTAGCAACGGCGCTCGCGAAGAAGGTTACGGCGGGATTGATTTCGCTCTGCAAAACTATACGACCCGTACCGATGCCGCGAAGTTCATTATTTTCGCGTCGGATGAAGACCGTGATATTTTGACACCAAGCCTAACGCTTGGTTCAACCATTGCGAGCTTGCAAAGCCGGGGCTTTGCTTTCCAGGCCATCGTTGACCTTAACATTACGGATTCAAACGGGCAGCCTGCACTGGCGATTGATTCGAACAACAGCTACGCGGCGGCGGGCGCAGGGTTTTCGACGTCACCGGGCGGCATGATCACCGGCGGGTTCGGAACGACCGAGCAAGACTACTTTAGTATTGTGACCGCAACGGGCGGCATTGCCGGTGACATTAGCCAGATTGCGATTTCGCCGGCCGTCGCGAATTCGTTTAGTCAGATTCTCGTTTCGTCGATCGTTGGGCAAGTTGCGGCGACCGGTAACCCTGCCGCTTCAGGTGATTGGGCAGGCATTCGAATAGCCCCAGGCTCCAATGATCGCAATGTTTCGTTTATCCTCGAGAACGAACAAGCGATTGCGACCGCGTCGAGTTTGAATGCGGTTCCGTCGGCTTCGCAAGTTCTTGGGTCCTTGGCGCGATCTGAAGTAAGTTCAGACGAGAATCGTCGATCGGGATTTAATGTTCGCGGCGCGCTGAGTCAAAACGGCGACCTTGACGTATACAAGTTTTCCGCCAATGGCGGCACCGAAGTATTCATCGATATCGATGACACCTCGTTCGGTTTGGATACGGTCGTTGAATTGATCGACAGCAACGGAAACGTTTATGCGCAAAGCAACAATAGCTTTGCCGAATCCAATAACCCGACACTGCTTGTCAGCGGCGTCGTCAATGGCAGCCAAGTCGTCGTGTTGCCGCTCTTCAAGTCGGGCCGCAAAGTTGTCGAGACTCCCAACCCGCTCGACGCAGGGATGCGAGTGGTTCTTCCGGGTTCTAGCAGTTCGCTGAATGAGTATTTCATTCGAGTTCGAAGCAATAACAATGCGAACGGTGCTCCCACCGCGGCAACGACAGCTGGTCTATCAAAAGGTGAATACCAGTTATCTGTACGATTGCGGGAAACCGATGAGATCGCCGGCAGCACCGTAAGGCTTGCGGATATTCGGTTCGCGACCGTGGCAATCGATGTCCCCGCCGCTCCTAGCAATTCGCCACTTGCAGGGGAACATGCCGAAGAGCTTAACGAAAGCGGGCGTGATGTGAATGACGTTGCGACCGCGTTTAACGGAACGGAAGCAACCAGTTCCTTCAGCAATCAAAATGCAGACCCACTCGGTTCGCTCAATTCAAGCAATCGTGGGGTTCTGCGGGTCAGTGGCGTATTAGGAAACCAAGAAACGGGATTCCGTCCTGCATTGAACTCGGTTGACCCATTCCTCGCCGAAGCAGACCTTGACGTCTACCGTGTCGATATTCTTGACGATGGCCAGAACCCCGACATCATTCGAGAAAATCGATTTGTTTCGACCGTATTCGATCTCGATTACGCCGACCAATTGGGACGGGCGAATACGTCGCTTGCCGTTTACAATTCGTTCGGCCAACTGATTCTACATGGGCGAGACTCAAGCATTGCTGACGATCAAGGCCGGCCTCTACTCGGCGTTGATTCGGAAAACTTGTCAGGAGGTTCATCGGGTACAAACGACGCATTCATCGGTCCTGTCGAGCTCCAAGTCGGCACGTATTACGTCGTGGTTAGTAGTGCCCAAATGATCCCGCAAGCCCTGGATCAATTATTCTTACGACAACCAACTGATACCAACGTTCGAATTCTGCCGATCGACTCCGTGCGTACGATCGCAGATTATGGTTTTGAAGAAAACGTCATCAGCGTCAACAACTCGTTTACCTCGCTCGGTGAGCAAGCGTTATTCAATTCAACCGCTGAACTTCCCTCGACTCAGCCATTCTTCGACGCGACGTCGATCGTGCCCTATAACCTAGAAGATGTCCGACTCTTCGTTACCTTGGACGGTGGATTGACTGGCGGGAATCAATCGACGTTAATCGCAATTGATCCGTTTACAGGTCAACTGGAACGTACGATCGGTGAATTTGGCCAGCCGGTCGGTGACGTTGGCATGCGCCGCGATGGTGAATTGTTTGGCTATAGCCTTAGTGCAGCAAATGGTGCCCAAGACAACGGAAACACCGGCAATTTCCTGAATATCAGTGCTGCCAATGCCGCTGCCGCAAGCATTGGAGACGACGGCATAACGTTCTTCCAAAGCAACCAGAATTTTAATGGTGTGGAAACACAGGATCCCGCACAACTCATCATCAACGCGATGGCATTCCAGCGACTCGGTTTCGCAAGTTCCTCCGCGACTTCGGGCGTTCCAGGCATCCCCGATGGTGAACGCGTCTTCGTCGTTGGCAATCGCGATGCGTTCGGCCGAGGTGGAGAAGTTCCATTCGAGCTAACGCGAAACCTGTTCTACAGCAACGTTGCAAATAGTGGCGCTACGACTAACTTCGGGAGTACGGCACCGAACTCTGACCGAGGCTTCCCGGCGAACACGCCTTACAACGAGTTTGCAGGGCCTGCGTCGAATAAGTTCGAACTGGGAATTATCGATGTTGGTCAGTTTGCCGACTCCAACCCATTGGCCATTCCAACGTCTGGAAATGTCACTGGTTTGGCACTCGATCCCACCCAGGGTCAGAACCGTTTTTGGGCGGTTACCGACGGCGGCGGGCTTTATTCATTCCGCACCTTTGACACTCGCACGGTCGACGTTAGTAACCCACCGATTGGAAGCTACAGTCGGGTGATCAACACGACGTTCCACGGCGCGATCCAGAGAGCGCCGGGCCACTTCGGATTCGGTGCACCCGAGTTTGCAAGTCTCACGTTTGGCCCAGTCACAACTCAGAACGGTATTTACCAGCAGGTGATGTTTGCGTCGACAACCGACGGGTGGTTGTATACGTTCACCGTCAATGCGCAAACCGGCGCGGTGGAGCCTGCACCAGTACTCGTCAACGGACAAAGCGCCGTTGAAATCTTAACTTCGTTTGGGAATACCGCTCTTAATGGTCGTCAGGTAACCGGGATCACGTTTAGCACTCGTGAAGAGAACCCGTTCCATGTCACAGGCGATCGAAACACGCCATTCACCGTCAATGGACCGAATTCGACCAACGAACTCCACGGAGTATTTCAGCCGCACAATCAAACTCGTAACCGAATCTCCGGCGCGAGAAGCCTCTATTTTGGTTTTGAGCCAACCGGCAATCAGGCAGAGAATACGCTTAACGACAATAATGGCGGAAATTTAGCACCGGGCGGAGTTCACGGGTCCACGGTCAGCCGTCCATTCAGCCTTGAAAGCTACGGAACTGGTGATAAACCAACGCTCTACTTCAATTACTTCCTCGAAGTTGAAGCCGACGATGATTTCGATCCCGGTACGCGAAGGCAAGCTGATAGTTTCCGTGTTTTTGCGACCGGTGACGATGGACAATGGAGACTGCTGGCGACGAATGATAATCACAGGAGCTTCGTAGGTGACGACGAGTATGACAACTATCGTGTCAACGGCGGGGCGCCGGTACAGGAACTGCACGATGATTCAAACGTATGGCGTCAAGCTCGCGTCGATTTGTCTCCATTGGCTGGGCAAAAGAATGTCCAGCTACGTTTTGACTTCTCGACCGCCGGTGGGATGCAAAGTCAGTCGGTGCTTACAGGATACCTCACTGAAATTCAGGCTGTTCCAGGCACGGAGATTGTAAACGGAACTGGTTTCGATCTATTTGATACCAACACGTTCAACCAGACAGTCTACGAGTTCGTTCGTGGGACAGCGGTCAATCTGCCAAGCGGCGCTCAGTTGCTCAATGGCCAGCAGATAACCTTCGTTCGACCTACCGGTGCGTCCGTGACCCTCACGCTCACGACGGGAGTTCCGGTTGGAACGAATCAAATTGCATTCGCGAGAACGGATACGGCTGCTACGATTGCCGCAGCGATCGCAGCGAGATTACAAACCCTTGCGCCGGAACTGAACGCCACGTCGGTCGGCAGTCAGCTCTTAGCGCCAGACGCGAATTCATCGAGTCTCAGTCCCGCGCGGTTTGGTCACGCGGCTGTCACGATCCCGGCAGATTTAAACTCGTTGAATGGGCAAGCACTCACCTTCCAAAATGTTAAAGGTGTTTCCACGACCGTAACGCTCGCAACTTCGCAGCAGGTTACGTTTGGAAGCGGTGTGGAACAAATCACTGTAACTTCAGTGTTGCCTGGAGCCGCGGATGATGTGTCGATTCAGTTTGTCGACGAGGTGAACAATTTCTTCCCACTGCCTGTGGATCAGCCTGCACGCGCAACTTACAACAATGCGCGAAAGGTGATTACGGTAACGTACAACTCAAATCCGTTGTTTACCGCCACCAACAATGACTTCGCAGCAGTAGTCGCCGCAATCGACGCGCTGCCACTATTCACAGCTACGCTATCAGCCGGCGCCGGCACGAACCCATTCGTTCCTCCAGTGACGACACCTGTATTTCCTTCAGGCCAAGTTTATTTCGACCCACTCACGGGTACTCCGGCAGGCGTCGCTCAAGCGATTGCAACGAAGCTGAACACTCTTGATCCGTCACTGGCAGCGGTTGCTGTTGCGGACCAGTTAGTGGTCCGTGGTGCGACCGACTTGGTGCTTGATGCTGCATTCACGGCCATTGCCAATCCTACATCCTTCAACGCAGGAGCGACCGCATCGCAATTC
>JANOBM010000033.1:0-7270 GCA_031411655.1 Planctomycetaceae bacterium
GTGATCAGCCTATCCTCAGTGGTCTACTTCTTGTTCGCAGCGATCGTGGCCCTCTACGTCTGCATGGTACTGATTGGGCGAAGGCACTGGTCGGGCGGCAAAGATGGCAACACGATGGCATGGCACTACATCGCGCGCACCCTTGCACTGATCTTGGTGACAGGCGGTTCGGTTGTGCTGTTTCGCAATTGGGACTTCATTCGCCACGATGCCACGGAAGGTGGAGTGAGCTCATTGGCGCCAGCCACAAAGAAGTTGATTCGCGAGCTTGATGCGAAACGTCCTATCGTCATCGATGCTTTCATCAGCAGCGATGTGCCTGAGCAGTACGCTCGAACGCGTTACGAGCTGTTGAATCTCCTCAAGGAATTCCGCAGCGAAGCCTCGAAGCGTGGCCGTGCGATCGAAGTCAACCTTTATGACAATATCGAACTGTTCAGCGAGGAAGCCGCGTTGGCGCAGGAGCGATTCGGAATCGAGCCCGTCACTCGCATGGTCCGCGAAAAAGGTTCTTATCAAGAGAAGCAACTCATTTTGGGCGCCGCATTCAAAAGTGGGCTTGAGAAAGTTGTCATTCCAGTCTTTGAATATGGGGTCCCGGTCGAATACGAACTGGTGCGATCGATCAATACCGTTGCGCGTGGTGAACGCAAGCGAGTGGGCATCGTTGCCACTGACGCTCGATTGATGGGCGGCAGCGTCATGAGCGGAATGAGTTTCCAGCAGGTGCCTAAGCATCCGATTGTCGACGAACTCGAAAAGCAGTACGAAGTCGAAAGCGTCGATTTCAATGCGGATGTGACACCAGGACAATTCGCAGCCCTCGTTGCAGTCCAACCTTCGTCACTCGCCCCCGAGCAATTTGCAAGATTCGTTGATGCGGTCAAGGCAGGGGTGCCGACGGCCATTTTTGAAGATCCGTTACCGTTCGCCCAAAGCTACATTCCAGGTACCGGCGAACCCAAACAAGCTCCTGGAGGATTCATGGGCGGCGGTGGGCCGATGCCCAAAGGTGACATCCGACTGCTATGGGACGCTCTGCAACTTGATGTGCCTGGCAAGCCCAGCATGCAAGGAACGTTCAATCCATCGCTCGCATGGCAGCAGTACAATCCCTACCCAAATCTAGAAATGAATGTCAACGATTTATGGGTATTTGTCGATTCACAAGCACCTGGTGCGGTGAACGCTTTAAGCGATCAAAACCCGATCACCAGCGGACTGCGCGAGGTGCTGGCATTGTTTTCAGGTGCCGTCAATGCGAAGGCAGACGCGACGCTCAAGCACACTCCGCTGCTAACATCGGGCGCCCTAAGCGGGCTTCTCGATACTGAAGCCGCACAACGAGTCCTAAGCCGCGAGTCAAATATTCTGCGTGAAGAAGGACCGCCACTGGGTCCTCAAACGATCGCCATGGCGATCGAGGGTCAAGCCGTAACGGAAACGAAGCCGCCGGCCGAGGCGGCAGAAAAGGAGGATGCTAAGGGCGATGCTGCAGATGACAAGCCGAAGGAAGCAGCACCGGAAAAATCGAATCCGATCCGTGTCGTCTACACAGCCGATACCGACTTGATGTTGCCCGTGTTCCTGCAGTTGAGAGCCGAACCGAATCAAGCTCAGGACATGCGTTTTCAATTTCAAAACGTTACGTACCTGCTCAACACGATCGACTACCTTACCGGCGAGATTGATTTCGTTGAAGTTCGCAAGCACGAGCCGATTTTTAGTAGCTTGCGGCTGATTGACTCGGTGAAAGAAGAAGCGTCGAGTCGAGTTCGGCAAAACGGAAAGGCATTCCAAGAGGAATTCGACAAACTCGTTCGCGATGCGCAAGAAAAGATCGATGCGGATTTGAAATCGCTACGTGAGGAAATGACGGACTTACAGAAGCAAAGCGCCGATGGCAAAGTAAGTCGTGCCGTTGCCCAAGAGAAAGCCCAGCAGTTTGCGATCAAACAAGAACAACTGCAACGCGCGCTAGACGTTAAGCGAACCAAGTACGAACGAGATCGCGAGCGAAGCATTCGCGAAATCCGACGCGATGCAGATCAGGAGGTGACTGAAATCCAGAATTCGGTCAAAGCAGCAGCCGTTGCGTTGCCTTGCATTCCACCATTGATTATCGGCATTGTTGTTTTTGCATCCCGTCGACTGCGTGAACGCGAGAACATCACGAAGAGCCGTTTGAAGTAGCCATTGAAGCGTCAGCGTAGCGTCCATGGTGGGCGCTAATTGATGCGTTTGTTGTTTGATTCAATATCACAAACCTAACATTTGATTGTAGAGAGTGTCCCGTGAACGAAGTCGCAAAGACCGGAATCTACTGGCTCGCAGCAGTAGTGATGCTTGGCATTGCATTACTCGTTACTCGGTCCCCTGAGACCGATAGCTCGACCCAGTCCCAAATCAATCAGCCGCTGTTTCCCAGTTTTACTGATCCTTTGGCAGCATCGACGATGCGAATCGTTACGTTCGATGAAGAACAGGGCGAGATCGCGAAGTTCGAAGTTGCCAAAGACGAAAAGACGGGCGTCTGGTCGTTGCCGTCACGAGACAATTACCCCGCTGACGCCGCGGAGCAAATGAAAAACGCTGCTAACGCGTTGCTCAACGTGAAAATCCTCGATATCCAGACTGAGAACCCAGAAGACCATGCGAGCCTTGGTGTGATGGAGCCAAACGAGGATTCTCTTGAAGCGGGAGATGAAGGCGTTGGCCGTTTGGTAACGCTGAAGGGCGGCAACAACGCAACGCTCGCGGCCGTGATTGTCGGTAAGCCGGTCAAGGGACGTGAAGGGCAACGCTATGTGCGTATTCCCGGTCAAGATCCGGTTTATGTAGTCGCGCTCGACGACAAACCTCTGTCCACCAAGTTTGAAGATTGGATCGAGAAGGATCTACTTCAACTCAGTAGCATCGACATCAGCGATGTTGAAATCCAGAACTATGACGCAGCCCTTGAATTAGGGAATCAACTCGCACTTAACCGCTCGTACGACGCAAAGCTATCGATCGACGGAAGTAACGCGTGGCAGCTTGACTCGTTGGTTGAGTACGGTGCCGATGGCGAAAAGAAGGAGATCAAGTTGGCGGAAGGCGAAAAGCTTGCCACTGCAAAGCTCAATTCACTCAAAAATGCGCTCGATGAGTTGAAGATTGTTGATGTCGCTTCAAAGCCAAAGGGAATGTCTGAAAACTTGAAGGCAGACAAAGACCTCGTGAGTGATCAGCAGGCGGTGTTGTCGCTCGCCGGACGTGGATTCTTTCCCGTTACCCAAGGTGACATTCTTTCCGCTAATGGAGAAATGACCGTCAGTCTCAAAGACGGCGTGCAGTACGTTTTGAGATTCGGAAACGTGGAAGGTCTTGCCGACGCAAAAAAGGATGAAGCGAAACCAGAGGATGCCGCAGAAGATGCGCCAAAGGATCCGGCGAGCTCTGGCGCAAATCGCTATCTACTGGTGACAACCCGTGTGGATGAAACGAAATTTCCTGCCCCGGATTTGAAGGCGATTCCAAAGACTGTCGAAGAATTGGAAGCAGCCGAGGCCGCCGAAGCGGCAGCTAGCGCAAGCTCCGCTGAGCCGTCAGACACGGCTACGCCAGATGCTGGCGATGCTCCCGCGGAAGAATCGTCCGGGGAGCCCACGGAGCCTGCTTCAGAAGAGGAAATGAAGGAAGGAGACGCGGCCGCTAGTCAAGACTCAGACAGTGCTGCAGCACCGCCGGAAGAATCGCCTAAGGTTGAAGCAGCAGAATCAACCGATGCACCCACTGAAGGCGAAGCAGTTCCAGAAACTGAGAACCCAGCGGCACCGGCTAACGAGCCAGCGACGGCTGAGGCAGTAGAAGGAACTACCGAGCAGACGGGGGAAGGCTCCGCATCCGGTAGCGGCCAAGGTCAAGATGAACCCGAAGCAGCTAGCGATGCTGCGCCTGGCGACGCTGCCGCTCCCGACACGGCTCCTGCCGGTGACGACACGGCTCCTGCCGGTGACGAACCCGCGCCATCGGATAAAGCTGATGCCGCGCCCAAGGATGCGGCTAGTCCAGCAACCAGCCCCGAGACTTCTGCAACGCCTGATGCGGCAAGCCCTGACGCCGTACCGGCAGTAGAGACGCCGGCTGAGGCAATGCCAGCAGACACAAAAGAAGCCACACCCGAAGAAAAGCAGGAACGACTGGAAGCGGAGCAGGAAAAGATTACGAAAGAGAATCAGCGCAAAATCGACGAGCGAAAAGATAAGCTTGAGGCGGCCGAAAGAAAGGTACGCGAGCTGAACGGTCGTTTTGCAGGTTGGTACTATGTGATCCCGGAAGCGACTTATCGAAACCTTCGTCTGTCCCGTGAAGAGTTGATTGAGAAACCTGCTGCAGCCGGATCCGCGCCAACCGCGCCGGATGAAAGCAGTGCGTCGCCTTCGATCCAGTTACCCAATTTCGGTAACTAACTCGTTCTTTGATTTCAGATGTGTTAGTTTCAGCGCGAGGAGCGTTGCCTCCCGCGCTTGCAACCGATTGGGAAGCGGCGCCGCCGTCGAGAAGTGCTGGCTCCAGTTCAAGTTGTGATCGGTGCCTGTAACTCCGGTTATCAAACGAGAGCCTTTCTCCTGTTCAATTCTGTTAAATGCGACTTGAAAAAATCGCAATGCATTTGGCTCGTTCGTAGGCAGCAATGCGACTAAAACTGACGTCGTTCGTTGTTTGCTGAGCAAGGCGTTGTACGGACAGTTGCGGTAGTTTATCAGTGAAGTGGCTGGTTCCAGCCGGTTAAAAGCAGTCTCGAAATGGATCTTTCATGGACACTCCCATCCGACACACCGTTGTATTCCGACTTAAACATCCCGCAGGATCGCTCGCAGAAGACGCTTTTCTCGATGCGGCGACGAAATTGTCTCGCATTGAGGGGGTCGAACATTTTGAATGTCTTCGGCAAGTCTCAAAAAAGAATCCCTACACCTTCGGACTATCGATGGAGTTTGCCGATGAAGCCGCGTACCGGTTTTACTCGGAGCACCCAGACCACGAAGCATTCGTACAGGATCGATGGTTGCGGGAAGTTGCAGAATTCTTAGAAATCGATTACGTAGCACATCGACCCACCGTAGCAGAATGAGGCCGAATTGATTCGGGAATTGCGTTCAACGTGAGTATTTGAGAATCGTCACCTAAGAGTCGATTTGGTGCAGGGGCGGGCGGTCCACTGCGACCAGCGGATAACCCTTGTCTTCCGTGAAACCGCCCATCTAAAGAAGCGTCCTTTTGATTTGAAGTGTGGAATGGCGTACAAGGCAACCGTAACGATGACGTATCTTGTTGGGCTAACCTAATCGCCTAAGTCACCAGCACATTTGTTTGCTGTGGGTCGGCGAGTGCCGAAGGTTTTGTTGGCGGTGAACTTTGGCCCAGTCTACACTTGGGCTCACTTACCCCTGAGAATGTGGGTGACCGCATCGATGGCTCGCGCAGAACGAAACAGGAAACGGAACCGAACGATGTACCAGAGACGACGAACTCTACGATTCCATTCTTTCGTCTTCCTCATTAATTTACCGCTGGTTTGCTCAGTTTTGGCATCGGAACCGACTGAACGTGTCTCTAGCGTCATCAAGACACCTGGCCTCGTTGCATTTTGGGATTTTGTAAAAAGAGAGGCCGACGGCGAGAGTCGCTTCATTGCGCACGTACCGCCGGAGGCGACGAATGATTTTCCGCTGGATGCGAGAAACTATGTAAAGGATTACTGGGGAGAAGGACCCGACGCATCGTATGCGGATTTCCCATTGATGGGCCGTGGTCCATTTGGTAACGCAATCCGTATTCGCAAGGAGGACGACCCAAATTTTCGCCCATTTCTTTTTGTGCCGCGCGAACGTCTCCACGATTCACCGCTAGACATCAAAGGTGCTGGCATGTCGGTCAGTGTTGTAGTATGGGCCATTCGTGAAAGCGGAAATCATGCACTGGCAGGCATTTGGCACGAAGGGACCGACTTGAAGCAGGAGGAGACCGCTGGAATCCAAAAGGTTCAACGAGGGCAACGGCAATACGCTCTTTTTGCCGGATTGAATAAAGCGGGTAGTGCGTGTGGCCACGTTTCAGAGAATGGAGCAAGCTCATTTCTTAATAAATACGCCTTGCACAAATGCAATTCCGTCGATCAATCTCCGGAAGTTCCTGCCGACTCGCCAGCCGAGGTGCTCGATGCGTCATGGCAGTGCTTTGCGATGACTTTCGATCATGATCGCGATGAGCTCACCGGTTGGTTAAACGGCGTTTCGGGCACGCGATGGCTGGAAAATCCAAAGAACGATGGGCTCATCAAGTCGGCGTATAACGCCTACATGCAAGGCCATTGGCGTCGCATCGCCGGCGACCAACCAGGCGAAGATTCCAGTTTCCCTTCCGACCAATTCTACAATCCGCCGGAAGATACTCTTGCATCCATACAAGTCCTCCGTGAGACTGCCACCGAACGAGTCGAACTGCGCGAGCATCGCTACACAAGAATTCAAGTCACTTTGAGCAAAGGTACCAATGGACAGTTCACGGAGACTGCGCGAGACCTTGTTGCATTACGATTGAATCCGTGGTGGTACCCACATGATCTTTACACTCCTGCCAACGATGGTACCGGTGGGCCGTTCACTATTGGAAGAGTTATCCACAGCTCCCGTAGCGTCGGGTTCACAGGCTGGATCGGTGGCGTCGCAGTTTTCAATCGGGCACTCAGTGAGGAGGATTTGAAAAGGCTATCTAAAATCGGACGCGAACTGCCCGTTTTCACCGGGTTGAACTAACCAGATTGCCTTTTTGAAAACAATGGCGCACCGCGTCATCATAATTTGAATTCAACGGCAGTCCGCCAATCAACCAAGCTATTCCGGGCAAGACTAGGATCGTGGGATGCAAGAGAATGGTCACTTTGTTCTCTGCTGCACACACTGCCGATTCAGCTAGGTTTTGAACTCGAAAGGTCGCCCAACAAGCGGTCGAAAAATTCAACACGGCGGCAAGGTTTCGTTCGTCCCTTTTCCTACAATTCATAAAGGCTCAAAGCAACAGGAGGCACCCGTGCATAGTCGGTGGGCATGCCCTCTGTTGATCGTGACGCATTCGCGACGGAAGCCAGTTTTACGTTTCAGTCCTGCCATCGGCAGCCGTCACTCACAGCCAAGTACTAATCTCAGTGAAGACACTGTCTGAATCCAATTCAGTGACGGTGTCACGCTGGGTAGAAACGGAACCTGACAGGTTGCGCAGGTACCAG
>JANOBM010000034.1:0-2691 GCA_031411655.1 Planctomycetaceae bacterium
GTTTTGGGCGAAAGCCCAGCTCGTACCACAAAACCAATCGGAATCACCTTTCGTCGGATCGCCATTGGATCGGCCGTTCGGTCCGGCCTCAGCGTTACCACCATTATCGCTCATGAACAGAATTAACGTGTTTTCAAGAACACCGCGTTGCTTCAGTCCGGAGACCAAATTACCGATGGATTGGTCCATTCGATAAACGACTGCCGCATAGGTTGCCATCAAGTGGTCGAACCGATCTTGCTCCTCTGCCGATAGATCTTTCCATGGCTGGACATCACTGGGGCGAGGCGACTTGGGCCATGCTTTATCGATGATTCCAAGGTCCACCTGCTTTGCGTAACGACGATCGCGGACCGCACCCCACCCAGCTCGATATGTTCCTCGAAACCTCGCGATGTCGTCAGCAGGAGCTTGCAACGGGAAATGGGGCGCATTGTGGCAGAGGTGCAGATAAAACGGCTTCTTGTCCGCAAGAGCTTCGTCGATAAACTGCAGTCCCACCGTGGTCCACAAATCGGTGGAATACCAATCGCTTGGTAAGCGGGGATCATCGTTTGCAATCGCGGCTCCATTGAGAAATAGCTTTGCTCGATTGCTTTCCGGAAAATAAAAACCGCCAGCCGCTGCGTTTAGACTTCGATCGAAACCGCGTTCCCAAGGAGAGACGCCGAGGTTCTGGCCGACGTGCCACTTTCCAGTCATCGCGGTAAAGTAGCCAGCCGACTTCAACACTTCGGCAATCGTGACACAAGAGTCGTTTAACCGACCCTGGTATCCCGGTAGCCCCTTGTCCTCTGTCATGTGACCAACACCAGCCTGATGGGGGTAAAGTCCTGTCAGCAGCGAAGCACGTGTGGGGCAGCAGCGTCCTGTATTGTAGAACTGCGTGAACCGCAGCCCGTTGCTGGCAAGCGAGTCCAGATGAGGCGTCGGAATTTCCGACCCATAACATCCAAGGTCCGAGAATCCCATGTCATCAGCAAGGATCACAATGATGTTTGGTTGCGATGCAAGCGAGCGTTGCCCTAACGAGCCGCTTGTCGTAATCGCACAAAACAGCAATACGAAGCTCAGTAATTTCACTGCAGGTTTCCAAGCGAATGAGAAGCGTTAATAGCGAAAAATTGAAATGTCTTCACGCTTTGGCAAAACCAAGGTCTTTGTTCCTAGCCAGAACGACGCTCGCCAGGAAGTTGCTTTCCACCAGGCCTGGCGTTGCACGTTAGCGGCCATGCCGCGAGTGCTCTCAATCGTCCCAAGCTCTCCGATTCCATCGATTCTACTTACCGAATCCGCAAACGTGCATTGGCCGACTGCGCCAATCGGCGCACCCGGATCACTCCGTCTCGCGAGCCAAATTGCTCACCTTCGTGATTACGACATGACAAGCAGGTGTCGCCTATTGATGACACCTAGTTTTCAAATAATATGCCGTGCATGACTGACAGTTTTTCAGCAGGAATCTTGATGACCTTTCGATCGTAGGTCATCAGGCCGTTGATTTCCCCTTCGACGTCAGTGGTCTGGGTGTAAACACCTGCCGCAATGCCGAGCCCGCGAAGCCCATTCAGCTTTTGAAGAGATATTGCATAGCGTTCTTTGTATTCTTCCTCATTCTTAGGCAAGCCACCGTATCCCCAGTTGTCACGGTTCGCATCCCACAGATGTCCAACCACAGGATATCCATGACCACCGAACTCACCCATAACCTTCACGAATGCGTCGTACCGCTCGGGATCAAATGGAAATTCTGGATGGGGATAGGCATGATGATCGACCACGTCACCGATCGGCCAGAAATTGCCACCGCTGGCGATATTCACGATTCGCGACGGGTCACGTTTGACTGTCCATTTGCCGACCTCTACCGTTCGATGTTGGCCCCAGGCTTCATTGAAGGGAACCCATGCGACGATCGACGGATGATTCTCGAGGTTATCGATCATCCTTTCCAATTCGAGCATGAATTGCTGGTGATGCTCATCGGACCAGTCGGCATCTTTGGGATTGAGATCCAATCGAGTCCAGGGTGGATTGTGACCAGCGCTCACTTGGTCTTGCCAAACCATCATCCCCAGTCGATCGCAATGATAGTAGTAGCGTCTCGGTTCTACCTTGATGTGTTTTCGAATCATGTTGAAACCTGCCGATTTCAGCCACTCGATATCGAACAGCATGGCTTCATCGGAAGGAGGAGTGAGCAGTCCATCTGGCCACCACCCTTGATCTAGTGGCCCCCAATGGAAAATCGCATTTCCGTTGAGCGTAAAACGCAAATGCCCATTCTTATCACGTTCTTTGCCAACCGTACGAATGCCTGTGTACGAGCTGACTCGATCAAGTTCCTTACCGTTTGAGTCGAGGAGTGTGACATCGAGTTCATAGAGTTGAGGCGAGTCTGGAGACCAAAGTTTGGGCTCCTTCACTTGAATGGAAGTCGTTTCACCCTTTCCGATCGATTCCGCGACGACGATACCTGCGTCTTTAATCGCGATACGAACTGCGGACACCGTATCGCGGCCGACAATCTTTGGAGTGACTTCAATCACGCCATCTGCGGCGTTTGTCTGAATCTTTAAGTCTTCGATATAACTGCTTGCTACTTGTTCGATCCAAACGGTCTGCCAAATTCCCGACACTTGCGTGTACCAAATGCCATTCGGGTCGAGTGTCTGTTTGCCGCGCAATTGC
>JANOBM010000035.1:0-2372 GCA_031411655.1 Planctomycetaceae bacterium
AACGCCGGCGCCGGATTCGCCCCCGTCGGAAACAGCGGAACCGCGTTCACCGGCACATTCGATGGACTGGGTCACACGATTACCAGCCTCACGATCAACCGGGGTACCAACTATGTGGGATTGTTCGGACAGACGAACACGGGTTCCGTGATCCAGAATCTTGGGATGGTCGGCGGAACATTGATGACCTGCACAAGGTAATCTTCCACTTCGCCACCGATAGCGAGTTCATCCGGTGCCAGGTTGCCAAACTCGGAGATTCGGAATCGAGACCACCGAGTTCCATCGACCGTGTTCAGCGGCGTGACGATCTTTAAGGTGTTATCGCCGACAACCAGTGGCTGGTTCTTGAAGATCTGCTCATCGACACCAAACGCACCGTCGCCGTTAAAGTCGATCCAAGCATCGAGCAGCCCCGCAGAACTTGCATTGACCGATATCGTTGTCCCCAATTCGTCAAGCGGGTTGAGGAACCCTAAAACGTCGGCAGGGTCAAGGGTGAATTCCGGGGCACCAGGCTTCAAGAAGACGATGTAGTCCGCAAGGCCGTTATTGTACGTCCCTACCGAAACTCCATCTTCATCATCGAATGTTTCGACATTGATGGTGTTTGAAAGTACCGAGTCAACCGCTACCACAGCGCCGTCGCCTTCTTTGACGAGAGACGCATTGATCGCCGCACTCAAACGAGCCGCGATGGTCGCAGCAGTGTCTGTAGTAAGTAGTGGCACAGCAACGTTTCCACGCTGCGGCGCAAAGCCAGCGGCAACCAGTTCAAACGTCGTCGTTGCCAAACCGATCGTCACCGAAACTTGCTCACCGCCAGTGGGCAGATTACTGGTCACGGCAATCGTACGACCGTTCGCAATCGTTCCCGTGACGATGAACTTCGTTGGTGCATTCGTAGAAATGGAAACTGCCTGTGAACCATCGTCGCTCGCAGGATCGACGAAGCCATTGGGTTCGCTATCGATGCGACGCCCGAGTCGTGGCGTTGCACCAGGTTGGATCGTATGGCGAGCTGCGTTGCTTGCAAGCAGTGTCTTGAAGCTATCGGGAGCATCACCAAAATCAAGCCGAACGTCTGGCATCAGGATGAAGAACCTCGTCGTTCCATCGGTTTGATTCGAACGAAGTCGATTCCCTGCCAAGTCCGCGATCTGCGTATTGTCAAGCGTAATCGTATAAACGCCAGTCTGTTCCCAAAGAGTCGACAGTGGGGTCAACAACAACACGCCGGTCAGCGGGTTGTAACCCAACGTGTAGTCAACACCCTGAACCAACGTTGTTCCATCATGAACAATCGTGACGGCCCTCGCTGCGACGGCCAAATCACTCGCGTCATCAACGGTCAAGCCGTTCACGCCCGTGCCTTGGAACGGCGAGTTCGGGCCACTTCCGTCACCGAGCAATATAGTGAAGTTCTCAAGCAATGGATCGGTCAAGTAGACCACCGTCTCATTGGGATCGCGATCAAGCCCGGCTGCGTCGTTATCGACCGGGTTCAAAAGCTGAGCATACGGAGCATCCTTATCGGATCGGTCGACTGCACCACGATCCTTGAATACCGTCGCACCGCCACCGGTAGGTGTTGAACCCGAGTCAATACGGAGTTGACCGTACACGTCTCGATTCGGAGCATTGATGGGTGACTCAGGAATACCAAGCTCTTTCTTGAAACTAGCAAAATTGAACCGCTCCTGCTCCACATCTTGCGAGCTGTCGATCGCGGTTGAACCGCTCACCAGGTAGTAATTACGATTCGCAGCATCTACGAACAGTGGGGCGGCAGCAGCAGCGACAATGGAAGCATTTCCAATCGCGCCGTTTGCTGTATTACCCTGGAAGAAGTTCGACTGGATCACCGTCCCGGTGCCTCCATTCGAGATGCCAATTCCTAGGTTGTTTAGCAAATTATTCATCAAGGTCGGGCTGGCAAGCCCAACAACTTCGACGCCGATGCCGTTCTGGTCTCGGCCCACAAGCGTGTTGTTGACGATTCGACCAAAGGGGACAGGACGCTGAGGGTTATTGGTGTTTTCGCCAGCAAAGCGTATCCCTGACGAGCCCGCGATGACGTTGTTTTGAATCACAACGCCAGGGACAAGTCGCTCGGTATTGAGCTGTGGGAAGTTGATCGTTGATCCAGGGTGTGGAACGCTGCCGCCAGCCTGAGTGGTGCCAGGTTGAACGTTGATTCCGCGTATTTCCGAATTCGTGATGAAATTGGAATCAACGATGAAAATGCCTTGCGGACGCTCGCGATTGCGATCAGCCAGAAGGCCGGTTCCGCCTTGGAGAAGCTGGATGTCATCGATGAACGCTCGGTTCAATCCTTGAGCGAGAGCGGGATCTGTGAAGTCATAGACCCA
>JANOBM010000036.1:0-128366 GCA_031411655.1 Planctomycetaceae bacterium
CTCGCCGTTGGTCGGATGCGGTTGTTCATGGTGGGGTGGCCTACTTTGTCGAAGTGCCAGCGGATCCGACCCTCGATCCGCGTCGGCAGTTTGCTCAGGTTTTTTCGCAAGTTGAAGCGACGTTAGCTTCGCTCGGAAGCAATTTGAATTGCCTATTGCAAACGATGGTCTATTTACCGGACCCGGGTGACTTGCAGGTGTTCAATGAAATGTGGGACAACTGGATTCCAGCCGGTCATGCACCCTCTCGGGCCTGCATTCATGCGTCCTTGGCGGCGCCCGGCTATCGAGTGGAGCTTGTTATTACCGCCGCAGTCGCCTGAACTCTTATTCGGGAGGCGAAGTCTCATCACTTTCGACTAGGTGCCAATGCCATGGGGCGTTTTCCAATAGCCGCCTCGCGTGTGGTCGAATACCGGTTTCGTGCCGCGGACTTCGGTAGCGAACTCACCATTGTGGAACACCGATCGTCCGCCGACCCATGTGGTCACAGGCCAACCGGTCAATTCGACCCCGTGCCAAGGGCTCCAGCGGCTCTTTGTATGTTGGGCATGATCGAGTACAACCCGTTGCTCTTCCAGATCGACAAGCACCAAATCGCTATGGTAACCGGTTTCGATTCGTCCTCTGCCGATGATTCCCCAGACGCGTGCGGGGGCATCGCTCATCCAGCGAGCGAGCTGAGGCAAGGTAAATCGGCCTTTGGAAACCTCATTTAGCATCAACGGCAAGAAATTCTCGACTGCCGGTAAGCCGGAGGGACTTGCCGGATAGGGTTTCGCTTTTTCTTCAAGCGTGTGGGGCGCATGGTCGGTAGCCATCACCTGGATGTAACCTTTTTGCAGGGCATCAAAAAGCGCCGCATTATCAGCAGCCGTTTTAATAGACGGGTTCATTTGAACGCGAGTACCCAGTCGGGCGTAATCGTCGACGTTGAAGAACAGATGATGGGGACAAACTTCCGCGGTGATCATTTCGCCTGCTGCGGCGATGAGTGGGATCTCGTCGGCGGTGGACACGTGGAGGACATGGAATCGGTGGTTGTGCCGATTGGCAAGATCGATCGCCCTGGTCGTAGCGATTACGGCGGCGCGACGATCGCGGATGCGCGAGTGGTCAGCGACATCGTGAGTTTCTGCAAAACGCTCGGCATTTGCATTGACGGTGGATTCGTCTTCGCAGTGGGCACAGATCGGCAAGGACGTTTCGCGAAAGATGTTTTCAAGGGCTTCCTGGACGTCAACTAGCATATTGCCGGTGCTGCTGCCGATAAATATTTTGATCCCAGGCATGTCGGTAGCACGGGCTAACTCGGCAACATTTTCGGTGGTCGCACCAATATAAAACCCAAAGTTCACAAGCGATTTTTCTCGTCCCAGACGTTCTTTCTCGCGGACGCCCTCGATCGTGACGGCAGGTGGCTTTGTATTGGGCATTTCCAGAAACGTTGTCACTCCCCCAGCAGCGCAAGCCCGAGACGCGGTTGCCAAGTCTTCCTTATGGACCAATCCAGGTTCGCGAAAGTGGACTTGGTCGTCGATGACGCCTGGCATCAAATGCAAGCCCGATGCGTCAATGATTTGATCTGCGATCGTGGCGCGTGACGCATCGATGTCTAAGATGCGGTCGAGATCAAATAATACGTCAGCGCGGCGAACTTCGGTCGGAAACACCACGTTCGCGCCACGGATCAGCGTTCGCATGACTACACTCTTCACATGATTGAATGGGAAAATATACTGCCGCTCGCAATCGTCCTCTGTCTGGGTATTTTTGCCCAGGCGGCATCTGGTTTTGCGGCCGGACTGCTGATTGTGTCACTATTGATTTGGCTTGGCTATCCGGTCCCAGAAGCACAAACATCGCTGATCATCGCAACCATTCCGCAGAATCTTTGGGGAGTTTGGACTTTCCGCGATGCCATCTCGATCAAGCCGATGATCGTGCCAGCCTCGGGCCGACTTTTGTTTTTGCCACTTGGCATCGCGACCCTTCATGCGATGGAAATGCTGGATGTCGATACGATCAAGCAACTCGTGGGCGGCATCATGCTTGCGATCACGCTGGTCATCTGTTGTCTAAGGCCGGCGCCGCAGCAAAAATTACATCCCAGCTGGAGCTGGCTGGCATTTCCTATTTCCGGCTTCCTGCAAGGCTTGGTTGGTATGGGTGGGCCCGCGATGGTCTTATGGGTTCAAGCTCACGATTGGGATACCCGCCGAAGTCGAGGTTTTCTGTTTTCGATGTACTTGATAAGCATGCTACCGGCACTCGGGATGCTGTATGCTGCTTTCGGCGATCGTATCATTGAGCCGGCGCTGCTCGCTGGAGCATTGACCCCATTGTTGCTCGTAGCGACGGCACTTGGATTGAAAGCCGGTACCCTTTTGGGGCGTAATCGACTGCGCAGAGTGACAATGGCATTCCTGGTACTGGTCGGAATTGCAGGACTTGCGGCACCTTGGTTAAGTTCAAACGGTCGTTAACAAAACGTGATTGGCGTTTCGCAAAATCAAGTGGAAGAGATGGATCATGAGTCGTTCGCCCGCAGCTTCCCCGGCCTTGTTGTCTCCATCCACGTCGCCTGTCGTTTCGCCTTTGCCTAATCGACTCATTTCCATTGACGTGTTCCGCGGCTGGATCATGTTTATGATGATCGCCCACGTGCTTGGATTCTGTGAGGTGGCAGAGAGTATTCCGGAGAGTCAGTTTTGGAGCTGGCTTTGTTACCACTGGAGCCATGTTGAATGGCGTGGGATGGCGCTGCATGATTTGATTCAACCCGGCTTCAGTTTTCTTGTCGGCACTGCTCTGGCATTTTCGCTTGCTAGTCGAAGACGCCGCGGTCAAAGCGATCGCGGACTGGTTGCTCATGCCGCGTGGCGGAGTCTTGTTTTGGTGTTATTGGGTGTGTTTCTACGTTCGATGAGCCGAGACCAAACAAACTGGACTTTTGAAGATACGTTATCGCAAATTGGACTCGGTTATCTCCCGTTGGTCCTCATCTCGCTGGCGCCGCGAGCGGTGACCTGGATATCGATTGGGGTGATCTTGATTGGGTATTGGCTTGCGTTCGCGATCTACCCACTTCCGACCTCTGATTTCAATTATGCAGCTGTAGGCGTCGACGCAGGTTGGCCGCACCTGCAAGAAGGTTTTGCAGCGCACTGGAACAAGAACAGTAACCTTGCTTGGCGCTTTGATACGTGGTTCCTAAATCTTTTTCCCGTTCAGACTCCGTTCACACATAACCGTGGCGGTTACTCAACGCTGAGCTTCATTCCAACGCTGGCGACGATGTTATTGGGGTTGGTCGCAGGGCATTGGCTGCGCGAACAGCCGCCAATGTCGGTGACCGTTCGGCGGTTTGCGATCGCGGCAATCAGCTGCTTGGCAATCGGCTACGCGCTCGATGCGAGCGGCATTTGTCCGAACGTAAAAAGAATTTGGACTCCTTCTTGGACACTTTTTAGTGGGGGGTGGTGCTTTGCAATCTTAGGCTCACTTCACCTGATTTGTGATCGCCGTAGCGAACATCTTTTGTGCCGAATCATTACGTTTCCGTTCATCATCTTTGGGATGAACTCGATCGTTGCGTATGTGATGGAGTGGATCATGCCGGGATTTATTAAGCAGAGCATGAGCCTGCATTTCGGCAATGATTGGTCCCAATCGATTGTGGGGACAATCTATGCGCCTTTGCTAAACGGCGCTGTGATATTGTTGGTGATCTGGTCGATTCTTTTTTGGATGCACAAGCGGCAGATTTATGTCAAGATTTAAGGGCTATTTGAGCGGCTTAGTTCATGAAGTAGTCTTCTAAAAACTGGTTGCGGTCACCTTCATGACGCGCAAACTGAACGAGCGAGTGCAGTCTCTGTTGGTCCCGAAGTTTCTTTTGCGCAAGAAAGCTCTCATCCTCAAAAGTGTGATCCACGTCCGCGATGACATCGAAGCACTCCGGTGGTTGTGGCCCGCCCGTAACGCCAAAGCGGTCGAGCATGGCGATAGCCGTCGCCAAGCGGTGGTCATGGCGACTGAGACGCTGGAGTTGGTCATTTAGCCATTCCAATCCAAACGCGCGGCATTCTTCGTTACGTTCTTTTAGAAAGTAAAGTAATCGACCGTAGTAATCTGCATCAGGATTGCGCCAATCTATGAACTGCATCTGCGTCATGAGGTCGGCTTGATCGTATAGCCACAAACAGAGACTTGGTTTTCCGTCACGCCCTGCACGTCCAACCTCTTGGTAATAAGATTCGACAGATCCTGGCGTTTCAGCATGAATGACAACGCGAATGTCCTCTTTATCGATCCCCATCCCGAACGCATTGGTTGCCAACACTAAGTCGATCTCTCCGCTCATGAACGCGTCCTGAATTCGGCGCCGATCTCGACGTGGCTGATCGCCGTGATAGCACACATGGGACACACCGTTTTGACGAAAGTGATCGCTAAATCGCTCCAATGTTTTGATCAGTGAAAAGTAAACGATGTGGCTACCAGCCACATAAAGCGGATTGGATAAAGTCTGTTCAATTCGCTCTACCTTATCTGAATCACCCCACACCTCTTCGACATCCAATCGTAGATTCGGCCGGTCGATACCTTCATGGAATAACTCGATCTCATCGATCGGGATCCCCAATTGTTTGGCGATATCCTGTTGGCAGTCTCGCGTCGCCGTGGCTGTCAATGCGATCGTCGTGGGATTGCCCAGTAGACTGCGAATTTCTTCGAGCCGTGAATAGTCGGGGCGAAAGTCATGACCCCATTGGCTGACGCAGTGAGCTTCATCGACCGCGAGAAGCCGTATTTTGCGGTGCGCGATGACATCACGAAACTCAGGCTTTCGAAAACGCTCGGGAGTAATGTAGACCAAACGGTGCTGTCCGCGGGCGATTGAATCGTAGCGTTTCCACCGCTCCTCACCGGATAGGGAGGAATTGATGAAAGTTGCATCGATGCCGCGCCGCCTGAGTGAATCGACCTGGTCTTGCATGAGTGCGATAAGTGGCGACAAGACCATGACGAGGTCGCCGGGAGCTTGGTATGCGAGCGCCGGCAATTGGTAGCAAAGCGATTTTCCGCTTCCTGTCGGTGCAATCACCATGGCGTGGCGACCGCTTGCCACACGCTCGATCGCCGCTCTTTGGCAACTGCGAAACGCCTGATGGCCAAAGTGTTTACGAAGAAGTTCATCCCAATTCATCTTCGTATCCTTAAGGTAACAGGCAAAACCTGCAACCACCCTTGTTTTTCAGAGGCGTTACGATCTATTTTTCATGCGCTCAGACCGGGAGATTGACATTGGATTGCGATTCCAAAGTCGCCATACTCCCAAGCAGTGGCTGGCGCGAAAAGTTCGCAAAAGCTCGCAGCTCCTGGGTGGGACGTTGCGCTTGGGTGGGATGTTCGGCACGGCGCCGGAATCGCGTTGCCTTCAATCGCTATCAGGGACGGTCCGAGCATGGACGCATCTTTGCTGACGCACGCACAGATTGGCCTCCTTTCAACGCCGAATGATGGATTTGGACATAACCCACTATGTCCGCATCCGACTCGTCCCCTTCATCGTGTGGGGCACCGAACGCGCGGCCAACTCCAACGTTTGGTTTCCGAGAATTGTCCAGCCGTGCCCGGTGTATACGGCATGCTTGATCGTTCTGGGGATCTGATTTACGTCGGCAAGAGCAAGTCGCTCCGGCATCGGGTCATGAGTTACTTCACGTCAGGCAACCGGCAGGAAAAATCAGGACGGATTGTTGAGTCGGCTCGCGCGGTACAGTGGGAGTCACAGCCGAGTGAATTTGCCGCGTTGCTCCGTGAGCAGCAATTGATTCGAAAGTTTCGTCCGCGGTGGAACGTGCAAGGCATGCCCAATCGGCAACGGCCGGTCTACTTGTGCTTGGGGCGTCCACCTGCGGTGTACTTTTTTGCCGCGACGACGCCACCGAAAGACCTCGTGTCTTGCGAGGGTCCGTTCTATGGCGCGTCACGGATGAAACATGCTGTCGACTCGCTGAATCAGTTTTTTAAGTTGCGAGATTGTAGCCAAAAGACGCCGTTCTACTTTGCGGATCAATTATCTCTATTTGAACAAGATCATCGTCCCGGTTGCTTGCGATACGAAACCGGATCGTGTCTCGGTCCATGTGCCCGCGCGTGCACTCGCGCTGCTTACGATGATCAGGTACTCGCCGCGCAGAGTTTTCTGGATGCGTTTAACGATGAACCCATTACTACGATGCGAGAGTCGATGGAGACCGCTTCCGCAAATCAACAATATGAACTTGCTGCACGGCGATTAAAGGACTGGACATCCCTTGATTACCTTTATCGAAAACTCGTCTACCTTGCCGAAGTCCGCCGCGCTTATAGCTTTATCTATCCCGTACGAGGATTTGACAACTGCGACACTTGGTATTTGATTCGCGCGGGCGAAGTGACCGAATCGCTTGTTGCCCCTCAATGCACAAAATCGTTTGCGGTCGTTCGTGATCGGTTGCAATCGTGGAATGCACAACTACAGAATTCGTTTGATCATGGGACCGGCCGGTACTCGCACACGCTCAACCTTGTTGCATCGTGGTTCCGAAAAAACCATGATGAATTGACAAAGACTTTTGTTCCCCCCGCATCGGGTAAAACCTACAAGGCTTGGACGAAATCGCAGGTGGCGTGATGTGTGGCCCTCAATCGATCCATCGTTTGGTCAAATCGTGGTAGGCATCGATTCGGCGGTCGCGAAGGAAAGGCCAATGCGTGCGGACGTCATCGCTGAATGACAAATCGCAATTGGCGAAAAGTGTCGCTTCATCGTTGTGATTGGCTTCCGCGATCAGCTCGCCATGTGGCGATGCGATGAACGAGCCTCCCCAAAATTCTAACCCATCTTCGATTCCGACTCGGTTGGGTGCTCCGAGCCACAGACCGTTGGCGATCGCATGCGATCTCATCATCGTTTGCCAAGATTGGTGCTGCCACTTTCCGTTTTCGGCTTTCTCACGGTGAATCCAGCCGATTGCTGTGGGATAGAGAAGGATCTCCGCACCCGCGAGAGAAAAAAGTCTTGCCGCTTCGGGATACCACTGGTCCCAGCAAATGCCGATACCCAGTTTTGCGTAACGTGTTTTAATCACACGAAATCCAAGGTCGCCGGGCGTGAAATAGAATTTTTCATAGAACAACGGATCGTCCGGGATGTGCATTTTGCGATACATCCCAGCAATGGTCCCATCCGCATCGATTACGGCAACACTATTGTGATACAAACCCGGTGCACGACGTTCAAATAGCGGTACCACAATCACCATTTCATGCTTTGATGCGATGGCCGAAAGCTCATCCGTTGTAGGGCCCGGTATGGATTCCGCCCAGGCAAAATGGCGATGATCTTCGCTTTGACATGGATAAGGTCCTGTAAATAGCTCCTGGAGGCATAGGATCTGCGCGCCATCGCGTGCCGCATTTTCGATTCTTTCAATCGCGCGAGCGACATTGATCTCGCGAGACTGGTTACCAAACATCTGTACAATGGCCAAACGAACGTTAGTCATTTTGTTTCGCTTTTGTTATCAACGATGTGGTGATCAATGGATCAATCTAAACCGCGAATTTTGTTTTTCGCCGGAACGGACACGGACGTGGGGAAGACCTACATCGCGGCCCTGGCAGCCAGGGAGCTTCATCATAATGGCCGACGAGTCGGAGTGTACAAGCCGGTTGCCAGTGGCTGTCACTGGGTGGGCGACGAGCTGGTATCCGACGACGCCAGTAAACTATGGGACGCGGCGGGTCGCAATGGGCGTTTGCAGGATGTTTGTCCTCAGCGCTTTGTCGCGCCGCTCGCCCCACCAGTTGCAGCAATGCTCGAAGGCAGGTCCGTCGACGAGTCGCTGCTTTTGAGTGGGATTGGGACCATCGCCGCCCATGCGGAGGTTGTGATCGTTGAAGGTGCCGGCGGTTTGATGTCCCCGCTGTCCCACCATCTGCTTAACAGCGATTTGGCAAAGAGGCTGAAAGCCCAACTGATTGTCGTTGCCTCCAATCGCGTCGGGGTGATCCACCAGGTTTTGGCGACGGTCACTGCTGCATCAGCTCTAAAACTCCCCGTCGTCGGGATCATCCTTAATCGAGTCTCGCCAGATTTCGGCATTGCTAACGACCAAAATGCAGAAACAATCAAACGCTTTACCTCCGTGCCAATCCTCGCGGACATCTCCTTCGGAGCAGTTGCGAGTGGTATCGACTGGAACGCCCTTCCGCCGCCCATGGATGTCCCTTCGCCGATCGCTCAGGCATGGTTGTGAAGCAAACGACATCTGCGTCCGTATCCGAATGGACTCTCTCTTCGGTTTCCAAGGGAACGTTTTTGATGAAATGCCCTTGTTTCAGTCATGTGGTGGTTCAGTCCTGCTGTGGGATTGTTTGATGAGACTCGCTCCCCAACGGTGAGGCTACAATCCTTGGGTGATTACTCTTCGTAGTCGTTTCGAAAGAATCGTTTCATGGTGATTTACGGAATCGCGATATTATCCTCCTGCCTATTGGTTGGTTTGTTCCTTGGTCAGGCACTCGGCCGCCTCGCTGGAATGGAAGCGAATGTAGGCGGTGTTGGAATCGCGATGCTGCTGCTGATCGTTGTTTGCGATCGTTTGGAGTCTGCCAAAAGACTACAAGCCAGTTCGAAGCAGGGAATTATGTTCTGGAGTTCGATCTACATACCAATTGTTGTTGCAATGGCTGCCAGTCAGGATGTTGCAAATGCAGTCGGCGGGGGAGTCGTCGCGATCACCGCTGGCGTACTTGTTGTGGTTGCATGTTTCGCTCTGGTGCCGTTGGTGGATCGGTTCGGACGCAATGCAATTCCAAGGGATGAGGCGTCAACGGTCGAATCGGAGAGTATTTTGAGTGAGGGCGACGACGCGTGAGTTTTTTAGACTCTGTTCAAGCCGAACTCGCCAAATATTCGCTCGTTGTCGCCTTTGCATTCGTCGGCTTCACGATTTTGGTCGCCTACCAAATTTCTGACCGACTGACCCGCGGGCGTATTCACGGGTCAGCGATCGCGATCCTTTTGGGACTACTGATGGCCTATGCGGCAGGGATAATGACTGGCGGTTCAAAAGGAGTAGCTGACTTCGCGATCCTCTCGGGAGTTGGTTTGATGGGAGGGGCGATGTTGAGAGATTTTGCGATCGTTGCAACTGCATTTGGCGTTCGTTTGGAAGAGTTCCGTGCCACGGGGTTGAGTGGTGTGGCGTCGTTATTTACGGGAATCTTCGTGTCCTTTGCGGTGGGTGCAACGGTTGCTTACGCGTTTGGTTACCGCGATGCAGTCAGTATGACTACCATCGGCGGTGGCGCAGCGACATACATTGTCGGTCCCGTTACCGGAGATGCGATTGGTGCGACTACGGATGTAAAGGCTCTCAGCGTCGCGATCGGGCTGATCAAAGCGATTCTTGTCATGACATTGACTCCGTTTGTTGCCCCGTGGATTCGGCTAGACAATCCACGCACTGCGTTGATTTTCGGCGGTCTCATGGGGACGACCAGCGGAGTAGCTGGCGGCTTGGCAGCAACCGACCCAAAGCTTGTGCCCTATGGTGCCATGACGGCGACTTTTTATACAGGGCTCGGCTGCCTGCTTGGCCCTTCAGTGATCTTCCTGCTGATAAAGTGGATGTTGGGCAATGGAGTGTAGTGAGCAACCGCTAATTTCGGCCATTTCTGTTTTGATGCGAGCAAGATTTGCATGTTGGAACTATTTCGTCGAGCTGAGCTACACGGTAGTCGAATCGCTGTGTCGTCTCCCTGTGTTGAGCAAACGTACGACGAGCTGTTGCGTCGATCGGCGAGTGTTGCGGTAGGACTTTTACAGGAGGTCTGTGATCTCCAGGAACAGCGAGTTGCATACATGGTTCCTACCGGGACCGAATATATCGCGACGCAATGGGGGATCTGGCGGGCCGGGGGCGTAGTGGTACCACTTTGTCTCTCAGCCACATTGTCAGAAATCGAATATGCGATTGAGGACTCGCAGGCCACCATGCTTGTCGCCCCGTTCGCGATGCTTCATGGTCTTGAGCCGCTTGCTAAGAATTCAGGGATTAGGCTGGTCGAGCTTGAAAGCATCATTGATTGTCCCGCGTCCATGCCATTGCCGGCACTTTCCCAATCGCGCCGGGCGATGGTTTTGTACACCAGCGGAACCACAAGCAAACCTAAAGGCGTAGTGACAACTCATGGGATGATTCAATCGCAAATTGAATCGTTAGTCGAGGCATGGCAATGGCAGGCCAATGACCGCATCCCGCTGTTCTTACCACTCCATCATATCCACGGCATCATCAACATCTTGTCGTGTGCATTGTGGTCGGGCGCGACGATCGAGCCTTTTGATCGTTTTCACTGCGAAGAAATCGTCAGTCGCGTTGCCGACGATGCCTATTCCGTCTTCATGGCCGTTCCCACGATCTACGTCAAGTTGATCGAATACATCGATTCGCTCGATATCGTCAGGCGTCAAACCGTTGTCCAGGCATTTGGGAAAATGCGACTCATGGTGTCTGGTTCAGCAGCCCTTCCCGCGAGCGTTCATCAGAAGTGGACACAGCTAACTGGACAGGAATTGCTCGAACGTTATGGGATGACCGAAATTGGTATGGCTCTGTCCAATCCCTACGTCGGCGAGCGAAGGCCGGGCAGCGTTGGAATACCGTTACCCGCAGTTCAAGTGAGGCTTAAGTCGGACACAGGAGTTGTTGTTGCCCATGAAGATGAGCCGGGTGAGATTCAAGTTCAAGGCCCGTCCGTTTTCCTCGAATACTGGAGGCGCCCCGAAGCAACCGCTGAAAGTTTTGACGACGGTTGGTTTCGGACCGGTGATATAGCAGTCGTGGAGAATGGGTATTATCGGATTCTGGGACGTTCGTCGGTCGATATCATCAAGAGTGGTGGGTACAAAATATCCGCATTGGAAATTGAGGCTGCTTTGCTTGATCACCCTTCGATCGTGGAATGTGCAGTGGTTGGTGCGCCGGATGCGAAATGGGGTGAGGCTGTTGCCGCGGCAGTCGTACTCTCCCGTGATACGCAATTGGACCTCGAGGAACTTCGAACCTTCGCAAAGCACAGACTCTCTCATTACAAAGTGCCTACTCGTCTACGGATCGTGAGCGAATTGCCGCGAAACGCGATGGGTAAGGTGACGAAACCGGCGGTGACTCAAATGTTTACAGAATTGGCACCGTCTGAACCATTTTATTAGTAGTACCTAAACGATGTTTCAATTGAAGCTTGCCGTCTGCTGGATTTCACTAACGTTGGTCGCGGTTTCGGCGTGCGCACAAGGACCGTCAACCGACCTAAAGTATGCGACTCAGACGAACCTGCTCTATCGCAGCGACGCTATCCTCGATGATTACATGAACGAGCAATGTCGGCTCGATGTTTACTATCCCGTCGACAAGAAATCATTTTCGACTGTGGTCTGGTTTCATGGTGGTGGGCTCACCGGTGGTACAAGATCGATTCCGGAAGGACTGAAGGAAAAGGGGATAGCGGTCATAGCGGTGAGTTACCGACTGAGTCCAAAGGTGATAGCCCCTGCTTACATCGAAGACGCAGCTGCTGCGGTTGCGTGGACTTTTCAAAATATTGCAAAGTACGGCGGCGACGTCGACCGCATTTTCGTCAGTGGCCATTCTGCCGGTGGATACCTTACCAGCATGATCGGGCTCGATAAGCGATGGCTTGCGACTCATGGAATCGATTCAAACCGTATCGCAGCCTTGGTGCCTTATAGTGGCCAATCGATCACTCACTTTACCATTCGCGAGGAACGAGGCGTCGACCGTAAACAACCGATTATTGATGAATTTGCACCCCTTTTCCACGTTCGCAATGACGCGCCGCCGGTTTTGTTAATCTCGGGAGATCGCGACATGGAATTGATTGGGCGATACGAAGAAACGGCCTATCTGTGGCGAATGATGAAAGAGGTCGGCCACAAGCAAACAACTTTGTATGAGCTACAGGGCTTCAATCATTCGGATATGGCCGAACCCGCACATCCACTTCTGCTTCGGTTCATCAGTGAAATTGAAGAGAAATGATCGGCTCACCGCATTGACGTGTCGCCTTGTAAAGCATGGATGTTTATAAGCAATGTCAGGATGCGATTGACTCTAAACCGGTACTTAGAAGTGTCGCCTTTAACTTGGACTGCACTAACTATCCAGCGGTCTTTCCGAGGGAGAGGATCTGAATGGGATCGGGTTTTTACCCTCGAAAGCTGCTATAGTTTTTGCTGGTTTGGTTAGGCCACGACATGTCTCTTTCGAAAGGCACGCAGAATGTTGTCTATGAATCGCCGTCATTTTCATCAGCAAACGCTGGGCTCTCTGCTGACATGGTCACTATTGGACACGCTGTTTTCAAGCGATGTTTTTGCCTCTGAGTTAAGGCCCGTTGCTGCAAAATGGCTCAAGGAGTTGAACGATATGAGCCTTGATCTGAAGGCGAAGAAACTTGGGCAACTCGATTGGCAAAAAAAGGTTGAGGAGCTTTTCGCAATGGTCGATTTGCCTGACATTTTGAAATTCATCGACTTCGATAAGCTTTCACAAAATGTCAAGGCACAGGAGCGGGGTGAGATAAGTTTGAAGGCGAACCTGCCAAGCGTTGAAGGACTGCCAACCGAGCTTGTCTTTGGGCATCAGGTGTTTGCGCTCGGCAAGGATCGGTCCGTTGTTCCGCACGGTCATGATAACATGGCGACGGCATTTCTTATCCTTCAAGGCGACTTTCGAGGTCGTCACTACGATCGTCTCGAAGACGAAAAAGAGCACATGATCATCGCACCGACGATCGATCGAACGTTCGGGCCTGGTGATTACTCAACGGTAACGGATCTGAAAGATAACGTGCACTGGTTCACAGCGAATCAGGACAAGTCTTTCATCTTTAATATTCACGTGATGAGTGTAAAGCCAGGGCGTACTGGTCGGGTCTACATTGATCCGGAGGGTGAAAAGATTGCAGGCGGTCGCATCCGTGCTAAGAAAATCGATCATGCCGAAGCGAACAAGCTTTACGGCTAGCATGTTGGCCGATTGGAAACGATGGTAACTAACTGGATATCGCCCTCTATCGAGCCCGTTAGGAATTGATGCAACGCGGAATCGCATTCGCTTGCTTTTGACGTGATCGATTTACTCGCTTGTGCTTTGTGCTCGTATTGGCAGTTGGTTGTTGCTGAACAGTCGTGAGGCATGGTACGGCCGTCATAGACGGCCATGAACAATCCAGTTTGGGAGCTTTCAATGTCGTGTAGTAAGCGCCTGACTTTTTCGATTTTGGCCATTTTGTTTGCAGGGTGCTGCGGTTGTATGGACGCGGTCGCAGCCGACTACGTCGTCGTCGTTTCCACCGCAACAAAAAGTGACGAGCAGTGGAATTCGGTCGTTGACGAGTTGGTTGCCAAGCACCATGGCGATGTCATCGTTTATGACCGACAGGTCATCGAGTCGCTCGATGCTCTCCGGCAGATTTTTCCGAAGTACGTTTGTTTTGTTCAAACCAGCGCCGAGTCGGGACGGCAAAAGGTTGCGGAAGTGCATCGGATGATGCGAAAGTTAGACGAAGATCCTTATACCGACTCAATGTGGGGTATTTTGACGGGGTTGGATGCAGCGATCGCGCTGGAGATTGCAAAGGAGCGAAAGCCTCTTGTTGTCAGGCGCGTAGCGTCGGGTACTGAATTGGCGATGGATAGAATCACCGAAGGCGTTTGGTATTCCGAATTGGAGCCAAGCCTTCAGGTTGAAAAGGTCGCTGGTGGGGAGGCCCTGCGTGGCCAAGGACCGAGTGATACCACACAGGCGCTAGCCGAATCGCTTAATGATTACAAAGCCGATTTATTCGTAACCTCGGGCCATGCGACTGAACGGGATTGGCAAATTGGTTTTCGCTATCGCAATGGTTCGTTCCAATCCAAAGGCGGTGAGCTATTTGGCGTCGATACTCTAGGTCGCAAAATCCCCATTCATTCCGATAATCCAAAGGTCTATCTACCGATTGGAAACTGCTTGATCGGGCATATCGATGGTCCTGATGCCATGGCATTGGCATTCATGAAAAGTGCGTGCGTTAGGCAGATGATGGGGTATACGGTTCCAACATGGTATGGTTATGCAGGTTGGGGTTGTTTGGACTACTTCGTTGAGCAGCCCGGACGCTACACATTCACTGAAGCGTTCTTCGCCAATCAGCATGCACTGATCGAGCGTTTAACAACATGTTTTCCCGATTTGGCTCCGCTTGATATTTCGCCCGGTTCGACTCCTCGTCGAGTTGCAGCATTAACCGAATCCGCGAAGAGTGCAGGCCTCACGCAGCAAGACGCCATGGGGTTACTGCATGATCGCGATGTCGTTGCCTTTTACGGTGATCCGGCTTGGGAAGCAAGAATGGCACCAGGAAAGCTTTCTTATGATCAAACTTTGACGCAAGTCGAGGCGGGGTTGTATGCACTGGAGATCAAGCCGTTGATTGGTGAAAAATCATTCGAGCCCGTCAATCTCAACGGTGCACAGAGAGGATGGCGACCGCTGGTGTGCCTGTTGCCCAATCGTGTAAGAAATGTTGAGATCGTTTCTGGACAAGAGCTATCGGCAATCATCACCGATAATTTCGTACTGATTCCAAACCCGAAAATCTGCGACCCAAGCAAGACGTATCGCCTGCTGTTCAAGGCGGAGCCTCTTTAGGCTCGCGAGCGTCATCAATCTTGCTGGGTGTGAATCCCAGGAAGCCAATCGGTGCCTTCAAGCAGCGCGAGGGCCGATATGGCGGGGCGGTGGATATACACGTTCGTCAATCGAAAGGTACTGGTTTCCACCACCAATCTTTCCCGCCACTGTCGAGCCTCGTCGGGTGTACCCGCGTGAACTGCAGCCATGTACCAGCGTTCGATGGGTGACTGAGGGGCGTCGCCGCGATCTGGGCTGAATTCTTTGATTAAATCATTCCATGGTGACTTGTCCTGAGACGATATCCATGCAAGTCCAGCCAAATTGGCCATGCATGTGGTCTCGCGATTTTGCGTAGCATTCCCAGGGAAAATGACAAAGGCATTATCTTGTCGCTTTGCATAGGCGAATCGTCGTTCCGATTCCTGCCAGAAAGTCGATAACTTTCGCCCAAGTGCTTCTCGCATTTGCTTCGCCCGTTGGGCGATCGCTACATCTCCCATTTCGTTGAACAGTCGCTCAGCCGCAACCAGTGAACCGTAGACCTCGACGTTGTCTTGAAGGTACTTGATTCTATAATCGGGTTTTGCCCAGGTCAGATCATCATCCCAGACCAACGTAATCGCGTCGAAGGCGAGCTTCGCAGATGCATGGAAGCGACTTGGCGACGGCTTTGCAGTTCTGTGAAAACGATCAACCACCAGCAAATAAGTTGCCGCATAGGAGTCGACGGAATCTCGTTGTCCGTTGTCGTTGTAACCTTCTGAGACTGTCCCCTCCCAATCATTAATGGTGCCGTCCGCAAGTTGTTTATCAGCGTACCATTGTAGCCAAGCCTCGACGCGGGGCAGGTCATCGTCATTCTTCCCTGCTAAAAGTGCGAGCGCGGCGAAGTTGCCGAAATAGGGACGCACCCAGATAGGGTCGCCATCCGCCTTCATCCGGAATGCGCCGTCAGGCAATTGGCATTGGCGTATCAATTGAAGGCAATGAGACGTACCTTCGACCACAGGTTCCTGCGCAAACGCTCGGGAAGGATTGCCAAGGCATGCGAGCAAGAGTCCAATCGCCAATCGCCAAACAAGAGAGTGCTGCACCAAAACCAGGCACCTTACCATTTTGTTTCTACTCCGAGCCAACCGTCGCAGCACATCATTGCGAACGGTTGGGGATGACCCAATCGGAACCGCAAATCACGTTTAGCATTTAATCCAATGAGGTCACTAGCGGCAGCGTAGGTACCGAACCATCGGAAGAAACGTAGTAAGGAAGGGCCATCGTCTGGACAAGGAATTGCATTTGACCAAACATGGACTTTCGCACGACTTCATCGTTGATCGTCTCTGCATTCACGTGGTAGGGATTTCCTCGTTTAACGGTTTCTTCCCAAAGCACTTTAGCGCCATTGTTTGCAGTTAGTTTTGCCGCCAAACTCCCAACTGTTTCTTGAACACGTTGGCCGGTTTCTTTTCCCAAAATGCCAAGGCCGCCTTCCACCACCCGGAGTTCCTGGCCGGCTTGTTCGGAATAGGCGAGAGAAAGCACTGTTGGCTGTCCATCGGCAACCACTAACCCGCCTTCCTCTAGTCGCGCCTTGGCGGCCTCAAAGAATGTCTTCTCAACCTCTCCCTTCGATGCGTATTGAATCGATCCAATATTGACCGAGATGCTTACCTTTTGTCCTGGCTTAAGGATCGCATCTTCGCTGTTAGTCACCCCGCGCGGGCCTTTACCCGTAGCCGCACCGACTGCGAGTCGAATGTTGTCTCTCGGCACATCAATGACTTTTATGTCTTCCGTCGAACCGTTGGTCACGCCGACAGCGACGTGCTTGTCGTCAATCCATTTTCCTGGGACTGTCAGAAAGCCCGTACGCTCCATTTTCCAGGCAACGGCCTTTAGTTCACGGTCGACAAGCCTGGTTCCTATTAACAGCCAACACTTCGCGTCGGGCGACCACTGAACCGGATCGCCTTGTAAGTGTGTGCCGACCACGGACGTCCCCAAAGAAAAGTCATCAACAATTTTTCCGTTTGCACTCCAGACCGCGAATCGATGGGTGGCCCCGGCTGAAATCAGTGCGGCTAGCTCCGTACCGTCGGGTGAAAATGCCAAGCCTGAAACAAAGTTCAATGGGTTGCTGTAAGGCTTGTCAGGCGGTGCCGCCATTCGCGCGACAGGTTTTCCTTGGACGAGACTCCATACTTCGAGTGTCTCCCAGTAAGACAATGCCAAGTGACGTCCGTCTGGGCTGAGCGCGATCTTTGTGCGCTCATCACCTACGGATTTTACCTTGAACTCCTTCAGTTTCGCGCCCGCGGGGACGCTCGTGATGCGAACTTCATCGTCACCGGTTGTTTGAACGATCGACAGCAAGTGACCGTGGGGTGTAAACCGAAGGTACTTTACTTGTCGCAAACCGTCTTTCTTGTCCGATCGCTTGAAGGCTACTTTACCGTTCTTGACGTCGTAAACGACGATTGACTTTTCACCCGTTGCATCCGACTCCGCATGGGCGAAGTAATCTCCATTGGCACTCAATGCCGCAGTCGTCGATCCGTAGTTCAGTTTCACCGGGACCTCGCCGACGATCTCGCCTGTCTCACAATTGACGACCTGAATGGGCTGGATCCCAAAGGCAATGCACTTGCCCGGATACGAGCTGTAGACAATTGCAGAATTCTTTTCCGGGAGCGTTCCTATCACATCCGTGGGACCGGTCCACGGAGATTTCTCGTCTGCCGCCTCCGCACTAAATGGGTCTGTTTCGTCAGCACAGAGTGGATGCGGGCTTGTGAGCACCGCAAGGCAAATCCAAGCCAAGCTATTCACGATCCCCATAACGACGTGGTTTTGCATCTTCCACACCCTTCTTTTCTTTAGCACTGCAAATTTGCAGTTTTGATGAATAACAGAGAAACGGAGGCAAATCGTTACACTCTGGGACGGAAATAAAACGATCGCGTGGATAGGATAATGCTAGTGGCGGCTGGTCGCAATGATTTTCACGGGGCCGACTGCGCGGAGCCGATTTCGCGGGGCCGGTTTCACGGGGCCGGTTTCACGGGGTCGAGAAGGTGCGAGTGTCATTGTGATCTGTTCGATGTAGACTCGCAGGGCGTGGGAATGAGAAATTGGGCCGGTTATGGTTCGCCGCCCTGTAATCGAGTGGGACTTCGTGAAGGTCGTCGAGGAGTGAATGGGATGAGTGGGCGTTCTGTATGGCTGGTCTTGTTCGCGCTATGCGGCGACATGCCAAGCCGGTCGCAAGAAGTGGATTTTGCTCGGAACGTTCGGCCAATATTTCAGCAGCACTGTCTGAGATGCCATGGCGAAGAAAAGCAACAAGGTGGCCTGAGGTTCGATTCAAGTGCGGACGCTATGCGGTCAGGTGACTCGGGAGAGTTATCGATCGTTCCGCGGCAAGCGGAAAAAAGTGAACTAATACGGCGAGTAACGTCGGATGACAGTCAGGCTCGCATGCCACCGGAAGGTGACCGACTAACCGCTGTACAAATTGAGTGGCTTCGCAAATGGATCAATGAAGGAGCTCGCTGGCCCGATGATCCGAGCTTGGGGGTTCCCACGGCTCGCAAGGAAATGGTCGTGACCGCCGAAGACCGCAAGCACTGGTCCTTTCAGTCGCTCCAGGTCATTGCGTTACCGACGGTTGAAGATCTTCAATGGGTTCGCACGCCAATCGATCAATTTGTTCTTGCGAAACTCGAATCCGCAGGGGTTCAACCCGCACAGCCAATCTCGTCTGAAAAGCTCATTCGGCGGATTTACTTCGATGTCATCGGCCTGCCACCCCAATTGCAAGGCAACGATGACGAGCTGAAAGAGGAGCGACTTGGAGTCGAAGTCGAGACATCCGCATTGCCGCGTAAGCCCGAGGCACTGGCATCGCTTGTCGATAGTCTGCTCAGCTCGCCACATTATGGCGAACGTTGGGGACGGCATTGGCTTGACGTGGCAAGGTACGCGGACAGCGATGGGCAAGAAACCGACCGGGACCGACCAGAGGCATATCGATATCGTGATTTTGTCATTCGATCATTGAACGACGACATGCCATTCGACCAGTTCGTGCGGTGGCAGCTTGCCGGAGATGAATATGATCCGAGTAATCCGGAGGCGGTTGCTGCCACTGGATTTCTAACGGCAGGTACATTTGCGGCCTTGCCGGATCGGTTGATGGTCGATGAGCGATTGCGCAATCGCTATAACGAGCTTGACGACATGATTTCAACCATCGGCACGGGCTTGCTCGGTTTGACCTTTGGATGTGCGCGGTGTCACGATCACAAATACGATGCAATCCCGGCGAGGGATTACTATCGCATGCTCAGTGCGTTTCACAGCGGCGACCGGACACTCGTGTCGTTGGGTAACCCCGAACAAAAGTTTCTCACTTATCGTGATGCCGGGGCCGAACCGAAGCCGACCTGGCTGTTTCGTCGCGGAGATTACTACGATCATGAGCAACCCGTTGCACTCGGGTTTCTATCCGTTTTGACGCGGGATAAATCACCAGAAGACTATTGGCGGCAGGCTCGGGAGTATTCTCCAGCCAAGGAAAGTACACTCCAACGGCGAGCATTGGCCGAATGGCTGACCGATGTCGAGCATGGTGCGGGTGCCTTGCTGGCACGCGTAATCGTCAACCGAATTTGGCAGCACCATTTCGGCAGTGGATTGGTTCGCACGATCGGAGATTTCGGTGTTCGATCGGAAAAGCCAACGCATCCTGAGCTACTGGAATGGCTGGCCCACGATTTTGTCGAACACGGATGGAAGTTAAAGCGATTGCATCGTTTGATCTTAAATAGCGCTACTTACCAGCAATCGAGTGCTGGTCACTCCGACTCATCAGTTGATCCTGACAATCGATTGATTGGCATGCGACCATCAAGGCGATTGGAAGCAGAGATACTGCGTGACTCGATGCTGGCAGTCAGCGGTACACTCAATCTCGAGCGGTTTGGTCCCGGCTTCAAGCCACCGATATCGGCGGAAGCAATTTTGGCTCGCAACATTAAGGATGAGTATCCCAAGGACGTACAAGATTCGGCGGCTGTACGACGCCGTTCGGTCTACATGTTCCATAAACGAGTAGTGCCCTATCCGTTTTTACAAGCGTTTGACAGACCGGATGCTTTGCAAAGTTGTAACCGTCGCGACCCGACCACAGTCGCGACTCAGGCGTTGGCGTTGTTGAATGACCCTTTTGTACGCAACGTTTCGTTGGACTTCGCCGATCGGTTGTTAAAAGATTCTCAAGACGATATGGCGAAGTGCGTGGAGCGTGGATATCGGTTGACATTGTGTCGAGTGCCTGCAGAGACCGAACAAGTGGAATCGCTGGAGTTCATCGAGGCGCAGTACACACAGCGAAAAGGTCGAGATTCGCAAGCGACCCACGAAGAGGCACGCCGCCGAGCACTCGCTGATTGGTGTCAGATTCTCTTTAGTGTGAACGAATTTTTCTACATCGATTGATCAAAAACTCAATGACAAGAAACAAGTGCAATCATTGCGGGCGGTTTGAACGAATAGCCGATCGTCGCCATTTTTTAGAGCGAGCCGGCGCCGGTTTAGGTTCGATTGCACTTTCACATTTGCTGGACCCTTGGCAATCGAAAGCAGCGGAGGATTCTCCGGCAAGTGCGTTGGGCACTCGCACGGGGGACATTCGCACGGGCCATTTTCCCGGCAAGGTAAAGTCGGTGATCTGGCTCTTCATGGAAGGGGCGCCTAGCGCCGTGGACCTGTTTGATCCCAAGCCAGAACTGACCCGTTGCGACGGCCAAAAGATTGAAATCGATGTTTTTAACGGCAGCCCGGGTCCGTTGATGAAGTCGCCGTTTAGTTTTCAGCAGTATGGTGATAGCGGTGCGTGGGTTTGCGATAGGTACCCGAATGTTGCGACGCATGTGGATGACTTTGCATTTATCAAATCGCTTCACAGTGACTCGAACGATCACGTCCCAGCGCTTTACCAGATGAACACGGGTATTGCTCGACCGGGATTCCCTTCGGCAGGTTCGTGGATTACCTATGGGTTAGGCAGCGAGAACGAGAATTTGCCAGGCTTTGTGGTGCTGGGAAACAATCAAGGGATCAAAGGTGGGCCGCTCAACTGGCATGCTGGTTTCTTGCCGTCGAGTTATCAGGGGACGTTGTTTCGTCCCGAAGGTAATCCGATTTTGAATCTGAATCGGCCGAGTGACGTGACGCGTGAAGATCAGCGTCGTCAACTCGATCTGATGAGTCGGCTAAATGCCGTCCACTTGCAATCGCATCCGGGCGAATCGGAGTTGCTTGGCCGCATTGAAAGCTTCGAGTTGGCATATCGAATGCAAGTCGAAGCTGCGGATTTGGTTGATTTCAATCACGAGACCGCAGCCGTGCATTCGATGTATGGTCTGGATCGCGGTGAGACAAAGTCGTTCGGGTCAAAATGCCTACTTGCAAGGCGATTGGTCGAAAGCGGAGTCCGTTTTATTCAAGTCTACAGCGACGGAGAGTGGGATGCCCATGGAAACCTCAAGGGTAACCATAGTGATCATTGCTTGGCGACGGATGTGCCCATCGCCGGCCTGTTGACCGATTTAAAGCAGCGAGGTTTGATGGATTCTACATTGGTGATTTGGGGTGGCGAGTTTGGTCGCATGCCCGTGTCGCAGGGCCAGGACGGTCGTGACCATAATCCTCAAGGATTTATGGCATGGATGGCTGGCGGAGGAATCAAAGGCGGCACCAGTTTTGGACAAACCGATGAGATCGGGTACAAAGCGGTAGTCGATCCGGTCACCGTCCATGATCTGCATGCGACGATGCTGCATTTACTAGGCGTCGATCACAAGCGGTTGACCTACTTTCACAACGGACGCAACTATCGCCTTACCGACGTGGCCGGAAATGTACTTACCAAAATCTTGGCCTAGTGGCGTTTGCCGCGGCGAGAACTCGTTGTGAGTCCGAAAGATCGCCATACAAGAAAGCGAGGTACAAGCGAGCGAGCTACCAAAGAGCCATGAGACGAAATAAAGCGTCGCGAGCATCCCTCATGCTCCGGGTTGGTTGCGTCTGAATTCAATCGAGGCGGCACGCCCACCATACGTGTTTCTTTTTTCATGCTAATGAACCATCCACTCAATCCCTATGAACCGACGACCAGCGAACTGACTTTCGATACGAATCGGTTTCTGGTTGGCAACTTTCAGTGGGAAGGCCGAATGATCTCGGTATCTGTCGAACAGACTGCTTTTTCCTTGTGGCAAGCTGCCATGATCTTGGTTTCTGTTGACGAGCAAAAAATAGAACGGTTCGCGAAATGGCGATGGAACAAGACGTGTGTCTGGGAATTCGATCATCATGGACGAACGGTTGCTGCGACGTTGTTGTGCAGCGGAGCGAAAAGGCTGCATTGCCAATTGTTGATGGACGGCATACCAATCGGCGAGGCAATGGTTCCATCACGTCGATTCTGGCAAGGTTTAGCGGTAACGAGCTTGATCACCATCGCGATCGTTTGGGTGCTGCGACATTCAGTCGTTAAATAGTGGCCACGCACATTAGAACAATCGGTTGTACCCGTTCAGTGCTGCCACCCGGTACGCTTCGGCCATCGTCGGGTAGTTGAACGTCGTCTCAATGAAGTAGGTCAATGTGTTGTGTGGTGCAGGCTGAACCAGAATCGCTTGACCGATATGAATGATTTCTGACGCATTGGCACCGAAGCAGTGGACGCCAAGGATTTCGAGCGTGTCGCGGTGAAATAGCAGCTTGAGCATGCCCACCGTGGAACCAGTGATTTGAGCTCGTGCCAGGCTACGAAATTGGCTCTGGCCGACTTCGTAGGGGATTTTCGCAGCGGTCAGTTCACGTTCGGTCTTACCGACCGAACTAATCTCTGGGCTGGTGTAGATGCCTGTCGGAATGTCATTGCGACGGAGGTTTTCACTTGTCTCGCCGACAACATGCATCGACGCTGCACGGCCTTGGGTGTAGGCGGCACTGGCGAGCTGCGGGTATCCGATGACATCGCCAACTGCATAAACGTGCGGCTTTGAAGTTTGGAAGTGTTCGTCGACGATGATATGGCCACGGCTATTTGGCTCGATGCCGAGTTTATCAAGCCCCAATCCATCGGTGTTTCCGGAGCGTCCATTGGCCCACAGTAGGATGTCTGTTTTGAGCCTCTTGCCGCTTTTGAGTGTTAGGATGACTCCGTCATCCACACCTTCGATTTCCTCGATCTCTTCGTTGTGCCGAATCACGACGCCTTGGTCTCGTAAATGGTACGACAGTGCATCGATGATTTCATCGTCCAGGAACTCAAGCAATTTGTCTCGCGTGTTCACCAAGTTGACCTTGCAACCGAGGTTTCGAAACATCGATGCATACTCGGTCCCAATCACTCCAGCTCCGTAAACCGTGATGGACGAAGGTTTGTCTTTGAGATCGAGAATGGTATCGCTATCGAAGATCCTTGCGTGGTTAAAGTTCACACCACTTGGACGGAAAGGACGTGTACCGGGCGCAAGGACAAAGTATTTGGATGTAAACATCTGCCCGTCGACCTCAACAGTATGTTCGTCGACAAACTTTGCCACGCCGGTATAAACAGGAACGTTGTTTCGCTCGTAGAACGACTGTCGCATCGCAACTTGGCGGCTGATAATCGTTTGGCTGCCTTTACGAAGCTGATCCATCGTGGGGCTGAAGTGGATACCCATGGCCTGAACCATTGGGTTGGTCAGGAATTTGACCGTGTTGGTGATTGTGTAGCGTAGCGCTTTGCTGGGGATCGTTCCACGGTGGGTGCAACTGCCGCCGATTTGCGAAAAACTCTCGGCCACGGCGACGCGCAGTCCGCCCTTGGTCGCCTGCATCGCGGCTCCCTCTCCACCTGGGCCTGTACCAATGACGAAGAGGTCGAAATCGAAGGTCATATCGTTCATGGCGGTGTTGTGAATAAGAGGAACGCGACGTTATGGTGTTGTAAGCTTAGGGCGAGGGGCCTTACTTTGACTACTCTGAAGAGAACGGTTTTACGATGTTATTATCCTGCGTCCAGTCACACGTGACTTTCGCTGACGTACCCGACAATTTTAGGCGTGCGTCACAGTGGCTCCTGAAAGCCTCCGAGCGAGGCGTCGAATTGGTTGTCATGCCGGAATGCATGTTGACGGGATATGGGTACGAAAGTCGAGAGGAAGCGATGACGCAGGCGTTGTCGCTTGACGATCCTGCATGGGACGCTCTGATCTCGATTTGTCGCAAGGATTCAAAACTATATGCCGTCATCGGCTTCTTGGAGCGAGAAACGGTTGGAAGCGAGTCCCGACTTTTCAACGCCTCGGTACTCCTTGGACCTCAGGGTATTGTGGCATCGTATCGTAAGGTCCACCTGCCTCATCTGGGCGTCGATCGATTCGTCGATCGCGGAAATCGTCCTTATGTGATTCATCAAGCCGGTGAAGCCCGCGTAGGGTTGGCTATTTGCTATGACTGTTCATTTCCCGAGCCAATGAGGGTCCTTGGCCTCCGTGGAGCGGACATCATTGCGTTGCCGACAAATTGGCCGATGGCCGCGATCCGGACGTCTGAAATCGTGCCTCCGGCGCGCAGTATGGAAAATCACTTGTTTTTTGTTGCCGCCAATCGAATCGGTACCGAACGGGGATTCAGCTACTGTGGCAGGAGTACAATCTGTGGGCCGGATGGGGTTGAGCTTGCGAGAGCTAGCGCTGATCAGGAGGAAATGCTTGTCGTTGATGTTCAACTCAGTCAAGCGAGAAACAAACGCATTGAACGAACCCCGGGTGCGCATGTGATCGACCGGTTTAAGGACCGCCAACCGGGGTTTTACGGCGGTATCGCTGAATAGTCGACCGGTGTGTTCACATCACGGCTTGCCGGTAGTGGGAAACCAATAAGCTTCGTCGGCCGCTTTTCTAGCCACGCGAGCAAACTACGGCGATCGGAGTTTGCGACGTCTGCCAACTCCTGTTCAAGTGCGGTGGGATAGATCGCAACGAGTGGGTGCGGAGTCTTCAGATCGAACGTGGCGCACGTTGGTTGATCAAGTGATGCCGCGTCGATCAATTGTTTTAGGTCTTCGCTCGAGATGTCTGGCATATCCACGGGCGTTACGAGGATCGCAGTGAATCCATTCAGTTTGGCGAATTGAACAGCGGACCCTACCGCCATTGCGGGGCCAAGGTTCGGCGATCGATCGGGGATGTTGATGACGCCTGCGGTGCCTTCCGAGCGACCGGAAACGGCGACGTTGGTAACGATTTGCCCCAGTCGTTGGACTGCGAATTCGAGATAGGTGTTACCGTTGGGGTGTAACAACATCGCTTTGTCTCGCATCATGCGAGACGATTTTCCGCCGGCAAGGACAACACCAAGTATCGACTGATCAGTGGTGAAAAGCTCGGTCATTGCTGCTGCTGTTGCTGCTGTTGAGCTGGCGGTAGCTGTTTATCGGTTTGCGAGGTTACATCTTCGACCCAAGACTTTGCTCGCATCATCGCGGGAAATCCCATGGTTGGCGCCGATAGGATCGCGACGTGTCGAAGATCGTCCATCGTGCATCCCGCCTCGAGGGCTTTGCGGCAATGGGAATGAGCTGCTCCTTCTAACGCCGAACCGATGGAAATCGCTAGTTTGACCAGTGCAACTTCTCGGTCAGACAACGGCCCCGCTTGCCGCGCCGCTTCACCGAATGACTCGTAGGCTCGCATCAGTGCAGGATGCGTTTTATGCATTTGTTGGTAGGGTCGCGGGATCATTTTTCTCTGTTGCAAAAGAGGTGTTGGGCTAGGACGAGATGGAGCCATAAGAATCCGTTGCTTCCGCTTTTTGGATCGCCTCGATAAGCGATTCCATGGTCGCGTGTTTCGCCTGTGCAGCCGGCGTAAAGCCGGCGTCCGACAGTGTCATTGAGATACCGTTGCTAAGCGATGCTAATTTGCATTGGTGCAGCGCCTCGCCAAACATTCGAATGACCGATGACGCGATGGCGTTGCTTGTTACAGTGACCCAATCAATTTCACCTCGTTCGATTTTCTCAACGAGTGACGGATGGGCTTTCACGATGTCACGATGGGAGTAGGCTGCAGCTTGAACCACGACACCGCCAGCCTGCTCAATCGTATGGGCCAGGTTATCGGGCCCTCGACTCGCACGGATCAATGCGAATCGCTTGCCAGTGGTGTCGTTTGCGAGTTCCTGAGCAAGCGACGCGGCGCTAAAGTCACTGGGAATCACATCGGGATGCAAATGATACTGACGTACTGCATCGGCTGTCCTCGAGCCGACGACTGCGATTTTCACCGGTGCAAGGAAACGCATGTCATGTTCGGTCGCGAGCAGACGATCCAAGAAGAATCGAACTCCATTTCGACTGCTAAACACGACGTAATCAAACGTTGGAAGATTTTCGATGATGCTGTCAACGCCAGTCCAATCCTCCGGATCGCTAATCTCAATGACAGGCTGTTCGATTACATCAGCGCCCAACTCGCGTAACGGTCCGGTTAACTCGCCCGCTTGTTGTTCGCTCCGGGTGACCATCACTGTGCGTCCATAGAGTGGCCGATTCTCGAACCATGACATCGTGTCAGAAAGTTCAGCGACTTCACCGATGATCACGATTACAGGAGGACGAAGCTTGGTCGCCGGAGTTAATAAACCCGCGACATCCTCAAGGCGGCAATGAATGGTCTGCTGATCCGGAAGAGAGCATCGCCGCAAAATGGCTGCTGGGGTCGCGGGCGATTTACCCGCAGTCATGAGTGCTTGGGTCCAAACCTGCGCCGTAGTTACGCCCATGTAGACGACGAGGGTACCGGGAAAACGAGCCAAGGCGTCCCAATCGAGCGACGATTCGGATTTGCCCGGTTCCTCATGCCCGGTGATCAATGCAACCGCCGAAGCGAAACGACGGTGGGTAATTGGGATTCCGGCATACGACCCTGCCGCGAGGGCGGCGGTAATGCCTGGAACGATTTCAAAGGGAATTCCGGCCTCATGAAGGGCCTGCACTTCCTCGGCGGTTCGGGCAAAAACAGCCGGATCGCCTCCTTTTAGCCGGGCAACACAGGCTCCCGCGCGGGCATGACGGAGCATTTCGCGAATGATCTCATCCTGCTGCCAAATGCGACTTTGACCATGTTTTCCCACGCAAATATGGGCGGCTGACGGGCAATGAGCGAGCATGTCGGCATTGCTAAGTCCATCGTACAAAACGACATCCGCTCGCGCCAGCAGCTCGGCTCCACGCAAGGTAAGCAGCCCGGGGTGTCCGGGACCGGCTCCGATAAGATAAACACATCCGCTCATAAGAAACACAATATGGGAAGATTCTTTAGCCCTGGACAGTCGCCGACACGATTGACATAATTCGCAGTTCCAAAATGTCCCCGCAAACCGATTTACCTTCGCCGCGATTTCGATCGAGCCATGCCAAATACACCTACAGCCAAGAAACGCCTCCGTCAAAACGAAAAACTTCGCGTTCACAACAAGGGCTTCCGCAGCGCTCTGCGAACCCAAGTCAAGAAGGTGCGATCTGCAGTTGAGGCTGGAAATCTTGAGGTGGCAGCCGCCGAATTTCGTTTAGCAACCAAAAAGCTCGACAAAGCTGCGTCCAGCTGCTTGATTCATCGTAACGCAGCCGCGAGAACAAAGAGCCGCTTGAGTCAATTGATCAAGAAGGCTTCTCAGCCGGCAAGTACGGGTTCCTGAGCAACTCGCTAACCGCCCACGACTACTGTGGTTTTATCATTGAAGGGGTTTGCTTCGCAGGCCTCGCTTGGTTAGGTGGATTGCGCCCGGAAAACGGGCTTCTCATCAGCGCCTCTCCCCACTTGATCGGCAACGGTCGCCTTCTTTTCATTTAACGCCGCTCCCATTCGTTCCTATCCCCACTGGCAGCGAACCCTTGCGCGTTTTTTGTCACTTGCCTTTCACACCCGAACGGCGGCAACCTTTACCCTAAGGGTTAGCAAGTGATGACCGTCTATCATGCACCGAAAACCACCGGGTAACGCCCAGGGTAGCCCCACCGGGTAACGCCCAGGGCCAATCCCCGTCCGACGCTCTTCGCTTCAGTACGAATTTTGTGCCGGTACCGTATCGAGACTTTCCGATCGAACCAACCAAGCCATTACAAACATAAGCGGGACAAAAGTGACGACGCCAAACTCCGAACAGCCCGACGACGGTACTCGTGGCCCTTTGCAACCGGAGAAATCAAAGTCGAAGGAAGAGCAAATCGAGACCATCGATGGTCGCGACGTCTCGACTTTGGGCCAAGTCCCCAAGGTGTCCGACCCATGGCTAACCATTGAACAGCCGTCTTCGACGGGGTCTTCTGGTACGACTCCACCGATGACTGGGACCAAAGCGACCGACGTGTTGGGTGCATCGGGTAGGACGAGCGGGTTGGACGAAACCGTCGCTCCTTCAGTCCAGGACACCGAATTTGAAAAAGAGATCGAGACGATTTGTCGTCGCTTTGAAAGCGAGTTTGCCAGTGTTACCGTGCCGACGATCGAAGATTTTCTGCCGCTTCATTTCACAGGTATCGTACGGTCTGCATTGATTGAGCGATTGCTGGTCATCGAGCTAAAGATGCTTCGTCTGAAAAATAAGAGCATCGACACCACGATCTACTTGTCGCGTTTCGCAGAGCACCAACAGGCAGTCCGTTCAGCGATTCGCAACTACGATCAGATGGCCGGGCAAGACACTTTGCTTGCACAGTCTCCCGTTTCAAGTGGACCGGGTGTCTCCAGTGGCTCCCTCGGCGGATCAGCGAGTGTTGGCTCACGATTTCATCCCATTAAGCTTCATGCAAAAGGGGGGCTCGGTGCAGTGTACTTGGCCAAGGATGCCGAAATCGGACGAATGGTAGCGTTAAAAGAGATCCAGTCTCACCATTCGCTGGATCGTTCAAGCCAAGATCGGTTCGTTACTGAAGCGATTGTGACCGGTTCGTTGGAACACCCGGGAATCGTCCCGGTGTATGGGCTTGGACGGTATCAAGATGGGCGTCCTTACTATGCGATGCGATTTATCCAAGGCACCAGTTTCCAAACCGCCATCAGTAACTTTCATAAGAAGCACCCAGTTAAGGAATCTCAGGACTTCTTTTCGCGAGATTTCAAATCGCTGATTCGTACTTTTATCGAACTCTGCAGCGCGATGTATTACGCCCACGAGCATGGTGTTTTGCATCGCGACATCAAGCCTGATAACGTCATGCTTGGAAAATTTGGCGAAACGATGGTAGTGGACTGGGGGTTGGCAAAGGTACTCCGCGGCGACCAAGTGTCGACACCTGCCGAGTACGACAATGCGACTCTCCGCGCACTCGACGGGGACACGATGGTTGGCGTCGTGATGGGGACGCCCGCGTACATGAGTCCCGAACAAGCCAATGGAAAGCAGGATGAGTTGAAAGCGACAACCGACATCTATAGCCTTGGTGCCACACTTTTTACGGTACTCACCGGCGAGCGGCCGATCGACGGTAAATCAAGTGTTGAGGTGGTTTTGAATGTGCGACAAGGCAATATTCGTCGCATCGAAAACATCTCACCTCACGCACCTCGGGCGATTGTCTCGATTTGCTACAAGGCAATGAAAACCGATCCCAAAAGTCGTTATCAGACCGCGGGTGAAATGGTGGAAGAGCTCGAACGCTGGCTCGGCGACGAGTTGGTTCTTGCCCACAAAGACTTGGAGCGACCCATTGAGCGATTGGGCCGTTTGGTGAGGCGTTACCATACCTGGGCTGTTGCCGGAGCCATGTTCTTGGCTGCCTTCGTCGTCCTTGCGGCGGCTGCCGTGATACTCATCAACCGAGCGCGCGGACGTGAGGTCATCGCGAAGCTTCAAGCTCAGGAATCAAAGGCTGAAGCGATGCAGCGTTATCGGCAATCCAGGTCTGCGATCGACACGTGGCTCGTGGGAAGCAACGATGCTTTGCTGTTCTATCCAGGAACAAATTCGATTCGTCAACGCATGTTACAACTTGCCGTCGACGATTATCAACGTTTAGCAAGCAGCCCCAATCGTGACCCCGATATTGAACTTGAGCGAGCCCGGGCTTTGCTTCGGCTCGGTGACATTCAGCAGATGCGGCAAAGATTCGATGATGCGCGGACTCAGTATGCCGCCGCCGTGGTGACGCTTGATGGAATCAACGCAAGCGATGCTCTCGCGGTCGCTCGTGACGCCGAAAAGGCAAACGCATTGCTTCGACGCGGAACTTCATTTTTTAAAGAACAGGAGCTGGACGCCGCATCCGCCGAATTCACTCAAGCGGTTGCTCAGCTACAGTCGCTTGCCCGAATTCACCTGCAGGATCCAACGATCACACGATACCTTGCTGCAGCGTTGTTTAACGTCGGCGAGCTGGAGTTTGAACGAGGTAAAAATGATTTAACCATTGAATCGCTTGATGCTGCGGTCAAGCAATATGCCATTCTCACTGCGTTAGTCGAAGACCCGTCTCTCGCATTGACGGATAATGTCAAAAAAGAGTCGCTGCTCGGCAGCGTGCAATCGCGTGCACTGCAAGCTCGCGCGCTGACCGCGATGGGCAAGTTCAATGAAGCGGATGCCGTCTTCACTGCTGCCATCGACGTGTTGAACGACCCTGCACTGAAAGATACTGACGATCCCGACATTGTCGATGCGCTTGCATCTATCCATCTTGCGCATGCCGAGACACTTCGAACGCAAGGCCTCCAGTCGAAACTCGAAGACTCATTGGTTGCCGCAGTGGAAACCTATCGAGACTTGGTGAAAGCGATTCCGGACTCGCCAAAGTACGCAGAGAACTTAGCGATGGCTTTGACGGATCTGGGGATCGCCAAGCAGGATCACGGTCAATCGATCGATGCCAAGCCCATCTTGCTTGACGCCTCTTCCCATTGGCAAGACCTACTGCAATTGTATGCAGAGGTTCCGCGATTCCACGAAGAGTCAGCAGCGTGCGAGGATGCACTGGCTCAAGTAATACTCGATGCGACGAACGATCCAAACGAGGCGATGGTGCACGCACAGTCGTCGGTTCAAACTTATCAAGAGCTGGTTGAGCTCTCCCCGGAGACTCCTGAATACAGTCACCGATTAGCAGTATCTCGCAGTCATGCGGCGATCGATTTACTTCGACTGGAGCGACCTGACGACGCGGCGCAGGTGTTTGCTGCTGCCGAAAAGGGACTGCGCGAGTTAATCACCGCGTACCCGGATACAACGGCCTATCGGCATTCCTTGGCGCACGTTTTGAATCACATTGGGAGCCATCTGCTCGCAACTGGCAAACCGGATGATGCGAAAGGCATGTTTTCGGAATCGATCAAGCGGTGGACGGAGCTCGCCGAAAGCGGTCACGCCGACGCCGCAAACGAGCTGGTGTTGTTGTATTTAACTTGTCCAGTGATCGAGCTGCGCAACCTTGAGGCCGCCGTTAAGTTTTCCGGCATCGCTGGTCAGTCAGCTCCACAAAATGCTCGCTACAAAGCATACCGTGCCATCGCGTTGGCGTTGAGTGACAAGACGCAACAGGCGAAAACGCTCTTGGATGAAATTCAAGCAGAGCAAGGTCAGTGGGTTGGACGAGATCTGTTTGCCTTAGCGATTCATAGCCAGAAAACCAATGATGGTCAAAGCGAAGATTGGCTCGCCAAAGGGAAGGATTGGCAGCAAGCGAATCAACCGGGCAGTAGTGTATTAAGTCGAATCAGTGAGTTGGCGGAAGCGACATCGCTAAAACCTTAGGGTTTGGTTCTCCACGTTTTCGGTCCATGGTTCGGTTGAGTTCGCCAACACGTGTTCACTTTCGGAGGTGTCTTGATGGAAGGCGAGCTTCAAAGCCGTCGTCGTGAATCAGCCGCAAAGCGATGAAGTCTTCGGTCTTGTACAAACGCTAACCAGAAGCTCCGGCGTTTGATCGGAACATCTGCGCGGAAAGTTGGTCGGCTTTCGAAGACTGCGTTGATTTCGATGCGATCCACTCCTCGTGGCCTCCTTTGGTCTCCTTTGGTCTCACCGTTAACCTGGGCAGACTTTTCTAACGCGTTGCCATGCGGCTCACGTGGACGCTCGGGGGGATCCGAATGTACCGATTGTGTCGGATATCGCAGTCATCCGGTGCCTTGATTGCTTGCAACGCGTCAAAACGTTGGTCGGTACCGCGTTTAGCGAGAGGAAAATTGTGAAAACCACCGGATTGGGTCTCAGGATGACAGGCCTTCGTATTTGGATTGGGACAGCAGCTGTGAGTCTAATGATTCAGGGCTTTGTTTCGATGTCCGCAAGGGCCGACGAGTTGTATCCATTCGACTTTCCGGTTGTCGCTGAAACCGATGCCGTCCATGCTCGTGGGCTAAGTCCGCTCGAAGCGGAGAGCGGCACGCAGCCAGCTTGTACCGCGGCTAAGTTACCTAGGCTAACCCAACAATTCAATCGGTTCGAGGTCATCGCGGCAGGTCCGTTGGATTTACGGCTTTTCGAGTTTGACTCGGGTGTATCGTTGAATGGTAGTGAGGAGCCGGGGGGAGGGGTGCGACAATCGTCGATGCTCCAGCCGACGCCGTTTTTGGCTCCAAGAGCCGCGTTCGCTCCGGGAGTGGCTCAAACCGATGCGGCGGCGGGGCTTTCCAATGCCTTGTTTGCTTCGGGGGATGTTGACCGAAGTCTGCTGCGACAGGCCAAACTGGGTACGGGCGGATTCGGAGTCGATTACGTCCAAGGCGAAGAAGGGCTTTCAAATGTTGCAACCGACGTGGGGAGTCTTCTTGGAAAGTCTCCTCGCGCTTTGGGCGTGAGTGTCCAGCGTCGAACGCCGGTGATCAACGACCCGCGTGTTCGTGGTTCGCGTATTGGTTCTCTTTCTGCATCTGGGTCCCACTGGGTACCCGCCCGAGTCGATTTAGATACGGTGCTGAGCAAGATCGATTCCCGTCAAGTTGGCGATGTTGTTGTCATTCCTGGTCCATATAGTTCGCTGTACGGTCCTGGGTTCCAGTTTGTCGATTTTGAGTTGGCGCGATCGCCGAGGTACGAGGACGGCTATGCGGTGCACGGTCGATCGAGCGCAGACTTCAAAAGCAATGGCGGACAAGTCTTTGGGCAGCAGACGGTCTTGATGGGTGACGAGACTTGGGGCGCTCGTGCGAGTTATGCTGAACGGCATGGAAGCGATTATGTGTCGGGCGACAACGACCAAATCGCGTCGAGTTATAACTCACGGGAGTTTACCATCGCTTATGGCGAAGACTTAGGCGACGGCCGATCGGTCGAGTTCAGCCTTTTGCGACTCGATCAAACCGATCTGGAGTTTCCAGGCTATGTGTTCGATATCGATTACTTGGTGACCGACGGTTATGGAGTTGAGTACGTCGACGAAAACTGCACATTCGGTGATCGCTTTGAAACGGACCTCTGGTACAACCGAACTCGATTCAATGGCAATGCCCAAAGTCAGGCAAAACGAAATCAATTTCCATTTTTGAATCGCATCAACTACATCGGTAACACCGATGTCGACTCGATGTCCACGGGTTATCGCCAGGGCTGGACTTGGGGAGAAGACCGTGATGATTCGAAGGTCACCGTCGGCCACGATCTTCGCTATGTCAAACAGGAGCTTAATGAAACCGCGAGCGGGGTCACTCAAGGACTCCCTATTCCGTTTGCCAATCGCAATTCCCCGATCCCCAATTCTTTCTCGGCAAACCCAGGGTTGTTTACGGAGTATCGGGAAGCAGTCGGTGAAGCATGGACATTTAAAAGCGGAGCAAGAGTCGATTTTGCGCAAACCGACATTGTCGATGACCCCCAGAAGTTAGCATCCGTCGGACTGGGGACGCTGCCTGCTACCTATGCAGAGATTGTTGGAACCGATGAGTTTCAACAAGAGTTTTATCTCTGGAGCCTCTACGGTACGTTGGAACGTAAGATCAACACGGAGACAACCGGATCATTTAGTCTTGGTTATGCCGAACGCCCACCCACGTTAACGGAGTTGTACGCGGCTCAGCCTTTCATGTTGCTACTTCAAAATGGATTGAACAACGTGACCGGCGATCCGACATTGGATAAAGAGAGCCTGCTTCAATTTGATGTGATGCTGGATTATCAGAATGACCAGTTGAAGGCTGGTGTCCGAGGATTCCATGCATGGGGATTCGATTATGTAACGTTCGAAAATACCGATGTGAACCGTGGACCGCCTAACAACCAAATCACACAAGTCAGTCTACGAAGTGTGAATACTGATTTGGCAACGTTGGCAGGGTTTGAATCCTTCGCCGAACTGTTTCCTCAGGATGAATTGACGCCTTTCGTTACTGTGCGCTATGTGGATGGACGTGACCGAACTCGTAACGGTGACTTCGCCACACGAGATGGTCGTTCCGGCACGCCATCGGTCAAAGTCATCAACCAATCGCGTGGGTTTTTTGGCGGCATCCTGGGGGCAAATGCGGAACCATTGCCAGGCATTTCGCCACTTGAAACTCGGATCGGCGCTCGGCTTAGAAACTCGGTGCAAAACGAACGTTGGAACATCGAAATGGCGGCACGAATCGTGGACAATCAAGATCGTGTTGCGACAAGCCTGCTGGAGAATGCAACCGCAGGCTTTACTGTCTGGGATCTTCGTGGAACATTTCGACCGCTTACAAAACGAGATCTCACGCTCGTCACGGGTGTCGAAAATTTCACCGACAAACAATACCGTGAGCATCTCGATTTTCGGTCGCTCACCGGTGTGTCGGTTTTTCAGCCAGGTGTGAATTTTTACTTCGGGGCCGATCTCAACTACTAGAGACGTCTCGCATCGTTGAAGCGTTCGAGTCACCACCACAGGAGTCCGCCTGTCGCGTGTTGATTACGAACAAAATCGCCTCTCATTCGCCCAAACCATCCGCCATCCAGCTAGTCAGGCAGGTTAAGTTCGGGCTATTCTTGTGGTTAGATGTTTGGTCAGGAATCGTATTGCTTGCGATCCCTTATGCTGCCAATGATGAGACGGATTGTCGTCCACAGAACCCACATAAACATGCTCAAAATGTCGTTTTCCAATCGATCTCCTCGCCAAAGAGGCGGGAACACTTTGCTTTCGGTCCGGTTTTGGCTTGCCCTTAGCTTGATAGTTGCCGCGTCCGCTCATGGTCTTGACGCTGCGATGGGGGCGGATTCGGTGACGTCTGGGCCCGCTGAACCGGTCGTAGCAGCCGCTTCCGGCGAAGCGATGCAGTCGATGGAAGCGATGCGATTGCCGATGGGTTGGAAACGTGAACTGTTTGCTGCGGAGCCAAACGTTGCCAACGTTGTCGCATTCGATATTGACAATCAGGGGCGCGTCTATGTTTGCGAGTCTTTTCGGCAAAACCGTGGCGTAACCGATAATCGAGCGCACGACGACCAATGGCTTTTGGCGGACTTAGCCGCCAAGACAGTGCAAGACCGAATCGATTTCCACAAACGATTACTTGGTGAGGGGGTGATAGCCTATACGCAGCAAGATGACCGTGTTCGCCGCATTCGTGATACCGACGGAGATGGTCAAGCGGACGAGTCGATCGTGGTTGCAAATGGCTTCAACCAGATTGAAGATGGAACCGGCGCAGGCGTGTTAGCGCGCGGTAACGTGGTCTACTACACTTGCATCCCCAAACTATGGAAGTTGATCGACACCGACCAGGATGGACACGCTGACGATCGTGTCGTACTGAGCGACGGTTACGGCGTTCGAGTTGCTTTTCGCGGTCACGATATGCACGGTTTGATCCTTGGCCCAGATGGCCGACTCTATTTCAGTATTGGCGATCGCGGGCACTACATCACGAAGTCGGACGGGACGGTTCTGTCGGATCCATCCAGCGGTTCGGTGTTTCGATGCGAACTGGATGGAACAGGCCTTGAGGTGTTTGCCAGTGGGCTGCGGAATCCACAGGAGCTTGCCTTCAATGATTACGGCGACCTCTTTACCGGCGACAACAACAGCGATAGCGGGGACAAGGCGAGACTTGTTCAGGTCGTGCCGGGAGGTGACACGGGTTGGAGAATGTACTACCAATATTTGACTGACCGCGGTCCATTCAATCGCGAAAAAATTTGGCATCCATTCCACGAAGAACAGCCGGCTTATATTGTCCCGCCAATCGCTAATTTTGGGGACGGTCCCTCAGGGCTTGCATTCGATCCCGGGACTGGCGTTGATCCCACAGTTCGCGGGAATTTCTTTCTCTGTGATTTTGGTGGGGGCACGAGCAACAGTGGAGTACGGTCGTTCCGTTTGGAGGCCGACGGTGCATTCCACAAACTCGCCAACAGTGAACAACCCATTTGGAATGTGATGGCGACCGATGTTGCTTTTGGGCCAGATGGGGCGCTGTGGATCAGCGATTGGGTTCAGGGCTGGGACGGTGTGGGCAAGGGGCGTCTGTATCGTTTAATGGGGCCTGAGTTTAATTCCAAGGCTGCGGCAGAAGTCAGTGAAATTCTCCGCAGTGAATGGTCGGCTAAATCGGCTCAGGAACTCGTGTCGTTGCTTTCGAATCGCGATCGTCGGGTTCGTAACGAAGCGACCTGGGAACTCGCTCATCGCCAAAGCCTGGCACCGATGTTAGCCGTAGCGATGGACGCGAGTGCCGAGCGATTGTCGCGGCTTCATGCGATATGGGGTATAGAGCAAACGGTTCGTAAGTCCACTGAGGCCACGCCAGAGCTCGAAGCCGTATCAGCATCGATTGGCTCGCTACTCACAGACAAAGACGAGTTTGTACGAGCTGCTGCTGTGCAGTTTGTGGGTCTTCACGTTATGGGCCTTCACGGCGCTGCGGGTAGCTCTCCGGCTGTGCGATCGTTGCTATCGGATGAATCGTCGCGCGTTCGGTTTCATGCGATGTTAGCGGTGGCATCGATGGCGCAGAAAAAGGCAGCCTACCCTGAGGTCGTTTCCGATACTGTGCTTTTGTTGGAGCAGAATGATAACCGTGACCCGATGCTGCGACATGCGGGAATCATGGCGCTTGTCGCCAGTGGTAACGTCGATGCGATCGTTGCCCTCAAAGGCCACGGAAACCTGTCGGTTCGGCGCGCCGCGGTCGTCGCTTTGCGGAGACTTGCGTCCTTTCGGGTCGCGGACTTCCTTCAAGACGCATCTCCGTTGGTTGCTTTGGAGGCCGCGCGGGCGATTCACGATTCCCCAATCGCTGCTGCGTTCGATTCCTTGGCGAAAAAAATTGGAGAAGTCGACCAGGCGGACGATGCGATGGTCCGCCGCGTACTGAATGCGAATTATCGCCTCGGTACCCAAGAGAACGCGGAAGCACTTGCCACCTATGCAGCTCGCCCGGTAGCCCCGATTGCCATGCGGCTGGAGGCGATGGAAATGTTGAGAGCTTGGGGTAGTCCTGACCCACGAGATCGCGTGCTGGGCGACTATCGGGCCATCGAGACTCGGCCGACTGACACGGTCGTCGCTGCCTTGACGAAGTCGTTGCCGACAATCTTACAAAATGCCGACGAGGTGAGAGATGTGGCGGTAGCAGTGGCTGCAAATTACGCCATGGTAGAAGTCTCTCCATTTCTTGAGCAGCGCGTGGTCGATCTGAACTTGAAACCTGAAACTCGCGCTGACGCGTTGTTGTCCCTTGCGAAGTTGAAGCCCGCTCCTGCGCTGAAGGCCGCACTCTCCCTGCTTGACGCAAGTCAAGTGAAGCTTCGCATCGCGGCTTGCAAGACGGTAGCAAGTTTGGCGCCCGCTGATTCGATCGCCCCACTGCTAAAGGCATCACAAAGTGATTCACGGGAAGAGCGTCAAGCGGCTTGGGATACACTGGCGACGATCGATCTACCCGAAGCAAGGAAGGTGATTGTCGACGGCGTGCGAAAGTATGTCGCAGGAGAGGTGCCCGCTGATACTAGCTTAAACATTGTGGAGGCCGCCGGAGATTGGCTTGATCCGGCCATCGCCAAGGAACTTTCTGACCATCAAGCGAAGCTCGAAAGTGAGAATCCGTTGGGGAAGTGGTGGCTGTCACTCGATGGGGGCGACAAGGTTGCTGGGGCGATCGTATTCAGCAAGACGCAACTTTCGTGTGTTCGATGCCACCGAGTCGATCGCATCGGCGGTGAGGTCGGTCCGGCTTTAACGGTGATTGGAAAGGAACGAGATCGTCGCTACTTGCTTGAATCCATTTGCCTGCCAGATGCGACGATCGCCAAAGGTTTCGAGACGGCGGTGATCGCCGATGATTCGGGTCAGGTCTTTACCGGAATTATTCGATCGGAGACTGAAGAAAAAGTCGAGATCATCAATGCTGAGGGCGCGATTCAGCAGATCGACCAGGATTCGATTGTAGCTCGCAAACGTGGAAAATCAGCGATGCCCGAAGAGCTGACAAAGTACATGTCGGCGCGTGAGTTGAGAGACTTGGTCGCTTATCTCGCCAGTCTACAAAACGATCCGCGTGCTTCGAACGAAAAAGAATGAGCGAACTTTAACTCCCCTTTTATCAATTCGCCTAGGTTTTCAATGAATATCGTTATCGCGGTCGATGGATCACCAAGCTCCAAGCAAGCTGCGGCTTTTTTCGCGAAGCTGTCTCATCGCGGGACCCTGTCCATCACCATCTTATCGGTCATTAACGTTCCGTTGGTCTCTGGAAGCTCAGCGCATGCCCTGTGGTATCCGACCTATGCACGCCAGCATCGCGAATTGTCCGATCGGGCGTGCCAAGAAGTCGAAAGGTACTTCGATGGTGTCGACGCTTCGATCAAGCGGCATGTATGCGAAGGTCATGCGGCGGGCGAAATCCTAAAGTGTGCGGAAGCCGAGAAGGCTGACCTCATTGTTCTTGGTGCACAAGGGCATTCGTCGCTCAATCGAATTCTCTTGGGAAGCATTAGCGATCATGTCGCCACGCACGCGAAGTGTTCGGTACTTGTCGTGAGACCAGGACAAGAACGTTTAACGAATGAGGAGCTCAAGATTACCGTCGGATGCGATGGGTCGGATGCTGCCGATGCCGCGATCGAACAATTGCTTGAATTTCAGTGGGGAGGGAGCGTTCGCGTCCAGGCGTTATCAGTTGCATTTATCCCTCCTTTGATCGGAGAGGGAATGCTTCCACTAACGATCGTCGAGTCAAAGGCCGTATTTGCTGAGTCGCAAGCTTTGGCACAAACGGCGGCAAACAAGCTCGCGAAGATGAGCGACAACGTGGAACCTACTGTCATCGAGTCCACTCACATCGGCCATGCGATGGTCGAAGCTGCCGGTAAGTTTGGTAGTCAACTCACCGTGGTTGGAAATTCTGGTATGAGTGCACTGGAGAGCATGTTATTAGGAAGTGTCTCCCGATACGTCCTGCGACATTCAGATGGCTCCGTATGGATTGCCCGCCGCCGGTAACTGATTTGATGGTCAATGGCCTTTGAACGCCTTCCCCGTTCGGATAATAACCGTTATCTGACTAAGCGTAGCACCATCAAGAACCAGAGCGCCGAAGCGGACTCAATCATTAGTCCTGTGCGACTTCGGCAATGCAGCGGTTGGTTAACCGACCAATTCCTTCAATCTCAACCGTGCAGACATCGCCATCACGCAAGAATCGAGGTGGTTTGCGAGCAGCACCCACGCCCGGCGGTGTTCCCGTAAAAATCAAATCGCCCGCCTTGAGAGTCATGATGTGCGACAGATGGGAGATCAGCGTTGGGATCTTGAATATGAATTGTGCGGTCGTGCTGGACTGGACAGTTTCATTGCCGAGGTGCATGCGGATCGATAAGGAGCCAGGGTCTGGTATCTCGTCTGCGGTCACCAAGCACGGTCCTACAGGAGCAAACGTGTCAAACGATTTTCCAAGCAACCATTGGCCACCCGGTCGTCCCTTTTGCCAGTCTCGCGCAGAAACATCGTGCCCACAGGTATAACCAGCGACATGAGACATGGCATGTCCTACCGAAACATGCCGCGCAGTCGAACCGATTACGACCACAAGCTCCGCTTCGTAATCGACTTCATCGCTCAGTCGGGGAAGGACGATCGTGTCTCCGTCACCGATGATCGCTGTGTTGAATTTACTGAACACGACAGGCTCTGTTGGCGGTTCAGTTCCGGTTTCAATCGCGTGGTCAAGGTAGTTAAGTCCGATGCAGATGATTTTCTCAGGCATGGGAATGGGTGGTAACAACACACGTGGCCGAGGTTGCCATGAAATGCCATTGCCTTCCCAGTTCTCACTCTCCGCGGTTAGGACGCCCGCCGTTGCCGCAGCGACGTCGCTCAGTCGGCCGAAGATATTTTCATCGGTAGGGGGTTGGTCCATGATCGCACGCAGCGGCAAAACCATATCGCCGCGGTAGATGGCATATTCAGCGGAGCGGTTATTCACCAATACACGGCATATCTTCATCGGTCTATTTCTCTCTCGGTGTCACCAGGGCATCCCTGATTGTGAAGATACCGTTCTTTCGAGTCGGCGCGCACCAAGGTGTTGGCCATGAAGGCGCCGATCGTAAAATCATGGATCTGTACTGCTGACTTGGCCCTGCATTGGTAAACTTATTGAGTGCTTTGCCATGCGTACCCGTTCCGGAGCTTTCGCCATGAATCCGTCGACTCGTTGGGGCCTATTGGGGCTTGCATCACTTTTACTTCATCCCGCACGGGGAGACGATTGGCCGCGCTGGATGGGGCCGACGGGTGATGGTGTCTATTACGAAGACGGCATCGTGGACGCGATTCCCGCGGATGGTCTCAAGATTCAATGGCGCGTTCCCGTCGCAGGTGGCTATGCGGGTCCTGCGGTGGTCGGAGAAAGGGTCTACCTTTTCGACTTCGTCAAATCGTCTGGAGAGGCGTTCAACGATCCGGGCAAACGAGCGACTTTACAAGGTATTGAACGTGTGTTGTGCCTCGACGCAAAGACAGGGAAAACGAACTGGACGTACCAGTACGACTGTACTTACAGCATTTCCTATCCGGCCGGGCCTCGCTGTACGCCGACGGTGGACGTAGTGGGCCCGGACGATCCCGGTCGGGTTTACGTCCTTGGATGCGAAGGGGATTTTGCCTGCCTGGATGCAATGACAGGCGAGGTGATTTGGAAGCGAAGTCTGAAAGTCGATTTCGGAGCCGCCGTTCCGCTGTGGGGTTTTTCATCCCATCCGCTTGTGGACGGTGATTTGGTTTACTGCATGGTCGGCGGTACAGGGCAAACGGTCGTTGCCTTTGACAAGATGACAGGGGAGATCAAGTGGAAATCCCTTTCTGCATCGGCCGTCGGCTATTGTCCGCCGAGCATCATCACGGCCGGTGGTGTTAGGCAATTGGTGGTGTGGCACGCGGACGCTATCGTCTCACTGGATCCGAGTTCCGGAAACCAGTTTTGGGAAATACCGCTTAGACCCGATTATGAAATGGCAATCGCTCGCCCGCAGCTCAGTGGAAACCAGGTATATGCCAGTGGCATTCGTACCGAAAGCGTTTTGTTCGAACTTGCCACTGATCGTCCGACAGCGACAGAAATCTGGCGAGGCGAAAATAAGAAATCGGTTTTCTCTGCTATCAGTACGCCTATTTTTCATGACGGGATGATCTATGGTACCGACTGCAATGAAGGCTTCTTAGTCGCAGTTGATGCAACCAGCGGTGAGCGGCTGTGGACGACGTTCGCCGCTACGCAGCCCAAGGAAAAGCGACGACTAAGCCATGGCAACGCATTCCTCACGCGTTTGGATGGCAGTAACCGGTACCTTTTGATGAGTGAGATCGGCGACTTAGTGATGGCCAACTTGACCAAAAAGGGATACGAAGAACTGGGGCGTTTCCATGTCCTTGAGCCAACCGGCGAAGCATTTGGTCGGCCCGTGGTATGGAGTCATCCCGCCTACGCGCACCAAACGGCTTATGTCCGTAACGACAAAGAAATCGTAGCCGTCAGCTTCGCAAAATAGCTCTTCGCGTCACCTACTTGCACAGTCGCCACCGAACGACGACATCGCTAGCGTCCGAGCCAAGGCATCGTGTCGCGAACGATGCGATTGCGAACCGGTTCCGGCAGTGGTTGATCGTAACCCGGTGGGCGCGAGCCCAAGTCATACGGAGCGATGTCGCGATCTGGATACGGGTCGTGCACGACCGCGCTGGCCTGCTGTTGGTTGATTGGACCGGGCACGGGAAACAATCGATTTCCACCGCATCCCGTGAGCGAAACGATGCAAAAAATTGCCGCGGCGGCTGCCTTGAGCCTGCGGCTCCAAGTCTTTCGACAACGCAGGAGGCGCATGGTCGATAATGTGTTCATGGGAGGTTCGGTCCTTGAGCCGTTGGGGTGCGTCCTGCGATAGAACAGAGGTATCACAATTTGAATCGCGAAGCCAATAGTACCGCCCGTCTATGAGGGAGTGAGCGGAAGTCAGCGAGGGAAGGCGATTCGTCGAATTGCTATCTTCATGGATCGGATTTGATAGCTTGGTTGCGTCAGGCAAATTTCGTACTTGCTGCTGACGCCGTTTCCTGGGTTGTGATGGTGTGGGTTGTGATGGCAGCGATTGGGCAGTTATCGCCTGGTCGGTTATCGCCTAGGAAGATAGCGTCTGTGCAGATAGCGATTGGACCTAGGGGAGTCGCACCTCCAGGACGGTGGTCTCTGCCGACAGTAGCTCCATTTCGCACAAGCCGCTCGATGCCGGCAGAAGAACGGTATCGCCTGCGCGAAATATTCGACTTTCCCAGGATTCGCCGTTCAAAACGACGGTTCCTGAAATGATCATCAGGAGCACGATGGCGTCATCGCCGCCGGTCAGAAAACAGTTTGATTGCTTGGATTGGAATTTGGCGCGACGCAGCACAAACTTGTCGCATTCGACGAGCAGGTGCCAACCGTTGGGCTGATCGACGGGGCTTTGGGGTTCAATCGGTCCTTGCTCGAAATTGGTGACTTCGAGCGATTTTTCGATATGAAGCGGTCTCGCTTTACCGTTTGCGTCGGTTCGATTCCAATCGAACAGTCGGAACGTTGTATCGCTGGATTGCTGGATTTCGGCAACAAGTAATCCGTCCCCGAGTGCATGGACGGTCCCAGCAGGGATAAAAATGCATTGTCCAGCCACCGGACGGATTGTATGGAGCGCCTTGTCCGCTTGACCGGTTTCGATGGCTTGGGCGAGGCGGCTACGGTCCATACCAGACTTGAGACCTGCGTAAATGATGCTATTCGGTGCGGCTTCAACGATGTACCAAGCTTCCGTTTTTCCAAGGTCGGGAATCGGCATACGGGTCGCGTACGCATCATCCGGGTGTACTTGGACCGAAAGAACGCGGTTGCAGTCCAAGTATTTTGCAAGCAGCGGAAATGCCATTAATCCTGAATGCCTGCCGAGCATCTCCCGGTTGTAGTGGGCTAAAAGTTGGGAAAGTGTAAGCCCCGCCAATGGCCCAGCGTTCACGACACTTTGGTCGACGCTGCGATCAACTAGTTCCCAGCTTTCCGCGTAATCTGATTGGTCACCGATCGGTTTTCCAAGGCGATCGCCCAGCAGCCGGCCACCCCAGATAATCTGCTTTAAAATGGGTGCGAAGGTGAGGGGACCGTGCGGAAGCCTTGGCGGGAGGGAATTGGGTCGATTCGATTGTTCCATTTGTTTTGGCGTCTCCTTAAAGACGTTTTGTCGATATGCGGTTAAACTGTTGGGTCTTCATCATAACCTCACTCCAGATTGACCAGATTCCGTGGACCGACCAACGCTTCCGAAAGACGATTTGTTCGAAAGTTCGACAATGACCTTCGGGGAGCACCTTGAGGAGTTGCGGTCGTCGCTGGCCAAGGCGGTCATTTGGTTAGTCGTCGGAATGGTTGTCGGGCTGAGTTTTTTTGCCGATCCACTGATTCGTTACATTCAGAAACCGCTTTCCGAAGCGATTAGGCAATACCAAGCGGACCGGGATCTGACGAAACTTGGGTACGATCCGACCGTCGAGGAGTCACAGCCGCTTCGCCAGATGCTGATGGAGCAGGGGCTGATTTGGGAGCTGGTGTATGACATTCCCGAGGATGTACTGAAAACCCTTCCGAAGGGTTCCGAAGCGTCATCGGTCAGTCCGACGGACATGGCGACGCTGCTTGCGAAACTGCCGAGCCCAGACCAGCTGAAGCCTCGCTACCAGCTTCGTCGTACCGAATCCGGTCTCAGTTCGTTAAAGATTGAAGAGTCTTTCATGGTATGGATGAAGGCTGGTCTGATTGTGGGCGCTGTTTTGGCCAGTCCGATGATTTTTTACCACCTCTGGTCGTTCGTGGGTGCGGGACTGCATTCGCATGAACGCCGGTACGTCTACATTTATCTTCCGATCAGTATTGGGCTATTCATCAGTGGTGTTTGCTTGGCTTTCTATGTCGTCATGTATTACGTGTTGACGTTCTTGCTTGCGTTCAATGGGCAACTCGATGTCGCAGTCGACTTACGACTGAACTACTACATTAGTTTTGTGCTGTTGCTTCCGCTTGGCTTTGGAATTGCATTTCAACTTCCTTTGGTAATGCTTTTCGTCGAGCGAATTGGATTGGTATCGACGAAAGCCTTTATCGATTCATGGCGGATCGCCGTTTTGATCATTGCGGTCGTATCGATGGTGCTCACGCCCGCGGACCCAACGAGTATGATTGCGATGATGGTGCCGCTTGTGATTTTGTACTTCCTGGGAATTGCGATGTGCAAATATTTCCCCCGGGGACGAGGGCTTGGCAGTGCTGCTTATGATCCGCGTTAAGGACGACGTAGGGGATCGATGAAAAGATGCTTAAAGGAATGTAGCCATGGGATTGTCTGATCGCGACTATTCAAGAGATGGGGGTTGGGCCCCTTCGAATCCGTGGACCCGCGCGGAGAACGCACCATCGATCACGGTGATCTTGATCATTGTGAATGTGGTGATTTTCTTTATCGACTCCGCGCTCACCGGAAGAAATCCCAACGGAAGCGTTCTAGCGAATCTGTTTGAAGTGCGCCCTGAGACCGTGGTCAAGCCGTGGTTATGGTTTCAATTTTTGACCTATGGGTTTTTGCATTCGCTTTTAAATATTCGCCATCTCGCGTTCAATATGTTGGGCCTGTTTTTCTTCGGTCGCGCCGTGGAACAGAAACTCGGTAAGGCCGAGTACTTGCGGTTCTATTTAGTATCGATCGTCGTTGGCGGACTGGTCACCTCGGTCCGCTGGGCGTTGACGGCTCAGCTCCAAGGAGTACCACTGGACAGTGTGTCGCCAGGAACGATTGGAGCTAGCGGTGCGGTGATGGCAGTGACGATATTGTTTGCCTTTTTCGAACCCCATAGCACCATCCTGGTCATGATGGTGTTTCCGGTAAAGGCTTGGCTGGTTGCAGTGCTTTATGTTGGAATGAATATTTTTGGAATGCTCGGGGCGGAGGGGAACGTTGCCTATGACGTTCACTTGGCAGGTGCCGCTTTTGCGGCCTTGTACTACAAGAAACGATGGCGGCTCGAACGTTTTGATCCCGCTTATTGGGGCGTGTCCCTTCGCAACCTTACCCGCCGACGACCGTATTTACGACTGCATGACCCGGAACGGCAGCTCGCGAAGGAAGAAGCCGATGCAGATCGGATTTTGGATAAAATCCAGGCCTCCGGTTTGGATAGTCTCACCAAGGCAGAACGAAAACTGCTGGAGCGACATAGTCGTAGAAAGCGTGAAAGTCGTAATCGATAGTACCCAATCGGCGTGAATGCCTTGCCGCCGCAGCGATCCGCTTGCGATATATTGTCTCCACGGTTGACTCACCTTTCATTACAAGTTTCATCATGTTCTCGAATCTTTTTCGTCGCACTTTTATAGGCCGTGCCGCTTTTGCCATTTCGGCGATGATCGTGCGACCGGCTCTTGCCGTTACGGCTGGATCACCCTATCTCGATACGATCGGCCTGCAGATCTATACGCTTCGCAATCAAATGGCTTCCGACGAAGATGGCACTTTGAAGGCGGTTGCCGACGCGGGCTACCGTCAGGTTGAATTAGGTTCGGTAGATGAGGACGCGATTCGCATTGCCAAGAAAGTTCGCAACTTGGGAATGAACGTGACCAGTTCGTTTTGTGACTTCAAGCTTTTTACTGAAGTTAGCGCCGGCAATGGTGCGATCGATCACTTGATCCGAACGGCGGAGGAGATGAAACTAAAGCACGTCGTTTTCGGCTATATTCCCAAAGGTTCGCGTGAAACGGCCTCGCAATATGAGACCATGGCTGAGCGTTGCAACGCGGCGGCCCCAAAGTTTCGCGACGCGGGAATTCAATTGTGTTACCACAACCACTCGTTTGAGTTTGGACCGCTCGAGGGAAGCGAGAAAACGGGATTTGATCACTTTGTCGAAATGTTCGTACCGACGATGAAATTCGAGCTCGATGTGTTTTGGGCAAAGCTTGGCGGGCTCGATCCGGTGGAGACTTTGCGGATGCTTGATGGGCGAGTCTCCCAAGTTCACTTGAAGGACATGAAGGCTGGCTCGGGGCCTCTATGGGACGAATCGAAAGTTCCTGCGGATGCATTTCAAGAAGTTGGCGACGGCGTGATTGACATGGTTGAAGTCCTTCGAGTTGCCCAGGAGATCGGTGTGGAGCAGTGCCACGTGGAGCAGGATAAATCGCCCGCACCGCTTGAAAGTATCGTCCAAAGCATCAACTATTTGCATTCAACTGCGATCGCTAAATAGCGTTGCGCAGCTGCGTTTCTTAGGTTTTGTCGTCGCCCCTATTTCGCATTTTTTTATCGTTCCACGATCGATCGGATTTAGCCTTGAGCGCTCGCATTCGAATTGTTGGCATCGGCGACGATGGCCTGGATGGAATCACTCGCCAAGCGAGGACCGTGATTGAAACGGCCGAAGTGATCATCGGTAACCGTGGACTTGTCCAACGGCTTGCTGACAGCGTGGCACCCAAGGCGAAGCGAGTGGTGATTGGTGGTGACCTCGAGGAATTGCTTTCCGCGATTTCAGCCAATGACGATCGTTTGTTGGTATTGCTTGCCGGAGGTGATCCGCTGTTTTATGGAATCGCCCGATTCCTGACGGAAAAGCTGGGCAAGGATCGATTTGAAGTGTTGCCTCACGTAAGCAGCATGCAGTTGGCTTTCGCGCGAGTGAAGGAGAGCTGGGACGATGCATACTTGTCAAACTTGGCAACCCAGCCGCTCGATCGGGTCGTGGACGGGATCCGAACTGCGGAACGAGTAGGGCTATTCACGACGGAAACGATTTCTCCTGCCGTCATTGCATCTGCACTTTTGGATCGGCGTATCGATTACTTCACCGCTTACGTTTGTGAAAACCTCGGAACTCCCGATGAGGTGGTCACTCAAGGCGAGTTGAAGACAATCGCAAACGAATCGTTTGGACCACTCAATGTAATGGTTCTGGTCCGGAAAACGGGAAAAGCCGATCGCCCGAGCGGTACCGGTGGCGCGCGACTGTTCGGAAATCCTGATGACGTGTTCCTTCAGTCGCGACCCAAGCGTGGGCTTTTAACGCCAAGCGAAGTCCGATGCATCGCATTGGCGGAACTCGATATCACGGCCAAGAGCGTGGTCTGGGATGTCGGCGCGGGCAGTGGTTCGTTGGCTATCGAAGCGGCTCGTATCGCGACGCAAGGAAAAGTTTATGGCATTGAAATGGATGCGGAAGACTATGCATTGATGATTGAAAACGCAAAGATGTTTCAATGCGCCTCGTTGATCCCAGTCCATGGCCAAGCGCCTGAAGCGTGGGCAGACTTGCCAGACCCTGACGCGATCTTTGTCGGCGGCAGTGGGCGAGTTGTCGCCGAATTGGTAAGGGCGGCATTGCCGCGTTTGACGCAAGGCGGTCGAATGGTCGTAAACGTTTCCAGTCCGGACAGTCTCGTTGAAACGCATCGCGAGATTGAAGCAGCCGGATTGCGAACCGATGTGCGCATGATCAACATCGCCCGCGGTCAATATCAGCTCGATCGATTGCGATTCGAGGCGATGAATCCGACCTTTTTGGTGGTAGGCGTTCGCGTTTGATATTCGCACCGAACGTTGACAATCAGTGAACGAACGTTGGCAATCAGTGGAGGTGTCGAATGTCGGTGGTCCATTGCGGCCAATTCAATGCGAACTCCAATCGATGGTCTTAAAGCGACGTTTCCCTCCTCAGTCACCTTCAAGTTATCGCGGGCTACGCCTTGCTTCCACGGTTGATGTGGATGGCAAGTAACGTGCCGCATAACACGCCGGTGAGCAGCATCCCGATGATTGGCCAAGGGGCGGGCACGTGTTCCAGTCCATTCCGCAAATTGACGCCGAAGATACCCGCAAGGGTCCCAATCGGAAAGAAAAACGCGACAAGCAGATTGAATCGATTGGCAGCCGTTGCCGCTTTCTCGCTCGCGAGGGCTTGCTGTTCAGCGCGACGAATGATGGCGACTTCCATACCGTTTTTGAGATCCGTGTACAGCAGGTCTGCAGTGCGAGCCAATTCATAGGATTGATCGCGAAAATCAATCAGGTTCCTGTCATCGGGTAGAAGGTCCCTTGCGTCCTGCATTACCTGTTCGAGATTGCGTACGGCTCGCAACACCGGCGCGAGGCCTTCTAAAAGCGGCAAATACTCGTCGGCGCGAAATGCAGATTCTTCTGCCTGCTCGAACGCATCAATCACCGCGGCATATTGATCCAGGTGCTTTTTAACCGCTACCACGCCGCTGCCCGTATCCGAACCACGCCAATTTCCTGCGGGATCGCGCCAAAGCAGGCGTCCCTTTCGAGATTTTTCGTCTGGTTCGGGTGGGACGTGGAGAATGAGTAGCAGGTGCCCTTCCTCATGCATCGCCCTTTGTTTGCCGGCAGTGGTCCCCAAACGTTTACGAAAGACGTCAGGAACGTTCCAAATTTGCGGTAAAAGGGGCGAATGAGTCACTGGGCTGCTCCATAGAAGGTTGATCGTCTCGTACACTTTTACAGTTCGCGGAAATCTGCATCTACTCCGCTCACGCTTGCCCGCGTATAAAAATAGGCAGTGTTCGTTTGTAACCAATCGCTTGCGGCGTTGTGCCTGCCGGCGTTCACCTTTGGATTGACGGAGTTTAGCTGCCGATGGCACCGACCCAATTGCTAGCCGCAAAAGCAGGCGAGATTACCCCCGAGATGGAATTCTGTGCGAAGCGGGAGGACTTGCCCGTGGAAACGATTCGGGCGGAGGTCGCGGCGGGGCGAATGGTCATTCCTGCGAATAAGGTTCACTTGCAGGCGTCTCTTGAACCAATGTGCATTGGCATTGCCGCCAAATGCAAAATCAACGCAAACATCGGCAATAGCGCCGTGACGAGCAATGTCGGATCGGAACTGGAGAAGTTGCACACGGCGGTGCATTTCGGCGCTGATACCGTGATGGATCTTTCGACGGGCAAGGACATTGATAACATTCGCCGCGAGATTATTGCGAAGTCGCCGGTCCCCATCGGGACGGTTCCGATCTATCAGATGCTTGAAGAGCTCGGTGGAAATATCGAGGACATGAATGCACAGCATTTCCTCGATATGGTTGAGCATCAGGCGAAGCAGGGCGTCGACTACATGACGATTCACTGCGGTGTGAAGCTTGAGCATTTGCACCTCAGCGTGAATCGGGTCACCGGCATTGTTAGCCGCGGTGGTTCATTGATCGCCAAGTGGATGATGACTCACAACAAGCAGAACCCGCTCTATGATGCGTTCGATGACCTGTGTGACATCATGCGTCAATACGACGTCACGTGGTCGCTTGGGGATGGACTGCGCCCAGGTTCGATCGCTGATGCGTCGGATGCGGCACAGTTCGCAGAGCTGGATGTGCTTGGCGAGCTGACCAAGCGTGGTCAAGCCAACGGCACTCAGGTCATGGTGGAAGGCCCGGGGCATATTCCCATGCATCAGATCGAAATGAACATCAAGAAGCAAATTGAGGTTTGTAACGGTGCGCCATTCTATGTGCTTGGTCCGTTGGTCACCGACATCGCGCCAGGGTACGACCACATCACCAGCGCTATCGGCGCTGCCATGGCCGGCTGGCATGGTGCTGCGATGTTATGTTACGTGACACCCAAAGAGCATTTGGGTTTGCCAAATGAAGAAGACGTCAAGCAGGGCGTGATTGCGTACAAGATTTCTGCTCACGCGGCGGACGTCGCCCGCGGACGCAAAGGCGCTCAAGATCGTGATGATGCGTTGTCGCGAGCACGTTTCGCGTTTGATTGGAACGAGCAGTTCCGATTGTCGCTCGATCCAGAGACCGCAAAAGCGTATCACGATGAGACGCTGCCTCAAGACACTTTCAAGAGCGCGCACTTTTGTAGCATGTGTGGACCGAAGTATTGCTCGATGAAAATCACCGAGGATATTCGCAAGATGGCAGCCGAAAAGAAATTGGTAGAGCTGCCGGTGACCTGAGCAAGGCTGCAGATATAGGGCTACGGGGTTTGGCTACGGAGATTGGGGCAAGCCTTGAATGGTTCGTCAGTAGATTGTGGTCTGGCCGGTACGGACTGCCGGCTGGGTGTGGCGGTCGGACGACGGAAGGGAACGCTGCGCCTTGTCTTTCGGTCTCCTTGGTCGCGTGCCGATGCTGTAGCCATCACTTTTTTCGCGATCACTTTTTTATCCATCGCTAACGCGCGGTGCCAACCTGCAAGTCCGTGAAATCGACGAAGCAAGGACGACTTGGTGCCCAAGAGCGGTCGCCACCGCCGTGGAATACTTCGAACAGTACGCTGTCGACCTGAAATGCATCGTCTTTTCGCCACCGCAAGTTCGTTTTGTTGACGAGCATCCGTTCTGCGGTGGTCGCAGTGCTCACCGACACCCACAGTATCCCGTTGGCTAACGTTCCCTGATTCATTCCAACGATCAGTCGGAAATGGTAGGACTCGCCAGTTAGAAATCGAAAGTCACTTGGGAACTCGATGCTATCCCCAAAATCCCCTTTCTGATCCAGGTGGTACACATAGGCTTCACCGCGCCCGTCACGTCGCCACATGATTCGGGCTGAAAATCCATTATGTCCATCGGCAGGACGACCGCCCGTAACGCTGAGCGGGCCACCGCTGAGACCCGGCAACTTCCCCCCTTTAACGAAATCAAATTGAGGGTCGAATCGGACCGTGTATTGCAGTTGAGCTTTCTCTTGTCCTGGAAATGGCCACCTCCAACCGGCGCCACCTTTTTCAGGTCCGATTTGTCCAGGCTCGCAATTCACCCTTAGCCATCGTTTGCCCTCAAGTTGGTGAACCGCTACATGCCCCTCTGCAACCCCGTCCTCGAACTTGCACCCTGGCCAATCCTGTTTCCAGTGTTCTCGGGTGTAAGGTCCGCTGGGCTCGGAAATGGCAAGCCGAAACGAAAAGTCTCCGGCTTTTACGATGAAGCACGTTAAAAAGCATGATACCAATGCGAGTGTAGCACGATGAGCATTCATTGATGGTTCCCCAAGAACGGTGTCGTGGTGTCGGCGTTTGAACCCTCGCGATAAGGTTGGCGTTGTTGCCAACATCGTCTGCGGTCGCCTAGACTACTTCGCGTCTGGCCTAGCGCTGACTTTGGAAAATAAAAAGAAACGCGAAAATGCGAAGCCTTTGCCATGTCGAGTTTCTTCCCAACCCCACTCAGTGCTCGAGTCGGTCGTGGTTAGGCAGCTTATCACGCAACTTTTCATGCAACTTAACGAGCGGCTTATCAAACTATCGTGCCGACGATAGGCAGTCGTCCAGTGCCATTCGCAATGACGGAGGAATCTGCGTTTGAACGATTCGACAAAATACACCGGGGCCCTTAGCAAAAGCATAGCGGGAGACGAAGGTAGCACCGCCTCCGCTAACGGCACGAAAGATCCCGAGCACCCGCTTGCCAATCCTTCGTTCGTTGGTTTTGTGATAACGCAGTTCTTGGGCGCATTCAATGACAATCTTTTCAAGCAACTTTTACTGTTGCTTGCCGTCCCAACGGTAGCGGCCGGAGTGGCGGTGCAGGGACAGGACCTTCAAGGTGTCGCGACGGTCGTGTTTGGACTTCCTTTTGTCGTCTTCGGCGGGATCGCTGGATATCTTGCCGATCGATATAGCAAACGTCGTGTGATCGTGCTTAGTAAGGTCGCAGAGATCGTAGTGATGGGGCTGGGTCTAATCGCCTTTCTTGCGGCGCCTTGGATTGGGTTTTACGGGCTTTGGATCGTACTGTTCTTAATGGGTACGCACAGCGCGTTCTTTGGTCCGGGAAAGTATGGAATCCTACCGGAGATGCTTCGCTCTAACCAACTGGCGCGCGCCAACGGTATCGTGCTGATGACAACTTTCATTGCCATTATCATCGGTACCAGTATCGCTGGCTGGCTAAAGGATTGGGTGGTCGCACCGGAGGTCCCTCGCTTCATTGCAGCACAAAAACTGTGGATCGGTTCGGTGGTCTGCGTGCTCATTGCTGTGTTCGGAACGCTGGCAAGTTTGTGGGTGAGGCCCGTCAATCCGGCTGCGCCTGAGCTTCGATTCAGATGGGAATACTTGGGAGTGCCCCGTTCACTCCTTTTGCTTTTGCGTTCCGACCGGCCCTTGTTGTTGGCGCTAGGAGCGTCCTGCGTCTTTTGGTTGATCGCGGGTTTGACGGTTCAAGCCGTGAACTCGCTTGGAAAAGTTCAATTGGGACTTTCCGATACCAGAACAAGTGTGATGGTGGCATTGATCAGTATTGGAATCGCGATCGGCGGGGTGCTTGCAGGGTGGCTCAGTCGTGGAGGAGACGGTCATCGTGTCATCGTGATGGGCATGTGGGGTGTAGTGGTTTGGTGCGCGTTGCTGGCGATTTCGATTCCGGGTCGCGGGCACTTACTCGGCTATGTTGGCTCAATCCCAGTCTTGATTTTGCTTGGTGCCGCGGCCGCATTCTTCGCGATACCGATTCAAGTCTTTTTACAGGCTCGTCCGCCCGACGACCTCAAAGGCCGAATGATCGCGGTCATGAATCAGGCAAACTTCTTCGCCATCGTGGTCTCGGGAATCCTTTACATCGTCCTTGACTATCTGATCACCTTCATGGATTGGCCACGGTCGGCTCTGTTTGCGGCAATGGCGTTGCTGTTTCTTCCTGTAGCGATCTGGTACCGAATGGAAGAAAAATGACTCTCACAACACCGGCGTTATTGTTTCCCGCGATTTCGCTGCTTCTATTGGCCTATACGAACCGCTTTCTTGTACTTGCACAATTGATTCGGCAACTACACGGTCAAGATCGCGAGCGGCTGAGCAGCCAAATCACTCGTCAAATCGAAAACTTGCAGAAACGAATCGGGCTGATTCGAGCGATGCAGGCGTTTGGCGTCCTCAGCTTCATTGTCTGTACCATCGCGATGTACGCGCTATTTCTCGAACAGGTCAAGGTTGGCGAGTGGATGTTCGGAGGCAGCCTGTTGCTCCTCACCGTTTCCCTGTTGCTTTCTTTTTGGGAAATTCAGATTTCCTGCGTCGCGATCAATATTGAACTTGAGGACCTGCGAGCCGCCAATCGATCCTAATGGCTCCCAGGGTTGGGCCGGTCGCAATTGGCTGAAGAATCGATCGGCTTGGCCGCGACAAACCGAGGGCCAATGCGTAAAATCGAGACTTCACGTTCCCCCTTAAGAGTGCAATTGATGAAATTTCGTTTTCCCATTCTGATCATCGACGAAGACTTTCGTTCAGAAAACACCTCGGGTCTTGGTATTCGAGCACTAGCGCAGGCGATTGAGGGGGAAGGCGCTGAGGTGGTTGGCGCCACTAGCTACGGAGACCTTTCGCAATTCGCACAGCAGCAATCACGGGCTTCTGCCTTCATTTTGTCGATCGATGATGAGGAGTTCTCGGCGGGAGGCAATGACGTTCCCGCGATCGAAAAGCTGCGAGAATTCATCCAGGAAATCCGTTTTAAAAATTCGGAGATCCCGATTTTTCTTTATGGAGAGACACGTACGTCGAGCCATATTCCCAACGACATTTTAAGGGAATTGCATGGATTCATTCACATGTTCGAAGACACTCCAGAATTTGTCGCGAGGCATATTTTGCGAGAAGCTCGTGCTTATACCGACAGTCTCGCACCGCCTTTTTTTAGGGCGTTAGTGCATTATGCGCAGGATGGATCGTATTCGTGGCATTGCCCAGGACACTCCGGCGGCGTCGCATTTTTAAAGAGTCCAGTGGGCCAGATGTTTCATCAGTTTTTTGGTGAAAACATGCTTCGTGCTGACGTTTGCAATGCGGTCGAGGAACTCGGACAATTGCTCGATCACACCGGACCGATTGCCGCTTCCGAACGGAACGCGGCGCGTATCTTCTCGGCCGATCATTGTTTCTTTGTGACAAACGGTACGTCGACGTCGAACAAGATGGTTTGGCATTCAACGGTTGCATCGGGAGATATCGTTGTCGTTGACAGGAATTGTCATAAGTCGATATTGCACTCGATCATCATGACGGGAGCGGTACCGGTGTTCTTGACGCCGACACGCAATAACTTGGGCTTGATCGGGCCGATACCCCTGGATGAGTTCAGGCCAGAAAACATCCAAAAGAAGATCGACGCGAACCCATTCGCGCGAGAAGCGCAGGCGGCAAATCCAGGGCGTCGCCCCAGAATCTTGACGATCACGCAAAGCACTTACGACGGAATCATCTACAACGTCGAAACGCTGAAAGAGGTTCTCGACGGTCAAATCGACACGCTGCATTTCGACGAAGCTTGGCTTCCGCACGCAACGTTCCACGAGTTTTATCGAAACATGCATGCGATCGGACGAGATCGGCCGACCTGCCAAGATTCCATGATCTTTGCCACGCATTCGACCCATAAGCTACTGGCTGGAATTTCCCAAGCTTCGCAAATATTGGTGCAAGAGTCGAAAACAAGGGTCCTCGATCGGCATATATTCAATGAAGCGTACTTAATGCATACGTCCACTTCGCCGCAGTACGCGATCATCGCTTCGTGCGACGTGGCGGCGGCCATGATGGAACCGCCCGGTGGCACGGCGTTGGTCGAAGAGTCGATCGCCGAAGCGATGAACTTCAGGCGTGCGATGCGAAAGGTCGATGCGGAATGGGGAAGCGATTGGTGGTTCCAGGTTTGGGGACCCGATGACATCGCTGAATCCGGAATCGGCGAACGGGACGATTGGCTATTGCGGGCCGATGACAATTGGCACGGATTCGGCAATCTGGCGCCAGGATTCAACATGCTGGATCCGATCAAGGCAACGGTTGTGACCCCGGGGCTGAATGTCAAAGGGCAGTTCGCTGAATCCGGAATCCCAGCCTCGATTGTTACGCGTTATCTCGTCGAACATGGCGTCATTGTCGAGAAGACGGGGCTCTACTCTTTCTTCATTATGTTTACGATCGGCATCACGAAAGGTCGCTGGAACACACTGCTTAGCGCCCTCCAGCAGTTCAAGGATGATTACGACAAGAACCAGCCAATGTGGCGGATCCTTCCGGAATTCGTGCAGCAATATCCCCGTTATGAAGCCATCGGTTTGAAGGATTTGTGTCAGCAAATCCACGATACTTACAAGGCAAACGATATCGCACGGGTAACGACCGAAATGTATTTGTCTCACATGCATCCGGCGATGAAACCATCCGACGCATTCGCAATGATGACGCATCGCGAAATCGATCGAGTCGAGATCGACGACCTTGAAGGTCGAGCGACCGCGGTCCTGCTCACGCCGTATCCACCGGGCATTCCACTCCTGATTCCCGGGGAGCGATTCAATAAGACGATCGTTGAGTACTTGCGATTCGCGCGGATGTTTAACGAGCGATTCCCTGGCTTCGATACCGATATCCATGGGCTGGTCGAGGAGACCGTTGAGGGCAATCGGCGTTACTATGTGGATTGCGTTCGGTCGAAACCGCAGCGAACGAACGTGGTTGGCGTATCGGAAAAAGGCCTTGGGCATGATGCAAAGCCGGACGACGCGGCCGCTCCACTTCGTGCCTAGCCTTTCGTTCCACGATAATATCGTCCGAACAAACGCCAGATGGATTCACTCGCCGGTGAAAAGATTCGTTCTTCGCCGTTGGGAGTCGCCGGCTTTGCCTTGACATGCCTTGCAATGAGATGCCTTGACATGACTTGCCTTGCAATGAAATGACAGGGCACTCGCAGGCGACGCGATGGTGACCCTGGACTGTTAGTCATCGTTTTGATCGAAACTCGCTGCAGGCTTCCCGGCCGTGAGACTCGCGGTTGAGGTTGATTCTAAGCCTTGCATGCGTTCCCAATCGGCCATCGTGATGGTGACTTCGCGAGCTTGGCTTCCATTGTAATCGCCGACCAACCCATCTTCGGCCATGTAGTCAATCAATCTTGCGGCGCGGCCATATCCGATTCCTAAGCATCGCTGCAAAAGTGAGACGCTTCCGCGACCTTCCCGAACAACGACTTCGATCGCGCTTTCATACAATTCGTCCCGCTTCTTCAGTCCGCCGGCAACCATCGCGGGCGCTGCGCCTTCGGGTTCTTCGATCTTTAGGTTCATCAATTCGCCGACGAAATTTTGCTCGCCGGTACTGCAGTGGGCGACGACACGGTCGATTTCGGCATCCGACAAATAGGTTCCCTGTCCTCGCATGATCACACTCGTTCCAGGCCAAAGGAAGAGCATATCACCATTGCCGAGCAACTTGTCAGCTCCATTCTCGTCAAGTACGACGCGGCTATCCGTTTTACTCGCAACTTGAAAGCTCAGTCGCGCCGGAAGGTTGCTCTTGATTAGGCCTGTAATCACGTCGACCGTTGGTTTTTGGGTTGCAAGGATCAAGTGAATTCCAACAGCACGACTCTTTTGCGCCAAGCGAATGATATGAGTTTCGACTTCTTTGCCAGCCGTCATCATCAAGTCTGCCATCTCGTCGGCGATGATGACAATAAACGGCAGTCGTTCGGGAATGCCCGACGCGCCATCGTTTTCGTCGACTTCAAGGCGTCGATAGAGTTCTTCGCGGCCCAAGTCATTGTAGCTGTTGATATGCCTAACCCCGGCTTTGGCAAGCAGCGCGTATCGCTCTTCCATTTTTTCAACAGCCCAAGCAAGGATCGCTTCGGCTTTTTTCATGTCGGTTACAACGGGGTGCATTAAGTGTGGCAGACGGCCATAGCCCGACAACTCCACCATCTTCGGGTCGATCATCAGCATCCGGACTTCATCCGGCCTGCACATCATCAAAATTGAAGTGATGATGGCGTTCAAGCAAACGCTCTTACCGGTACCCGTGCGTCCTGCGATCAATAGGTGTGGCATCTTCGCAAGGTCGACCGTCAGCGGATTTCCTGAGACATCCTTTCCAAGAAATACAGGGATGTTCATCTTATGGGTGATGTGTTGCGATTCCTCGATCACATCGCGCAAACGGACGACTTGTCGAATCTCGTTTGGAATCTCGATACCGACTGTATTCTTGCCGGGTATGGGGGCGACGATTCGCACGCTCGGTACCCGAAGGGCGATTGCCAAGTCGTCGGCCAGTGCAGTGACTTTACTCAACCTTAATCCCGGTTCCAACTCGATTTCGTAGAGCGCGATCACGGGGCCCGGTTCGACCTCTCCGACATTGATATTAATTCCAAAGCTTTTGAAGGCGTTGACGAGCTGAACCGCTTTCCGTCGTAGCTCAACGTCTTGTTCTGCATAACTGAAGTCTTCGGACTCATCGAGCAGTTCAACGCTTGGGCAATGGTATCCTTCCATGTCCTCCGGGAACTCTTCGGCGGCCGCGTCAATTTCCGCTTGAAGATCAAGTCGCTTTTTCGGCGTCTTGATTTTGATCAGTGCTCCCGGATGTGGCTCATCGCCGCGAAGAGTGAGATCCTCGCCATCCATTTCCAGTTCGCGGAGCACTGGCGCCGGTTCCGGAAGAGTCTCTGCGGCCTCAAAGCCGTCGGGATGGGCGTCTGAAAAGTTAGGTGTCCCAGGCGAACCGGGATCGAGCGATTCTTCTGGCGTGTGCGAATCGGATCGACCTGCATTCTTTTTCTTCAATCCAATCGCGGCCGCTGCGGCGAGTCCCACCGCTGCCGCGCCTCCAGCCAATTTGGTTAGGCCGCTAGCGGCGGTTCCGCTCTTGGCGTCAGTGGCTTTTCCATGGTCGGCATCCACAGCGTTTTCTTTGGTAGCGACCAAGTTCTCATGGGAGTGCGCAGCCGCAGTGGCCGCATCCGTCGATCCATCGGCCCCCTTCGCTCGGCTACGAATTTTAATACTCGGTTCTTGCGATGGCGGACCGTTTGCCTCGACACCAACAATACCCGTTGCAGGTCCGTTTGTCGGCGTCCCTATGTGGATGCTTCCCGCTATCGGTGAATCGAGATCGGTTGATGCTTTGCGGGGCTTTCGTGTGGACGTCGGCACTACGCTGACCGCGGTCACAATGCCTTTGCGGGATGCCATGGCTCCGCTGCGAAAGACGATCCAGCCTGCATACCAAAGTGCATAATCGGTCACCATCAAAAAGGATATGGCGAGTAATGTGATGGTTAGGATCCAAGCTCCCGGTCCGGCGAAGTGGAACTCAAGCCATGTGGACGCCATAGCGCCCAAGTAGCCGCCGGCGCCCACGGTAGGGAAGCCGGTTGGCTGCCAGCCGGATAAGGACGCCGCAGTCGACATCGCAAGGACAAATAGGGAGCCTCCCAGCGAACGCAATACCGGAGCATTCATACCGCCACGCGATAATAACGCCGTTGCAATCCCTCCCCCCGCAGCGATCACCAGGCTCACCGACACGCCAATCGCGTCGATGAAAAGGCCAGAAATCAGAGCTCCCCAGTAGCCGCAGGCGTTGGTGATCGTGTCGTTTTGGGGATAGAGAGTGATGTCGGGGCTGTAGAAAAGCCGTATCGGCCATGGAGGGGTGCTGACCGGGTCCGCCGGATCTCGGGTAACGACTGAAACAAGCAGCATCAGCGTCACGGCGACAAGCCCAAGGGCAAAACTGTCACGCTGCAGGTCACGAGGATTGGTCGTTGACCTTGCGTGACTGCGGTCCTCTTTCGCGACGGTGACAGCGTTGGCCATGAGTTCGGCATTGAATGGGAAATCGAAACAGATCGCCTCAATCGACTCTATCGACCATCCTCGCACCGCTTCGCGACTTCTGACCCGCGAGATCCGGATAACCGGAATGATCGCGCAGCTCCTAATCGAAGGCTGTTGCAAGCAAACGAGAATTCAATCGTCCTGACGATTTCGACTTTTAGGCTTCGGACCAAAAATATCCCCGATTCACTCACTTGCCGAGACTACGCTTTCGCAATCAGTCGGCTGCGATGTTATCCTTGTAAGCGAGGCTGACGTTGCGGTGTCTTGACCCATTCAGCCGTCCTCTTTTCCCCTGAATAAGGATTCGGCCATGGCACGCGGCGCCCGAGACTTTACCGATTTACTGCTTCAACGAGGTGTGGTCAGTCTCGACCAATTGACCGAAGCTGAGGCCCGGGCAAAGACCACCGGTAAGTCGCTCGGCGACACCTTGATCGAGATCGAGTATGCGACTCCGGAAGAGGTGACGATGGCGCTTGCCGAGTTCAATCACATGCCCTACGTCGACCTGCGTGAGCATCGGATTGAAGAAGGCGTGATTGAACTTGTGCCGGAATCGGTTGCCCGTGAAAACATGGTGCTCCCTTATTCGGAGGCCGATGGCGCCATCCGCGTGCTGATTGCCGACCCTTTTGATCTCGAAACGGTCGAAAAACTAAGATTCATTCTCAACCGGAAAATTGAGACGGCGCTCGCCCCTCGTTTGGCGATACAGGAAGCCATCAACCATTACTATGGTCAGGTCGAAGGCGAGTCCGCCGACTCGATGCTGCAAGAATTCACCGATACGGCAATCGACTTCACCGAGACGAGCGAGGAATCGGGCGGTGGTGGCGACCAGGACGCCGATGACGACAGCGCTCCGGTCATTCGCTTAGTGCAATTGATGATTGCCGAGGCCGTCCAGCTTCGCGCTTCGGATATTCACTTGGAACCCTTTGAGGACCGAATTCGAATCCGATACCGGATCGACGGCGTCTGTGTCGAACGCGATTGCCCCCCCAAAAGAATGCTGTCGGCGATTGTGGCCCGTATCAAGATTTTGGCCAAGATCGACATTTCGGAGAAAAGGCGACCTCAGGATGGTCGAATCAAGCTGACCGTCGGCGACAAACAGCTCGACCTCCGAGTCAGTATCATCCCGACGAACCACGGGCAATCGGTGGTCATGCGACTGCTAGACAAAGACAACATCAAAGTCGGTACACGGCAGCTTGGGCTTGCCGAGCGTGATTTCAAGAATTTCAACTCGCTCATCAAGCGTCCCAACGGGATCATTTTGGTAACGGGACCGACTGGTTCCGGCAAAACGACGACTCTGTACGCATCGCTGAATGCATTGAACAGGCCGGACCGAAAGATCATCACGGCAGAAGATCCGGTCGAGTATTACCTACCCGGTATTAACCAAGTCGAGGTGCGGCACAACATCGGTCTCGACTTTGCTCGCATCATTCGAGCTATGCTTCGCCAAGCACCGAACATCATCTTGGTGGGAGAAATGCGAGATCATGAGACTGCATCGATGGGAATTCAGGCTAGTCTAACTGGACACTTGGTATTCAGTACACTGCATACGAACGATGCGCCCAGTGCTGTATCACGTATGGTGGACATAGGTGTACCTAGCTATATGGTCGCAAGTAGCGTGATTGCTATCCTGGCGCAGCGCTTGGTGCGGACGATCTGCCCTCGCTGCAAGCAAAGGTACAACCCGCCTGAGAGTGTCTTGGCAGATTCTGGGTTGCCGCCTGAGATGATTCGGCAGGCCGAATTCGCCAAAGGAAAAGGGTGCACGTATTGCCAGCGATCGGGTTATCGCGGTCGTATTGGGATTTACGAATTGATGCTGATCAACTCGAAAATCCGTGAGATGATGTTCAAAAATGTGGGCGGAAAAGATTTGCGGGTCGCTGCCATAAAGAACGGCATGACAACGCTTTACGCGGATGGAATGCGGAAGGTTTGCCGCGGGATCACTTCGTTTGAAGAGGTCTACCGCGTCGCCAAGAAGACGGAGCAGGAAGATCTGGCATTCCAAACGGTCATCCGCGAGGGCTAAGCCTCCATTCCGGCTTTGAGGCCGGTTTTGAGGTGGATCGTGTTGCGTCCGGGGAAAAAGCGAGCGATCGCTAACCTCCATCCTGGGGGGCGGTGTCAGCGGATGCGCGAGGCCAAGGACATCCGACTTCGGCGCATTACCGGAGACGCGGTGTAACGGATTGCGAGCCGTCCGATCCGGGGCTGCGGGGCCGAAACCGTCGTAAGGATTCGCATTTTTCTCGACAATGGCCCCGTTTCATTGATAATGTCTGGCAGAACGCGTGTTGAGCACGCCCTTTTCTTTAAGTTCCATTTGAATCGCCAACTGCGAAGCGACGGGCATGGCCACGGTCCTCATCGACAAACTGCTCCAGGCAGCTATCAAACAAGGCGTCAGCGATATTCACATCGTTTGTGGGCAGCCGCCAGTTTTTCGCTTGCATGGACGAATGCGCAAACTCGAAACCAAGACTCTCGAGGCCGAAGATTCGGTGGCGCTGATGAAAAGCATCACACCGGAGCGTTGCCAGCGCGAGTTGCAGGAGACCGGTAGTACGGACTTTGGTTTTGCTTTCGGGGAGTTGGCGCGGTTTCGAGTTTCGGTGTTTAAGCAGCGCGGCTTCATTTCGATGGTGCTGCGTCAGATTCCCAATGACAAGCTGACCCCCGAGCAGCTTGGTCTTCCCGAGTCGGTGGTAAAGCTAGTGCATCGTCCGCGTGGCTTGTTTCTCGTCACGGGACCGACCGGAAGCGGCAAAAGCACGACCCTGGCGAGCTTGGTAAACATGCTCAACGAAACGGTCGACCACCACATCATTACGATCGAAGACCCGATCGAATTTTATCACGACCACAAAAAAAGCACGATCAATCAGCGAGAAGTCGGTGTCGATGTGCCAAGTTTCTCGGAAGCGATCCGGCGAGCATTGCGGCAGGATCCGGACGTGATTCTGGTGGGCGAGCTTCGAGACTTGGCAACGATCGAGGCCGCCATCTCGGCTGCAGAAACCGGACACATTGTTTTCGGCACGCTGCATACCAACAGCGCACAGGGAACCGTCAACCGCATTATCGATGCTTTTCCAGGAAACCTGCAGGATCAAGTGCGAACTCAGCTCGCCAGTTCGCTCATTGGAGTCGTCGCGCAGACGTTGCTTCCCAAGATTGGTGGGGGCCGTGTTGCAGCTTACGAGATCCTGATCGTCACCTCCGGCATTAGTAACTTGATCCGCGAAAACAAGACATTCCGAATCAATAGCGCCATTCAGACCGGTGCGAAGTTTGGAATGCAACTGATGGACGATGCTTTATTTAAGCACTGGTCCGAAGGCCGAGTCACCGTCGAGGATGTGCTTGGAAAAGCTCAGTTGCCCGACGAGCTTGCCAAACGCATTGTTCAGTACCGTCGCGGAAGCGACGAAGAAGCCGAAGCACCGCATTCGTAGTCGTCCACGCTCGCTCCCTAGTCAACATAGCCTTACGAAAATGGCCACTCGTCGCATCGGACAGATTCTCGTCGACCTTGGTTTTCTAACGGACGATCAACTTGAGATCGTGTTGGAAGAGCAGGAACAGCAGCCGGGCGCGCTGTTTGGAAAAATCGCGGAGGACATGCAGCTTATCACCGATGAGCAGTTGATTCAGGCGTTGGCTGAGCAGCTTGGGATGCAAACGGTTGCTTTGAGCGAAGCGACGCTGAATCCCGAGACGATGAGCAAGATTTCGGAAACGATGGCGCAAATGTATCGCGTCGTGCCGCTGACGTTCGACGCCGAAGCGAATCGATTGACTCTTGCGACTTGCGATCCTCAGAATCTCACGATTCAAGATGAGCTGCGTACGTTTCTTGGTCACGAGATCAATATGGTCATCGCGACGGAACGAGATATACGCCAAACCATCGGTCGTTACTACGATAGCGACAGCGAAAGTGTTGAGAAGCTGGTCGCTGAACTTGCCAATGACGAAGAGCTGAAGGCAGCGATTTCGCTTCTCGAAAACGACAAGTTTAACCTTTCCGATATGGAAGCGTTGGCGGACTCGGCTCCCGTTCGAAAACTGCTGAACATGGTTCTGCTGATGGCGATCAAGGACCATGCCAGCGATATCCACTTTGAGCCTTTCGAAGATGAGTTCCGAATTCGAATCAAAGCCGAAGGCGTGTTGTACGAAATGGTTCCGCCGCCAAGGCACTTGGCCTTTGCGATCACCACTCGCGTCAAAGTGATGGCCAACCTCGACATCGCAGAACGCCGTATGCCTCAAGACGGACGCATCGAATTAATGGTCGGGGGCCACCCGGTTGACCTTCGCGTCAGCGTGTTGCCAACGATCTTTGGTGAGTCGGTGGTCATGCGAATTCTCGACCGTTCGGTGGTGAATCTGTCGCTTGAGAACGTCGGCATGGATCAGTGGACGATGGACAAGTTCCGCAAGGCTATCGACCGGCCGAACGGTATCATCCTAGTGACCGGGCCCACGGGAAGTGGCAAGACGACCACGTTGTACTCCGCACTGACCGAGCTGAATGATCCGCAGGATAAGCTGATCACGACGGAAGATCCGGTCGAATACGACATTGATGGCATCGTACAAATTCCGATCAACGCTGAAATGGGCGTGACGTTTGCGAGCTGTCTTCGAGCGATTTTACGGCAGGACCCAGATACCATTCTCGTCGGCGAAATTCGCGATTTAGAGACCGCTGAGATCGCCATCCAGGCCGCCCTTACTGGCCACTTGGTGTTCAGCACTTTGCACACCAATGATTCGGCGGCTACGGTCACTCGACTAACCGACATGGGTATCCAAACGTTCATGATTTGTGCGACGGTGGAGGCGATCCTCGCGCAGCGGCTGGTACGTCGTGTTTGTGTCAAGTGTCGCGAGGAAACTCGTATAAGCGCTGACCTTTTATTTGAGCTGGGGATGAAGCGAGAAGACATTGAAGGGAAGAAGTTTTATAAGGGCGCTGGTTGCGATACATGCAACAACACCGGATACAAGGGTCGCGTAGGGTTGTTTGAGCTGTTGGTGCTTAACGACACGATCCGCGAAATGATCATGGGAAATGCGTCGACCGACGAGCTTCGAAACCAAGCACAGAAAGATGGCATGATCACGTTGCGTGATTTCGGAATGAGTCTTGCCAACAACGGGATCACAAGCCTGGACGAAATTGTTCGAGAAACGATTGAAGAAGCCTAGAACAACGATGCAAACGGTAGCCTTGCCCATTGCTGTGACTGAAAATTGCTGTGACTGAAAATCGCTGTGACTGAAAATCGAAAACCGATAATCAAAGACTGAATTATGCCAACTTTTCAATTCGAAGCGATGGATGCCAAGGGTCAAGAGATCCGGGACGAAATCGACGCGCAGTCCGAAGAAGAAGCGCAAACTACGATACGTAACATGGGATACTTCGTCACGAAGATATCCCTGAAGAAAGTTTCGGCGAAGCAGGCAGCCAAGGCCAATAAGCGGCGCAAGTTTGCGCTCGGCGGTGCGAAGACCAAGCACATTTGCGCGTTCACTCGCCAACTGTCGATTTTGCAGGACGCCGGTCTGCCCATTTTGCGTAGTCTCAAGATTCTTGAGAACAACCAAAAGCCAGGCAAGCTAAAGAACGCCCTGATGGATGTTTGTGAAGAGATCGAAGGTGGCTCGACGCTTAGCGAAGCGATGGGTAAGTCACCAAAAGTGTTCAGTCGTTTGTACGTGAATATGATCAAAGCCGGCGAGGCCGGTGGTGCGTTGGAAGTGATTTTGCAGCGGCTTGCTGACTTTCTGGAGCGCGCCGAATCTCTGAAACGCAAGGTAAAGGGCGCGCTGATCTACCCGTGTATCGTCGTGACGGTCGCGATATTGATTTTGACGTTCATTATGTTGTTCATCGTTCCGACGTTCGAGACGATGTTTGATGAGTTTGGTCTAACGTTGCCTGCGCCGACGTTGCTGCTGATTGCGATGAGCAATTACATCGCTAACTACTGGTTTCTGCTGATCATCATGCCAATTTGCGCGATGATCTTGATCAAGCTGCTTCGTAAATTCAAACAAGGACGTATGGGCTTTGACATGTTCGTGATCAAGCTGCCCATTTTCGGGGGATTGGTTGAGAAGAATATTATGGCCCGAACCACGCGAACCCTCGGGACGCTGGTGGCGAGCGGTGTGCCGATTTTGGAAGCCCTCAATATCACCCGCGAGACCGCGGGTAACGCGATGTTCGAACGGATGTACGGCAAAGTGACGGAAGCCATTCGCGAAGGCGAGGTGATCTCGAAGCCACTGCGAGAAAACAGCACGCCCGGATTTCATCCGATGGCGTTAGTGTTTTGGGCTCTTCTTGGGGCGTTTCCTGGCGTGATGGTAGCGTCAGTCGCACTGACTGCTGCTGGTACGAAGCTGGACACGGGAACGATGCTGCAAACTTTGCAGATGACCGCCGTTTACGTGACGGTCGGCGGCATTGTCGGCGGCGCAATGTTCTACATGATGAAGATGAAAAACCGAGTTGTCGATGATTTGGTGGTCAACATGGTTGACGTCGGCGAAGAAACAGGCGAACTCGATACGATGCTTTATAAGGTTGCTGACACGTATGACGAAGAAGTGCGAGTCATGACCGACTCGCTGACGGCACTGATGGAACCGCTCATGATCGTGTTTCTTGGTGTCGCGGTCGGCTTCATCGTGATCAGTCTTTTCATGCCGCTTGTCGAACTCATTACTGGATTGACTTAGGAAATCGCTCTCCGTTTTTTGGAGAGCAAGTGCCTGCGGTTCACGAGTGGTCGCTCGTTAACTCGTAGGGGAAAGGAAGCTTTGGTTTTGTAGTGAAATGTTCGCGATTCGTAAGAATTGCAAATGCACCGTGGTGGAATAGCGTCGGCTTCGCGGTTGCGCATCCTCGCGGATTTGAATACTGCCAGCTCAATACTCAGAATCGATGATACTGCCGAAGTCAGATTCAAGCTGTCCTCCCACCATCCGTGGTTGGTTGCAGTTTGAATGACCACTCATCCCTAAACCTCAAGTCCAAAAATGCCGAACACCACCACCCCTGTATCGCGCCTTCGCCAAGCTTTCACGTTGGTGGAAATACTCGTTGTCATCGCCATCATCGGGATTTTAATGGGTATTGCGATTCCGGCGATTCAACGGGCGCTCATCAAAGGCCGCGAGACTGCGATGCGAGTGGAAGTGACGGCACTCTCACAAGCCGTGGAGCAGTACTTGCAGAAATACGGTGACTATCCGCCCGACGGTAGTGACCTCGGCGTTTTTACTCGGCACATGCGCCGGGTGTTTCCGCGAATGGCGTCTCCTGATGTCGAGCTGTTGGATTTGCTGCTTGACAACCGTACGGATGACGACCCGATGAGTGCCGGAACGTTTAGTGGGGTGGCGATGGATAGAGCTGAGGCGATCGTTTTTTTCCTTGGAGGCTTTAGCGACGATGTGCAGCATCCTTTGACAGGCAACGGTGGACCATTGTCTCGCGCATCGGGCACGGCAGGTTCGGTACTCATCTCAGACTATCAATACAACGCAACGCGGGATAATTCGTTTTTCGACTTTGACTTGGCTCGTTTAACCGTTGCGCGTGCCACCGACACATCGCCCCTGCTTAGTACTGATGAAACTCTCGTTGGCAATACCGCTGCTGCCTTTGGTGGTGCGGACCCGCTTCCTGCTTATCGATACCGTGAAGACGAGGCATCACCGATTGTTTACTTCGACTCCAGGACGTATGGGCTAGTTGCGACTGCCGGAGGCGGCACAGCATACAACGGATATCTCACGGGCGACTTTGGAGGGTTACGGCCTTATAAGACAGAACTAAACGTTGCGCTGCCTGCAAACGGAACCAATTATGCATCCGAGGCCGAAGCGTTCAATGCGGTCGCGTTTCATAACGCCAATACTTTTCAAATCATTTCTCCAGGGATGGATGGCGTCTACGGTTCCATTGTCTCCGTCACGGCGTCAGATCCGGCCGACACGCCGATCCACTTCGTAACGGAGTCAGGTCGTCCTGTGCGACCCGCGTTTGGAACGGGCGTGGCAGGTCTATCGGATCTCATTTTTACGAGTACTTCCCTTGGTTCTGGTGGATACCAGGATGTTGACTGGGATGCTGACATCACCGTAAACGGAAATCTCGATAACGTTACCAACTTTGTTGAACTTACACTTGAAGGCGCCTTGCCATGAAACGTTTCAAGACGCCTGCGTTTACGCTTGTCGAGATTCTCGTCGTGCTTGCCATCATCGGGATCATGACCGCCATGGTGACCACTGCTGTGCAGGGCGTGACAAGTACGGCTCGCATTGCGAGAACACGGACGATCATCGCAACCGTCGACTCCGTGATTCAAGAACAGTATGAATCTTATAAGTATCGGCCGCTACCTGTCAGCATTCCCGATTTTAGTCAACCGGGGCAGTCTCGAACCGACTACGAAACTGCCAATGAGACGACTTCTCATCTCGTCGTCGATTTTGAGATTTTGCCATCGGAGTCAGCGAGGATTCGGTTGAATATGCTGCGTGACTTGCAGCGTATGGAAATGCCAGATCGCGTCGCCGATGTTCGTGTAGGAACTTCGTTGGTGTCGCCTGCAGCGATACGAGGCGTTGCTAATCGTGTTGTCCAAAATAAAACGACCGGTGAATTGTCTCGCAGTAACGTAAGGACCGAACGCGTTCAACTTCCGATCTCTTGGTACGGTTCGACAAACCTATCGGACGCACAAGACGTACCGAGCAAGTTGGCCACTTACTTTGAAAGGTCAGGGAGTGGCTGGACGACGGAAAATGAAGGCGCGGAGTGCCTCTACTTGATCATGACCACGTCCTTTATCGGTGGTGCCCCAGCGATTGAATTAATTCCGTCGAACTACATCGGTGATACAGACGGCGACGGTCTTTCCGAGATTCTCGATGGCTGGGGGCGTCCGCTTGGGTTTGTACGTTGGCCGATTGGCTATGCCGACCCCGATGCGTCGATCGACACCAGCATACCCGATGATTTTGATTTGCTGCGGGTTGATTTTGGTTACATCGTCACCGGCGTTGAGGCACCTTGGTCCTTGCGGCCATTGGTGATTTCGGCCGGCCAGGATGGTGAGTTCGGAGTGAGCTTTAATGCGGTAGACGACAGCAGTGTAGTTAAGAACTTTAGCTACCAATCAGGCACGGATGCGATGCTTTGGCCCGTTGACGTCGCGAACATGGGAACGGCGGCGACGGGTGAGCTTGGCGGGCGTGCGGCACCGTACATCTATGTGGATCCGTACCTACGACAGTTTCGCAACGCAAACTCAGCAGAACTCGTTCCGGGTAGCCCGCTTACAGGAACAGATCAAGAAGAATATCGCGCCGATAACTTGACAAACTATCAGGGAGCGAGCGTCGAATGAATCGCTTACTAATCTGCCTGCAACGACGCTCTCGCCTTGCATGCCTTGGCAGGGATGGTTTCACTCTTGTCGAAGTGCTGGTCGTGCTGGTCCTGCTGTCAATTTTGACCGCAATCGCATTGCCAGTTGCGAAACAGCTTTTGCTTGACCAAAAGAATTCACGGACGGCCCGATCGATCATCGGCTATATCGGTATCGCACATGGGCGCGCGATCGCTGAGCAACGACAGGTTGGCGTGCTGGTGGAGAGACTCTCAACGGATTCCACCAATGAGTACGGGAGTTCCGCTTCGATTCGTTTACGACACCTTACCGGAGTACCGCCTTATTCGGGCGATTCAGCCGATGTGAGAGCCAACCTGCTCAATCTGGTTGCTGATACTGGCACCGGCGCGATACCGGGGATTGATACCGCTAGTTTTGACATCAACGACAACCAACTTCTATTAGTGAGCTACTCGATCCTTCACGACAGTGATACGTCGAATGATCACACGGCTCCCATTCGACCGGGGAGAGATCGCCTGGAGTTACCTGGCGGGCGAATTGTCACCATTCAACCATCTTCGACGTCGCCATTGGTTCACTTCGTGCCGCGGTCAAATTTGCTGACCGATCCCGTTCAGCTTCGTTTCGACCTTCGTGAGGAAGAAACGTCGTCGACTTCATTCCAGAACCCACAAAGTAGTCGGAGGGAACTGACGCCGGTGCAGCAGGTCCGCTTCAAGATACATCGGGCGCCTTCGGTTTCGTCGACCGCACCATTGACATTTCCTCGTGGTGTAGCCATCGACTTGAACTACTCGGGTGTTGGTTTGACGGGTCATCAGTTCGACCGAGATACATCGGCAACAACCAACCAGTCCATTGCCATTGTTTTTGGTCCTGATGGACGAGTGACGATGGTGAACGATGCATTAGGGAATGCGGGTACCCCAACGGGACAGCTTTTTCTATGCCTGGGTGATTCCGATGGAGTTCGGCCTGACAATCTATTTGTCACGGAACGTCGTTCAACAGCAAATATTCTCAATTTGAAGTCAAGCTGGATCGTGATCAACCATGCAACGGGACGTGCCACAAGCGCCCCCTTCACAGCGGTGTCGCCCGCAACCATTGCGATGCCAGCGACTACTACCGCTGAGATTGAAGCTAAGTTGACTCAAGCGCTTCGAGATGCTCGCCAGCTGGCGGTTCTTTCCGACACATTGGATGCAAGGTAAATGACAATTTCAACCAACTTCATCCGTCGACGTGGCGTGACACTCTTGGAAGTAATCTTTTCGATTGGAGTGGTGCTCATCGGCTTGGTCGGCGTGGCTTCCATCTTGCCGCTCGCGGGACGTCGTGCTCAGGATTCCATTAGTATGAGTGTTGGGTCCGCTATGAGCGACGCGATCTTTCAAGAGCTTCAGGCGAGAGGTTACCTTGCTCAAAGTCTTTACTTTGAAGTCGCAGGCAACACTACCGTTAATCGTGGTAACGTCGACGCACTTACGCCGGGATCGTTTTGCATCGATCCTTTGTTTGTTGCTGATCTTAGTGTTAACAGTACGATTCCACCCCCGGTGCTTTCAAATCGGTATTCAGGACGACTGTTTCCCTATTATTTGAACACCCATGACCCGACTCAGGATCCTTCCACGGCTTATTCAGAGTTGTGGCCGGTCGTTCAGCCTCGCATGCTACGCGTTGGCATCTTGAGTCAGACGGCGGTGCCGACCGCGTCAATTAGTATTGAGGAAGCTAGGGCGCTGGTAGAACGCACGGATGACCTTCCTTACTTACGCCCCACCGACCGTACGCTCAGCGCCGTGGTGAAAGGCGCCAGTGCTACAGGCACGGGTTCGACGTTTGGTAAAAAGCTAGTGACGGGTGAGTACAGTTGGATCGCGACGGTGAATCCGCTCCCTGGTAACGAGTATGCTTCCATTTCGATTGTCATCATTCGCAATCGCGACCGCGGATTCGATCTGCCTACTACGACAACGGCGCCTGTTCGACCAGACGGGAATCTGCTCGGCGAGCGTTTAGCTTATGTAACGTTTGCCAATGGCTTTCGAGGAGGAGCGGGTGGTGTCGTCCACTTGGTTAGCAATGCGAACACCGTATCGACCATTCAGACAAACGACTGGCTAATGCTTTCTCGAACCAATTCAGCTGGTCAAGACATTCATCGGTGGTACCGAGTAAGTGCTGTTGATGGTGATGCAGAACGGTTGACACGCACTGTCGCGGAGGATTCAACATCACCTGGTTTTCAGTCGGGGTTGCCAGGCTCCGGGAGTCGCGAGATTTGGTCTCGAAGACTCTATCTCGACGGGCCCGACTGGTCGTTTAATGTGGTGACCTCCACCATGCCGCCCGGTTACGCCGACACTTCGTTCGCTGATAACACAATCGCCACCCTCGTCGAAGGAGTGGTGACCGTTTCGGAAAAAGTTGTTTCGTTGAACTCGCTATGAATCGGAGTTTCCTCCGTGAATCACTCATCCTTTTCCGCGCACCCACAATCACGGTTGTCGCTCATGTCCGTCCGATCCACAACAGCCACGAAAAAAGACCCACGTGGCATTATTCTTCTTGTCGTGCTGAGCATGCTGACGTTTTTCAGCGTGCTCGTCGCTGCGTACCTGGTATTTAGCAATCAATCTCGTCAGTCGTCCTTTGTGATTGCAAGCCGCGTTAACCATTCAGCAGATGTGAATCAACTGCTTAACGATGCTTTAATGAAATTGGTCCGTGGCACTGCCGATGTTAACGATCCTTTTTTTGGTGAAGACTTACTGAGTGATTACTACGGACGCCGCGATGGTCTTGACCTGCGAGTGAAGGGACTCGCGTCGGCGCCGACTTTCCACGTTGCCGGTGGTTTCATTCGCGTTCCGATGGAAAGTTTCGCCACGGGAGCGCGACCATCGACGACGCATATGTGGGATGACCTGTATTCCGGTCGTGTCATTACATTTATTGAAGGCCCACTGGCTAATCAATCGTTTCGTGTGCTTCGGTCGGTGTATGTTTCTGTGTCGGCGATGGTGGACTACGACGACTTATACATTCAGCTTCGCCCAGATCTCATCGGTACGCCTATTACCGAAGCTCGTGTGTCGGCAATTCTTTACAACAACGGCACGACAGCAAACGACGGTTTCCGATTCCGGATGAATGGCGTGCCGAGGAACTCGCCAGGGCTTGGTTATGATGCAACGGGTAACGCGATCTCGCGGAATGCAACATCCCAGGCCACTCCCGCTGCGGGGCTTGGGTTTACGCTACCCATCGAGTTTCAACCGAACCATCTGGGGAGTGCGACGAACAAGTTTCCAACGGGGGCAACTTCCGGTGACTTCGATGAGAGCTTTGATGCCGCCGACTTTAACAATTGGTATCTGAGCCATCGGCATGAAGGCGGACGTATCATTCCGTCATTTCATCGGCCGGCCGTGGTCAACTATGTGTTAAATGAACGCGACTGGTCGGACACAATGTCGACTACTTATGCTTCCGATTTACAAAGCCTCTCCGTCAGCATTGCCCGCTCAACGTTTCGTCCCTTGCCCATTGCTGCAGGACAGTTCTCGGGCTCTAGCCTTGCGATCAATCCGCGCTTCACAGGTGGTAACGCAAACTATGCATTGCGGACCCCGATCCGTTTGTCGCCAGCCGGCGGTGCAGCGAGGCTCGATCAAATCGCCAGAGCCCTCATCGGAAGCCCCGGTAATGAAAACCCGTGGGATGTCGATAACGACGCGGATGGAGTTCCCGATAGTATTTGGATTGACCTTGGGTTGCCGGTGATCACTTCGCCCGAGGGCAAATTATTACGTCCGTTGATCGCACCTATGATCGAAGACCTTAGCGGGCGTTTGAATGCCAACACAACCGGTAATATCGACTTGGCGAACAATAGTGCGGGAGTTTCGGCCTCTGCATTATGGGCAAGCTCACGCAATCGATTCATGGATCCGATGAACCCAACCTCTCCCAATCCAGCCAATGTCGCCACGCGATTCCAGGGCGTCGGTTACGGTCCTGCGGAGATTACGATTCCATCCGTTGATGTTTCAGCAGGGACCGCGATAACAGATACCAGCATCCGAACCGGACTTGTTGGTGTGGTCACTGATCGCTTGCAGCATGGACTAAGGGTGGCCAGTGCGTCACCGTTACCTGGTCTCGATGACGCAGACAGCTTAGACATTTTGCGAACGGGCTATCGTCCGATGGTGCATTCGGCACAGGCCGGCTTTGGATACTCGCAGGATCCATTCGGTCGATCGGCTACGGGTATCGGTCGAAACGGCCAATTGGTGATGGCGAGAAGTGGTCTTGCCGGGACCACCACAGGGACAAACGAGACGGTTAACGATCCTTATGAAGCGTCGCCAAGTGGTCGCTTGAACGGCGACAATCATTTTACGGTTGAAGAACTAGAGGCGATCCTTCGGTCGAATCATTTCGATTTGGAACTGCTTCCGCAACGATTGCGAAATCGATTGGGGCGTTTAACCGAGCTTCATCCTGAGTTTGCTCATGCATTGACGACGCTCAGTATTTCGTCCGACATACCAAGCTTCGCCGAGCACGAGACCTCATTACTGCTCGCCCTAGCCGATGAGTTCGGCCCAACGTTCAGCGCCTTGAACAATGCGCAAATGTCGCAGTTGATCGCGCCGGAAATTCGGTTGGGTCGGAAGTTGGATGTAAACCGGGCGATTGGAAACGGAGTGGATGACAATGGAAATGGGACAATCGATGAACCAAGTGAAACGGAAACGGAAACCTTTGCAGTTTCGGCGGGCTCGGGGCAAACCGTGCCAACAGCGTATCAAGGCATCGTTCCCGACTACACGCACGGCGCTGGCGCTGTAACCGGCCGCGAGTTACTCGCACGGCACCTTTATGTACTCATGGCGGGACTGACCAGCAACGCTGCGGCGTTCCCCAGCGTGAGCGTAGGGTCAGGTATGCAAACCCCTGCGTTCAAGGCCAGACGATTGGCACAGTGGGCTGTTAACGTAGTCGATTATCGCGACCCAGACTCGATCATGACACGCTTCAGTTACGATCCGAATCCCTGGGATGGCTGGGCTCTCTCGGGCACCGACGTTGTTTGGGGCGTTGAAACGCCCGAGCTAGTGCTCTCTGAAGCGTTCGCATTGCATGATGTTCGAGTGAAAGATAGCGAATTCGATGACGGTGGACAAAAAGATAAGTTGGATACCACGACGCCCGATAATGATACGGACCAAATCAGGATCCCCCAAGGCTCACTGTTTATCGAGTTGTATGCCCCGCGATCTCCTATCGATACTGTCGGTAATGATCAATCGACCAAGCAAGCAGCCCCCCAGGAACTGTACACGGTTGCCGCGAATGGATTCGCACAGTTAGACCTTGCGCGCCAGGCACCTGCGCCCAGTGGCGGCGTGGGTGCTCCGGTGTGGCGAATCGCGCTCAGCCAGCCTCATTACGCTCAATCGCCGGGGGTCTATCCAGCGTCGGGCCAACAAACTCTCGATCCGCAAACGGTCCGTACCACTCTGGTGGATTCCGCTTCGTTTGAACCGTCTCAGCCCGATGAACTCGATCCGGCCGCACCGGCTTTGCCCATAAGCCGCTACATCTGGTTCACCGACTTCGCTGATCAAGCCGCAGTCAACAGTATCATTAGTTCCAATTCAATCGGCGACATGGCGTCTAACCAGGTGTTCTTCGCACCCGATTCAGTCAATGGCGCAGGGCGGTTACTTGAAGCGGGGCAATATCTTGCGATAGCACCTCGCGTTACGACGAATATCGGTTCGCATACGCCTGGCGGTACCATGCCCGATCGTCCAAGCCGCCACAGATTTGTCTCCACTGCAGGAGAGGGAGTTGTTCACTTCGATGTTAATGACGCACGCCGTACGCCCGCGCTGAATGCGGCAAGCAGTTACACCGATGCCTTGCCGTTGGTTGTCGGTACGTTCCCGCCGGTCGGATGGGCGGCTTCCGTATTCGCAAATAACTTGGTGGGGTTGAACGTATCGGAACCGCTTCCTCGAAGCGCGGGTTACTATCCACAGCCTACGGAACGTTACTTGGGAACGTCTGGAGCGGGTAGCGCTGACTACCCGTTAAACGATGCTTACGTAGATATCGTCGTCGGTGGCAACACGGCGCCAGACGTGCCGCTTGACCTTGGCACTGGCAGAATTCCTGGTTCGCTGGTTCCTACCGCGCCTTCGATGGTAGGTGAGGAACCGGCATTAGGAACGATTCCTAGTTATTGCTCGGCCTTTTTGCAAAGGCTCGCCGACCCGCTGTCTGTCTATCATCCGGTGAATAATCCTTATCGTACGGTCGACTGGATGACTATTGATTTGACAGTATTCAGCGGTGAGGAGCGGTCCAGTCGCGTGGTGGCAACAAGTGATTACACCCGTCGTACGCGACAACGCAATGGATTTATCGGAACGACAAATGCCAATTCATTGTTTTCCTATCAGACTGACTTCGTCGCACCGTCAGTTCCAATGAATACGCTCGCGCCCGACTTCTTCTCATTGACCGGTGACGCGTCCCTGCAGTCTTCCTTTAGCTTCCTCAACACTTCCGAGGCCACCTCCAACCCAGCTTTTAATGGGTTCAGTGCAAGTATTGGGAGCCTTGGTGGCGCGGCCATGAACGTTATAGGCAAAGACCGGAACCTGCCACAAACTCCGTTTGCACAGCACCCTTGGCTGAATCGGCCGTTCGCATCACACCTTGAATTGATGATAGTACCGGCTTGTTCGCAGGGACGTTTGTTTGAGGAGTTCACAATCGCCAATGGTGCCACCGACCCCGTCGTTTATCCTGAATCGCTCAGTGCCATGCCGACCGCTGCCGAGATTCAAGCTTACTATGGCCCCTACCGGCACTTGCTCAATTTCTTTAACAGTCGACCAACCGACGCTGAAGCAGGTCAATTCGATCGTATTTTAGATTTTATTACGACGCTACCAAGGTTCCGTGGCGAAGTCGAAATGATCAGCCCAGCTGCCTCTCGATTACCTGTCGTACCGATTAATGCGCTGTTTCGCCCGCCATTTAATATTCAATGGGACAATCATCGAATCGGACGTGTGAACTTAAACACACTTGCTGAGTTTCCAGTTTGGGCAGGTGTGATGCAGGGGCACCTCAATCCTCAAGAGTTCGTGTTGGCAAATGGCAACGGTGGAAGCCAATCACAGCTCTCCTTCAATCAATTTGTTCAGAGTCGTCGTGGTTATACACCAGTCGCCGGAGTTCCCCGGCCGGTCACGGCTACGCCGCCCTATAATTATGTTCCCGGTGCACTCGACTCGCGTTTCCCGAGCGAGTTTATGGGAATTTTCAGGAAAGATTTGGAGTCGCCTTATTTTCCGATTCTAAGGGACATGCCTAGTAATAATTTGTTGGCGCGACGTGGGATCAACAGCGGACTGCTAAGGGCATCGGGTGACCTATCTACTGCTGCGCCACCAACTGGCGCTGCTACGACACCGCCTTTCTTCGTTCGCGCTATCAGTCAAGAGCCGCTGGCGACTACATCGGTCGACCAAGACCGTAATCGAAACCCGTTCCTTCGTTTTCAATCGTTGATGCGAATGCCAAACCTCGTTACGGATAATTCGCAGGTCTTCTTAGTACGATTGACGATGGGCCTGTTTGAAGTCGATGCGAACACGCTTAGTTTGGGTCGAGAGTACAACGAAGACATTGGCCAGCAAGATCGGTATGAGGCAATATTCATCATTGATCGATCGCGACCCGTTGGGTTCATCCCAGGCAATGATCTCAACGCTCGCGATGTAGTCATCTTTGAGAAATTTTATCAATGAACAACACCGAATTAACACCATCAATGGCTACTCGTCCCACTGTCATGTTGCCAAAGCCGCCCACCAGCCGAATCGCCTTTACATTGGTTGAGATGTTGATCGCGATGGCTGTTACGTTGCTATTGATGGCCGCCCTTGCGAAAGGCTTTGCGTTCATTGGCGCGAATGTTCGGGACAGTCGTGTGCAAGTGGCGTTAAGTGATGAAGCTCGCGATGTCACCCTGCGTTTGAGAGACGAACTTCAGAGGTGTACGGTGTCTTTGTCGCCAAATCTTACGGCCCCAGATCAGTCGGGGTACTTCCTTTACTACGAGGGACCCCTTACCGATGCTACGTCGACGCTCTTTCGACTGACGACCGATGCGAATGGCGATCAGGCCGCGATCGACTCGCGATACGGAGACTCAGACGACTACCTTGCCTTTACCGCTGTTGCCAAAGGCGATGACTGGTTTACCGGTGTCGTCCCTCGCTTTGTCCTCGACCAAAAAACTGCCGAGCTTGCGGGTGCCAGCTATACGCCCGGCGCTGACGCGCTGGACCCCATTGTCATTCGTTCGAAGTATGCCGAGATCGTTTATTTTGCGAGCCCTGAGTACCTTCCAGCCAGTCTTCCTGCGACGCCCGCTTATGTAGACGTCGATGGTGACACCGATCTTGGTAGCGGAGGCGCTATTCAAAATGGATTTCCCGACCGGATCAAGTTGCATCGACGCGTGCTGCTGATCCGTCCGGACCTCAATCTGAATTCAGGTTCGATCCAAAGCAGGTTACTCGGAGGTGTGGAATTCCTTCTTGCTGATGATTGGCCGACTGCATCGACGACCACCAATCAAACGATTAGAACTGCCGCGAACGCAGGCGATGGCTGGCTCTATGGAATGGCTGGGGTGCACCAGCAATGCGACCTTTCACTACGGCGAGTGCTTGATTCTGATGGTGAGCCGACGCAGGCAATCGCCGCGAATTCATTGGCAGACCTCACGCTGCCGCACAACCGTTTTGCTCACGTAAGGATTCCCGGTACAGTTTTAGGAGTAGGCGGCACCGAAAGATCAATGCCCGTTCTCGCATTGGGCGCGAGCCTAACGATCTTCGAGGCACAGTCTGTTGCGCCAGTTGTCGATATGGCCCCGCCACTTACTCCAAGCGCCGGACCCATCGTTACCCCTGCGGGCCTGAGCGGGTTCATTCGCCCCGAGTTTGTGCTTGGAAACGATCTTTCCCACCTCGATAGCACTGCCGATCTATGGGGCATCGAAAGACGTGGAGACGACGTATTAGTAAACAATGTCCTTGCTTTTGACCTTCGAGTCTACGATCAACAATCGGCTTCGATCACTTCAAGCACAACCGGACTTGTCGTTTCTCCTAGCGATGTAGGCTATCGCGAAGTGCTTCGTGAGGTTCATACGCGTCGCTCCGGTTCAATGCCAGAGCCCATTGAAAACATTCGTGTGGTGCGCGGTGGGTATGTCGACCTTGGTTATGCCGTCCTCGCCGGTGGATCTATTCGCGGTTGGCAGGCCCGGCGATTGAATCGATTATCGACGGCGGACGATCCCTTCGTGGACGCAACGATTACGCCCCTGGATCGTTTCTTGGTGACACCGTTTTCCGGGTTGGCTTCGTTCGCTGCGGGATCAACCGGGCGAAACTGCTTTCCGCCATCCTTCTACCGATCGGGAAAAATTGTTGTCGATGCGTCCGACGATATCCGATTGTTTCAGCCAGCCTTCGACACCTATACCACTGCCTACGAGCGAGATGGTTTTCAACAGACCGACGGCAGCGTATCAGGCGCTGGAACTCGCTGGATATCGGGTGTACCGACATCGGGATTCGATGAAGGCGCTGACGGCTTGGAGCAAAACTTGGTGTTCGGATTTGATAATTTAAATGAACGTGAAACGCTCCCTCCGTACATCGCAACGCCCGACTCGATCCGCGTCACCATACGGTTAGAGAACCCGTCGAATCGACAAGTTCATCAAGCTTCGGTTGTGCATCGTGCTAGCCGATAATCGCCTGATGAAGGTACGTTTGTTAATTTTGCGGGAAACGCCAAGAGCGTTTTCCGCGCGTGAGCCATTCGAATCCAATGGGATAGTTGTTGGACTTATTGGAGAGGCGAAAAAGAGGTGGCCTTGAGGAACAAACTCTTGACGCCATCTTTGACCGTTAGCGATCCGCCTGCCTTGGCTTCGGATTCGGTTCTTGCCTTCGTCCATGCGGGGTCCGCACCGAAGCTTCCAAAGGACTGCTTCGCCGCGTCGGGCGATGCGTGAGTGATGATGTAAACGAGCGCCACATCGATTGCAGGAGAGCCCGAATCGCTTGCGGACGCCGCGCCTCCAACGGGTGAGACCGCTTCGAGCAACTGTCCACAAGTTGTTTTCTCGCCAGCTAAAAACGTCCAGTAAGCAACGTTGGTGATGCCATGCTTTTCAAACAACTTGAGTGTGTGATCTCGGAAGCGACTGTTCAATGCGTCGAGATTTCCATCCGTCGCAAGATAAGAGCGAAGCTCAAAAACCCGCTCCCCTTTCGTTTCGTGGGTTAGCATCGGGCTGTAATCGGTTGTACTCAGAAAAAAACGTTCCAGTCGATTGACGATTTTACCGTTGGCGATCGCTTTCTTTTGGGCTTGTTGCCACTCGGTGTCAGCTTGAAACCCACTCCAGTTTTTGTCAGCTGACGCCTTGTCGGAGTGGCTCACCAAGGTAATCACACGCTGGTCCTGCGGATCAACAGGAACCCACGCGGCTTCGAACTTGATCTGATGCTTCTCCGCGAACTTCATTCCAGACGTTTCAATCAAGCGGAGAATATCGGACTGTTTGCCAGGCTCTGCAAAGTAAACTCGCAATTCGTAAACGGTATCCTCCTTTGCTGCGGAAGTAGACATGGTCGGTAATGTGATGGCTAGAAGGCTGAGCATTGCGAGGCTGATGCGGAGGGGGTTTGTCATCGAAAATAGCTTGATTGAGGATAGGAACGGTTTTTCGCACCATTGAATTTTAGCGAACTCATTCGATGGGCTGATAGCAGGGAGAACAGCCCTGCGGATTGAATAAGCGATCCATCGATAGACGAAGGGGTGGCTTAACGCACCCACGCAAACACCCGCGCCGCCCGGCGGGGCCGTCGACACCCGCTCGCGACAAAACTAAAACGTTCCAATTGCGATCGCGGCGTATCAGCATTGAAACCATTATGTCAAAACCATTTTTAGACCGTTCACCCACTGCTCTTACCAAGGTGCCATCCCGATCGAGGCGCCGCAACGGCGTGGCCGCTTTTCGATGGGTGATCTGTGTCTGGATGACGATCAGTGCGTGGCAGGTTGCGTGGGTCCGCCAGGCAATCGCCGTTGACCCAGTCGAGGTAGATAAGCCACTTTTCGATAAGCCACTTTTCCGCGACTTCATGGGTGTCAACGGTCATACCGTGAATTTCAAACCGGAGCTTTACGAAAGGGTATGTCGTTTGGTGCGAGATTATCATCCTCTCGAATGGGACACGGGTCCCGACAGTGACTACCGACTTGATTTTCCTTTTGCGCGAAATCGTGTTAGCTGGGAGCAAATCTATGGCTCCTGGAAGAAGGAAGGCTTTGTCACGGATGCCTGCATCATGTTCGAAACCCTTGCTCCAGAGGCCTGGCGGGATATGCCTCGCGATGCAGAGCGTTATGGGAGGAAGTTTGCGGAGAGCTTTGGGCCATCGACGGCATTACCAGTTGTCGATTCCGTGGAAATTGGCAACGAGCCCGGCAAGTACTCGGACGAGGCTTATCGGCGGATATTCGAAAGCATGGCCAAAGGGATTCGAGCCGGTGATCCCAAACTGACCATTGCGACGTGCAACGTAAACGTTGGCAAAAGCGGCGACTATCACAAGTCGGTCGAGTGTATCAAAGGGTTGGAAGATCTATATGACGTGCTGAACGTGCACAGCTACGCAATGTTGGAGCAGTGGCCAACTTGGAAACGTTCGTTTCCGGAAGATGAGAAGCTTCCCTCGTTCATGAAAGATATCGACGATTTGATTGCATGGCGAAACCAGCACGCGCCTGGTAAGGAAATTTGGCTGACGGAATTCGGATGGGATTCATCGACGAAGCAGCCTTCACCGGACGGTGATTTCGCTCGGTGGCAGGGGAATACCGACCTCGAGCAAGCGCAGTGGCTCGTCCGTTCGTTCTTCCTTTTCGCGACGCGCGATGTCAAAAGAGCCTACATCTATTTCTTTAATGACGACGACTCACCTCAGCTTCATGCGGCATCAGGACTGACACGAGGGTTTGTTCCCAAGCCTTCGTTTTTCGCGGTGGAGCACCTCTACCGGTCGCTAGGTGACTATCGACTCGGTCGGGTCGTGGAACAGGTTGCCGGTGAAGTTTGCGTCTACGAGTTCATCCACGTGGATGAGCGTGACAAGGTTGTCTGGGTGGCTTGGTCGCCAACGGGCAGCGGGCGTCAGGGAACGGTTCGGATCCCCGATGCCGGTTACCAATTGCTGCGAGCAGAACGGATGGCAACGACCGACCAGGGGCCGGAGACGGTCGACATTCAAATTTCCGGTGGCGATTTCGTGATTCCCTTGGAGGAATCACCGGCCTTCCTTTTCATGACGAAGAAAAGTTCATGACGAAGAAAAGCAGCCGATGACGAATCATCGACCGGTTCATCGATCGGTGGCGAGCAACGCTTTCGCGTGGCGGCCCGATTGGTGGCGTTCTAAGACTGCGAAGTTCGGACTAGAATCTCATGAACCGATGAGGGGTCGCTCGCGTACTTGCGACACTCTTTGTTCATTTTTTGGGAATCTTTTCGAATGTTCTTGTCTACTTTGGGTTTGGCACCGTTTATCGGTCAGGCGACCAGTTGGCTGCCGGTTTGGTTGACACCCCTTTGGGTGCTGGCAATTGGTATTGTCCTGGGAGCGATTGCATTAGCGGTGGCTTTTGCCGTTTTTGCCGTTCTTTCGCTGACTCCCCTGGGAAAGATTGCCGATTCGCCGCGCGGTGGTTTGGTTTCATCGCTAGTCCTTGGCGTCGCCTTTGCGGCGTTGCTTTGCGGAATTTACGTACGGAACGCGGACGAGTACCAAGGGATGCTGGTGTTACCGTTGGTGTCGTTTGGGTTGGTGGCAGGCTTTGCTGTGATTTACGGCATGTGGCACCGTACCCGAAGCGAACTGAGGGCGATTTTGACCGAGGGAATATTGCCCTATGTACTTGGGACTGCCGCGGTGTTTGCGGTCATCGGCCTAGCCGGTACGCCGCTAGTGAAATCACCACAAGAGACGATTGGTTCGATCTGGCAAGTGAGCTTATTCAGTGATGGGTCCAGCAAGGTCGTTCGGACACTCAAGGCTGCTCCCGCAGATATGAATGCCGATGAGCTGCCGTTTGAGAAAGTGCCGATGGAATATGTAATGTTTAACGTTGCCGAGCTGAACATCACCAGCGACAAGACCATCATTATCGGCGATGCCGATAGCCCTTCAAAATTTAAGATGTCACCGGTCCGAATCGATGCGGGTGAAACGATTCGATATTTGAGAGAAGAACGTGAGCTTCCGCCGCTTCCGTTTGATCCCAGCACGGTTTACATGCAAAACCGCGAGATCGATGACGCGACTGTTACGATGACGTTTGTCACTCGCCCTACGGTGCCAGAAGCGTCGTCGATCGTGACTACGGCGTTAGTGTTGTTTTGGTTTGTGATGGGCTACGTCGCCTTGCGACAAGGTGCCCCACGAGTCTCGGCTGTTGCGCTTTCGACCGCGAAAAGCGAAATGGCACAGCCGCTCTATTTACTGCTGCTGTTGCTTGGGCTTTTTGGTGTAACACTGTTCGCGATTATGCCATTTAACACGCTCGGCGAAGACATTCGTTTGATGAAAGACAGTGGTGTGACCTTGATCATGGTACTGGGAATGCTTCAGGCGGTTTGGTCGGCCGGCACAAGTGTTAGCGATGAAATCGAAGGACGCACGGCACTAACTGTGCTCAGCAAGCCGCTCAGTAGGCGGTCGTTCCTTATCGGAAAGTACATCGGAATCATGTTCAGCGTGTTGGTTTTGTTTGTCATCATCAGCGCCGTTTTTATGGTCTGGATGAGCTACAAGCCGATTTATGACTCGAGAGAAACCACTCGAGTGGTTCCCGAATGGCAGGTTGGACACGAAGAAATTATCACGACCATCCCAGCCCTGGTGCTCTATTTCATGGAGACAATGGTCATCGGCGGAATTGCTGTGGCGCTAGCCACTCGCCTGCCGCTACTTGCTAATTTTGTGGTTTGCTTTGTGATTTATGTCATTGGCAACCTGACGGCACCACTGGTTCGATCTACCAACGGTGAAAACGAATTGGTGGGATTCGTAGGAAAGTTGATTGCGGTGGTCGTACCCAACCTCAATGCGTTTAATGTGCAGTCGGCCGTCGATGCAGGAAACCAGATACCCCCCATCTACCTCGCGGGAGCGTTCAACTACCTATTCTGCTTCGCAGTCATGATTCTGATGGTGGCGATGCTCATGTTCGAAGAACGCGACTTGGCGTGACGTTTGACCACTCAAGTCCGGGTAGCACGGCACATCGGTGTCCTTCTCGATTGATACGCCTGCCGAGCAGGCTGTAAGTACGGCTCTCGTCAGTGGATAACCCAAGCTGGATCCACTGGGCTCGGCAGGAGCGACGAGAAAGCTGGGAGTGTCGAGAAAGCTGGGAGTGACGCGACCAGCACCTCAAGCGGGTTCATGCACGGGGCCTGCATTCGACGGGGCCTGCCGCAAACCGCCAGCTACCGAACGCGCCGGTGGAAGTCTTTGGGGTTCCTCCGGCGTATCTCACGGCACGAACGGAGCGTCGTGCCGGATGCAAATGCGGCGGAGCGGCTTTGCCCCACTTCAATTACGAGATGCGTTCTACACTTATCACTGGATTTGCAAACCAAACGCCGATGATTTCGCAGCAGGGAGGCAGTGCGATTTGATCGATGCGAAACTCGCCGCCGGAGAGGATAGGGGTTGGGTCGATTTCAATCTGATCGGGAAGCAAGTCCGCAAAACCTTCGACTCGAAGCGTCTGGTAGTACTGGGTCAGTACGAAACCGTTTGAAATCGCGATCGGCTTGATAACCACAGGTGTGTCTCGAACCACGACCGCCATCGACGACTGGGAACCGCTGGAATTGTTGGCCTGGTCGGAGGCCAAAGTATTTGTCATTGCCATTGATTGATTTCCTTCTTTGTCCCGCGTTGAGTGGGGAGGTAACGCGAGAAAGTGAAGTTGGTAGGGATAGGGGAGGGGCGCAAAGAACAGCCTGACCGGCAGAAAACGCTCGACATCATCCCGAGCATTTTTCCACAGTGCCCTGGCCTCTTCCCTTCTCACTCGGGTCATCCGAGCGAAGGAATGAGTAATTCTGAGGGATTGGGTAAGAAAACTGTAATAATTTTCTCCTAGCCCGCTGCCGCCAGCGCATCCATCCTGTAGGTAATCGAAGCAACCGCCTCAGGGTGATTCTAGTCACCCTTAGGGCAAGAAAGAAGGTGCGTAAATTTGTTTCCGCTCTTTTTTTAGAATCCAACCAGATTTCCTATTGTGATTGACCTCTGGCGGTCTGTGCGGATCGGGCTGACATTGCGACGGACTTTCTGCGGTCGCTATAAGTGATCGGCTCGGTTTGGTCGCATCCGAATGTGCGCAAATCGATCCCCTCACTATCAAAGGAACGGTTGATGACAGACTTTCTGGATCTTGCGTCTTTGGCGAAGGCAACGCTTGTAACGGACCCTTACGAATACCTAATTGTCCCGCAGTTCGTTCGCCAAACCGCGTTATCCGCCATCTCTCCTGAGTATCCCAAGATCGACCAGGGTGGAAGTTTCCCGCTGCAGTCGTTGACCTACGGTCCCATCTTTGGACGGTTTTGTGACGAGCTGCGCGGTGACGTCCTGCGTGCGGCCTTCGAGGAGAAATTCGGCATTGATCTTTCGGATCGCCCCACGACTTTGACGGTGCGAGGACGGTGCCGAATGAAGGACGGAAAGGTACACACCGATAGTCGAAGTAAATTAGTGACCGTTCTGGTTTATTTGAACGACACTTGGGATGCAGGGGGTGGGCGCCTCCGGCTGTTGCGCAGTAACGACATTGAAGACGTGATTGAGGAGGCCCCACCTGAACTGGGCACGATGATTGCATTTATCAATCGCGAGAATGCCTGGCACGGTCACTTGCCATTTGATGGCGAACGTCGCGTGCTCCAGCTTAACTGGGTTGTGAGCGAAGCAGCAGCCAAGAGCAGCGAACGCCGTCACGGTTGGTCGGCATGGCTGAAAAACCTGGTACCGAAGCGTGCTGCATAGGGCCGCGTCAAAGCACTAGAACCCTTTTGTCGTGACCCAAAAAGTTGCCAGCATGACTAGCCAAACGATATCAAGAAAATGCCAGTATTGGGCGGAAAAATCTACCGCGAAGTGCCGTTCGTGGTCGTAGCGACCGTCGCTGGCGCGAACGGCGACGACGCCCAGCGCCACGACGCCACCGGCCACATGCAACGCATGCAGAAACGCTAGCACAACAACCATTCCGACGACTCCGCGGCCGTTTGTACCTCCCAACGTCGTCTCAACCATTTGACGCATTGCAAACACTTGAACCACCAGAAATCCGATCGCGGCAACCGTGCACGCCCCGAGAAGCTGACTTGTTTTTTGCCAGCGATCTCGTCGAACGGCTCGTGACGCTAGGTGTAGCATCCAACTGATGGATACCAGAAAAGCGGTGCTTAGCATGAACGAGCCAGGCAATGTCACGTTGCGAAGCGGGTCATCGCGGCGAGACCAGGCATAAATACCGTACAAAAGGATGCTGGAAACAAAGAAAACCACGAGGGATGCCAGGAAAATCCAGGCGCCCAGTCTTGCACGGACGTCGGTGGGAAGCTCCGTCGCTGCTTGATGCATCATTGTCTGCCGTTCGTCGTGTGAATTAACATTGGCTTTGGGGGGTGGGTGTTGCCAAAAACTCGTATTCGCGTCAGGCTCCCATCTCGCAACTCGATCGCGAAGTGCGACATCTCGAGCTCTCGCTTCTGAAACCGTACTGGCAATTCATTATCAACCCACTGTAGCCACATCGTCCACTGATGATCGAAATTCGTGAATTTCAGAACGCTGACTCACCCGTCTTGTCGGACTTGTGGTGTATCCACTACGCGACCTATCGCAGTCCGCCGGCAGTGAACCATGCTATTTTTGATCAGGCGGTTTCGTCTCGATTGTTCTTTGATCGATCGCGCCTGTTAATAGCCATCGATGGTCGCGAAACGGTGGCATGGTGCCAATGGTTCCCTGGCGAGAATCGTGTGGGTTGGCTGGCAGCGCTGTGTTTTCACACCCACCCGAATGCCGCCGCTGCCGCGAGCCTACTTCTTCGGCGGGTCGAACGCGACGCATTGACGAGCGGTTTTGGGAAAATCGTCGTTGGTGTGCCGTGCGACATCGGCTGGGGTTACCAAGGCCTGGAGCCGATTGGGCACGGAATCGGTGTCGATGTGGCGGACGATCGAACCAATACGCTTTTAGAAGCCGCAGGCTATCACGAGTTGAAGCGAATCGATCGATGGGAGGTTGGAACGATGGCGTATCGACTTCCGGTAAATCGTGATCTACTTCTCCTTCAGCGCTCAACGCGCGTCCAGCGAATCGCAACGCCGGCGTTGGAACCCACCGTCGCGGCCATGTTGATTCAATTTGAACGCGAGTGGTATTCGGTGGTTGATATGCGACGTGGAATCTCGCTTGGGTCGATTGAGGTATGGACCAGCGATCCCGAGGCGATGGTAATGCCTTCAAACGAGGCGATATTAGCCTCTTGGTCCTTGCCACCATCATCGCCGACCGAAACGTCTCTGAAGGCTCCCGGTGATGATACTGCGATTCGCCACCTCATCGCATCCGTCATTCCAGAACTGACGCAACGACGCATTACCTCCCTGCATCGTTGTGTACTTACCGATGATACTTTGCATGCGGCAACTCTTATTGCGGCAGGCTTCTCGCGCACGAGTGTGGGCCGCTTGTTGACTAAGAAAATCAGTCACTAGCGAGAGTCTGCTCGCAAGCGAGCACCGCTGCCAATTCGGCGAGCAGGATTGCAGTGGCACCCCAGATGCGATGCGGGCCAAGGCGATAGGCCGGCGTTTTTAACTTAAACTCACCAATGATCTGCCCGTCCCGGGTGATCTGTCGAACTCGAGACATTCGCACGATTGACTCCCTGCTCGTCAAGACGCTTGCCGGTAACTCGATCACTTGGTCGACTTCCAACAGGTCAGGCTGCCAATTCGTCCGTGGTGCATCGGCCGCGAAGATAATCGGACTTACCAGATTGTCGCTGGCGAAGACATAGAGCGGTGGCAGCGTCCCACAAACGATAGGGTTCTCAAGTGCAACGCCGAGTTCCTCGGTAAATTCGCGCAGTGCTGCATTGAGGTCGCTTTCGCCCAGTTCGACCTTTCCGCCGGGAAGGGAAACTTGGCCTCCATGGTGACGGAGGCTCTTAGGGCGTCGCGTCAATGGAATAAACAATGAACCGTCTACTCTTCTCAGTAAAACGATGGCGACTGCAGCACGACGCGCGCTTTCCGGGGCGGGGCCGCGATGACGACCGTATGATAATGAAGGCACCAGTCGACTTGCTAAGCTGTCGTAGGGGGCGTCGCGGCGCGGAGGTAGCGCTGCGAGTCCCAACATCAGTTTTTCAGCCAGCTCGGAGATCATTCGGTGTGATCAGCTATCGACCTCGACCCGCTCGCCCTGCTTGTCGCGGCAGTCGAGTTCAAGCGCTTCGGGATACAGGCTTTCGCTTCCAAGAATCTGGACGGTCATTCCGCCGGTGTCTTCCATCAACATGACTTCACGGCGTTTCTTGTTGTTCAAGAATGCCGCTACTTCGTCATTGACTCGAACGGTCACACGAACAATGTGTGAGTTACGACAGGCCAAAGCGAGCATGCGAATGACTTCGATCGACATGCTTTCAGCCGTCTTGACCAAGCCACGCCCTTCGCAACAAGGGCAATCGGTGTAGATGCTTCGCTTGAGGCTAGCGCGAACCCGCTGCCGCGTCATTTCGATCAATCCGAATGGGCTGGTGCGAAGAATTTTTGTTCTCGCTCGATCTTTGGCCATCGCGTCTCGCAGCACACGTTCGAGCTTTCGGCGGTGTGACTCTCGGCGCATGTCGATGAAGTCATTGACGATCACGCCACCGAGGTCGCGCAGGCGCAGTTGCCTTGCAATTTCTTTTGCCGCGACGCAGTTGAGTCGGAACGCGTTCTCATCGGCCGAATCGGAGCCTCCCCGAAAACTTCCGCTGTTGACGTCGATCGCCACAAGTGCCTCGGTAGGATCGATCACGATCGAGCCACCGCCCGGTAACGCAACTTTACGTTGGTTGATCTTGGCGATCTCTTCTTCCAATTTGTATTTATGGAACAACGGCTCTCGCCCGTCGTGAAGCTTCAAGTGGTCGACGAAATGCGGCATCACCATTTGGATGAATTCGCGTGTCTTTTCGTATGCTTCTTCCTCGTCGATGTAAATGGCATCGATGTCGCTGGTGAGGATGTCGCGAATGGTCTTGATGATCATATCGCTTTCTTCGTAGATCACGCCTGGCTCCGTCGTCGACTCAATTCGCTTGACGATCGCCTTCCACAATCGCAGCAAATACTCCATGTCCCGTTGGAGCTCTTCCTCTTGTCGCTGAGCACCGGCGGTGCGAACAATGAAACCGAGGCCCTTGGGCGGATTGATGGAGAGAAGACACCGTCGCAATCGTTTTCGATCGTCTTCATCTTCGATTTTGCGACTAACCCCGACGCGTCCAAGGGCCGGCATCAGGACGAGGTATCTGCCAGGAATCGAAATATAAGTACTTAGCGTTGGTCCCTTGGTGCCGATGCCTTCTTTAATGACCTGCACAAGCACTTCGTCGCCGCGGCGCAAGATCTCTTGAATCGGTGGCTTGTTACGAGGGCGACCGCCTTTGAACGCATGCTTGTTGCCACGACCGCTTTCACGCGCTCGCTCCGCAGCCTGTTCGGCTTGCTCGTCTGACTCTCGCATGATCTCCGCAGGATCATAGCCGCCTTGTCGAAAATACTGGGGCTCGACGTCGCTGATATGCAGGAAGCCATTGCGACCGACGCCAAAATCGACAAAAGCAGCTTGAATGCTTGGCTCAAGATTTACGATCTTGCCGCGATAGATGTTTCCGGCATAGGCCTCAACGCTTTTGCGTTCGATGTACAACTCTTCAAGTCGTCCATCCTCCATGACGGCGATGCGGCTTTCTTCAGGCTGAGCCACATTGATTAGCATCTCTTTTTTCATAAGAGGAATTCCTGGGGATAAGGGATGGGTGGTATGTAAATTTAAGTTTGGCTTTGCTCTTCAAACTCAGCTTTGGGCTTTAGCGAGAAGAGCAGACAAGGTTCGGGGTTGATAAGGGAATGACGCGGCGAAACTTCATCGACGAGTCGAACGCAGGTACGACGAATAACCGCGCCACAAGGAAGTAGGACGACGAGGCCAATCACATCGAGTAGCTCGGTGATCTTGACGGACGGACCTGGCTGTTCGATTTGGGAAACGCAGAGATACTTGTCATCTCGGCGAATGACGGGAAAGGCAACCGCGCGGACAACGGAGATCCTTTTTTGTTTACGCTCGATGACGATTTCATCGAGTGTCAGTGCGAGGGCAATGGAGCGATCCACTTGTTCTCGATCAAAACCTTCTGGGATCTCGATCTCATACTCGCAGCTATGTAATTTTGCCTTCGGCATTTTGGGTAAGGTTGCAGCGGGCGAAACACTCTCCCTCATCGTGAAGACAAGTTTGACATCGACGATCGTAAGACCTGGCTGATTGTCTTGCTCCAGCTTCAGTCTCAATTGCTCTTCGGAAATGTCCTCGGCGAGTTCAACTTCAACCACCTCCTCAAGTCCCTCGACTCCCAATGCGAGTGCCGAGGGAAAGTTCATTCGCACCCGAGTATGAAAGCCTTCAGACATGGAAAGCTTTACTCCGCAACGACGCAGACAACGCTCCCAGAGCCGTTGGAGGTCATGGTGTCCGATCCATCTCAGGAGTCCCGTTTTTGTAAAACGGATGCGGAAGCGATCGCGGATCGCGGATTCTTCTTGAATCATCGGTTGTGACTCCGGCTTGTTCATCGGTGACCTGATGAAAGTCGGAGGGACAGTTGTGTTACGATGTTTCGAATCATGTTAGCTGACGATTAACTCCGGCGCGAGTTTTGACAATCGTTCAAGCAAGAATAAGTCGACATCGTGCGCGGCATCGAGTGTCATCGCTCTTTCCGCAATGGCGATACACTGTTCGATGGAAACGCTCCGAATCGCCTTTTTAACTTTGGGTAACGCGTTGGGTGGCACACTCAGGCTTCGAACGCCCATTCCAAGCAGCAGCAGCGCCCGGGCGGGGTTGCTGCTCATTTCGCCACAGATCCCAAGCGGTATGTTCGCGAGCTTCGCTTGGTAGACGCACATTTCGATGAGACGCAGTACCGCTGGGTCACTCGCCTGGTAGAGATCCGCGACGTACTCATTGCTGCGGTCGACGGCAAGCGTGTACTGGACAAGGTCATTCGTGCCGATGCTCAAGAAGTCAACTTCTTTTACAAAGCGATCGAGCATCAACACGGCTGCGGGGACCTCCACCATCATGCCGATGGGCAGGTTGCTGCGATGGGGAATGCCGTCCTCGGCGAGGTCCTCCGCGATGATGTTGATCAACATCTTTGCTTGTCGCAACTCAGCAAGCGTGGTGATCAGCGGGAACATGACTCGAACGTCACCGAGCACAGCAACGCGAAGGATCGCACGAAGCTGCGGCCGAAACAGTTCAGGAGTCTTCAGTGAAAGTCGGATGCTGCGCAGGCCAAGGAACGGGTTGGGCTCCGGTTCGATTAGCGGCCTGCTTCCCATCTTATCGGCACCGAGATCGAGCGTGCGAATGATGACAGGCCGGCCTTGCATCGCCTCAACCACTTGGCGATAGGCATTGTAGTGGTCTTCTTCACTCGGCTCGTCGTCGCTTGCTAAATATAAGAATTCGGTGCGGTAAAGACCGATGCCGGTGGCGCCACGTTCCAGACAAGTGGACACTTCGTGTGGAAATTCAATGTTGGCGCTGAGCGAAACAGACACCCCATCCGTCGTCTCTGCAGGAAGGTCTCGCAATTCGGCCAACCGAATCGCAAGGGACCGCCTTCGTTCGCGGCCTTCTTCGTAGCGACGAAGCGTTTCGGCATCCGGATCAAGGATGACGATGCCACGATCGCCATCGACGATGACACGTGTGGATGCGCGAATGCCGTCAAGGAAGTCGCCGATGCCAACCACTGCTGGAAGTTCCAGGCCCTTGGCGACGATCGCCGTGTGTCCACCAGGGCCACCGGTTTCGGTACAGAACCCTCGAACGTATCGTCGGTCTAAGTTCGCGGTCTCCGATGGAGTCAAGTTGTGACTGAGCACGATGACCGGCTCGGTCAATTCAGAAAGCGGGCGGCGTGAAACCGCGCCAAGCTGCCTAAGTAGTTGTTGCTCGATGTCGAGCACATCCTCGGCGCGCTCTGCGAGCAAAGAATTGTCCAACCGCCGAAGGTCGGAAGCGTAGCGATGAAGGACCTCGCTGACTGCAAAAGCGGCTGATTGCAAGCCGTGAGTGATGCGTTTGTGCAGCTCCGTGTGCAAACGCGGATCATGCAGCATTTGAAGCTGCGCAGCAAAGATATCGCCCGTCGAACCACCGGCAATCGCAGACGTTTCTAACCGATTGGTTTCAAGGGTGCGTGAGACAGCATCGACCGCGCGACGTAACCGGATGCTTTCCTGGGCGACGTCGTTGGGTTCGACTTTACAGCGTTCAATTCGGTAGCCTTCGCGGTCTAGCACTAAGGCTGGACCGATTGCCACCCCCGGCGATACCGGGATTCCGTGAAGTTCAACCATCGATGATCGGGTACCGCGTAGCCAAACGCCGACTCGTTGACCATTACCTTCGAAAGGTCTAGGTCTTCGACAGCGTTTTGCTCAGGGATTCCGATGTCCAACATTCTTGTTCGGGTGTTATTAAGTTGCAGGCGCGGTGTTGCGTGGCTGCAGCGAGCCGACCGCTGGCGCGTGCTCAAGCAACACTGCAACTGCAATCCTTGGGAAAATCCCCGTGGCAGCTCGCAATGCTTCGAAGCGCGTTACTCGGCCTGCTCCAATTCAAAAAAACCGCAATCAAACAAATCAGCGATGACCGCAACCGCTTGCTCCGCATCGGCACCTTGCGCTGTCAGACACATCTCGGTGCCGCACTCGGCACCCAGCGTCAGAAGCGAAAGGATGCTCTTGCAGTCGACTCGATACCCGTTTTTTTCAAGGAATATCGACGCATCATGCCGACTCGCTTCGCGCACCAATAAATCGGCCGGGCGAGCATGGAGACCCTGCGTGTTACGCACGGTCACGATACGGGTGACGACTGTAGAACTCATAGCGGCGATGTCGCCGAAACCAAAAAAATGAATACCAAAATTGACTGAAAACCAACTCTCATGCTCGCCGGATCGACTCCAGCACCTAGGCCGCGTCGCGATGAGCACGGCCTGACCAAATTCACGGACGCTCTACGAAGCGAACTGATTGTTATCAGCTTCTTCTAACAACTGGTGAATGTCGTCTGTCGTCTTACTCTGTTTAAGGAATCGACAAAAAGTCTCGTCCCGAAGCTGACGGGAAATATTTTCCAAAGCCCGCAAGTGATCTCCCGGTCGTTCGGGCGGACTGATTAGTAGGAAGAAAAGCTGGACTTTCTCGCCGTCAAGGCTGTTGAAATCCACGCCATCCACGCTCACGCCAACGGTTCCTACCAACTTGTCTACACTTCCGTGTTTGGTGTGAGGGACCGCGACACCTCGACCAATCCCAGTGCTTCCCAGTTCTTCGCGTTTCATGATTGCCGCAATGATGTCGGCTTTTTCATCGGCACCAATCTCGCCGGCTTGAAGCAGAGACTCTACCAGCTCAGCGATCACGCCGTCTTTGGTGTTCGCCGTCAATTCGGCGCGAATCGCCTTCTCGCAGATGAAGTCAGAAAATTTCATAAAGCTTTTACCTACAGCGTTTTAGATGCCATCGGAGTCGTTTTATCCCAAAACGGATTGCAGTAACGCTGGGCAACATCGAACAAATCGACGCGGGCTAGCGCGAACAACCGAGCGTACGCACGGCGCAAAACCGTCTCAAACTCACGCCGAGACAAAGGTTAATTCAAATGTGTTTATGGCCAGTCGCACGATGGCCGGTCATTTTCTCTTTCGTGCGTCGAAGCTGTTGTTCCATTTTGGGAATGACAACGTCTAACGCACCCAATACGGAGCTAGCCTCTGCCGTAGCGACGCAGTCTTCCGCGTGTTCCGCAGAAACCATCAGCTCGACTTTCGGTTTATCTACATGCTCAAGGTCGACAATGACATCAATCAAATTGACTCGATCGAACAGTCGTCGAAGTTTTTCGACCTTCTCTTCAATCAAAGGCTGATCACCAGGCTGAAGTTGCCCGTGACGGACGGAAACGCGAACTTGCATCATGTAACTCCTCAAACGCAATCGTCGGATCTAAACCCCAGGGCCGCAAGGCTCCGAAGCGCAAAATCTCGTGAAGATATTCATCTTAACGTGATTTTCCCGCGAACGTGATACCGCTTACCTAAAGGAAATGAGGGAACCTGTTTAATTCTTTGATTTCCAGCGATTTAAAGCTCCCCTCCGTGCAACTCGATCGCTGCTTGTCGGCATGCCCCACCGCCTGGGTGTCATTGCCGTACCGGGCGAATCGCAGCATGGATCGCAGCGAAGTTCCGCTTCGACTGGCCAAAAGTTGTGGTCAGACTGGGAATTCACTCTCGCCGCTAGCGGAGTGGATCTAAAGGCAAGGGTGGTGAGTCAGCAATTTTGATTCATGAGCAAGGACTCGGGATTTCGGCGCCCTCGACTCTGCCCATGCACCCGATTGGTCCGAATCGTCGTCATCCTTTCCCTTTTTCTCTCTATTCACCGCACACCGGATGCCGTAGGATGCTGTGCGTTGCTTGAGTGTTGCTTGAGCAGTGCGTGGTCTTCGGTTGGCTGTTTCGGGTGGCTGCGTCGTGCGGCTGAAAATCGGATGCGGGCACTGCGGGCCTTATGCGTGACCCTCCCTCCTGACTTTCCAATGGAAAAACATGCCCTATTTAATGGTTAATCTCAGTGATCCTCGCGATTGTCGCGATGCGATCCATCGACTGCGTGACGCGATTCACCAAGCCGGCGGGTCAGCCGCGGCAGGTAAGAAGGCCGCGCCTCGTAGTCCGTCCCCAGCCCAACGTGAACGGGGCCGATCGGTAGTACCGGCCTCCGATGACGCGACGCGGGAACAGGGTTCCGTGAGTGATTTTCGCCCAGTGTCATCGTCAAAGGTGCGGTCCTCCGCGCCAGCACGGCCGGAAGAAGACCTCCACGATCTACCGTTGCCAAATAAGCTGAGTCGAATCTCGCAGCGAGGTGTATTTCGGCATTTGCTACGCATCGCAACGGAGGTCAGCACGCCCATGTCGCTACCGGAGCTCGATCGTCAGCTAGGCTTCCAGCCGAACAAGATGCGATCTCTCAAAGCGATTATGGCGAAGCTTGAGCATCGCTTTGGCTTGCGTTTTTTGGTAGCCGACCCGGAAGGAAGTGCCGACGAGGCCGGAAACCCTCGCTACATCATGCCACCTCGTATGAGGAATCAGATCCTGCGAGTTGCGGGTTGATTGTGGTGGCCGAGGGTGCGGTAGTCGTTCCTAAACTCGCTCCGGGTAAATGCCCTGTCCGTTTTGAAGCACGTTCGCGCTAAGTCTTGATGTCGCGTCTCGAAGTCGCTACCGCGATGAATCCCCCTGCCCTTAGCCCGGGAAAGGCCTTGGGGATAGGAAGAAGTGAGTCGCTCGTCGATGAAAGTGGCAGCACTCGCTCCAACTTCCACCCGGTGGCTACCAGGTCGGCCCGGAGTTCTCGAAGCGAATAGGTATGAAGGAACATATCTGCAAGCCCGCGATAGCTGTAAGTACGGTCGCCTAGTTCGCAGTCGCGTGATCGAAAGGCATTCCATGCTGACCGTGCGTAGGCTACCGCTGCAGGACGATTTTTCCAGGCATCGTTTCGGTTGTGAACGTGCAGAACAAAGGTGCCGCCCGAGCGAACGATTCGGCTTGCGTGCCTCATGAACTCGCGGCGATTCCGTCGCCCGCTAATCATTCCAATGGTGCTGAATAAACAAACGGCATGTGCTGCGCAGCCGTCTGTGAGGCATCCAAGTTGAACTAAGTTGGCTCGTAAAAGTCGCTGGCTCATTGCGGCGCCGTGCGGTGACTGAACAACCCTTCCCAGCATGGATTGGCTCATGTCGACGCCAAGGACGTCGTAGCCGCGTTCCCAAAGTGCGTGCAGTGCGCGACCGTCTCCGCACCCAAAATCGATTACCCGCGTCGCCCGGTTTGGCAACGCGTTCGGGAGCGAAGCAAGCGTTAAGTCAACGTCGATCCCAATCAACGGCGTATTGCGTAGAAAAGCCGAGTACTCGTTCGCGATCGACTCCCGCTGAGTGTATTCCCAGGTTCCTGGTGCCACCCCAGGAGGCAATCGCCAAAGAGGCAAGCGAAGCGAGCGAGACGACGGGGTGGGTTGACGGTCGGGAGGCTGCATGCACGTTCACTTGGGCGGTGCCGACCGTATCACGGCGGCAGGGGCTGGTTAAAATTCAGGCCAATACCGTATAATCGAAGGCCCTCGGGCTTACGTTTTAGTCCGAGAAATGCCGTGATTATTAGAATCAATGTCAGCCCTTTCGGTTTGCGGCTGAACGGTCACCCTTACGCTAGGCTTCCTGGGAGTTTGAATCACTGTGGCAATACGAGTCGCAATCAACGGGTTTGGTCGAATCGGTCGTTTGACGTTCCGCAATCTGATGGAGCGTTCAAGCGAATTCGAAGTCGTAGCGGTAAATGACTTGACCGACAATCACACTTTGGCAACGCTCTTAAAGTACGACAGCACTCATGGTCGCTACGCGGGCACGGTCGATTTTGACGATAATTTTCTGATCGTGGACGGGAAAAAGATCCATGCGTTGGCCGAGCGTGATCCTCGCCAACTGCCTTGGAAGGAGCACAACATTGATGTTGTGATTGAATCGACCGGTTTTTTCACCGCTCGATCCGCGAACGGTAAGCCCGGTTACGACAGTCACCTAGAAGCTGGCTGCAAGAAGGTCGTTCTGAGTGCGCCGGCGAAAGACGGTGCTGATTTGACCTGTGTAATGGGGGTCAATGATGACAAGCTAACTAAAGATCTCAAGTGCGTTTCCAACGCAAGCTGCACGACAAACTGCCTAGCGCCCGTTGCAAAAGTGCTGCATGAGCAGTTTGGTATCGAATCGGGCCTGATGACGACCGTTCACGCCTATACGAACGATCAGAAAGTGCAGGATCAGCCACACGAAGACCTTTACCGTAGCCGGGCAGCGGCTACCAATATCATCCCAACAACGACGGGAGCCGCTAAAGCGGTTGCGTTGGTGATTCCTGAGCTGAAGGGTAAGCTTACCGGCATCGCTATGCGAGTCCCGGTTCCGACAGGTAGCGTCGTCGACTTGACCGTGAACTTGAGCAAGGAAGTCGATGCCGAGACCATCAATGCAGCGATGAAAGCCGCTGCTGAGGGGCCGCTCAAGGGGATTCTCTGCTACACGACCGATCCAATCGTCAGTAGCGACATCATTCACGATCCACACAGCAGCATCTTCGCTGCCGACTTCACGCAGGTGCTCGGTGGAAAGGGCAAATTCGCGAAGGTGATTAGCTGGTATGACAACGAATGGGGTTACAGCTGCCGCACCGCCGATCTCGTTGCCAAATTAGGCAAGATGCTTTAACAGGCAGAGTTTCGTCACCATGAGACGCGGCGCCGGCTTGCAGGCGGCGCTGCCGTCGTTCTTTCCAAGATGTCTCGGTGCCCACCGCTTCCCTGTCACCGAATCATCACTTAGAGGCGTGGAGCGTCCGGAATTCACCAACTCGACGATACTCGCCCTGGAAACCCATGCCATGGTTTTGGGGCGACCTCGATGCCTTTCCGGCGAAGTGCTGCTTTGATTTCGACGTAACTTAGCAAGGTTGTTCTGGAACGCCTAAACTCTCCATCCGATTTCGACTATTCTTTTACCTTCAACGATAGGCGTTTGCGGATTCGCCCCATCGTTCAGTGATTCCGCCACCGGTCCGCTTTGAAACTTGCTATGAGCCACGTCATTCCCATCCTGCCCCCCTCTCCGTTTGCTGAGCCCATTCCCGAGCTTGAGCCGACCATCGTACCGACCATTGGCGCTTGCGGTCTTTTAGCGGATCCGTTGGACGCACAAACGACTGAAGCTTGGCAATCCGAACTCGCCGCTCCCTCCATGCCCGAGTTTGTCGAGCCTGGTGGTAAAGTCGTGCAGGCGGAATTGTCTGGCTTCGAAGACGACGAGGAAGAAGGAATCGAGCCAGTTCCTGCGGCAGATGAAGATGATGAGTTTGATGACTTTGACGACATCGACGACGAAGATTTCGACGACGACTTCGATGATGATTTTGAAGAAGAGTTGGACGACGACTACGAAATCGAAATCGAAGATGAAATCAGCGCTGAGTTTGGTTTAAGCGGCGTCGTGATCGACGACATCGATGAAATTGAAGATATCGATGTCATCGAGCTCGATGCGGAAATCGAAATTGAACCTCTCGACGATTTAGACGACAAAGAAGAATAGTTCGATCACCGGGATGGAATTCCGGTCCATCCCTTTGTTACGAAGTCAGCTTGCCAAATTGTTTTTTCGGTTTGACCACCGATTCGGCCATCTCTTTCAGGACGAAACTCGTGTCCGTTTTTCGTGCGGCTAGCAACCACCCAAACTTTCCCAAAATGGAAGAGGATGTGTTGTGTTTTTGGGACGAAGCCAGCGTCTACCAGCAATCGCTTGACCGTCGCGCCGGGGCGCCTTCCTTTGTGTTCTACGAAGGACCGCCCACCGCCAACGGGATGCCACACCCAGGGCATTGCCTGACTCGGTCGATTAAGGACGTCTTCCCTCGTTACAAAACGATGCGAGGCTTCCGATGTGAACGTCGCGCTGGCTGGGACACTCACGGTTTGCCCGTTGAAGTCGAAGTTGGTAAAGAACTCGGAATTCATAGCAAGGAAGAAATCGAAGCCTATGGAATCGAGCCGTTCATCCAGAAATGTGAACGGAGTGTATGGCGTTACATGCAGGCGTGGAGAACGCTAACACGACGCCTCGGTTTTTGGGTTGATCTCGATGCGGCCTATGTGACCTATCATCAGAGCTACATTGAAAGCGTTTGGTGGAGCCTCAAGAATTTATTCGATCGTGGATTGCTTTACCAAGGTCACAAGATTGTTTGGTGGTGGGCTCAAGGTGGAACGGCGCTCTCTGCGGGTGAAGTCGGCGAAGGCTATCGCGAGGTCGCAGACCCAAGCGTTTACGTTCGTTTTCCGCTGGTGGATCACCCAGGAAGAAGTCTCGTTGTGTGGACTACCACCCCTTGGACGTTGCCAAGTAACCAATTTGCCGCAGTGAACCCGCAACTTGACTACTCCATCGTTGCCGATAAGGAAACGGGCGAAGAGTTGGTGATCGCTAGTGCCTTGGTTGAAACCATTTCTCAGAAGACAAAACGACTATTCTCGCTGATTGCTTCCTGTCCGGGGGCTGACTTGATCGGCCTTCGCTACACCCCTCCGTTCAATACCTATGCTAGTCATGCGAACGAAATCGGTCAGCTTGTCGACGGTACGAAGGAGAGCAAGTATTTCCGAATCGTTCCCGCCTCAATGGTAACAACGGATACCGGTACGGGGCTGGTTCATATGGCTCCCGCGTTTGGTGAAGCTGACTATGACGTGCTTGTCGAGCAGCGTTTGCGTTTCACGAGCCCCGATGTACTGGAACTCTTTTGCGCAGTTGGTCCGGATGGAAAGTTCACCGCGGCAGTTCCCGAGTTTCAAGGTACCTGGGTCAAGGATGCGGATAAGCCATTGACCCGCCTGCTGAAGGACGCCGGTCGCTTGCTGCATCTGGAGCAGTACCTCCACCCCTATCCATTCTGTTGGCGAGCCGATCAGGACCCGCTCATTCAGTATCCACGAAAGAGTTGGTTCATTCGCACCACTCAGTATCGCGATGCGATGCTGGAAAATAATTCTCAGATTCGCTGGCAGCCTGAACATATCCGTGATGGGAGATTTGGGAATTTTTTACGGTCCAATGTTGATTGGGCGTTATCGCGAGAACGTTACTGGGGCACTCCGTTGCCGATTTGGGTATGCGAGCAAACCCAGCAAGCGGAGGCGATCGCAAGTTACGATGAACTACTCGCGAAACCTGGAATAGCCGGTACGGAAGTCTGGGCCGCGGCGAAGAAGGCTAACCCGGAATTAGTTGATCATCTTCGCGTTCACAAGCCATACATCGATTCGGTTACTTATGATTCGCCATTCGCTCCCTGTGCGAGGATGCGGCGAGTTTCAGAGGTAATCGATTGTTGGTACGACAGCGGTGCCATGCCGTTTGCGCAAGTTGGCTGGCCCCATCAAAACGACGAACTGTTTCGCGACCAGTTTCCTGCCGACTTCATCAGCGAGGCGATCGATCAGACTCGCGGCTGGTTCTACAGTCAATTAGCCATCAGCACTCTGCTGTTCTCAAAGCAAGCAGTCGACGAACAGCAAGCCAATCCGCACGTCACCGGATCTGGTTTGGTTTCTCCGGTCAAGTCCGGGCCACATCCGTTTCGCAATTGCATCGTGCTCGGCCTGATGCTTGGTGAGGACGGTCAAAAGATGTCCAAAAGCAAGCGAAACTATCGCGAGCCGACGGAGATTTTTGAAAAGTACGGCGCTGATGCGCTGCGATGGTTCTTCTTCAGCGGCCAACCCCCTTGGACGGCGATCCGGTACCGTGAACAAACCATTCGTGAGTCGATCCCCGAGTTCTTGTTGCGGCTTTGGAATGTTTTCAGCTTCTTTACGATCTATGCTGAGATCGACGGTTTCGATCCAACGCTTGGAACTGAACCTGCGACGCAGCTTGAATCCAACGCGTTTGTAAACTCAATCGGATATCGACCTGTCATGCAGCGAAGCGAAATCGATCGCTGGATGATGAGTGAATTGCATTCGAGCATCGAAGTCGTTACGGAACGGATGGACCTGCTTGATAACTACAATGCCGCTGCCGCGATCACCTCACTAGTCGACTCCTTGAGCAATTGGTACGTGCGTCGCAGTCGTGACCGGTTCTGGTCGGGAGACAAGCAAGATCCCGATAAGTTGGATGCGTTCTGGACGTTGTACGAATCGCTGGTTGGAATTACGAAACTGATCGCGCCGTTCACACCCTTCCTCGCGGAGACATTGTGGAAGCACCTGCGTGAGCCGTTTGTCGACGATAACTCGTCGGTCGTTGTTGAAAGCGTTCATTTGTGCGATTACCCGGTCGCCGATCGGTCGCTCGTCGATCCGACGTTGTGCGTTAATATGCGATTGCTTCGCGAGATTGCTTCGCTTGGCCGCGCGGCGCGTGCGGAGGCAAATTTGAAGGTCCGGCAACCGCTGTCGAGAGTGGAAGTCGTATTGTCCGATTCGACCGCCATCGAATGGTTGCAAAGCCATAATGCGTTGGTGTGTGACGAGCTGAATGTCAAGAAAGTCGACTACACGACGGAGGGCGATCACTACGTTCGCTACGAAGTCGTACCGAATTTCAAGCGACTTGGGCCACGCGTTGGTAAGCACCTGCCCGCGATCAAAGTCGCTCTCGCAAACGCCGACGGCGGTGGCTTGCTGGCAATGTTGAAATCAACTGGCCAAATCAAGCTTGCCTACGACGGGGGTGAAGTTTGCCTAGACAGCGATGACGTATCGGTTCGCTTGGAGCCACGAGAAGGCTGGGCCGCGGCGCAGGGTACAGGATGTGTCGTTGTCCTTTCCACGGAGTTAACCGAGGAATTGATCGGCGAAGGGATCGCAAAGGATCTGATTCGAGTGGTTCAAAGTTTACGCAAAGAGATTCGGTGTGATTACACCGATCGAATTCGTGTGGGCATCGTCAGCAAGTCGACGGAAGTCGCCAGCGCCGTTGAAAAGAATCGCGCCCTGATCGCCAGTGAAACACTGGCGATTGAGATCGTCGATGCAGTCCTTACCGGCGGGGGCAGTTCCGAAACCGATGACGCAACCGTCACGATCGCGCTGGTGAAAACTCACCCACAGTCGCCCCCTATCGTTTGAGGCATCGTGAAAAGAGTTCGTCGACCATTACGTGGACAAGCTGCGCCAGAACCGAGTCAAAACGGTGGCCTTCATCACGAATGAAGGCATGTTCGCCGTTGAATTCGTGCCAGGTAAAATTCAGGCCCGCGGAAGTCATTGCATCGTAAATCACTCGCCGGCCATCAGCGGGAATGTGTGGATCTTGGCGTCCCCAAACCATCAATAATTCGCCTTGGATCTCTGACACTCTGTCCAGCGTGTTATCGTTCATTCCGGCAGCAAGGCTCCGCTTGTGGATGTCGGTTGCATAGAGGCAAACGCATGCCGTTACGCGGGCATCCATGGCAGCGCGAAATGCAAGGTGCCCGCCTAGGCAAATCCCCATTGCGCCGACGCGTCCCGTACACCCAACGTCGGTGCTTAAATAATCGATTACCGCTCGCGCGTCATCGTCGTAATGTTCAAGTTGCTTCGTGGTTTTGAGTTCATTACCGCGATCCGTTCCTGATTTGTCGTAAGCGAGGGCCGTGCCGGCGGGTTCAAATTCGTGATAGACCTCGGGGACCGCCACGACGTATCCTTTGCCCGCGATCGTCGACGCAGTCCTCGCGATGGGGCCGGTCATCTGATAGATCTCCGAATAGAGCACGACACCCGGAAACGCCCCATCACCGATGGGACGAAACAAGTGCGTGCGCATCGGGCCTGATGACGTTGGCAAATCGATAGAGTTAGGTGTTTGGATTCGCATCGATTTGGATTTTGGATAAGTTGGCTACAAGCAAAGTTCGCTTAGGTGTTCCATGGACTGGTCCAGTACCGGAAGGCGCGAATCGTTTGCTCTGCCGCAGCCTGAGGGTCCGGATAGGGAAACGCTTCTGCCGACAAAAAGCCGCTGTAGGCAATGGTTCGTAGCGCTGCGACGATTGGGGCGAAGTTCATCTGTCCTGCACCGACTGGACGTCGATTGCTGTCGACAAAATGGATATGACCGATATGGCTACCGCCGGCAATCAGCGCTGCGCTTGTGCATGTTTCTTCGATGTTCATATGAAACAAATCACAGAGCAACTTCACATTGGTAGATGAAAGTTTCTTCAACAGTGCGACGCCTGTCGCGACGGTATTCACTTGGTTGGTTTCGTAACGATTCAGCGGCTCGTAAAAAATCGCAACATTGTATTGAGCTGCGTGATTGCCCAGTTCCTCCAGAGCGTCTTGTAAATAGCCGATCGCAGTTTCGCGATTAACGTGTTCATCATGACGTCCCTGCATCGAACCAATGATGGTTGAAGCCCCGAGGGGGCCGGCGACATCAATGATCGATCGCACGAATGCGAAAGCCAGTTTACGTCGGGCAGGATCGGCATCTGCAAGTTGCAGTCGGTGTTTCACCCAACCCGCTCCGGTACCCACGGCGGCAAGGGAAAGGCCCTGATCGCGCAGCATGGGTGCCAGCGTTTTAGGATCAATCGCCTCAGGTCCAGGCGGAAAAATTTCGACAGCATCGAATCCCAGTTTCGCTGCGGTGACGATGGACTCATTCAGTCCGTTCCACAGAACAAATGGACCGCCGCGAGCTTCTTCGACCAGACTGATAGTGATGCAAGACTTCATGATTTCGACAGCGTGGATCCGATGGTTACGGGAGCATCGTCGTTTTCCGGCAACCCTTCAGGGTATGCCCAGTTATGGATCGGGCGAAGGATTTCATTTACCTCGGCGAGGAGTTTGGTATCAATCGGCTCGTCGATCCAGTCGCACCACTGAGAAATTCGGTCGGGGCTGGCCGACCCAGTTACACAACTAGCAAACTCTTCAGAAGCAACCGAAAACTGGAGGGCCAGTTTGGCGATGTCGCTGCCTTGATTGCGGCAGTGTGCCGCCGCTTGCGCCGCGATGGCGCGGACTTCAGGCGTTGATTTATGCCATGGTGGTAATGTCGCATCGGATAGCAACCTCGCAGAGAAAGGAGCTGCGTTGATTATTCCAACTCCCTTTTCTTTGCAAATGGGGACAAGTTGCAAGGCAGCATCGTTTTGCAGTGTGTAATGGTTGTAGGTAAGGATCACATCGAGGTCCGCGTGATCGAGCATGTATCGGAACATTTTCATCGGATAGCCGCTGACACCGATGAACTTCACTTTTCCGGCTGCCACCTGCTTTCGGAGCGCGGGGATCGTTTCATGGACAATCTGATCGAGCGGTACAAACTCGATATCGTGGCAAAAGACGATATCGACGTAGTCCACTCGCATGCGTTCAAGAGAGATATCGATCGATTCGGCAACTCGCTTCGCAGAATAATCGAAGTGCGCCGGAGCGTATCGTCCTAGCTTGGTGCTCAGCACATAGGATTCGCGGGGTATCTCTGGCAAAATTCTGCCAAGCATGATTTCACTCATACCACGGCCGTAGTAAGCCGCTGTGTCGATGTAGTTCATGCCACGTTCGAGGGCGACGTGTACGCACCGCAAAGACTCCGCGATGTCGATCGCACGAAACTCAGCACCGATCGACGACGCGCCAAAAGAAAGGATAGAAAGATCGAGTCCCGTTTTTCCGAGGGTGCGAGTTTTCATGGCGGCGATCATTGAGTAAAAGATGGGGCGAAACGTCGCAGAATAAGATACCCATTACACTCGATCTTTACATCGGCTCATTGCCGTTTTGGTAACCCGGCAACCAGGTCCGTTGTTACACATCCGTTGTAGGGCGAACGACCCGGCGCGGTCCCGTAGGAGTGGGTGTTGAATTTGGCTCGGCCGCATTTGGAATCGGGAAATGAGGTGCGGGGATCGTCGCTGGTAGGGTCCGAATGGCTGCTCCATCGAGGTCTCCGAGGTATTCTTCACGAACCTGCGGATGTTTCTTTACATCTTCTGGAGTTCCCGCAACCAAAACTCGCCCTTGGGCGATCACGTAACAGCGGTCGACGGTACCAAGGATTTCGCGGGCGGCATGATCGGTGATCAATACAGAGATTCCAGTATCGCGGAGCTGGTGAATGACACCTTGAATTGACTGAACGGTAACGGGATCGATTCCAGCAAACGGTTCATCGAGCATCACAATTCTTGGATTGCTCACCAGGCATCGAGCAATCTCTAAACGCCTTCGTTCTCCACCGGAAAGTCCTGCAGCCTTGCTTTTGCGAATGTGCGTGATGTTGAATTCTTCCAGCAATTCGTCGGTGCGACGCCGGCGGGTGCGACGATCGACTCCAAGTAGTTCCAACAAGGCAGAAATATTCTGTTCAACGGTGAGCTTGCGAAAAACGCTTGGCTCCTGAGGAAGGTAGCCCATTTGTCCGTCTCGAGCACGACGAAACATTGGCCAGTCGGTGACATCTTGTCCGCTGAGGAATACCTGTCCTCGATCGGGGATAACCATCCCACAAATCATCCGGAAACTGGTCGACTTGCCGGCACCGTTGGGACCAAGCAGTCCCACGATTTCCGCCGGTCCGACATGCAGGTTGACGCCGTCAACAACATGTCGGCGCCCATAGGTTTTATGCAGGTCGATCGCTTGAAGGACCGGTTCGGCGTGAATCGCTTCCATGCTCATTTCTCGCGTAAGCTTAGGTTATCGGATCAGTCCGATGCGTTTCCAGTTAGGTGTAAAGGGCAACGGTTTGTTCCATGGGTGAGGCCAAAATACCATCAACGCCTTGCCCACAAGCAGGTCTCTGGGCACGTAGTTCTTGTCGGCCCAATGATAAGCGTAGGGGTCCGCGGAACGAGGCGATCCAAAGAAGTCGCGAGGATCAACCCAACACCGAGCGTCTTTGCTTTCCGGGCTATTGTCACCCATAGGAAAGAACTGGTCTTCGCCAAGCTCAAAGGTGACCGTGCGCCGCGTCTTCCAAACGGAGTATTGGTCCCATCGGTCGCGATCGCCAAGTTCCTTTTGAATGCTACGAATGGAGGTACGTTTTCCGGTCAGTCGCATGACTTCCGAAAAATCATAATCAAAAAGCCCGTCAGACGACTGCTTCGTAGCGATGTAATACTTGTCTCGACCCACCTTGAGTTGGTGAGCCGTTGCCGAACCGCCGCGAATGGCGATGCCGATAGGGGCCGCGTCGAGTGGGTGCAACGCGGTGTACCGAGGATGGTCTTGATCGCTGGCTCGGAAATCACGGTGATCAAATGTTGCGGGTGCGTCAAATTGGATTTCATTGCCGTCGACCCAAAGCCACAGTTGGTCATCCGCGTTGCTGTATCGAATCCAATGGCGTGCCCCGGCTCGCACGTTGGTATCGGCGGACACCGTCATTGGCTTGGTCGCATTACCCGAAAACGCGTAACGTTTGTCTCCTTCGCCGATACCATCGATAATCGACAGGGTTGCCTTCCCGCTGGCGAGGTCGATTTCACATTGATAACGGACCCCTGCTTCAACGATTTCAAGCAGCATCGATTGGGTCCCTGCCGACGTTTCGATATCGGACTCGAGTATCAAGTCGCCGACGTGATGGGTGCCCTCGTCCGCAGTGTCGTACATTCCGATCGCGAGGTCGTTGCCAAATTGTGTTAAATCGCCACTCCGATAGCTTTGTTCAAATCGACCGGCCGGCGGCGAGATAAGGCTGAACAATTTGCCTATTTGCGTCATCCGAGCTTTCTCTTCAGCCGGAGTGACGTCATAGACATCTCGGCGTGAAACGTTGAGGAATGCGTTGTAAGCGTAGAAGTCGGTGACGGGACGACTGCTATACGGATCCACATCGCGAAGCGACTCGCCAGCGAGGGCTTTGTCCCAGTCATCGACTGTTGGTGGACGGTGAAAATATCGGAGCCACTTGTATTCGCTACCTTTGGCATCGACTTCACCCCGTAGCGAAGCATCATCGGCGAGCAGTTTCCAAGAATCGGTTGGGGGCGCGGTCGCTGCAGGGGCCCACGGTTGCCACGGGGAAGGGTATCCGGCGGCATTGAGCGACTTCGCTTGATGGTCTGTGTCATAGACGTCATGAGACATCGCGAGCAACTTATAGGCAGGTTTTCGCTGAATGACGAATTGCCGATCGGATACGTCCGGTGATTCGTTGGGCGATTGTTGCTTTTGATTGGCCCGAACATAGACATCGCCGTGGTGCAGCATCAGTGTTTCTTCAGGTAGTCCGACCAATCGTTTGATGTAGTTTTGTTTCGGGTTACCAGGGAACTTGAAGACCGCGACGTCCCATCGCTTGGGATCGGCGAGGGCGTACGCGAATTTACTTACCAGAATGCGGTCGCCGCTAAACGTCGCATCGGCTCGGTTCTGAACGAGGTCAAGCCCTTGACGGTAACGACTGCCAGGCGCGATCGCTCCGACGACATTTCGGTCTTGGCGGTCCTCAATGCTTGCGCTGACTTGGTATTGCTCACCGCTCTCTGGGCAAAACAAGTCTTTATGAGCGCCCATCAATGCCGGAGCCATCGAACCGGTCGGAATCACAAACGCTTCGGCAACGAAGGCGCGAAAAAGCAAAGCCAAAATGATCGCAACCGCGATCGATTCGACCGTCTCACGATGAAAGGCACCACGGATTTCCTCCGCTCTTTTTGCCGGACCGCTAAGTGCTGCCGAGGCAGTGTCTGGCTTTCCAGGCGTATCCTGAGGGGTGGATGTCGGTTTGCTGTCGTCGTTGGACGTTGCCGCTTGACGTGGAAGGATCGTTCTTTTTCTTGCCATGAGCGGATTCAATCAGCGGAAAATGGGCAATGCGAGGCAGTCAGCGTATATGGTAACCGTTCACGGATGCCATCGGAACTTCGGTTTCGCCCGAGGATATTTCGGCTTTTCGAGCGTTTGGTTAGAAATTCTCGTAAAAAGCCGTTTCGACCCGCAAATAATCCTCGGGTGAGCGACATCATTGGTTTGGAAATTCATCCCGCCGCGACAGCCATTTTCCATCCGGTCCACCCATGATTGCTCGCCAGATTCCGTCACCAGCGTCCGGGAACCCTCGTTTTTCGGTATCGGCACCCATGCGGGGTACACCCGAAAGCCCGAAGTCTTGCGGCGAAACGACGCTCGACATTTGGCATCAAATCGAGTCGTTGATTGAGGAGCAGACGATTGGACGGCTGAAAGCCGGATCGACGGATGTTTTCGAAGATGTCATGCAGCGAATCGAAGAGATTGTGGTGACGACAGCATTGCGAGAATCCGACTGGAATGTCACGCATGCCGCAACGCGATTGGGGATCAGCCGTCCCACGCTGCGTACCAAACTGCGGCAGAGTGGCGTTAGCAATCTGCGGGGCAAAGGTCGACCGTCGATTAACCGCGATCAGCCGAAACAATCGAATAGTGACGACCTCGCATGATGTCGATGCCTCGCCATCCTGGGTAGAGATTTTCCTGATACCACTCCGGTTCCTTGGTAACAAAATACGCCTTTCCTCCAGCTTGCAGCGATTCGCGAGCCGCATCGACAAATAATTTCGCGATTTGGAAATTCGAATAATACGGTGGATTACAGACCGCAATGTCATAGCTTGCGGGACTGTCGCATGCCCCCGCCGACTCTAACGCGGCGACGACCGACTCGCATCCATTGAGGGCTGAACCACGACGAGTGCACTCAACCGCTCGGGCATTGCTATCGATCGCGTACACCCAGACATTGGAAGCTCGCATCGCCAAGGCGAGGGCAACGGTACCGCTACCGCATCCGACATCGATGATGCGGTCGTTTGCCTTGACGTGAACTGCATCCAGTAACGCCTTCGCACCGGGGTCAAGGTGGCGGTGCGAAAAGACACCTGGACGTGAGACGGCACGAATCGTGTGTTGTTGATCGCGAAACGAAAACTCGCAATCAAATGATCGCTGTCGGCGAAGCGGTTTATCTTTTACGACCCAGTAACACGCGGCATTATCGGTGCGAGACGCGGTAACTTTTGTTGCGAGCTCCTGCAATTGCTCAAGAAGCCATCGATCCTTCGGGTTGTCCACCGCAGAGACGAGCCTCCCCCCCGGAATTAGCCGGGAATACGCTTGTTGCAAGAGATCGCGTTGCAATTCAGCTTCTCCACGGATGGAGCAGGGTACCACTGCCAAATCAAATTCAGCGTCCGGAAGGTCACTGGAGCAGACGATTGACAGACGAGCGTCGCTTCCCCCCTGAGATTTTTGGTCGTCTGCGTGTGCGGCCATCGTTAGTCGTTGCTGGAACTGGTCGAGATACCAAAGCGTCACGCCGCTTTCTTTCCAAGTTTTCCAGAGTACACGGGCCGCTTGACCGCGTCCAATCGACGTGCAAATCACTCGATCACTGGGAAAACGGAAGGCCGCCTGCAATGCAACGGATTCGGCGATTCGCGGCGGTGGTGAGCCAGCCGGAATTCCAGTTGTTTCGCGGAGGGTCGCCCCCTCGTTGTCGACTCGCTTCGGGGTATGATTCACGTCCATGACGAAACACATCTTTGTAACTGGCGGAGTGGTCAGTTCCCTTGGAAAAGGGTTGACCAGCGCTTCTATCGGAATGCTTTTGGAAAGTCGTGGCCTGCGGGTCAGGATGCAGAAGCTTGACCCCTACATCAATGTTGATCCCGGGACGATGAGTCCGTATCAACACGGTGAAGTGTACGTCCTCGACGACGGGAGCGAGACGGACCTTGACCTCGGGCATTATGAACGCTTCACCTCTGGCGCGCTGACCCGTGATTGTAATTATACGACTGGGCAAATTTATTTGTCCGTGATCGAGAAAGAACGAAAAGGCCAGTTCCTCGGGAAGACAGTACAGGTGATTCCTCACATCACCAACGAAATCAAGTCGGTCATTCGCCGCATGGGTGGTACCGATGTGGATGTGGTGATCACCGAAATCGGCGGAACCGTCGGCGATATCGAAAGCCTTCCGTTTCTTGAAGCCATTCGCCAATACGCGATCGACATCGGTCGCGAGAATTGCCTTTACATGCACCTTACGCTGGTGCCTTATCTTAAAGCTGCTGATGAGCTGAAGACGAAGCCGACTCAGCACTCTGTCGGTCAGCTTCGCGAAATTGGAATCCAGCCAGATGTCCTGGTCTGCCGATGCGAGCACAGCATCAGTCGAGATGATCGAGAGAAAATCGCGCTTTTTTGTAACGTCGCTCCCTCTGCAGTGATCGAAGAAAAGGACAAAGATTTTTCAATCTACGAAGTCCCTCTTTCGCTAGTAAACAATGGCCTTGATGAACTGATTGTTCAAAAACTTGGTTTGACTGCCAAAACTCTCGACGTAACGCCGTGGACAGACCTTCTGCATCGTCTTAGGAACCCACTTCATGAGGTGAGTATTGCTGTTGTCGGTAAGTACGCGGAACATAAAGACGCCTACAAGTCGATCTATGAAGCAATCGATCATGGTGGGATGCATCATCAAACTCAGGTCCGAGTGGGACGAGTGCAGTCCTCCGATATCGAGCGAGAAGGGGCTGAAAGGCTGTTGAGTGGTTACCACGGTATCCTCGTTCCCGGTGGGTTCGGTGAACGTGGTATCGAAGGTAAAGTTCAAGCTGTGAAGTTCGCTCGCGAGCGGGGAATTCCGTTTTTCGGAATCTGTCTCGGGATGCAGTGTGCAGTCATTGATTATGGGCGAAGCCTGCTCGGTCTCGATGGAGCCCACTCTACCGAATTCGATAAGAACACGCCCCACCCTGTGATTTGCCTGCTCGATGAACAGCGGAACGTGACCCACGTCGGCGGCACCATGAGGTTGGGAACTCAGCCAGCAAGCCTGATGCCCGGAAGCGCTGCCGCGAATGCGTATGGGACCACCGAGATCAATGAACGCCATCGCCATCGATACGAATTTAATAACTCATATCGTGAACAATACGATGCTGGCGGGATGCGATTTTCCGGCACCAGTCCCGATGGACAACTTGTTGAGGTCATCGAGCTACCTAACCATCCATGGTTTGTCGCGGTGCAGTACCATCCTGAGTTCAAAAGCAAACCACTCAAGGCGCATCCGTTGTTCGCCGATTTTGTGCGTGCGGCGATCGATCGCCACTTGCGGCGAAACGACGCCGTTCCGTCTCAGACTGCCGCTCGTAGCTAATTTGCATTCGAAATCCGTTCTTTTCCGAAAAGTTCAAGGTGACTGCTGTGGGTGACCAACCTTCAAAAATTTCGATTGATGACGACTGGAAGAGTCAGGTCGAACAAGAAAAGCAAATGGCAACTGCCGATAGTGGAAGCCAAGTTTCAAGTGACATTGAGTCAGCACAGGCACCTCCGGACGCATCGTTCGAGACGCTTGTCACAATGCTATTCACTCAGGCGATGGCAGCCCTAGGACAAGTGCCTGGTGAGGACGGGAAGCCGATGCCCATCAATAAAGCGTTTGCCAAACATTTTATTGACACACTGGAGATGCTCGGTGAGAAAACCAAAGGCAATCTCAGCGATGCAGAATCGAAGCTGCATTCCGAGGTGTTGCATGTGATGCGGATGACCTTCGTGTCGGTCAAGCCACCCAAATGATTTTCAGCTGTGTTCGTTGCTTGACGCTTGCTGGTGCTGTGTGGTTGTTTGTACCGGTCGTAGGTTTTTCGCAAATGATTACGGCTCATCGGGGCGCGTCGTTTGATGCGCCCGAGAATACGTCAGCGGCTTTTAAGCTGGCATGGCAACAACATGCCGATGCGATTGAAGGCGACTTCTACCTCACATCGGATGACCAGATCGTTTGCATCCATGACAAGGACACCTTCCGCACAACCGGTGTGAAGAAGACGGTCGAGCAGTCGACACTTCGCGAGCTTCGCGACCTTGACTATGGCAAATGGAAATCGCCCTCCTTTGCAGGAGAACCGATACCTACCTTTCAAGAAGTGCTGGCCTCGGTTCCTCTGGGTAAACGTTTTGTTATCGAATTAAAGTCACCTGCGAAGATCGTGCCCTACCTCGCAGGTGAAATCGCCAAAGCAAGCCCTCCCCTTTCATCACTTCTGGTTATCAGCTTCGACAGGAACACGATCTCGCAGTGCAAACGGCTGTTGCCGGACGTCGAGGCTCACTGGTTGACAAGTTTCGAGCAAGACCCGGCTGGAACTTGGTCTCCCACAGCCGAAAGGATCGCCGATACGATGCGATCGATTGGAGCCGATGGTGTGGGTTTGGAGGCCAACAATGAGGTCGTGAATGCCGACTTTGTTAAATCGCTAACAGCTCATGGATGCAAAACCTTTCATGTCTGGACCGTTGATTCTGTCGAAGATGCGGCGCGATTCCAAACGCTTGGCGCTGTCGGGATCACCACGAATCGGCCAGGGCTCATTCGTACCGCCATATCTGCCGCCATTCCTGGCACCTGATGCGCAGAAACCGGCAACGCACCTCGGAATAGGCCCTCTCGTCGACCATTTCATCTTGAATATGAATGGGTGGCATCAAGATCATCGCTTTAGTTTCCGAATGACGTCCCCATGCTCTACATCCAGCGTCATTTTGGGGTGCAGGTGTTCTTTTTATGCATTCGTTTGATGGATGCTCAATTGAATCGAACGAGGCCAATTGAAATCAGCATCAAACAACGTATCTTGACGTCCTTGTGTCGATCGATCGATGAATCATTCGGATGACGTCATGACTTCTCTCGCCGAAACGCTTGCCTCCCGTTTCCGGATCCGTGGACTTGAATTCAAGTCCGATGCATCGGGTTTGACACGTGCGATGATTACGACTCCGATTTGTCGCGGTGAGCTTTTTCTGCACGGTGCTCATGTCACCGCGTTTCAACCGGCGGGCCATGATCCGGTGCTTTGGGTCAGTGAAAAATCGCACTTTGCAAACGGAAAGGCGATTCGTGGCGGTGTTCCTATTTGCTTTCCCTGGTTTGGCCCGTTAGCGTCAGATCCCAAAGCGCCGGGACACGGTTTCGCTCGGACTAAAGCCTGGGATTTCGTTGCGGCAAGCGATACAAACGAGGGTGGAATTTCAGTCTCGCTGCAAACGACAATCGAGGATTTCGAACTTCGTTTTTCGGTGGCTTTTGGGCGTGAGCTTCAGATGTCTTTGCAGGTAACTCTTGCTGGTTCGGCGAAAAAACCTGCGACATTTGAAGAGGCGCTTCATACGTACTTTGCCGTTGGTGATATTCGAATGGTGGCGATCCAAGGCCTGGAATCAACACCTTTCATCGACAAGGTGGATGGTGCACAGACAAAGCCTGCGGAAGGCGTGGCTCTAAAGTTTTTGGGAGAAACCGATCGCGTTTATCTGGATACGACATCGGCATGCATCCTCCATGATGCAGTGTTGGATCGTTCGATCTGGGTTGGGAAATCCAATTCAAAGTCGACGGTCGTCTGGAACCCATGGATCGATAAGAGCGCAAAAATGGCGGACTTTGGCGACGACGAGTGGCCCGGTATGGTTTGTATTGAAACTGCAAACGTTGGGCCAAATTCAATCACGCTCAAGCCCGCGGAATCTCACACGATGAGCGTCATCATTGCGATTGGTTAGTGCGATTGGCTAGACAAGGTGGCTAGGGTGCAACGAGGTGCGATACAAACCAATCAACCATTTCGCTTGTTGCTTGTACCGCGTCCTGTCCGCCGAACCCGTGCCCCGCGTTTTCAAACTCAACCAATTTGCATTCCACTTTCTGCTCATCAAACGATTTCTTTATCTTTCGGCTATGGTCGATCGGAACAAGATCGTCTTTGGCGCCGGCCAATAGCAGCGTTGGCGCATCGTCTGGTGAAACGTGAAATAGCGGAGAGTTAGCTTTCGCATTGTTCATATCGAGATTCAATGCGGGGAAACTCGCGTAGGCGGGCAATCGATCGGGCGCGTCCTTGACCATGATCGTCAGGTCCGTTGGCGCTACATACGCAACCACGGCCTGTACTTGATCACCGGTTTGTTCAATGAGGTTTTTGTTTTGCGCGTTTCCGGTATCCGCCGTGGTACCAAGCATGAGCGAAAGGTGGCCTCCGGCACTCATTCCAAAGACGCCTATGCGGTCGGTAAGCACCTTGAATCGATCTGCGTTATGACGAATGAAACGCACACTTCGTCGGACATCGTCGACAGCCTCAGGGATCGAATAGCGAGGGCTACTGCCATGGCGTACCGCAAAAACGGTGAAACCTCGACTGATGAGCGGTTGGACCAATCCGCCTTTCTCCTCGGGTGGGCTCCACTGCGAATACCATCCGCCACTCACCATAAACAAAACAGCCGCACCGTTGCCTTCTGCTTTAGGAGAGTAAACATCCAACGTGAGCGCAAGGCCATCCTTATGTCCATAAACCACATCGGGCGTCAAATTGAACTCGTGCTGTGCGTTTGCACCCTGCGATAGACTCAGTGTGGCGATGAGAGCAGTCACCGAAAGCGAAAACGTGAGGTGGCGAGACATAGCGACGAACTTTTAGGATGGCGGAAGATTGTTGGCGTGATTCTTCCATCGTGGCAGGCAGTCTGCTCATGTTCAATATGCCAGCCCTTCCGATTTGCCACCTTCTTCTGCACTGGCAATATGAGGTGCATCGGTCACATCCGCAGCGTGCCCGATCGCGATGGCTATCCAGCCGTCACGGAGTTCTGCTTGGGTGATTGCGAGACCCTGCATGGCTGGATGATCAAGCCATTTTTCTGGCAGTAACGGAAGCTGGCGGCGGGTCGAAAAAACTTTATTAAAAATGGCGCGAACGGGTAAGCGATCTCGCATCGACATGTCAGGGCCGCTGATTCGAAGGTGTCCTTCTCGCACCAGGTGGGCCGAAAGACCGCTAATTTCAGGCCGATAGCCCGCTCGCACGATGAATCGCCGCAAATCGATTCCGCCTTTTTGTTTTAACCGCATCACACGCATGGTCACCCAAACGATGTTTTCGTGGACTTCGACTGTGATTGGGCGAGTGGAAGCAAATTGAATGGATGTATCAGCGGCAATCTCTTCGTCGTCACTGAGCGCGATAGGGGCTTCAACCGTGAACAGTTCGCGTACTTGAGTGATTAAGTCCCCAATCAACTTGGGTTCGCCGGCGGGTAGTATCGTTTCCAGTGTGTTATTGATTGCTGATTGATGGAGTTGGAAACTCAACAAGCTCTTTTGAGGTGCTCTGGGTCGAGGCGTAAATGCGGCCAATTGCCAATCTCCCGCGACACGATATCGTGCTGACAACCGGTTTTCAGTGGTCTGCATGTCAACAACCATCGGGCTGAGGCTTAGCGTACTCAAGGGACCGGTGAGGCGACGAGCGAGTGTAGTAGAAGCTTGGTCAAGCTGTTCGGCGATGCGAGTGTCTACTTCTTGCCCAACTCCACCTCGAATCTTGGTTTTCTGAATCTGTTGGGCTAGTGGTGCCATCGAGTCATATCGGTTCATCGCGATCTCTCGAATCAGCGTGTTGACGATCGGGATCGCGTCGAAATCGGTAGATACCCCGCCAACCTTGGTGCGAGTATTGACGGCAACATTCGTAGCACCAGCGGTTGCGCCATCACGTGTAATCTCGAGCGGAGTTGATGCAAGGAAAGTAGCCTGAGACCGACTTCGAATCGAAACCGGCCATTGGCGGCTAGACGCCCCCGTGCTGACGTGCCCCAGGTTTTCGAGGCTCATCTTCCACGAGTGGTCGCTAGGGATCAGCCGCAGCGACAGATCGCTGTTGACGACACTGGTTCCACGAACATCCGCGCCGAGGATACGATCTCGCACCGGTTTGATTTGTGCGTCAACGTCAGGAATCAAACGCTGAACCAGTTCATCCGTGACAGCAAAACGGACGTTTGCGTTCCGATAGTACGTATTAAGGGCATCGGCAATCCGATTGGCCTCCCTCGACTCTGCAAATCGAAGCGATTGAACCGCAGAGGCGACGTCGATCCCACCCAAATCAATCGCGTCGGTCTCTTGACGCTCCAATTGAGCCAACAAGGCCGCATAGTCTAGCGGAGTCGCAGCCCATCGACGAACGGCAATCGACAAGCTCCGAATTGACTGACGATCCAGCCAATCGCGATGCTCCTCCGACAGTCGGTACCACGTTAATCGCGATAAGAATCGTTGCGCGACCAGTTTCCGCAAACCAGGGTCTTCACTCGCGTTTGCGTCTTCCAATTCGCGGAGCATTAGAAACTTCTGCCAACCCTCGGCGTCATCGCTTGACAGCGTTTCTTCGCCAAGGTGAACGAGGAGTTCGCCGATCTCTTTACGCGAGATCATTCCGCCTTCGGAAGTGGCAGGCATATCACTGATTCGTGTCACTGTGCCCTGGGTGGTTCGCCAGACTGCGTTCCATACCGCAAGTCGGCGTTGCAAACCCTGCGCGACTCGCAGGACTCGGATTTGAGTTTCGCGATCGCCGATAGAGTCACCCGCCGCCAATCCCTCTTGGGCTAACCTGCTAAGGTCATCAAGCATTTGCCCCGCGCCAGCGGAATTGACCGTTGGCAGAGTGGTCAATTGCTGAATCCCTTTGGCCACCGACTCATGCCACAACGGTAGGTTGAAAGTGGTTGGGCCTGCGGACGCGAAGAAAGTCAGTCCTTTCGCATTCGCAACTCGACTAGCAAATTCGAGATCATTTATAAGTTTGGGGGTTTCTGGCCAACCACCTCCCAGTCCATGTTCGCGCCGCAGCATCGAGTCGTTATTGGGGCTAACATTCGGTTGGTCGTCCGCTGAGTATGCGTTGGCAGCGGATGAAGATAATGTCTCGGAATCGGAACGGATGATGCCACGCGACACTGATTGCGATGCAAGGCTGCCGAGGGTTAATGCTCCCCGATCCAGACCGGCCAGTTCTTCATCATCCAACCGTCGCGGCGCGAACAGTTTGGCGGTGGCGACCTGTGATGCGTCGGCATCCGCTTCCAATCGGAGCGCGTGAGGGGAATGAATCGCCCGTGGCTTTACGGGAAAGTCTCTCTCATCGCGAGGGCCTGCGGAGTCATCCGCAATCGGAAAGCCACTCGAATCCGATTGGACAACCAGTGTTTTTGGTAACGAACGGCGGGGGGGAATTGCCGCCTGGAAATGACTGCTAGGTACCAATTCAATCCAAGGCAGCGTGATAGCGCGAGACCCGGTCATGCCGCTCGGTATCCACCGGCAGATTTTGGTTGCTAGGTCTCCTCGCACCAATAGCTGAAACACCGCAGGCTTCATCCATGTTGCCAGCGGTCTAAAGCCGATGAGGATCAAAATAATGGTTATGCTGGCAAATATTGGCCAGTACATTACCTTCAAGCGTGCTTTCCGTCGCATCGCGGGCGTCCGTGCGTTTTGTAGGCGTTTCCGACATTTTCGGATCAAGCATTGCATCGGGAAAATCTGCGTCGCTTTTCAAGTCGCTTTTCCAAGCCGCTACGACCCTACCTTGGAGACAGTTTTATCAAGCCGCAAAGATTCTCTAATCGGCAAAGTGTCCTCGGTCGGCCCTGTCGGGTGCTGCTGATGATCGCATCGATGGAGGGAGGCGGTAGTGAACGCCAAACCCTGCTTTTGCTCCGCCACTTATCGCGTGAGAGGTTCGCTCCCGAGCTTTTCGTGCTTCGACGAGGGGGCTCGTTATTCGATCAGATTCCCGGCGATGTCCCCGTGCACGTGTTCGACGACCTCATGCCCAAGTTTCGAATCGGATGGCCAGGGCGTATTCATCGGGCTCAGGTTGCTGCCGTTGCGAGATTGTTGCGAGATCGTCACATCGATGTCGTTTACGACCGAACGTTCCACATGACATTGATCGCCGGCCCTGCCGCCGAAGTGGTGGGTGTTCCTCGCGTTTCGACGATCGTGAGCCCACCGAGCTATGCCGTACCGCTCAACGCCGGTCGATTTCTTGCATTCAAAAGGCGGCAGCTGGCGAAGTCGTATGCTCGCGCGGCAGCCGTCATCGCAGTAAGCCGGCCTGCCGCAGCGGATGCGCGCAAATACTATGGGTTGCGAGCGAGGGGTATCGTTTCCATTCCCAATCCAGTCGACAGTGCGGAATTAGATAGTGTCGTCGCATCAACCGTTGCGCCGTCGCGAGAAGCGGGATTCACTGTCGTATGTGTAGGGCGAATGACGCAAGAGAAGGGACATCAAGCGTTAATTGAATCGCTTGCCACCCTGAGGGAGTCGTTTCCCGATTTCCCGTTGCCGAAGGTTTGGATGATTGGTGATGGACCGCTCAGGTCTCAGTTGCAAGAGGTAACAGAGCGCTTGCAGTTAACCGAAAGCATCGATTTCATTGGTCACGTCCCTCAGCCAGCATCGTGGATTGCGGCTGCGGATGCTCTCGTATTGCCTTCTTACTTCGAAGGCTTTCCGAATGTCATGTTGGAGGCGATGGCTTTAGGGACGCCAGTGATCGCGCGGGCCATTGACGTAGTGAGATCTTTAGGTCGAGTGGCAGACAATCGAGAAGATCGGGGAAAGGATTATGTCGCTACGTTTCGCACGGTAGGGGAACTTGCAAGAAAAATACGCCGGCTGAGGTTGGACCCGTCGGGAACGAGGTCGCGAATGGTGGCTGCCAGGAACTTGGCTCGACGAGCCCATGCGATTGACGCTATCGTGCCAATGATCGAGGCAAGTATAATCGGCGTTCTGCGTTATCCGTTACCCGGTAAAGACCTTAATGAGTAATACCATTCGTCGAATTTTTGTCGCTGGCCATCGCGGTATGGTAGGAGCTGCGGTTTGTCGCCGCTTATCGCGGGATCCAAATGTCGAACTGATCACCGCCTCGCGAATTGAATTGGACCTGACGGACCGGCGTTCGGTGGATGCTTTTTTCTCAAAGTCGAACATCGATGCAGTGATTTTTGCTGCGGCACGCGTTGGTGGCATTGTCGCGAACAACACCTATCCGGTCGAGTTTCTTACTCAGAACGTAGCGATGGCGATTCATGCGATCCAGTCAGCCTATGAACATGATGTATCGCGATTTTTGTTTTTAGGTAGCACCTGCGTTTACCCTCGAGATTGTCCGCAGCCGATCCGCGAAGAATCGCTTCTGACGGGGCCGCTGGAGCCGACGAACGAGGCTTATGCGATTGCAAAAATTGCTGGCGTAAAGTTGTGTCAGTACTTTCGGCGCCAGCATGGCGTTTATTACAGCAGTGCCATGCCGACGAATTTGTATGGTCCTGGGGATAACTATCACCCCGAAAACAGTCATGTGCTTCCTGGATTGATTCGGCGTTTTTATGAAGCGACCGAACGCGGAGATGTGACGGTGCCCATTTGGGGAACTGGCCGTCCGCGTCGAGAGTTCTTGCACGTTGACGACTTGGCGGATGCATTGGTTCACCTGTTGGATGTCCCCGCTGCACCGGATTGGATCAATGTCGGCACGGGGCAAGATTTGACGATTCTCGAATTAGCAAAGTTAGTCGCTGAGGTCGTCGGATTTCAGGGTAAAATCTTGACCGATCCATCGCGGCCCGATGGCACGCCGATCAAATGCACGGATGTTTCGAAGCTTTCTGCGACAGGGTGGAAAGCCAAAACGAATCTGGTAGATGGATTAAAAAGCACCTACCAATCATTTCTCCAGGAAACCGTCCGCGGCGAACGTCGTGCGGTCTGATGTTTGACCATTCCCTTCGTTTCAAAGTTTCCCCCTTCGCTTCAGAGTTTCAGCTGGGGTGAGACGCGGTCATTAGGCACCCGGATCGAAAAAACTTCTGAACCATACTCGCCAGAGCCTCGTACTGCCCGGTACATTGACTCGGTACATTGGTCCCGCCGAACCACTGTGGTTTTGAGTAGCGTTCCATTGCATACAACCCATGCGAGAGAGTATCCATGCGTCGAATTTCTTTGAGCCTTCCCTTGATGATGTGCCTCGCAGTAGGGTGGCTTTGTGTGGGCTGTGCACCAGAAGCCGTCGAGCCGACACCCGTAAACAAGCCGCCGGTCGCAGCTGACGACTTGGAGCATGTTCATGATGAAGCTCACGTCCATCCCGATACCTATGCTGGCGCAATCACTGCGTTGGAAGGGATTCGCGACGAGGTAAAGGAAGCCTTTGGCAAGGGAGAACCTGCAGCGGCAGATGAATCCGTTCATGAAATGGGGCATCTGTTGGAGGACTTAGGGAACCTCGCAAAGAAGGCGTCACTGAGCGAAGCGGACCAGATGTTGGTCAACGAGTCAGTAGAAAAACTCTTGGATGCGTTTGGTAAAATCGACGCTAAACTTCATGGAGGCGAGGGCAGTGATTACGATCAAGTCTCTGCCGATATCGATTCAGCTTTTGAGACGTTGAAGAAGTTTGTTGCCGCCAATTAAGACCTTAATCGAGTGGTCAAAGATGGGGAACGAGCCAATGTCGAAGCCGCAGTGGACGCTTGTGCTTGTTTTCGCCATCGCAGCCATCAGCGGTTGTGGTGTCGAGGTAGCGGAGGACCCCGCAACGTTGGCGGCCCGCGCCCGATTCACCCTGGCCCAGTCTCCGCCCTCACCGATGACGTTATCGCAGCTGAGTGAGGCAATCGGAAAGTCGAGCGATACGCCGACAGACACGTCGGTGCCGTTGCCGGCGTCTGAAACATCGGAGGCATCAACGCAACCGGTGGTTGTAATCGGGCGAGTGTATGCCGGCGAGCTTGAGCCGTGGGAACCGGGGATCGCTTCCTTCGTCCTTTCGGAGTTACCTGAGGATGGTCATGGCGAGGGACACGATGCGGACAATTGTCCGTTCTGTAAACGCCGGGCCGCGAAGGCACCTACCGCGATCGTTCGATTTGTAGACGATAAAAACGATACGCTTAAGATCGATGTCCGACAATTGTTTGGGCTTGAGAAGAATCAAGCGGTGGTGGTTACTGGACGAGCGACGCCCGGGGATTTCAACTCGATCGATCTGGTCGCCGACGGTATCCACGTTGGTAAGTGAGCTTTCTTGCGATGCCGAGTAGGCATTCTGAAAACGCGGCGGGTACAATGTCGCAGTGGCCAAAATAGCCGCCACGGTGCCGGGGCGTTTATCCAGGCATCAATCATTCGTGCCAATCTAGTAATTCAGGTAGTTCTCAAAACTGCCCTCTCACCCACCAGGACGTTCCGTCATGACTACGCAGAAGATCGATCTCAGTCGCAGAGAGATGTTGGTAATGTCGAGCGCCGCAGCCGTTGCTGCGGTGCTAACCAATCAAACGGCCGTCTACGCCGCCGATGCGACGTTGCCAGCGTTGCCATATGCCTTCGACGCACTTGAGCCCTACATCGACGCTCAAACGATGGAGATTCACCATGACCGACACCACAAGACCTATATCGATAAGCTGAATGCAGCGATCGCCGACCAACCGGCTCTTAAGGCGATGACGCCAACCGAATTAGTCGCGGGACTTGAGAAGGTGCCCGAATCGATTCGAACAGCGGTTCGCAATCATGGTGGTGGCCATCTCAATCACAGCCTCTTTTGGCAGATGATGGCACCCGGTGGAGGAAAGCAAAACAAAGGCGCGATTGGCAAAGCAATCGACGAAGCGTTTGGTAGCTTTGATAAGTTTGCGACCGCGTTTGCCACTTCGGCGGCAGGACAGTTTGGAAGTGGCTGGGCCTGGTTGGTCGTCGACGGCGGTAAGCTTGCCGTCATGAGTACGCCGAACCAAGACAATCCCATCACACAAGGCAAAACGCCACTTCTTGGCGTTGATGTATGGGAGCATGCCTATTACTTGAAGTATCAGAACAAGCGTCCTGACTACGTCACTGCCTGGTGGAATGTCGTCAACTGGGAATTTGTGAATCAGCTTTACAAGAATGCAAAGGTCTAGGCTCACTAGGCCAAGATTTCGGAAATCACTCTCGCGGGCTCGACGCCCGTGAGGCGTTGATCGAGGCCCTGAACGCGATACGACAGTCGTATGTGATCGAGTCCAAGTAAGTGCAGAATGGTTGCATGAAGGTCTCGCACATGGACGGGATTGTGCGCGACGTTGAACCCCAATTCGTCGCTTTCGCCATACGTCACTCCGCGTTTCAGGCCGCCGCCGGCCAGCCACATGGAGAATGCGTTGGGATGATGGTCTCGGCCGTTGCCGCCTTCACCCTGGGTCATCGGAGTTCTACCGAATTCGCCACCCCAAATGATGAGTGTCTCTTCAAGTAGGCCACGCGATTGAAGATCCTTGATCAATGCCGCGCAAGCCTTATCGGTATCAATGCAGTTTCGCTTCAGACCATTTACCAAGTCGCCATGCTGGTCCCACGCTTCATGATAGAGCTGAACAAAACGCACTCCTCGTTCGACGAGTCTTCGGGCAAGCAAGCAGTTATTTGCAAAAGACGATGCGTCTGGGGTCGCGCCATAGGCATCCAGGGTCGCCTGCGACTCAAGCCCTAGGTCCATTGCCTCTGGTGCCGTTGATTGCATTCGGAAGGCTAATTCGAAAGCATTGATACGCGTGGCAATTTCGGGATCTCCCACTTCCACCAGCCGGATGCGATTGAGTTGGTTGATGGCGTCAATCGATTCTCGCTGCAAACGAGAATCCACACCCTGCGGGTTATTCAAAAAGAGCACCGGTTCACCACCGCCGCGAAACTGAACTCCCTGATAGACGCTCGGTAAGAAGCCACTGCCCCAGCACGAATTGCCACCGCTAGGGCCTTTCTGCCCGCTGCTAAAAACCACGAACCCAGGCAAGTCTTTCGAGTCGTTTCCCAATCCATACAACGTCCATGCGCCCATGCTCGGCTTGCCAAAAAGTTGACTTCCAGTGTTCATCATCAACTGAGCCGGCGCATGGTTAAAAGCTTCGGTGTGCATCGATTTGATGATCGTCAGCTCATCCGCGACGCTCGCCGTGTGGGGAAGCAGTTCGCTGATTTCCGCACCTGAATCACCATGCCGGGCGAATTTGAACTTGGGGCCAAGCAGCTTACTGTTTGGATTGATGAAGGCCGCTCGATAACCTTCAAGAAGTTTCGGCGGAGGAAGCGTTCCATCGAATTCCGCAAGTTTCGGCTTGTAGTCAAATGTCTCAAACTGGCTCGGCGCCCCAGCCATGAATAAAACAATGACGTTTTTTACTTTCGCCGGGAAATGCGACGGTTTAGCAGCCATCGGGTCATTTTTCGCTTGATTTGCCGCGAAAACTGGCTGACCGACCATTTCCGAAAGCGCCACCGAACCGATTCCGATTCCACATTGACTAAGGAACCAACGACGAGCAATCGCGTCGGCAACGGGTAATGGCTGGCTATTCATGCCGAATTCTGGTTGGTAGCGATGCGATGGTCTAGGAGCAACGATTGTAACCATCAGGGCGGTGTTCGCAATTCTGCGACGTCCAGGTGCCGTCGTAACCGGCTATCGAAGGAATTTCTTCAATCGCATTTTCAGGGCAGTCGATTCGAAACCTAAGTATGATAGGAACGAAATATCCAATTGGCGGGGTGAACAGAACGCAGATTATTCTGCCTGTGACGTTCATCTGCTTGGGAACTTCATGAGGGCTGCCGCCTCGTTTTTACTTGCTATGTAAATTGCTTAAATGTTGGTGACCCCCTCATGATCTCACGACGCCTGAAATCCAACGTAGCTGCGTTGATCGGTTTCATGATTGGCGGGGCCTGCCAACTGCCCCCTGCGGTAGCACAACCCGTTTCGCTCCTTAGCGCCGGCGCTCAATCGACTGGTTTATCGGCGGCGACTCTCGATCGCTTGCATCAACCAATTTTGCGTTCAGACTTAAAGCTCTTGGGGGCACAATCTTGTGCGGCGGCCAGTTGTCACGGCGGCCCGCATCCCGGTGTCGCGCAGCCCTGGCTCAGTCGCGGCTCCGAGTATCCCTTGTGGTTCGAGAACGATCCTCATTCGCGATCTTGGAAGACGATTAGTAGCGATTCAAGCGTAGCGATGATGCAGCGTTTGAAAATCATGGATGGCAATGAAATTGTCGATCAGAAAGGTTTTGATAATTGCCTCGCCTGTCATAACACAACCAAGCGATTTCATGAACCTCGTAGCACCGAGGAACGAAAAGAGGGAGTTGGCTGTGCAGGCTGTCACGGGCCCGAAGAACTTTGGAATGGTTCACACTACCAGACCGGTTTCGATGCGCTGGGTAGTACGGAGATCGGGTTCGTTGCCAATGGCGATCTGCTCACGCGGGCAAGAACCTGTGCCGCTTGCCACGTCGGAGACCAGGATCGTGACATGAATCACGATATCATCGCCGCAGGCCACCCCGCTCTTCGCTACGAGCTTGCGACTTTCCACGCATGGGAACCAAAGCATTGGCGAGATTCGGAAGCGGCCGATAAGCAATTCTATGAAGCACAACTGTGGCTCGCAGGGCAAATCGCAGCTGCCGATGCTTCGCTTTCGCTATTATCGGCGCGCTCGAGGGATCACCATACCGTGAGCGAATGGCCCGAACTCTCCGCCTACGATTGTTCATCGTGTCATCATTCCCTTGGTCTTCAGGATGCTCGAAGAACGCCTAGGGCCGATACGCGGCTCGCGATTGCACCGCTTTCTACATGGAATACCGCAGGCCTACTCTGGGTGCTTCACTATCGAATCGAGCAGGTTCAAGCTACCCCGGAGGACTTACGATTAGTCGAGTCCCTTGAAGAAGTGAGACGCCTCATGGAAGCGGGCCCACGTCCCAATGCCGAGGATGTGTCAGCAGCTGTGGGCGAAGCAAGGCTCGCGATTGCCGCTTGGGTTGATGGATCGGCTGGGCGAAGCGAACGAAGTCGCTTCCGCAGCGATCGGCTTGGTAGGGTCGCAGCATCGGCCGCTGGAAAAACAGGCTCGTTCGAAACTTGGGAGTCTGCTGTACAGCTCTATCTGGCGACGGTCGCCGCGCGGGAAAGTTGGCCGGGAGGGCCAAGCGGTCCGCTGAGGGACATCGGCGAGTCGCTTCGACAGGGCTTGGCCTACCCCGATTTAACCAGCAGCCCTGAATATGCGCTGCGCCAAAGAAAAGGTCCTGTAGCGACCCGTGCAGAAGTTCGACTGAAAACGTTAGAATTAGTTCGTTGGTTGGGGCCGGTTGTTAGCGACAACCAGCCGATGCCGACCGAAGGCGAGCGTTCGCCGGAACAAATCGAGCAGTCCGTCGAAGATTTGTTAAAAAATAATGCGAAGCTATTCGATTCGTCGCCGGGCGTTACAAAGCCGATCGTGCCCGCTGTTCCGCCAAAGGACAACGAGCCGATGCTGCAGCCCCCAGTCGTACCTCCGGTACCAGTACCACCTAAACCCAAGTTGACACCGGAAGAAATTCGCCGGCAGCTCAAAGCACTTCAAGACGACAATTCTTCGGATCAATAGTGAACATCATGCCATTCTTCTCACGAAGGTCTCGACGAACGTCCGCGATGCTCTGTTTGTTTGTGATTGCAAGCGGCTGGCAGCTCGCGGTGGCGCAGGAAGAACCAGTTGCTGCGCCGGGGACGCAGCCGGTACAAGCACCTGCTGGTGACGGTGCAACCGACCCCGTCTTTAAGTCATGGCAAAAGCAGGCAGGCGTCCAAGAGTGTGGTAAATGCCATTTCGCTGCCAGTGCTTTTTCAACGCCAGATGCTGCTTTTAGTAAACAAAATGAACTTCAGTTTTGGCTTGCCAACGACAAGCATGCGATTGCAAGGCGGCGTGTCGAACCGCTCAATGACGAGGATATGGTCGCCGAGGCGGTCCGCCTTGTGGAGGAACTGGAACTAACGTCAGTGCCGAAAGATTGGTTTGGGGCCAGCAATCAACTTAGTCTTCGCATCTGCGAGAAAATGGGCTACGACGTCAAAACGAACGAGGGCTACGTACTGTTTCGCGATAACTGCTTAACCTGCCATGGCGGCTATCACGGTCAGGGCGATCAGCAAGAATTCGTCAAAGTGCAAGACTACAAGAACGATCATTATCAGCCAGGTATTTCGTGCAATGGCTGTCATCAAATCGATTCGAACGTCGCGTGGATTCAGCAGCATGGTGTACAAGGTGCCGATAAACAATGGCGCAATCTTCCGCCTGCAGACAAGGCAGCGGCAGGCATGCGAGACTTAGTGAACGTCTCGGTACAGGCTGCAAACTGCTACGATTGCCACATCGGCAACCGTTCCAAAGATATGTTTGTTACTCACGTCATGTACGCGGCCGGACATCCTCCCTTGCCTGGCGTTGAGTTGCAGACTTTCTGCACTTCAATGCCCCAGCACTGGCAAGGTGAGGCCGAGCTCTATCGCAATCTTCAATCTTTTGCCGGGAAAGATGCTTACTTCACCGCGAATTTTCCAAATTTGTTTGATGGTGAAAAGCTTGCGAAACTCCCGCCTGATAAGCTGCACTGGGACACGCGTAAGATGATCGTTGGTGCCTTAGCGGCCCGGCGACAAACGGTTCAGTTATTGATCGACTCCGCCTCGCCCGAGCGTTGGGCGGATTATTCATTGTACGATTGTGCCGCGTGCCACCATGAGTTGCAGGAACCAAGTATTCGGCAATTGCGGGGTTATGTCGGAGCGCCAGGGCGACCTCGCCAATTCGAATGGCCAAGTGCCCTGTTGACGGTTGCGTTGGATGTGGCCGGCGAAGACGTTCGTAAGAATGCGGACGCTAGTGAGGCAAAGCTTGCCGCCGCATTTGGTCAATCGCCCTTCGGAGACCCGACGGTAATTTCTCAGATCGGCGCGGAACTCAATCAAACGCTTGACGTAGCCATCGAGCGAGCCCAGTCCAAACCGTTCTCAGGAGTTCCAGCCCGAGCGATTCTCAAGCGAATCGCCTCGACGCCAGCCCATAAATTGCTCGTCTATGATGCGGCTCGTCAAGTTGTTTGGGCGATTCAATCCATTGCAGCAGAGTTGGCGGCCCACGGTGAGCCGCTTCCAGAAAACTTGGCTGCGAAGATCACTGCGCTTGGTAATCCCGCGGTGTCTGGCATTGAAGCCGCGCTTCCAGCGGGGCGCAACGTCTTCATCTATTCGAAAAATTTGGATGCCGAGTTAAATCGTAAAGCGGCGTTTGATGTGGAAAAGCTGGCACCGTTGCTCGCCGAAATCTCGCGTGAAATTGTTGTTCAGCCAGCCGCTCCCGACGTGGCGGCTCGCTAACATCCGGCGCGTTAACGTCCAATGCGTTAACGTCCAACCGGTGGCGTGGAACTTTTTCTAGTTGGGTGGCAGACGATACCGCCCATCATCGGGTAAGGTGTTCACCGCGTTGCCTGCTCTGTCGTTTCTCATCAGCAAAGCTTTTTGCGATTATTTCAGCGAAGTCCTCCGCTGCGGTTCGTTGAGTGAGATCTCTCCTTCGTCGAACGGCCCACGCGCTTAGCGGGCTTAGCCCGAATGGGTAAAGGGCTGATGCGAAATGACTAATCAACCCGTCAAACAATCACTGGAGAATTACTCATGCCTGTCAATCTCATCGATATGCTTAAAAGTCAAATCGGTGGCCCGCTTGCCTCCCAACTCGGCAAACAGTTCGGTGAAAGCGAGCAATCCGCAAAGTTGGGGATCGATGCTCTTGTTCCAACGATCCTCGCTGGTCTGTTGAAGCAGGTGACTGCTCCGGGCGGTGCCGAAAAGTTGGATAACACGATCAAAGACGGCGGCTACGAGGGTGGCTTGCTCGACGATCTGTCAGGTATGTTTTCCTCCGGGGGAAGCGATGCGCTGTCGCAGAAAGGCGGCGGACTCGTTTCGGCATTGTTCGGTGACAAGGCGGCCATGATTGCCCCTATCGTTGCCAGGCTCACCGGTATGAAGTCGGGATCGATCACTTCGATATTGGTAGTCCTCGCTCCGCTCATCGTTAGTTTTCTTGGCAAGCAAAAGAAGCTGATGGGGCTCGACGCAAACGGACTCGCGACCCTCTTGATCACTCAAAAGGATGCCATTGGCGCGGCTTTGCCCTTGGGCATTGCCGATGCTGTGGGACTGGCAGGTATGGGTGGCGGCGTCGCCGGGCCGAATGGGCGGTCGGTCGCTCCCGTTGCGGCAGGTGGAGGCGGCCTTGCAAAGGTTTTGATTCCATTGCTGATCGTCGCTGCGGTTGGCTTTGGAGCTTACAAGTATATTTTTGCTGGTATACGGCCGTCGGGGGCAGCAGGGAACACGGTCGTCGATACCAGCGGACTGACGGAGTCCACCAGTGGCGAAATCGCTCCTAGCGATGCTCAGTCGGTACCAGCCGTAGAGGAAACTCCTGCGCCTGAATCCAATTCCGATGATGGCGGAAAGCTTTCCGGTCTCGGAATGCCGGCCGGCCTAGGTGCACTACCAGACATGCGGTCGGTTTTTGACAGTCTTGGTGGGGTTCTTGGAAAAGTAAAGGACGCTGAGACCGCCCGAGTCGCTTTACCCGATCTCGAAGCCATGGACACAAAGCTGCAGGGTCTAAGCACTGGACTTTCACTCTTGCCTGCTGAGATGAAAACAAAATTGACCGAGGCAATCAAGGAAAGACTGCCAGACTTTCAAGCAGCGATGGATAAGGTAATGGCATTGCCTGGAGTCAAGGAAGTCCTTCAGCCCATCCTGGATAAAGTGATGGAAAAAGTGAAAGCAATGTCTGTTTAATGGTCGTTGAATGATTGGAGCAAAAGTACGATTCAAAACTTCGCGGCGCGGATTCATTTCACGACAACGTACCGCGACTTTGTTTAAGCGGCAGTCTCAATCGCTGCCGCTTTTGTTATCGACTGAATTGGCGCGCCGTAATGCCTTCGTGAGTAATCGATCAAAGGTGGCCGCGAACGCTTTTTTGTCACCGTCGCCGTAGGGGGCGCTTCCGCCGGTAACCATGCCGGTCCCTCGCAACGAATCCATGAAATCACGAACGGAAAGTCTCGCGGCAATGTTGTTAGGCGAGTACTCATCGCCACGAGGGTCTACAACGAACAACCCTTTGGCGACCAATTCACCGGCCAGCGGCAGGTCTGCGGTGATTGCGATGTCGCCGTTTAGACCGTGTGTGGCAATGAAGCGATCTGCTTCGTTCGCTCCGTCTCGTACTTGCACCGAAGAAATCATCTTTGCGGCTGCCGGTGTCTCGATCCATCGATTGGCGACTAGCACCGTTTGGACATTTAAGCGTTGCGCAGCCCGAAACACGATTTGCTTGACTTCCAGGGGGGCCGCATCGGCGTCGATCCAGATTTTCACGCGATCAATCTTTCGTTTTTGGCTGGAAAATAGCGTTTTTGGGAGCTTTCGAAAATACTCTTTGGGCGAGTGACCTAACGTGTCACACCTCATCGCGATGATAAGTCCTGTCGAGAGCAAGTCGCCTTCGACGAATAAAAGTTTCCCATCGCGCTATCACGGAAGGTTTACGATGTCCAAGTATTATGTCGTTTGCGGTTCACACTCACTTCTCATCGAAGCGCCCAGCGCAGAACTTGCAGCGATGCGATTGATGGATGAGACCATGGCGGCACATGTTTGGATATATGACGATGCCGGGCTCAGCGAGCAAGATCGCCGAGACCATGTGATTCTCGAAGCGTTACTGCACCTGGGTACGTCTGTGCTGGTAAGTCAACGAGGATTTGGACGATGCGATGCTGGCCAATTTGGTGTCCCCGAGTTGCTGGAGCAGTGGCATCGACTGATGACCGGGATCAGTCGACTGTTTGTCGCTGCAGGCCTTGCGCCCCGGCGAGTCATGCCTGAAGTCGCAGTCCAAGCATCGAATCCAAAACTGCCACGATAGTTGTCACACAGGTCCTGAAGG